>NZ_AQQV01000003.1 GCF_002088235.1 Oceanococcus atlanticus
ATCCTCCTTTAGCGAAACCCCTCAGGTGTTACACAGTTGCTGACGGCGCACAGGCCAGGGGGATTGGCTGCTCAGCGTTACTTTCGGCACAAATCCAGCAAGCGAGAATTCTTGTCGGTTTTTTGGGTTACTGTAATGTTGAATGTTTTGGCATTCATATATTTGGTGGTGAGTGGGGATGCTGGTCTAATAAACCAGCTAATGCGAGAGATCTGGAGCAATGCTGCCTAACAACACGTTGGAGGTGACGTTTGACCCGCCGCTGACCTTTGCTGCCGCAAAGGCAGGCGCCGCCTCAAACACACCTCAACGTGGGCGTTAGAAGGCAAGTGAATAATTGTTGTGTGTTGGCGTTGTTGCCAGGAGCGCAGGTCATCACATCTTCAAGCTTTCGGTCCTTTCGTTGTGCAGCTGCCGCTAGTTTGAAAAGCCGTGCTTTCGTTTAAGCTATGAACAAGGGAATGCTTCGTTTGGTTTTTGGGGAACGCGAACGTTAGTTGTTGCGGAAAGGCCGGAAGGCCTGTTGGCGCGGGCAAGTCGTTCGCTAAGCGTTGTTTTCCGCACTTTGAAAAGTGTGCAGAGTTGTCGCGTCAGATGGCACATTCAGCATTTGAAGCGGCAGCCATCGGAAAGGGGAGAGGGGATGTTTGGTTCGGCTGTTCTATCAAACTTAGGTGTGCGTGCTCGGACGCCAGGTGCTTTCGTTTGGCTTGGTTCCAATCATTGGTTGGTAGCGAGTTCTTGGCTGCCCGCCGCCGCATCACAATTTGGTTTGTTAAGAGCCGTTGAGGCTTGCCGTTCTAACAAGCTGTTGCAGGTGACGTTTGACCCGTCGCTGAGCTTTGCTACCGCAAAGCCAAGCGCCGCCTCAAACGCACCTAAACTGCGGCGTTAGGCATTTTGGGAGACCCAGTTGGGCATACTAGACTTTCGAGAAATCTGTTCTCCGAACCAGACACATAAGAGTGTGACTGACGCGCCGCTGGGGGTGTCCAACCAGCCGGCCGATTTTGAACTGTTTTGTCAGGAATTTTTTACAGTTCTTAAGCGATTTCAAATCTTTAGGAGTGTTTCAGTAGGTCCGGATGGTGGAATTGATATAGGGGCGTTAGATCCATCTACAGGAACTCGATGGCTAATTAGTTGCAAGCATTACGCGCACTCGTCGCAATCCGTTCCGGTTACGGTGGAAACAGGTGTGGTGGAAACTGTTGGAGAGTGGGGGTGTCAGGGCTTTATCCCGTTCTATACGACACCTCCGTCTGAGAAATTGAGGCGACAGATTGATGGCGCGGAAAAGTACATTAAGGTTGAGCGCTATACTCCTGAACGTATCGAGCGCGAACTGTTGTCGAGCGCATCCGGGCATCCCATTGCAGCCAGATATTTCCCGAAGTCTCTTGTCAACTACTATCCGAAGTTCATTGAAACCATAAGTGCCTTCGATATTTCTGACGTAGTGGTGTCAGCTGGCGTGGCTTCGGTCGAGAATATTTCTTTCGTAGTTGAAGGTGTTTCTGAGAGCGAATCACTCGCGGCACAAGAGAAGCTTGTTGAGCTTGCCAATGCGTTTGCTACATCCAGAATTCACGCACCCAACTTTCATAAGGCTCTTGAGGAGGTTATTTCGCTTTACCCTGAAGGGTTCGATGGGAACGGAAAGCCGGAATGGAGTGCTGAGGCACTTCATGTACTAGATGAGACGTATGGCCTTTCGAAAGCTTACTTTGTTGCATCAGTTTGGTCGTTTTGGGAGTGGTCTCGTGCACAAAGATTGTTCAATGAATTCATGGCCTCGAGAGGAAATGGTAGTGTTGCCATTGGATTGCTAACTCTTGGCGGAATCAACAATAAACTGCCGGATAGAGATAGGGAGTTAGCTGCAAGGCTGCTTGCATATGGCGGAACACCGTCATGAAAATGCCTAACAAATCGCTGCAGGTGACGTTTGACCCGCCACCCACTTTTGCTGTCGCAAAAGCGGGCGTCGCCTCAAACGCACCTGAGCTCAGGCGTTAGAAGGCAAGCAAAGAATTGTTGTGTATTGGCACCGTGCCAAGAACTCGGGCCATCACATCCTCAAGCTTCTAGCCCGTTCGTTTTACGGTCGCCGGCGGTTTGAAAAATCGCGGTTTCGTTTAAGCTGTGAACAAGGGAATGCTTCGCTTGGTTTTTGGGGAGCGCAAGCGATTGCTGTTGCGGAAAAGCCGCGAGGCTCGTTCGCGTGGGTAAGCTCCTTCGCTAAGCGTGGTTTCCTCAGCTTGAAAAGCTGTACAGAGTTGTAGCATCTGAAGTGGCGGCCATCAGAAAGGGGAGAGGAGATGTTTGGTTCGGCTGTTCTATCAAACTTAGGTGTGCGTGCTCGGGAGCCAAGTGCTTCTGTTTGGCTTGGTTCCAATTATTCGTTGGCAGCAAGTTCCCGGCTTCCTGCCGCGTTCACAATGTTTGGCTTGTTAGGGGCCGTTGAGGCTTGCCGTTCTAACAAGCTGTTGCAGGTGACGTTTGACCCGCTGCCCACTTTTGCTACCGCAAAAGCGATCATCGCCTCAAACGCACCTGAACGTGGGCGTTAGCCGCCAAAAGCGAATGCTTGAATATTACGAAAAGCGCTGCTCTGAATATGAGGCAATCTACGCCAAGCCTGAACGCCAGGGCTGCTTGGCTCAGTTAGAACAAGAGTTGTGCTCGTTGGTTGCTGGCAAGCAGGTGCTTGAGGTTGCTTGCGGTACAGGATTTTGGACACGCCGTATGGCCAACTCTGCCGCAAGCCTCTATGCATCAGACGCTTCTCAGCAGTTAGCTCTAGCCGCAAGAGAAAGTTGTGAGGGTGTGAACGTCCAAGCGGGTGTAGTCGACGTGTTCTCAATTCCACAGCGCGAGCAATTTAACTGCTTGGTAGCAGGCTTCTTCTTCTCCCACGTTCTAGTTCAAGAGCGCTCTAGCTTTTTGGCTGGCGTAGCGGAAGCTCTGAGTCCAAGTTCGCGCGTCGTTCTTTTTGATAATCGGTTTGTGCCGGGAAGTAGTACACCTATTTCCCGGACAACGGGGACGGGGGATACGTATCAGAACAGGTCGCTTGTTGATGGCGGTTCTTTCGAAGTTCTCAAGAATTTCCCAAGTACTGATCAAGTAGCCTCTTTGTTGGGCGAACTATGTAGTACCGTTTCCACGTATGAAAACGAGTATTTCTGGCTGGTGTCTGGTGAAACGCTTGGGTAGCTACCCATGTCGGGTGCAACTGGGAGTGTTGGCGGCTAACAAATCGCTGCAGGTGACGTTTGACCCGCCACATACTTTTGCTGCCGCAAAAGCAGGCGTCGCCTCAAACGCGCCTGAGCTCAGGCGTTAGAGCTCACTTGAAAATTTCCCGAGATTTGACTCTGGAACGTAGGCTTGTTGCCATAGCTGAGAGCTGCGATTGGCTCATGGTGGCCTTGGTCGAAGCTCGGGAGTTAGAGCTGAAGGATTGGTGTATCGGTGCCGGAGCGGTACGGTCTGTGGTTTGGGATACTTTGCACGATTACGCCAATCACACCGCAGTAGAAGACATTGATCTGGTCTATTTTGATCCTGATCAAACGGACATAGAAATCGATAAGTCTTTATCCAGTAGGCTGCCAGAGGTTTTCCCTGGTTCAGCTTGGGAAGTTGTGAATCAGGCAACAGTTCATGTTTGGTATCCATCGGCTTTTGGTCACGATGTTGATCCTTTCAAGTCGCTGGAGGAGGGCGTCGGTTCGTGGCCTGAATATGCAACTGCCGTTGGGTTGGGCCTCAACGACGATGAAACAATCCGTGTTATCGCACCACACGGGTTAGAGGATTTGTTTGAAATGCGGGTTCGTCATAACCCATCAAGAGCGAGCGTTGACGCATTTCAGGAGCGCATGAGAACGAAATGCTTTAAAGAGCGGTGGCCACAAGTTACCGTGTACTTATAAGCAATGGGGGCGATTTTGGGCACAGGTACTAAAAGTGCATCACTAGCCAAGGCGAATGGGTTGATTCTTATTCGGGTAGTTGAAGGGAGAGAGGTGAGCTCTAACAACACGTTGGAGGTGACGTTTGACCCGTCGCTGACCTTTGCTACCGCAAAGGCAGACGCCGCTTCAAACGCACCTCAACGTGGGCGTTAGAAGGCAAGCAAAGAATTATTGTGTGTTGGCACCGTGCCAAGAGTTTGGGCCGTCGCATCATCAAGCTGCGTGCCCTTTCGTTTTACGGCCACCGGCAGTTTGAAAAGTTGTGGTTTGGTTTAAGCTGAGAACAAGGGAATGCTTCGTTTGGTTTTTGGGGAACGCAAGCGTAGTTGATGCGGAAAGGCCGGAAGGCTTGTTGGCGTGGGGTAAGTCCCTTCGTTGAGCGTAGGTTTTTTGGTAGTTGCAAGATGTGCGAGGCTGCTGCGTCAGATGGCTCGTTTTGCATTTGAAACGGTGGCCATCAGAAAGGGGAGAGGGAATGTTTGGTTCGGTTGTTCTATCAAGCTTGGGTGTGCGTGCTCGGAAGCCAGGTGCTTCCGTTTGGCTTGGTTTCAACTATCCGTTGGCAACCAATTCTTGGCTTCCCACCGTTCTATCAACGTTCAGCTTGTTAGAGGCCGTTGAGGCTTGCCGTTCTAACCAGCTGTTGCAGGTGACGTTTGACCCGCTGTCCACGTTTGCTGCCGCAAACGCAGCCATCGCCTCAAACGCACCTAAACTGCGGCGTTAGAGCTCACGTGGCTAATTACTCGCAGCTTGCAACTCAGTACTACGATGCTTTTCATCGTTACGACCGCCATGTAGGTTTCTTTACGCGGCACACTCTCTTTGTCTTTACGAGTTTCTTACTATTCGCAGCGTTGTCCGTTTGGCTGCTTGCCTGGATCGTTCAAAAACGCCCTGGATCAGAAGTCACCATACTTGGTGTGCTTACGGCCTCTTCCGAGATCTTGTTTCTCTTTGCTTGGGATCGTGCCAAGAGATGTTTGGAGCGCTCGGCGGTTTCCAAATTAGATGGGGCCTTCGGAATCAAGGCCGCTGACGGGATATACGAGGTCAAAAGGCAATGGTTGAAAAACACGCTGGGAGATCCGCCTACCGAGTACGCCTCGCTTGCGGCCAAAATTAGCCGCGCTGCAGACTTAGAAGAAAAGCACAAAGTGTCCGTTGGGCCTACATGGACACAGCTATTACTTCTGATCTTTCATCCCGAATCAAAGGCGCGGATCATCTCCTTGATCGTAGTTCTACTTTCGATCATTGGGCTGATATTGGTACGCTCCTTTGACTTCACGCAGCCACTGTCAGATCTCTTTTGGAGTGATGATTTTGGCAGATATATGGGCACATGGTTTTCGATTGGATTTGTCCTCTGGTTCGCATGGCTTGGCCTTGTATTCGCAGTAGAATTTCTCTCCGCAGCGGCATTGGAGGGATTGGACCAACTTACTCGGGGAGCTTCTTTGAGCAAGCGAGCCAAAGCTCGGTTGATTCAGGCGCTAATCGAGTATCACGAGGTATCGCGTCAGAAACATCGCCTAAGATCAGGGGAAGGTGCAGAGTGAGCTCTAACAAATCGCTGCAGGTGACGTTTGACCCGCCACCCACTTTTGCTGCCGCAAAAGCGGGCGTCGCCTCAAACGCACCT
This sequence comes from Oceanococcus atlanticus, assembly GCF_002088235.1. Taxonomy (NCBI): domain Bacteria; kingdom Pseudomonadati; phylum Pseudomonadota; class Gammaproteobacteria; order Chromatiales; family Oceanococcaceae; genus Oceanococcus; species Oceanococcus atlanticus. The sequence goes on from NZ_AQQV01000003.1 coordinate 5,629, forward strand.
GAGCTCAGGCGTTAGAAGGCAAGCGAATAATTGTTGTGTGTTGGCGTTGTTGCCAGGAGCGCAGGTCATCACATCTTCAAGCTTTCGGCCCTTTCGTTGTGCAGCTGCCGCTAGTTTGAAAAAACGTGGTTTCGTTTAAGCTGTGAGCAAGGGAATTCTTCGTTTGGTTTTTGGGGAGCTCGAACGTTAGTTATTGCGGAAAGGCCGGAAGGCTTGTTGGCGTAGGTAAGTCCCTTCGCTAAGCGTTGTTTTCCGTACTTTGAAAAGTGTGCAGAGTTGTCGCGTCAGATGGCACATTCAGCATTTGAAACGGGCGCCATCAGGAAGGGGAGAGGAGATGTTTGGTTGGGCTGTTCTATCAAGCTTGGGTGTACGTGCTCGGAAGCCAGGTGCTGTCGTTTGGCTTGGTTCCAATCATTCGTTGGTAGCGAGTGCGTGGCTTCCCACCGCTATATCAAAGCTTGGCTTGTTGAGAGCCTTTGGGGCTTGCCGTTCTAACAAGCTGTTGCAGGTGACGTTTGACCCGCTGCCCACTTTTGCTGCCGCAAAAGCAGGCACCGCCTCAAACGCACCTAAACTGTGGCGTTGGGCGCCAAAAGCAGCCGCATTTCCAGGGGCGTGAGTGTCTAAAAGCTTTCGACAGAAGATTCGCGACGGAGAAATTAAACCTCCGACCCGACCTGGATTTTGTACGCAAAAATGGGAAGAGTCTTGGAAATCGTGCTCGGATCGAACTCGAGAGAGCGTCTCGCTATTTCTGGCTGGTCTCATAACGTACGAGGTTCTGTCCAAGATCAGAGGCCAGTTAGATGAGTTAATGGATGTGGCACCAAAGCTACATCGCGAAGTTGTGATCCGGTCCTACATTGCATTGGTGAATCGGGATCGAGCCATTCTCTCTCGGACTACGCTTCGCCAGCCGAAGCAGCAGGCGGACGTTCACAGCATCACTGTAAAAGGGCACTACGGGGTAAATGATCTGACAATACAGGAGATCGCTGATGGCTCACTTGATGGGTTGCAACTGGCGATTACGTCATGGATCAGAAAAGACACGGCCACTCATGAAGGATCAGCCGAAAACAAAATTGAACCTCTACAATTTATCTCTAAAGAGTCAATGCTTTCTCAGACCTACCGCTCGATGGAAGATTACTGGAATGCTTTGGTCTGGAATGATTATGAGTTCATAGTTCAGGACAAGACCAACAGAAAATATATTTTTCATCAGACTCCGACGCCGTACGAGCTGTCTGCAGCCTTTAGCCAGGTAAGAAAGCAACGGCTAGAGGCTCAATTTGCAGGGTTTGCGTCTTCACCAAAGCTCCGCGCCATCTTTGCAAAAGACGCCTTTCTCATTTGCCCAAAGAAAGTTGGTAAAAGGAAGTCTGTAGTGGCAAAGGCGGTTGCGGCGGCCTCCGAAAACCTTCAAGGGCTTAATGCCATATGGAAAGGTCGGGAGCTTTTTCTTGCAGATGAGTTCCCCGACAAATTCCTAGAAAGACAGCAAAAATATGGATTTTCTGTCTTTGAAGCGCTAGATGTTTTTCGGTGCCTTTCTTTGCTGGCAGAACAGATCATGGAGAGCTATCCCGACCATGATGCTTTCCAGAATCTTACGAAGCTCCGCCAGTTCTGTCCGCAATTGAAACGCGCCGACATGCGCCGAGCTATTTCCAAAGCCACCGGCCTGTCCCTGTCAAAAGTAGGAAAAATCTTATCTTTCCTCTCGTTCCAAGGAAGAGCAAAGGAAGACCTATGGTGCCATCCTCTCATAGAGCTAGAGGGTCAGACACTTGCTTTAGTAACAGCGGCATTGGTGACGCCAGTCATGACACGGGTGGTTGAGCATTGGCTCGTGACAATGGATGTGGATTTGCAGGACAAAGGTTTTACCTACGAATCTACCGTGCTGGCTGCTATCAACGAGGCGCTCAATAAGAACCCTCTTGTGACGGATTACGACCGAGCCAAACAGGTGAAAGTTAAAGTTGGTAGCATTTCTGAGGAGATCGACCTTATCGCAAGAGTTGGTAATCTCATCTTGATCGGTGAAATAAAATCCATTGTCACTACCGATTCACCCATCTCACAGTACAGATCTTTCGAGATACTTGAAAAGGCTGCTGAACAAATATCGAGAAAGGAAGCGTTCGCGCAGGAGCATCTGGAGGAAGTCTTCCAAAAATTGGGGTGGACGTTTGATCCCGAGGTTGAATACAAATTTGCGAAGTTCGTGATCAACAGCAGCCGCATGTTCATCGGCAGCAATATTCAAAACGTACCCGTTGTTGATGAAAAAATTGTTGCCCAATATTTGGGTGACCCAATGGTTCCCTACTCGAGTTACGTCGATGGCCAATCGCGTGAAGTAGTCCATCTGGCGTGGTTCGAACTATACAAAGACGCCGAGGAACTAGAGGGAAACGTCTTTAGATATTTACGTGAGCCACCTCACATGGAGATGCAGGGTGATTTGTTTGAGAACAAACCATGTTTTCTACCGCCAATTGACGCTTCCTCCCCGAAAATCATCTACAACCGATTGGTAATGAAGAAGATTTTGCCGCAGCAAAGACTCTTGCGGAAGACGTCATTTCAGATACATCGTGTCGACAACGCGGAAGAAAAGATGGACGAAATGGATGTGCAAATTTGAGTTTGGCGGAGTTGGCGCCCAACAACACGTTGCAGGTGACGTTTGACCCGCTGCCCACTTTTGCTGCCGCAAAAGCGGTCATCGCCTCAAACGCACCTGAACGTGGGCGTTAGAAGGCAAGCGAATAATTATTGTGTGTTGGCGTCGTTGCCAAGAACTTAGATCATCACATCTTCAATCTGCTGGCCCTTCCGTTCTCAGCCGTCGCCGGTTTGACAAATCGTGGTTTCGTTTAAGCTTGTGAACAAGGGAATGCTTCGTTTGGTTTTTGGGGAACGCAAGCGTTAGTTGATGCGGAAAGGTCGTGAGGCTCGTTGGCGAGGGCAAATCCCTTCGCTAAGCTTGTTTGGCGCAGTTGGAAAAGCTGTGCAGAGTTGCCGCGTCAGATGTCACGTTTTGCATTTGAAGCGGCGGCCATCAGAAAGGGGAGAAGGGATGTTTGGTTGGGCTGTTCTATCAAGCTTGGGTGTGCGTGCTCGGACGCCAGGTGCCTTCGCTTTGGCTGGTTCCAGTCATGCATTCGTTGCAAATTTTCAGCGTCCCGCCGCTTTCATAATGTTTGGCTTGTTAGCGGTCGTTGAGGCTTGCCGTTCTAACAAGCTGTTGCAGGTGACGTTTGACCCGTTGCCCACTTTTGCTGTCGCAAAAGCAGGCACCGCCTCAAACGCACCTGAACCGCGGCGTTAGAAGGCAAGCGAATAATTGTTGTGTGTTGGCGCTGATGCCAAGAACTTAGGCCATCACATCTTCACGCCCCTGGCCCTTTCGTTGTTCAGTTGCTGCCAGTTCGAAAAGCCGTGGTTTCGTTTAAGCTGTGAACAAGGGAATGCTTCGTTTGGATTTTGGGGAACGCAAGCGATTGTTGTTGGGAAAGGTCGGAAGGCTCGTTGGCGTGGGTAAGTCCCTCCGTTAAGCTTATTTTCCGCAGCTAGAAAAGCTGTGCAGAGTTGTCGCATCAGATGGCACATTCAGCATTTGAAGCGGCGGCTATCAGAAAGGGGAGAGGGGATGTTTGGTTCGGCTGTTCTATCAAGCTTGGATGTACGTGCTCGGACGCCAGGTGCCTTCGCTTTGGCTGGTTCCAGTCATGCATTCGTTGCAAGTTTCAGCGTCCCGCCGCTTTCATAATGTTTGGCTTGTTAGGGGCCGTTGAGGCTTGCCGTTCTAACAAGCTGTTGCAGGTGACGTTTGACCCGTTGCCCACTTTTGCTGCCGCAAAAGCAGGCACCGCCTCAAACGCACCTGAACCGCGGCGTTAGATGCCTTCAAGGAAACCTTAGTGAAAGACCATCGCGTCAAGTCATTTTCTGAATTCCATGCCGTGATTGAAGGACTGAATGGAAAGCAGAAGACTATCTACCGTGGCCATAAGGACGTCGATTACGCCTTGAAACCTAGCGTTGGACGCTGCAGCCCTGTTGGCGCGAGGACGAAGCACGCTTCAATGGAAAAGAAGCTTTTAACTCTGTTCAAAGAATCGTCGTTGCCACACCTTTCCTATCGTCCAGAAAACGACTGGGAGTGGTTAGCGATAGGGCAACATCACGGTCTGCCCACGAGGCTAATGGACTGGAGTTATAACCCCTTAGCGGCAGCTTTTTTTTCCGTGGAGAAGGACTTCGACGGAGATAGCGTTGTTTACGTGTTTTGGGGAGGCGGAACTACGGCGGATGTCACCTCAGACCCTCTCGCGATTCAGAAGGTTGTCCGTTATCGGCCCCCACATGTAGCGTCACGCATCGCAGCACAAGCCGGGCTGTTTACTGTTCATCCCGAACCGGAAAAACCGTTCACGCACAAGTCAATGGAACGGATCATCATTGAGACAGCTGCTCGAAGTGATATCAAGAAAACGCTGAACAAGTACGGTGTTAGCCGTCGTCACCTGTTTCCAGGGCTGGATGGAATCGCAGAAGATCTGAAATGGCTGGAAACGGTGTGCCATTGAATGCATCTAACAACACGTTGCAGGTGACGTTTGACCCGCTGCCCACTTTTGCTGCCGCAAAAGCGGTCATCGCCTCAAACGCACCTGAACGTGGGCGTTGGGCGACAAATTCAACTGACCATCGCTAAGCTTGTGCTACGGGGGGAACAATGACAACAACGATATCACTGGACAAGATAGAACAAAGTGTCCTTGCTTCTATTGAGGCTGCCAACGTCAACTGTCTGAAAAACGGTGTGGGCACCTCAGACTGGACAACATCATTCAAAAAAGCTTTGTGCTCAGTAGGAACGCAATTTGGCTTTTCCACTTGTGCCTCGGGTGTTGATGATGCTGAATCAGAGTGGCTGTACGATGTGACATGGTATGAGTACGACCAAAAGGATCGTTTAGTATCAATCCCTTTTGCAGCAGAAATTGAATGGCGCCATGGAGGCTTGCATGGTGTTAAGTTCGACTTTGAAAAGCTGGTCCAATCGACGGCAGACCATAAAGTGATGATATTTGAGGCTAAGGATGTCGCTGAGGCTAAAGCTTGGACTTCTGAGCTTAAAAGATATGTCCATTGCTATCGGCCTAAAATGACGCAAGATCGCTATTTTTTTCTGTCTTACGATTGGGAATCAAACGAAATTTTCCATGACCAGTTGCTTCGCTGATTTCAGACAGTCAATAGTGGCATGCGCTACAGGATTGTTGTCGCCCAACAACACGTTGCAGGTGACGTTTGACCCGCTGCTCACTTTCGCTGCCGCAAAAGTGGCCATAGCCTCAAATGCACCAGAACGTGGGCGTTGGGCGGCAATTTAGAGAAGTTCTGAAGGTTGGCGCAGTGACTCAATTCTTTACCAAGGCTTGTTCCTCAGATCGTTGCTAGACTGGCTCAAACTCCATTCAATTAACCCCTGTATGAGCATTTCACCCGACATCTCGATTCGTCACGCCGAACTCAGGGACGCAGTTGGGCTTCGGGACATGCATGCCCACCCCGATGTGTACAAAGGTACAATGCAGCTTCCGTTTCCACCTGATGATCGGTGGAAACCTCGCTTAGAAGCGTTGCCGCATGGGAGCATCAATTTGGTGGCTGACGCCAAAGGCGTCATCGTCGGGCACGCGTCACTGATAGCGAACCCGAAAGCACTTCGTCGCAAGCATGCGGCTGGCTTGGGGATGGCGATTCATCATCAGTGGCAGCGCCAGGGGATCGCGACTGAAATGTTGCGTTTACTCATTGATGCTGCAGACAACTGGTTGGATTTTAGGCGCCTTGAGTTGGATGTTTTCGCTGACAACCTTGGAGCAATCAGGCTTTATGAGAAGTTTGGCTTTGAATTGGAAGGTCGGCATAAAGCGCATTCTTTCCGTAACGGTAGTTATGTCGATGTTCTAACTATGGCGCGGTTGCGGAATTTGTGAACCGCGGAGTGCTGCGGTTTAACAATATATTGCAGGTGGTTTCTGGCCCGGCGCCCACCTTTGCAGCCTTTGAGCAGGTCATCGCCTCGGCCGCACTGCAATGTGGGCCTTGCCTGGCAAGTGACGGCCGGATGCCGTGACAAAGAGCGCCTTCACCGCTCGTTCCTGGGGTGTAGTATGGTGGATGCGGCCCTAAGGCAGGCTTGTAGCTGAGGATTGTCAAATCGCGCGAAGTTGCTCCCGTCTTGTGGGGAGGCGAAATCCATTCCTTTCTGAAGAGCGATGCGTGTGCATTCGCGGCAGGGGCGATTGCCGGGCAGCAATACATTCGGTCGCCTACCGATTGCGACAGAGGCATTTGGTGGCGGCAGAGGAGCTGGGAGAATGCGCGATGAATAAGAATACGTTCAGTCGGGTCGGGCTCACGAGCTTGGTTTGCTTAATGTTGTTGATCACCAATTCTGTCTTTGGTGCTGAGATTGATTTCAGTAGCAAAAATCTGATCACTCAGCAGCAAGCCGACGCACCTAGATCGACGCATGCCGCTGATTTGGATAGTGACGGAGACTTGGATCTGCTCTTAGCATCTGAAACAGACAATGCGGTCTATTGGTATGAGAACGATGGCGATGGGGTATTTTTTCCTCGGCGTGTAATTAGTGCTTCGGCGGAAAAAGTGCGTTCCGTGTTCGCCGCAGATCTGGATCAAGACGGACGCGTTGATGTGCTGTCTGCCTCGCAGTTGGATGACAAAGTAGCGTGGCATCGGAACATCGATGGCCAGTCATTTGGTCCGCAGCAGATCATTTCTTTAATGGCTGACGGGCCTAGCGATGTTTCAGCCGGCGACTTGGATGCAGATGGCGACATGGATGTCGTCGCATCATCTTCCCTGGATAACACAATCCGTTGGTTTGAAAACACCGGAAGTGGCAATTTCGGGGCTGGCCAAGTCATCACGACCACAGCTGAAGTGGCAGCCGACGTGCATCTGTACGATATGGATGGAGATGGTGATATCGATGTCCTGTCTGCATCGAATCTCGACAACAAAATTGCTTGGTACGAGAACAATGGCTCCGGGGTATTCGGAGAGCCACGGATCATTAGCACTGAGGCCATTCAGGCTTTGGCGGTGTCTGTGGGCGATTTGGATAAAGACGGTGATACGGATGTTGTTTCGGCATCCTTTGGCGACGATAAAATCGTCTGGTACGAAAATCAGGGGAATGAGCAGTTCTCTGCCGCGGTCGTGATTACGAACACCGCAGATGGGGCCGTTTCCGTCGCGATCCAGGACTTGAATGACGATGGGAATTTGGATGTGGTTTCTGCATCTGCACGCGACGATACGGTCGCTTGGTACGAGAATCTCGGAGATGGCAGCTTTGGAGGGAGACAGGTACTCAACGATCGTGCCGATAACGCCAGCTTTGTGCTCACCGCCGACCTTGATGGAGATGGTGCGCCGGATGTTGTGTCTACATCAATTAATGACGACAAGCTGGTCTGGTATCGATCGGACGGCAGCGGGGGATTTGAGCCAGGAACGGACGTTGGGCCAGTCACGCGACGTCCCAGTGCTGTCTATTCTGCAGATATTGATGGAGACGGAGATCCGGATGTTGTTTCCGCATCCACGTTGGATTCAAAAATCGCGTGGTATCCCAATTCAGGGAGTGGATCTTTCGGTATACAAGAGGTGATAACAACCGCTGCTGCGGGTCCAGCGGGTGTTGTTGCTGACGACTTGGATGGCGACGGTGACCTTGATCTGCTGGCGGCGTCCAATGCTGACAACACCATTTCCTGGTTCGAAAACGTTGGGGCAGGGGTGTTTGGCAACCAGCGGATCATCACGACTCTGGCCATAAGGGCCTTTCGGGTTGTGTCTGCTGACTTGGACGGAGACGGTGACCCCGACGTTGTTTCAGCCGCGTATAACCAGAATACGGTCGCTTGGTACGAAAACCTGGGCGCCGGTCAATTCAGTGACCTTCAGCCCATCGCCGATGAGTTCTCAGTGTCGTCTGTTCAAACCGAAGACGCGGACGGTGATGGTGATATTGACGTGTTTGCGTCTGTTTCCCAGAGCGATAAGGTCGTCTGGTATCAGAACGATGGAGATGGAAATTTTGGCACGGAGATAATCATTAGCGACGTGCTGGATGGCGCAGGTTCGATGTCAGTGCTAGATGTTGATGGCGATACAGATATTGATGTGCTTGCGGCATCGCTTCTTGATGACAAGATCGTGTGGTTTGAGAACGATGGTAGCGGGAGCTTTGGGACAGAGAAATCAGTGACTAATGTGATCAACGCGCCGGAACGTGTGGTTGCTGGTGATCTGGATGGCGATGGCGACTTTGATGTGGTTGCAGTCTCTCAGTTTGATGACAACATTGTTTGGTTCGAAAATTTGGGGGGTGGCGTTTTTGGTCCTGGCCAATTGCTCAGCGCCGCAGCCAATGGTGTGACCTCAATGTTTATTCAAGACCTCACGGGCGATGGACATCTGGATGTACTGTCAGCTTCGTATACGCAGGACCAAATCGCGTGGTACCGAAATGGCTTGGAAAGGGATTTCGGAGATGCGCCGGATCCTTCGTACCGCACCTTGCTGAGCTCAGATGGGGCACGGCATGAAATAACGGACTTATTTCTGGGGGCTTCAGTTGATGCTGAGCGCGATGGTCAACCAAATGCTACGGCGACAGGCGATGATTCAGATTCAAGCGATAACGACGAGCAAGGCGTAACGTTCTCTGGGTTGATTGCCGGGAATCAAGAGGCAGCTATTGAGGTTGTTGTAAGTCAAGCTGGCGTCGGCCATCTGAATGCATTCATAGATTTCAATGGCGATGGTGATTTTAGTGGCATGGATGAACATGTCGTTGTTGATGAGCTCATCGACGCTACCAATGAGGCTGTCCCGTTTTCTATTCCCGTGTCAGCTAACAGCGGAAGAACGTTTGCCCGGGTTCGGCTGAGCAGTCTGGGAGGTGACCTCGCATATGGCCAAGCCGAAGATGGTGAAGTTGAAGACTACAGCATCGAAATCGCGCCGCCTCCAGACCCGCCGACTCTCTCCATCGCGGACGCTGTGGTGGCCGAAGGCAACGCTGGTCGAACGTCACTGGTATTCAGTGTGTCGATGTCCAAAGCACATCCAGTTGACGTGAGCTTTGACTTTACGACCATAGATCAAACGGCCTCATCCAATAAAAACGACTTCGAACCCAGCAGCGGTTCTGGTGTTATCAGGGCGGGCATGACAGCGACCAGCATTACCATATTGGTCAACGCAGATACCACATTTGAGGATGACGAAACGTTTCAGGTGATGTTGAGTAACGCTGCCGAGGCGACGATAGCTAATGCCAGTGCGACAGGCACCATCGGAAATGATGACCCGATGCCAAGCGTATCTCTCCAACTGCAGGGTGGTTCTATTGAAGAAGCTGGCGGTTCGACGACTGTGAAGGCTGTTCTAACTAACCCAAGTTATCAGGACGTTAGCATTGACATTGAATTGAGCGGCTCGGCGTCGTCTAGCGACTATTCAATAAGCAGCAACAAAATTATCGTTCCAGCCGATGACACGAGTGGCTCGATACTGATCAGAGCTTTGGACGATACCCTGATAGAGGGAAACGAAACCATCGTCGTTCGTTTGGGCCCTATATCCAATGGCCTGGCAGGTGCGCCACAGAGCCTCGTTGTTGATATTGAAGACAATGACCAACGTGGCAGAAAAGGTAGCGGTAGCCTTGGTCTGCAGCTACTTTTCTTGATGTGGGCGGCTGGACTGTATGCGCGGCGCCGACGTTAGCAAGCGGCGGAGTGAAGGGCCTAGAAGCGAATACTCGAATGTTATGAAGTGAGTCTTTCTGGTTGCTGTCCGGGGGGATGCTTGGGTCGTATTCTATTGCGAGGCGCAGAACCCACAGCCAAATCCGAACAGAAGGCACTAAGCGGCACGCTCCAGGCGAGCGCTTAGCGTGTGCAAGCCTCGAGCGCACGCGCCGCTGGCGCTGTGATTTTGGTCACAAGTCAGGGTGTTATTGCTCGACCCCTGAGAGGCTGTTTTGAGGTGTTCAGGCGCTGTTGATGCATCCTCCTTTTTGCCGGATATCGCGATCCCCTGTGTACTCGGTTTGATCCCGGCTTTTGCATGCGCGCGTACGATTTGGCGCACATTTTCTGCTGCGTGACTGCGGTTTAAGAAGTCGCCGGTTTAACTCCCGAAAGCCGCTCGGCGGTCCTGTTTTTGCATGCGTGATGAGCATTGGGTTTTGGCGGCTCGCGTACTTGACTTGTCGTTCTGGACCGCGTCCCATGAGGTTAATAAGAGTTGCGAGGAACAGACATGTTGTTAGCTGAGCGTTGGGGGCCGCAAGGCGTCATCAGGCTGGTTTTGGTGCTGTGCGCGTCTGTGGGAATGTTCGGTTGCAGCGACAGCGGTTCGGCTGGCAATGGGCTTTCCCACGGCAATGATTCCGGTTCTCAGGGTGCGGCAGGCGTGCTGATGAGCTCTGAGACGCATCAGCTGCAGCTCTTCGAATTTGATCAGGCGGTTTTGGCAACACCTGTTTCTTCCAGTCGTTATGAGATGGTTATTGGTGGACAGGTCTTTGGGGGGCAGGGCGATGGCAATTGATTCCCACATCATGCGGCTCGGTAGGTGGTTTGTGCTTGTTGCGCTGTTGGCGTGTCAGATGGCCTCGGCCCAGGCACCTGAGCTTTTGCGGTTTTCGGGGCGGGTGTTGGATTCGGCCTCGGGCTTGCCGTTGGAGGGGACGCATCAGTTGCATTTGAGGTTCTACGCGGGAGCTGAAGACGATATCTCGGCTTCCGTATTTCCCAGCATCCAGAGCGTTGAGTTCAGCAACGGTTTCTTTACGGTCAAGATCGCGACCGATTCGGGCTTGACGGAAGTGTTCCGCGCCTATTCAAGTGTCTTCCTGGGCATTCAGATTGATGATGACGATGAACTCAGCCCGCGCGTGCAGGTAACGTCTGCGCCCTATGCTCTGTTGGCTGGGGATGTGTTGGGTGAGATCAATCCGGATTCTGTGGTCATTGGTGGCCGCACGGTGATCGACGAAACGGGGCAGTGGGTTGGCGATACGGCAGGGCTAGCCGGGCCTGAAGGGCCCCAGGGCCCTGCGGGACCAGCAGGTGAAGCCGGTACAGCGGGAGCCCCCGGCCCGGAAGGGCCCGCCGGTCAACCCGGTGCTCAAGGGCCGCAAGGGCCTGCAGGACCTCGCGGATCAGCTGGCCCGCAGGGTGCCGCGGGTGCGCCCGGCCCGGCCGGGCCGCCAGGTCCGCCTGGCGTCGCAGGCCCGCCCGGGGCTGCGGGCGCTCAGGGCCCGATTGGACCTGCGGGGCCGCAGGGGCCAGCCGGTGCTGATGCAACCAATAATCTGGATGCTATCGCCGCGATTTGTGAATTGTCGGCATTGGCTGGGGTCGTGCCCGCGGCTGGGGTCGGCTGTCCGATCACGGTAGAAATGACAGCGCCCGCTCAGGGCGCCAGTCCTACCAACTTTATCCTGGTTGGATTCACCGGCACCAATACAGCGGTACCTGGCAATCCGCTGACCTACGAGTTTTCGTATTCCACCAATGATGGGCTGACCTTTGCTGCGGCCACGGACTTTGGCGGGGGCTCGGTGTTTGGCAACCCCACGGTGGTGCCTACACCTAGTGGAGCGCAGACCTGGGAGTGGGACAGCTCTGCAGATATCCGCTCTGATGAAGAGGATGTGGTGTTCCGTGTTCGCGCCATCGATAACGCAACCGGCGACAGCTTCTCGGACGATATTGTTTGGAACATTCCGAACCAGGCCACCTGCAGCATCGACGCGCCAGCGCAACGTTCTACGCTGGTCGGCAATAGTTTGATTTCGTTTTCGACAGTTCAGCCGTCACCCAACGGCTTGGATCTGAGCTTCGAGTATTCCACCGATGGCGGGGCCAGCTTCTTCCCTGCCACCGATGCCGGGGGCGGCAGTAGAACCGGCAATCCGGTCCTAGGCGATCCACCCGGTGCGGACACATGGGAGTGGGCTGTTAGCACCGACCTGCCAGGCGGAGGGCAGACCGACGTGATCTTTCGGCTCACGGTGAGCGACGCGGTGTTTGGCGGTGGCGTGAGCCGCTGTCAACGAAGCTTTGATATCGGCGTCTAGCCGCTGCGTGACAAGCCCCGCATGCGTGCGGGGCTGCGCGTTACACGGGCTTGGCCTGCGCCAACCATTTGTACATGACCAAAGCGTCGACCAGGCCCAGGTCCGGGTGGTCGAAAGCTTTGGGCAGGCGGCCAACGGTCTCGAACCCCAGTTTGCGCCACAGGCGCACCGCACCCTGGTTACTGGATGCGACGAAATTGAACTGCATCGCCTGATAACCCAGTTTGCGCGCCACGTCTTGTGAGTGCTCGCACATCGCCGTTGCCAATCCGCGGCCGCGCGCTGTGCTGGACACCATATAACCGCAGTTGCATACGTGGCTCCCCGGGCCGGCCTGGTTTGTTTTGATGTAGTAGCTGCCGAGTATCTGGCCTTGATCGTGCGCAACATACGTTTTGCGCGGTGCTTCCATCCAGAGCCGATAAGCGTCGTTTTTGTCGATGTCGCGCGGGTAGGCGTAGGTATCTCCAGCCGCAGCGATGGCCTTGAAGAATGGCCATATTTGATCAAAATCCTGCGCGGTCGCTTGGCGAATCTGCATGCGGCTTCCTGAGTCGTGTGAGCGGCTTCAATGGGGGCAGCCTTACGCGGGTCAAGTTGATAAAACAGCACACCGGGCGTGCGGGGTAACCGATTGGAGTCATGAGTTGCACGGGGCGTTGCCGGTCCACTACACAGCGAGTAAGGAATTCCTTCGAAAGCGTGATCTAGGTGTCGTTGTCATGACTCTCGGCAAAGTCTTTCAAGGCCTGCAGCCGTTGATCCCAGAGTTTCCCAAGCTGATCCAGGTGTTGCTGTGCCTGCTGCAGCGTGGCGTGGTCCAGGCGCGCCTCGGTGATGCGGCCACATTGGGTGAGATGAACCAATTGTGCGCTGACCAGCACCTGGATTTGTTTGCGCGCGCCCTGGCGTGAGACGCCGAGGTCCTGTGACAGCTCACCGAGCGTGCTCGAGTTACAGCTGGCCAGGCGTCGCACGATCTCCAGGCGGATAGGATCGCCCAGTGCCTTGTATACGCTTGCCGCGCTCATCGGGCCTGAGTGCAAAATATGAGAAGGCGCTCGAGCATGAAATCCCAGCCTTTGGAATTTTGCGTATAGGCCAAGGCGAGCATTTCGGCGGGCAGATCGGCAAAGCCTGATTCGGTGAGTGTGACGCGGCAGCTGCCGGCATCAAGCGGCACGATGTGAAATTCCACCAATGTGTTGGGCACCGATAAAACATCGCCAAGGAAGTGATTCGCACCGGGCACCCAGCGGTAGGCAAAGTAGTCATCGGGCCTGGCCGCCGCGACGAAAATTTGGCTGCGACCATGCTCGCCAAAGCCAAACACGGGTTGTTCGCCAACCGCATAGCAGCCCTCCAACGTTTCCGGGAACCAGCGTACGACTTGATCAGGGTCAGCGATCGCCGCGTAAACACGGCTCTGCGGGGCATTGATGGTGAGTTCGCGTTGAATGGTGTTGTGCATGACGGTCTCCAGAGCCGCAATAGCGAGCCGCCAGTGAAGCATGCTGACCAACATAATGCAACCAGTTGGTTGCATTATGTTGGTGGCGATTACGGGCATTCAAGCGCGATGGACTCAGCTTCGCTTTTTGAGAAATGACGCAATGGCGCCAATGGCCTGGTCAGCCTCTTTGAGTATGCGGCTGTGCAGCTGAAACACATGCCACAAACCGTCATAGCACTGCAGTTCGCTGACTTGCCCCGCCTCTTGCAAGGCCCGGTGCAGACGCTGCGCGTCATCCAGCAGAATTTCTTCCGAGCCCACCTGGATCAGCACAGGCGGCAAATTGTCCAAGCGGGCAAACAGCGGTGAGCAGGCCGGATCATCCACCGCGCAAGTTCCGCGGTAGTGGGCGCTGGAGGCTTTCAGCCAACTCAGGCTGAGCATGGGGTCGCGGCGTGCATGGCTGGCAATGGTGGACCCGTTCTGACCCAGATCCACCCAGGGTGAAAGCAGGCACAAAGCGGCTGGCTGGGGCAGGCCGGCGTCGCGAATGGCCACGGCCAGTGACAGGCTCAAACCACCGCCGGCGGAATCGCCTGCGATGCTGATCGAGCGCGCATCGTGGCCCTGTTCGAGTAAATGGGCATAAACCGCCAGCGCATCCTGCAAGGCCGCCGGATGCGGGTGTTCCGGTGCCAGACGGTAGTCCGGTAGCCACACCTCGGCCTGGGCGGCCTGAGCAATCGAGGCGGCCAGTTTGCGGTGGCTGGCAAAGCCGCCCATGACAAAGGCGCCGCCGTGCAGGTAAAGCACGACACGCTGCGGTGCCTGAGTGCCGGCCAGGATGCGCAGCACGGGTACGCCCGCGATACGTTGTTCGCTGTAGCGCGCATCCTTGGGGCCCAGCAGGGTCAGACCGATGGCATTGATCCAGCGGCGCTGCACGGCCACCGGCGTTGCACCGGACAAGGCCGGTTTGATCATCAGTCGCACGACCGACTTCATCACGCTACGCATCTGTCAGGCCGCCTGATCGTGTTGCTGCATCTCGCTGCTGGTTGGCTGCAGTTCGTAGTCCTGCAGGTCCAGCTTGCCGGTCAGCAGACGGTAGGTGAAGGTGAAGCCAGGCCAGTTGTTGATGACCTTGCCGGCTTCGTTGGCATACCAGGAATTGCATCCGGCCACCCACACACTGCTTTTGAGCGCGTCCTGCATTTGTTCGCTGAAATGTTGCTGGCGTTCGGCCTTGATGTTCATGTAGGCGAGGCCGGGGTCGAGCAACATGCGCACACATTGCATGACGTAACGAATCTGCGATTCGAGCATGAAGATGATCGAACTGTGGGCCAGGTTGGTGTTGGGGCCGTAGAGCAGAAACAGATTCGGGAAGCCGGATACGCACAAGCCTTTGTAAGCGTCTGCACCGTCTTTCCAGGCTTCGTTGAGATCAAGGCCATTGAGCCCGGTGACCTGCATCGGGGTGAGGAATTCGGTGGCCTTGAAGCCCGTGCCGTAGATGATCACGTCAACTTTATGGTGGGTGCCATCAGCGCTGATCAGACCGTCTTCGGTGATCTCCTGGATGCTATCCGTGATGATATCGACATGGTCCTGGCTGACCGCCGGAAACCAGTCATTGGAGATCAGAATGCGTTTGCAGCCGATTTTGTAATCCGGCGTCAGCTTGGCGCGTTTTACCGGGTCTTTGACATGCTTGCGCATCACCCGTTTGCTTTGCCAGGCCCAGGCTTCAAGCAGGAAACCCAGCTTGGTGAAGCCCAGGGCGCGGACCTCGTTTTTCCAGTAAATCGAGGTGCGATAGAGGCGGTCGATCAGCGGAAAGCTTTCGAACAGCCATTGCTCGAAACCGCTGAACGGGCGGTCCGGTTTGGGGATGACCCAGGCGCCCGATCGCTGAAACAGCTTGACCTCTTTGACCTTGGGCACGATCTGCGGCACGAACTGAATCGCACTGGCGCCGGTGCCTATCACCGCCACCGATTTTCCGGTCAGATCGACATCATGGTTCCAGCGGGCGGAGTGAAACAGTGCGCCCTTGAAACGATCGGCCCCAGGAATGCTCGGGTAGGCCGGCTGGTTGAGCTGGCCTACCGCGCTGATCACGATATCGGCGGTCAAGGTTTCACCGCCCTTGGTGGTTAGCGTCCATTGCGCGCTGGCCTTGTCAAACTGCGCGTTGGCGACTTCCTGATTGAAGCGGATGTGCTCATGCAGGCCGTACTTGCTTGCACAGCTTTCCATGTAGGAGCGAATTTCCGGCTGCAGGCCGAATTTTCGGGTCCAGTCGCTCTTCGGTTCGAACGAGTAGGAGTACAGATGCGACTGCACGTCGCAGGCCGCACCGGGGTAGGTGTTGTCGCGCCATGTTCCGCCCAGATTCGACGCTTTCTCGAGCAGGGTGAAGGATTCGATGCCGGCCTTTTTCAGTTGTATGGCCATGCCCAGGCCGCCAAACCCGGTGCCGATGATCACGATGTGCGGGGTGACGGCTGCGGATGCCTTTGAACGGGCCATGAGGGTCTCCTGATGTCGCATTTGAATGGCGCAAAGTGTAGGGGCTTGGTGCTTGCTCTTGCAGGCCCTGCGAGGACAAAATATCAATAAAAGAGGACATGGGGGGTGGCGGCATGGCCAGCTGGGATTTTGATCGTCAGGTCACGAGCATGCGCTTGCTGGTCGAGTTTGCCCAAGAGCAGGGCATGGATGTGCGCCGGGCTCTAGCCGGCACGCGGCTGCAGGCGGCTCAGCTCAACGATCCTCAGGCCGTGGTCAGCGCCGCGCAGGAGCTGC
Source organism: Oceanococcus atlanticus (assembly GCF_002088235.1). NCBI lineage: Bacteria > Pseudomonadati > Pseudomonadota > Gammaproteobacteria > Chromatiales > Oceanococcaceae > Oceanococcus > Oceanococcus atlanticus. Next base: position 22,113 of record NZ_AQQV01000003.1, read on the forward strand.
GTCTGATCCGCAACATGGTCGAGACCCTGGGCGATGACACGGCACTGGGCGTGGCGTTGGGGCAGCGTTATCACTTCACCGCGTTTGGCGCGCTAGGTTTCGCCATGATCAGTTGCCAGACCCTGCGCGATGCACTGGACATCGGCTTGCGTTATTTCCAGCTGACGTTCGCGTTCACCCGCTTTGTGGTCGAAGACGGGCAGGACGACACCGTGGTCAGGCTCAGCGATGAAGAGCTGCCGCTGCAGCTGCGACGCTTCATCGTGGAACGTGACCTGGCCTCATTCGTGACCTTGCAGCGCGACATCTTTGGTGCGCCGCAGGCCATCCGTGCCCTGCGTTTTGCCTATCCGGCACCGCGTGATCAGCGTGCCTACGCCGATTTTTTCGGGGTCAAGCCGCAGTTCGATCAGGCTGAAACCCAGGTGGTGCTGGATCGCGGCCTCAGCCTGCGCCGCCTGCCACAGGCCAATGAACTGGCCCGTCAGGCCGCAGAAGCGCAATGTCGACAGATGTTGCAAGCGCGTGGTCCGCGCAGCGGGCTGGCCGCCGAGGTGCGGGAGCACATCGCCGCCGGGCTGGCAGACGGGATTAGCATGCAGCGCGTGGCGGCCGACCTGCACATGGTGCCGCGCACTTTGCGTCGTCGGCTGGCCGAACAGGGCACCGCCTATGCTGAACTGCGCGATGAAGTGCGCCAGGCCCTGGCCGAAGCGTTTTTGTCCGGGCCGCAACTGTCGGTTGAGCAGATTGCCGCGCGCTTGGGTTACGCCGAATCAACCAGCTTCATCAATGCCTTCCGCCGTTGGCACGGGCGCAGTCCGCATGCCTGGCGCCTGGACGCGGCGCGGCGCCGTTGATGTCAGTCCTGTCCTACACCGCGTTGGGACAATATCCGCTGTGGTCGGGTGCTACCGCTTCACTAGAATAAGGCACTTGTATTACGTCCGCATGGATGACGGGCGAAACCGCAGCGAGATTGAGGAGAATCGACGTGGGTGTGCAACAGGGACGTTGGTGGCCGCGCTTGGCGCTGGCCGCATTGGGGTTGTATTGGGGCGGTTTGGGGTCGTTGTGGGCCGCAGGCAATTTTTCATTGCCAGGCGGAATTGATGGTGAATATCAGCTCAGCGCCAGCTATGCCTATGCGATTCGACTGGAAAAACCACACGACGGGGTGATCAATGCGCCGCCCAGCGCCGAGATTCCGATCCCCGATTTTCTCAAGTACCCGGAATCCAACAATTACGACGATGGCGATCGCAATTTCGATCAGTACGATGCGGTCAACAACCGGTTTTCCATGCTGGGCGAAATCATTCTGCGCAAGAACGATTTCGGACTGATGGTGCGCGGTGATGCGTTCTACGATCTGGTGTATCGCGACGACAACGCCAACGCATCGCCCCACACATTGAACACGCGGCAGATGCCCAGCAACACCTTCACAGACGAGGCGCGGGCGTTCAGCGGCAAGCGCGCCCGTCTGCTCGACGCGTACGCATTCGGCACCTTTTATCTGCCAGCATCGACCTTGAATCTGCGTGTGGGAAAACACATTGCGGCCTGGGGCGAGAGCTTGTTTTTTGGCGGCGTGGCACTGGCCCAGACACCCGCCGATGCGACCAAGGCCACGGTGCCGGGGGCAGATGTGAAAAGCATCCTGTTGCCGGTCAATCAGGTTTCGGCCTCGCTGACGATCAATCACAAGCTGACGCTGCTGGCCCAGTACAAGCTGGATTTCAAAGAGGTTGAGCTGAACCCGGTGGGTGAGTTTTACTCGGTTTCCGATGTGGTTGGGCCCGGCGCCGAATTCATCTACGGCATCAAGAATCCGGTTTATCCCGGCACGCTGGCCGATATTGATCTGCTCAGCAATGACCTGATCGAAACGCTCAACCTGGTCAATGACCTGTTGCTTGGTGGGCTGTTGCCCGAATTGCCGCCGTTGCTGCCGGAGGCTCTGCCGGAGCTGAGTCTGCCGGACCTTTCGGCACTGACGCCGTTTATTCCCGAGGCCATCAACGTTGAGCGGGAGGCGGACATCCGCCCGTCGGACCATGGTCAGTGGGGCGTGGGCCTGCGTTACCTGACCGACAACGGCTCCACGCTGGGCTTTTACCGGCTGCGCTATCACAGCACCACGCCAGCGCCGGTGCAGAACTATGGTGATGGCATTTTGATTCCCAGCCTGTTGGGTCTGCCGCCGATCACCACGGCGCTGCTCGGGCTTGAAGTGCCGGTGACCTACAACATTCGCTATTTTGACGGCATTGACCTCACGGCGGTCAGTCTGGGTACGACGCTGTTTGGGATCAGTGTTGGCGCCGAGCTGATCTACCGCGAGGGTGTGGATGTGCTGGTGGATGTGGATGGCGGCATTCTGGGGCCGGTGCCGACCCCCACACGCGCGGATGTGTGGCAGGGCTTGCTGTCTGGCATCTACGTACTGGGACCGCGCTGGTTCTGGGATTCCATGGCCCTGGTTGGCGAAGTGGGCTATGTGCACGTCGACAAGGTGACGCCAACCCAGGGGCCGGACGGGCGCATGTTTGATCAGCTCAGCAACACCCGCGATGCCTGGGGCTATTCTGCCGTGGTCAACATCGACAAGCGCAACATCCTGACCGGTTGGGATGGCAGCCTGCTGTTCCAGTTCGCCGGCATAGGCGCTGGGCAGTCGGCCCTGACCTCAGGGCTGGGCTCGCTGATGGGTGAGGGCGACTACCGGCTGGGTGCCGGTGTCGCCATGACCTATGCCAACCGCTTTTCTGTAGGTCTTAACTACAGCGGTTTTCTCGGCACGCCGCATTTCGAAAAACGCCCGTATCAGGATCGCGACGTCCTGTCGCTGACCCTGAAATACGCTTTCTAGGCGGTTATCGCCGGGTGGCGACGCTGCGTACGTTGGCCGGGCGGAAGTGCTCTTCGCCGATGGTGACGAACTCGAACAGTGGTTCTTCGTTCATCATTTCCATGGCCAGGTAACGGCGTGAGTTGAAGTCGTAAATCATGTGGCCTGCGGGGCCGACTGATTGCGTCCACGGCAGCAGCACCTGATGGTATTCCTGGAAACGCCAGAGGTCGTCGCGGGCGTCGTAGATGTCGACCATCACGATGGTCCAGGTGTCTTCGTCGACGTAGAAGCGGCGCTGTTTGTACAGGTGACTGGTGCCGCGGCGGATGTCGGATTCCACTACCCACACGCGAATCTTTTCGTAGCGCATGAGATCCTGGTCAGGATGGTCTGCGCGAATGATGTCGTCGTAGTCGAGGCGGTTGTCGATCAGCTTGTAACCGTTGTACGGCGCAATGATTTCGCGTTTGCCGACCAGCTTCCAGTTGTAGCGGTCGGTGGCACCATTGAACACGTCGAGCTGATCGTTGGTGCGCAGGCCGTCGGAGCCGCTGCCAGGGTTGTCGTAGGCCACGTTGGGTGCCCGACGAGTCCGTCGCTGCCCGGGGTTGTACAACCAGGCGCGGCGCACATTTTCCTGCTGATCCAGCGTTTCGTGAACCAGCAGCACCTGCCCGGCTGAACGCGGCGGCGCCATGGTCAGCTGCAGGAAATAGGCCATCACCCCGTTGAGATCTTCCGGCTTGGCATTCGGCATGCTCCAGGAGAAACGCACGTCTTCGCGCAGCCTGTGCGCGATGAAATCACCGTTGGTCTGAACCACGATCTGGGCGTTGTAGCGTTTCAAAGAGGCGCCGCGAAAACGGGTTTTGTGATTCCACATGATCTCCTGCGGGTGTGAGGGGATCGGGAATGGCACGCCAATCGCACCGTTTTCGATGGATTCGCCGAAATTCGTCATTTCTGCTTTGAGGGCATTTTGCCGAGTGCCTTCGTAGATGTATTCCGGCGCGGCGCCGGTGCGTCGTGTTGGATAGACCGGCATCTTGTAGGTGTCGCCATACATCTCGAACAGGCGCAAATGGCCCTGGCTGAGCATGTCGCGGTATTCGTCGAGATTATCCCGGGTGATCACAAACAGCGGGCGATCAGTGGTGATGTCTGAGAATGTGCGCGGCAGGCGTTGGGCATCTGGTGCGGGTGCCCGCGCCATCACATAGCCACCGGTCCACTCCGGTATGCTGCCGTCGGCATTGGCGGCGCGGGTGCCACCAAGCGGGGTCAGATCCTTGCCCAGGCGGGCGGCTTCTTCGGCTGAGACCTTGGCGTAGGTCGAAAGGGGGGTGAGCGCCATGATCAGCAAAGTGATCAGCGAGGCGTATCGGCTCATAGGTGTTGTCTCCGGCGGCCCGTGACGGGTCTTGGCTTTGTGCATTGTGGGGACTTCTTGTGTAGGTGCTGACACGCACAGTGTCCGCAGACTGTTCCCCTGCAGTCAGCATATTGAGCAATGCGGGCTGGATCAAGAAATGCCGGGGGATTTCGCCACCGCGGCATGCAAACCGTTCAGGGTGAGACGGATGGGACCTTATTCTGGGCCTGCTTGCGGAATTCGCCTGGCGAGACATTGTTCCAGCGCCGAAAGGCTCGAGTGAAACTGGCGGTGTCGGAATAACCCAGCTGGATGGCCAGCTCGTCCAGGGTGATGCGGGTTGCGCTGAGCAGGCGCTCGGCCAGTTGGCGTCGCTCGGTTTCCAGGATGTGCCGGAATGTGGTGCCTTCCGCATCCAGCTTGCGGCGCAGGCTGCGTGGGGACAGGGCCATGGCCTGAGCCACATCATCAATGCCGGCAACCAGACCCAGCTCGCCGAGCAAGTGGGCGCGCACCTGTCCGGCCACGCCAGCCTGTTGGCGGCGCTCCAGCTGCTGGCGGCACTGATCCTCCAGCATGCGCACCAGATGAGCATCAAAGGTGCTCAACGGACGGTCGGCATCGGCCCGGGGGATCAGCAGTTCATTGTGATCGCAGCCGCTGTCGGGCTTGACCCCGACCAACCCCGCGATGACCTCGCGGTACTCCAGGTCAGGGGCACGAAAACGGATGTTGTGCACATGCACGCCGGCGAGGCTCAGTTCACGCACCAGGTTGACGGCCGTGGCCATGTCCCGTTCGAGCAGAAACTGACGCAGATGACGCGGAATTGGGGCCGGGTCCATGCGCACACAGAGCATGTCGCCATCCTCGGCCATGCCGATACGGCAATAGGCCGTGCTCAGTGGCAGATAACGCAAGGCGTGGCGGAAGGCTTCGAAAAGCGTGCGGCTGGTGCGCAGGGCGAAACCCCAGATGCCGAAAGTGGCCACGTTGTATTGCAGGCCGAGCTTGAAGCCCAGCGCGGCTTCATCGGGCAGGGCCAACATCAGGTTTTCGACCAGGCGCAGCTCCTGATCGCGGGTGATCAGTGCGTCGGCCTCAAGCAGCGCGGTCGGATCGATGCCGGTGCCGAGCAGGCAGACATCCTCGGACACGCCGTAGCCTGCCGCGAAATTGAGCATGACCTGGCTGATCGCGATGGGGTGCAGGATCTCGGCGTCCACATTCATGCGCCACATTGTAGGCCGGCTGTCCCCAAGTGCATGCATGTTGTCCGTATTGGCCCTGTAGGCACCGCCGCCGGCGGTCTAATCTGGAGACAGATCAAGAACCAGGAGTAGACCATGTCCGCCGATCTTGCTGCACTCAACAAGCAAGCCATAGTGGCCGCCAAGCAACACATGAATCACATCGCCTGGCCCACGGTGGCGCTGGTCGCCTTGGTGCTGGCCGGCATGGGCCTGACTCTGGGCCTTTTTGCGGCCGGCCTGATCTCGGCCTGGCTGGCTACGCCGCTGGTCGCGGCACTGACCTACATGTCCTACACGCCGCTGCATGAGGCCGCCCACGGCAATATCCATGGCGGACGTGATCACCTCAAGTGGCTGAATGACCTGTGTGGTTATCTGGTTGCACCGTTCATCATGGTGCCGTATGCCTCGCATACGGTTGAGCACTTCACCCATCATCGGCACACGAATCAGCCGGACAAGGATCCGGACTATGTGGTCAGCAGCATGGCCAACGGACCGGTCGCGGCGTTTTTGACCGTGTTCCGCTTTCTGTGGGTGCAGAACAGCTTCTTCGTCCACAACCACTGGGCCAAGGCGACCCGACGCGAGCGTGCGATCTACCTCGCGGAGGTTACGGTTTCGCTGGGCTGGCGGGTGGCCTTCATCGCCCTGGTGGCGCAGCCGGGCACGGCCGTGGTGATCGTGCTGGGCTACTTTTTCGGTGGCCTGTTCACGGCCTACTGGTTTGCCTACCGGCCGCACATTCCCTATCAGGACCCGGCCCGCTATCGCAACACCAACAGTCTCATCATGCCGCGCTGGATGAAACCCTTTGAGTGGTTCTGGCTGGGCCAGAATCTGCATTCCATCCATCATCTGTTTCCGCGCGTGCCGTTCTACCGCTACCACGCACTGCACCGCGAAATCGAACCCATCATGCGGGCGCACGGCACGCCCATCGTGGGCATTTTCAGCCGCCGCCCGGTGGACTGATCAAGACAGATTGCTGATCCAGTTGTTGAGATCGTCGGCGACCTTTTCCCAGCCGGCATCCAGCATCAGGTTGTGCGCCATGTTCGGGTAGATGGTGGCTTCGGCGCCGTAAGCGGTGGCCGTGCGGCGCACCACATCGGGCGGGAAGATGGTGTCGTGCTCCCCGCCGATCACCCACTTGGGCAGTTTGGGGTCGGCCTTGGCCGGCTTGGGCAGATCTAGGGCCAGCATGTCGAGAAAAGCCCGAAAGGATTCGTTCTGGGTTTTGGCCCAGTACTGGCGCACCTCGCTCTCGGGCATGCTGGCACTGTAAAACAGGGCCTGGGCGAAGCGCGGTTCGCGCACCAGGTGATACAGGTTGAAGCCCAGACTGGCCACGCCCAGATCAATCGGCCGTGAGCGCAGCAGATGCCAGACCACGCTGAACACGCCCCACGGCGGGGCCGCGCCGAACAGCGCGGCACCAGCCAGATTGGGCGGTTGTCGCTCCATCACTTTCTGCACCACAAAGCCGCCCATGGAGTGGCCGGCGACAACAACCGGGCTGCTGCTGGCCTGAATTTGTGTCTCGACCGCGTCCGCGTAGTCGCGGACCGAAAACCACGGGATGCGGCGTGTATCCTGGCGTCCGTGCCCAGGCAGATCGATGGTTTGCACCTGCAAGCCGTGCTGGCGCAGGTAGGGGGCAAAGCGCTCTTCCCAGCACCAGGCTCCGTGCCAGGCGCCGTGGACGAGCAGCAGTGTGGGGGTGCTCTCGCTCATGCGTTGTCTCCGGGTTTTCATCCATGCAGGCCGGCTTAACACGGCCCGGTATCGCAGAGTAATGTAACCGAACACGTACTCTGTGGTGTCGTCCAGGACACCCTCAAACAGCGACGAAATGAAAGAATTTGTATTGCGCGGGCGCGGCCCCAACACCATGACCCTGGCTTCGCTGCAGGCGCTACGCGACTGTCTGGCTGAACATCCGGACGAGCCGTTGCTGATCACCGGACATGGCACGGCGTTCAGCGCCGGTCTGGATATCGACGCGTTGATTAAGGATGACCCCAAGCGCGTCAGCGATGCGATTGAAGATGTCGCCGCCGCGCTGTTTTTGCATCCGGCCCCCACCGTGGCTGCGGTCAACGGCCACGCCATTGCCGGTGGTTGTTTGTTGCTGCAAGCCTGTGATCTGCGTATTGCTCGGGCTGACGCCACGATCAAGATCGGTATGCCGGGCGTGGCGCTGGGGATCAACTATCCGCCCAAGCTGATGCGCATTCTGCGTTACCGCATAGCTCCACAGTGCATCGATCGGGTGCTGCTCGAAGCGGCCAACCATGCACCGCAGCAGGCCCTGGCGCTGGGGCTTGTGGATGAGCTGGCCGATGATGAGCTGGGCCTGGCGCGTCAGCGTCTGCACAGCCTGGCGGCGCACCCGCGCGAGGCTTACGCCGAGACCAAGCGGGTGCTACGCGAACAGGCTCTGGAGGTCCCCCCGGCAGAGCGTGCGCATTTCGAAGCGCGCTTCAGCAGTCACTGGAATGGCGCGGGTCTGAGCCGCAATCGGCGCGACAAGGCGGGGTAGCGCCATGACGGACAGCAGTGCAAAGCAATCGGCGGGTGAGGTGCTGGCGCGCATCGTTGATACGGCGGCGCCGCAGCGCTTGCTCAGCTGCGGGACCACGGCAAACGAGGTCGGCCAGCGCTGGCTGGCCTGCAATCCTGCGCTGCAACTTGCACTGTTCGAGCCGCCCCAGGCGCAGGACGCCATCGCGGCGATGGCCGGGGCCGATCTGGCCTTGGTCAGCGACACCCTGGATCAGCTTGATCAGGCCGAGGGCAGCCGGCTACTTGGTTTGCTCCGCAACTACGGCACGCAGCGTATCGCCGTGCTGGTGGCGAGCGATGGCCGCTGGCAGTTGAATGAGTTGGTCGCTCTGGGCTTTCGGCGTCATGTCGAGCTCAGCGATGGCCTGACCCTGTACAGCTACAAGCTCGACAGCTACAACCACAAACGCAACTGGAACAATCCACGTAACTGGGCCAACCCCGAAATGTGGGACAAGGCGCGCTGGTGACTACTGCGGCGCGTGGATCAGCCATTGCGCCAGATTGCTGAATTGATCGATCAGTTGGTCCCGGCTAATGCCGGGCGCGGGCTCGGCGATATAACGGATCAGGGTCAGCATGATGCCGTTGACCAGCACATAGGTGCGGACCTGGACATCCGCCACAGGCTGTGGCGGCGGATGGCGCAGCAGCACCTGGCTGATGACCATGAGCATCTTGTGCTCCAGGGCACTGAGATAGCGCCCGCTGTCCATCTGGTTCCAGTAACGGGACAGATGCAGGTAACGCGCCTCGTCACGCTCCAGAAAATCCCAGATTGCATTCAGCATTTCACGAACGAATTCCGACAGGGTGGCCTGCGGCATGCGCGCGTACTGATCGTTGATCAGGGTCGACATCTCATCGACAAAACGGTTTAGCACCGCAGCGTACAGATCCTCTTTGCGATCGAAATACTGGTACAGCGAGCCGACGCTGATACCGGCGTAGCGGGCGATGCGTGCGGTGGTTGCTGCGTTCAGGCCTTCGCGTGCGATGCACAGCAACGTGGCATCGAGCAGGCTTTCAACCAGCGCGCGAGAGCGTTGCTGGCGGGGCTGTTTGCGCATGATTAAAGCGAATTGAATGCGAATAAATAGTCACATTAGGATGGGATTCCGCTTTTGTCGAGGATCTGCCGCATGCGTCACAACGTCGTCGACCTGAACCTGCTCAGTCCCCAGGATCAGCTGCGTTTCAAATCCCTGACCGCCACGCCGGGGCTATCGTGGCCGGTGCTGCTGCTGTGGCTGCTGGTGCTGGGGGCGTATGTCATGTCGTGGGTGGGTGGACTGGCCGGTTGGCTGCCGCTGTGGGCGGGCATGCTGATCAACAGCGTGGCCGGTTATTACGCCTTCAGCATTGCCCATGACAGCATCCATCGCGCGGTGTCCCGCAACACCCGGCTCAATGATGCGATCGGTCAAAGCGCGATCATGCTCGGGGCGCCTTACGTCAGCCTGTCGCTGTTTCGCTGGGCTCACATTCTTCATCACCGCTTCGCCAACAGTGCGCGCGACCCCGACTGGATCCTGCATGGGCCGGCATGGTCCTTGCCGTGGCGCTGGATGTTCATCGATGTGCTGTATCTGCGTCACACCCTGAAAAACCTCGACCCGGTGTCACGGCGGCATTTGCGCGCCAGCATGCGTTGGGCGCTGGGCAGCCTGGTGCTGTTCACGGCTTTGATTGCGTCGGGCTACGGCTGGCACCTGCTGATGCTATGGCTGATCCCGTCACGCGTGTTGTTCGTGACTCTGGGCTTTGCGTTTTTCTGGTTGCCACATGTGCCGCACGACACCGCCCAGGCCGACAATCTGACCCGGGCGACCACCGTGCGGCTGGGCCACGAATGGATACTCAGTCCCTTGCTGCAATGGCAGAACTACCATCTGATCCATCACCTGTGGCCGACCACACCGTTCTATAACAACCGCCGGGTCTGGCGTCTGGTTGAGGGCGAGCTGCGCCAGCAGGATCTGTCGATACAACATGGCCTGGCCTTGTATCCCACGCGACAGGAGGCCTAATGGACTACCGCCGCTACCGCTGCATGTATTGCGCCCATGTGTATGACGAAGCCCGCGGTGACCCGGACAGCGGGATTCCCGCGGGCACCCGGTTCGAGGATATCCCCGATGACTGGATGTGCCCCGAATGCGGGGCCAGCAAGGCCGACTACGAACGAATCGATTAGGTCGCCGGATCTGAGGCGCTGTCGACGTCGCTTTCAAGCAAAAAATGGCCGCGCCCGACCGACACCGGTCGCTGCGGGTCGTCCTGCCAGCAACGCACCTGAACCTGCGCCACGCGCCGGCCTTTACGCAGCACCTCGCAATGGGCGTGGCTGTCGCGGGCCTGTGCGGAACGCAGGAAATCAAGCGAAAAATCTACCGGCTTGGGCACCCGCTGCTGGTCTTCGGTGATGCTGAGCCAGATCATCGCGGCATTCTCCAGAAAACCACCGATGGCGCCGCCGTGGACGGCTCGCAAGTGCATGTTGCCGACCAGGTCATCACGAAACGGCAGGGTGAAGATGCCGCTGTCGCTGTCCAGGCAGATGCCCAGGTAAGCGGCGTAGGGGATGCGCTGCAGCGCGCTTTGAAAGCGTTCGTGGGTCATGTTGCAGGCTCCAGCACGGACGGGGTCTTGTGCGCGGTGCGCATGAAGGCGGCGCGGGCCAGTGCGGTGGGCTGCTCGGCATCGTTCTGCCACACACGCCCGCTGACGAACACGATCTGCCGGGCGATGCGGTCAACCTCGGCTTCCAGGATCAGATCCAGTCCGGCTACGGCGGGGCGGTGGTAGTCCATGCGCAGATCGATCGTGGCAATGGGTTCGGGGGCGTCCAGGGCACTGAGGATGGCCGCCCCGAAGCCGGAATCGACCAGCGACAGCTGCACCGAGGTGTGGATCAGTCCGCGTTCGGCATCACCGAGCAGGAAGTCGGCATAGGGCTGACGCACGCGCACGCGGCCGCGCTCGACCTCCTCAATGACCTGGCCCAGGGCGCCGCAATGCGGCACCGAGGTGGCGTAATAGCGTTGCAGCGGATGCTCTTTGCTGGCACTCATCGCGGCTCCAGCAGCAGGTTCTGCGCCGCATCCGCGATGACGCCTTGGCTGTCCCACACGCGGGTTTCCGCCAGGCCCAGACCAAAGGACTGAAAATGGCTCATGGCGTCCAGACAGACCCAGTCACCGACCGGGTAACGGCGAATGTTGACGTTCAGGTCTGGGTTCATGAAGGCGTATTCGCGCGGGTTCACTGCGGCGCTGACACCACTGCCGGAGTCCACCGCCAGCATCAGGCGTTGCAGCGGGCTGATGGCGCTGTCGTCGATCAGCGGCATGCGCGGGCGCATCCACATCTGCGCATGACCGCAGCCGGGGCCGCCGCTGACCCGGCAGGATTGCATTGCGGTGTGATAGCCGACCGGCCCGTCGAAAAAATCGAAGGTGAAATCCTCGCCGCTGGCGGGTTCGGGCGGCGCCTTGGGGTCATGCGATGGCAGTTCGGGGGTGGCAACATCGCACCGACGCAGGAGCAGGGCCAGCGCCGAAATCACGGTCTGGTCGCTGTCGCGATCGATCAGTCGGGCTTCAATGATGCGGCGTCGCTTGCCGCCGGTGCGCTGGGTCAGTTCCACACGCAGGCGGGCGATCGGAATCGGACGCAACAGGTCCAGACTCAGGCGCGCTACATGCATGGGGCCGGCTTCGGCCTCCACCGCGTGCGCGATCAGGGCCGCCGGTGGGCCGGCATGCTGAAAGCCGCGTGCCCAGGGGCCCTGGGTGTGCTCGGTGGCGATGAAGTCGCCGTTGTCGCTGCGAAAAAAACAGTCGCTCATCAGGTGTTTTCAGAAGTGGGGTCGGTGACATCGTAAGCGTAAAGCCAGTCCTGACGTCGGTGGAAAAAATCGGGCCACAGGCGGGCCAGCAGCCACAAGGGCCAGTAAGCGGGGGCGGGGCGGTGGAAGACCTTTGCGTTGGCGCGTGAGGCGGCCTGAACGCGGGAGGTGCGCGGCTTGCGCCAGCTTTCGTAGCGGGCCAGTGCCGGGCTGATCTGTGCGGCCGCGTCGAGGCTGCTGGCCAGTGCCCAGGCATCTTCGATCGCCATGGCCGCGCCCTGGGCCATGAACGGCAGCATGGGGTGGCAGGCATCGCCGAGCAACACACAATGGCGGTGCTGCCAACTTGTCAGCGGTGGGCGGTCAAACAGGGCCCAGCGATGATGCACGGCGGCGCTTTCAATCAGCCTGGTGACGATCGGATGCCAGCCGGCGAAGTCTGCCAGAACCTGTTCACGCGGGCCTTGTTCGTGCCACGACTCGCGCTCCCAGTGGGCCTGCTCAATCACACCGACGAAATTGGCCAGGGCACCACCGCGCAGGCGGTAGGTCACGGCATGCCGCTGCGGTCCGGTCCACACGCAGGCGCTGGGTGGTGGCCGGTGCTGCCCCAGCGCCTCGACCGGGGCCACCGCGCGCCAGGCCACGTGGCCGGTAAAGCGCGGGCGGTCCGGGCCGAACAGAATTTCGCGCACGCGTGAATGAATGCCGTCGGCGCCGATCAGCAGATCGCCATGCAGGCGCTGTCCGCAGCTCAGCTTGACCTCGACGCCACTTGCGCTGTGCTTCAGCTGCTCCAGGCGTGCATTCAGCCGCAGTGCACCGGGCACACGTATCATCAGGCTCTGCGTCAGCACCTGCAGCAGGTCGGCTCGATGCAGATGCAGATAGGGCGCGTTCCAGCGCGCCGCAGCAGGCGCTTGCAGGGCGATGCGAAAGATTGATTGCCCGCTGCGACCCAGGCGCATTTCCAGGGCTTGCGGGGCGAAACTCAGGGCGTCGAGTTCGGGTAGCACATCCAGGGCCTGCAACACTTTGCAGGCATTGGGGCTGAGCTGCAGGCCAGCCCCGACTTCGCGCAATTCTTCGGCCTGCTCGATGACCTGCACCGACCAGCCGCGAGCGTGCAGAGCCAAGGCCGCACTGAGACCGCCGATACCGGCGCCACAGATAATTGCGTGGCCGCTCAAGGCAGAGCCACGTCGGAGCATGAGGGGATCAACATCAGACCATTCTCGCCCAGCTCTCCACAGCAAAGAAACCGCTGCGCCTGCGGTACACTCGCGCGCCATCCTTCCATGTGTTTGTGTATGCCTCTTCTGAGTGCCAAGAATCTCCAGCTGCAGGTCGGTTTACAGGTCCTGCTGGATCACGCTGAGCTGGTGATAGAGCCGGGCGAGCGTGTCTGTCTGCTGGGGCGCAATGGCGAAGGCAAGTCGACCTTGCTGCGCGTGATTGCTGGCGAGGTGGCTCTGGATGGCGGTGAGATCCAGCGCGAAAACGGCTTGCGTGTGGCCCAGCTGCCGCAAACCGTACCGGGTGATCTGGCCGGCAGCGTGTTCGAGGTGGTGGCCGAAGGTCTGGGCGAACTGGGCCGCACGCTGGCGCAATACCATCAGCTGATCGAAGCCGAAGCGGCTGATCTTGAACGGCTGGGACGCTTGCAGAATCTGATCGATGCACAGGACGGCTGGAATCTGGACAACCGTGTCAGCGAGGTGTTGTCGCGTCTGGATCTGCCCGCTGGGACGCCTTTTCGGGCTTTGTCCGGTGGGCTCAAGCGCCGCGTACTGCTGGCCCGCGCGCTGATCACCGAGCCGGATTTGCTGCTGCTGGATGAGCCGACCAACCATCTGGATGTCGACAGCATCAGTTGGCTGGAGGAGTTTCTGCTGCAGTGGAACGGCACTTTGCTGTTCATTACCCACGACCGGGCATTTTTGCGCCGTCTGGCCACCCGCATCATCGAACTGGATCGCGGACGCCTGACCAGTTGGCCGGGGGATTACGACACCTATGTGCGGCGCAAGCAGGAGGCGCTGGATGCCGAAGCTGAAGCCAATGCCCAGTTCGACAAGAAACTGGCACAGGAGGAGGTGTGGATACGCAAGGGCATCCAGGCGCGTCGCACGCGCAATGAAGGGCGCGTGCGGGCTTTGCATAAATTGCGAGAAGAACACCGCGCGCGGCGCAATCGTCAGGGCACGGCCAATGTCGTGATCCAGGAGGCCGAGCGCTCGGGCAAGCTGGTCGCCGAGGTCGAGGATCTGAACTTTGCCTGGGACGGCAAGCCCATCGTGCAGGGGCTTACGACCACCATCCTGCGTGGTGATCGCATCGGCTTTATCGGGCCGAACGGTGCGGGCAAAACCACGCTGCTCAATCTGCTGCTCGGCAAGCTGGCTCCGGACAGTGGTCAGGTGCACCACGGTACGCGCTTGCAGGTCGCCTATTTCGACCAGCTGCGCGATACCCTGGATGAGGACAAAGCGGTGTTCGAGAACGTCGCCGAAGGCCGTGATCATGTAGAGATCAATGGTGCCAGCAAGCATGTGCTTGGCTACCTGCAGGAATTTCTGTTCACCCCGGAGCGCGCGCGCAGCCCGGTGCGCAGCCTGTCCGGCGGGGAGCGCAGTCGCTTGCTGCTCGCCCGCTTGTTCACCCAGCCATGCAATCTGCTGGTGCTGGATGAGCCGACCAACGATCTCGATCTGGAGACCCTGGATCTGCTGGAAGAACGTCTGGCGGAGTTCGGTGGCACGCTGTTTTTAGTCAGCCATGACCGTGATTTTCTCGATCGCGTGGTCACGCGCAGTCTGGTGTTCGAAAAGCCGGGTCATATCGGCGACTACGTCGGTGGCTATCAGGACTGGCTACGCCAGCGTCGCCCTGCGCCTGCAGCGCCGAGCAAGGCACCGGCGAGGGCACCCAAACCGGCCAAGCCAGCAGCGCCGCAAAAGCCTGCCAGCAACAGTTTGAGCCGCGAGGAACGCAAGGAACTGGGCCGCTTGCCGGGCCAGCTGGAAAAACTGGAGGCGCGCCAGCAGACCTTGAGCAACGCACTGGCCGAGCCGGATATCTACCGCGAAGACCCCGCCCGTGCTCAGGCTCTGCAACGCGAGCTGGCTGAGCTGGAGGAGCAGATCAGCAGCACCTTCGAACGCTGGGAAGCCCTCGAAAGTCGGGCATGAACCGCGCGCCGGGCGTGTGGTCGAAGTCGGGCATTCACATCAACCATGACGTTTTAACAGGGAGTTGTTCATGAACACGCTGAATCGCATCTGCAGCGCTGCGCTGCTGGCTGTTGCTGTGGCAGCACCGGCCCAGGCCGCCGACAAGTACAAATTCGATACCGTGCATTCGCAGGTGATCTTCTTCGTCAGCCATCTTGGTTTTTCCATGTCGGAAGGCGAGTTTCTCGACTTTGACGGTGGTTTCAGTTTTGACCAGAAGAACTGGGGCAATTCCTCGGTGGATGTCACCATCAAGACCGCCAGTATCAGCCTGGATGACAAGAAATGGGACGACCACATGAAGAACGAGGACTTCTTCAACGTGGAGAAGTACCCGACCATGACCTTCAAGAGCACCAAGGTCGAGAGCAAGGATGGCAAAACCGGCACCATCACCGGCGATCTGACCCTGCTTGGTGTGACCAAGCCGGTGACCCTGGATGTGACCTTCAACAAGGCGGGTGCGCACCCGTTCAACCCGAAAAAACAGCTGATCGGCTTTTCCGCCACCGGAACGCTGAAGCGTTCGGAATTCGGCATGAAATACGCCTTGCCGGCGGTGGGTGATGAGGTTGAAATCCGTATCGAGGTAGAAGCGGAGAAAATCTAGTGTCGCGAGAGCTGCAGCAGTGGACGCGACTGGCCGTCGCGCTCCACTGGCTGGTCGCGCTGCTGATCGTTGTCAATCTGGGGCTGGGACTGCTGGCCGAACGCATGGCCATGTCGCCGGCAAAGCTCAATGTCTATCTCTGGCACAAATCGGTCGGTATGGCCGTGCTGGCGCTGGTGGGCCTGCGTCTGGCCTGGCGTTGGACGCACGCACCGCCTGCACCTCCGACCAGTCTGACGCCCCTTGAGAGGCGTGCAGCCAGCACCACGCATATGCTGCTTTACCTGCTGATGCTGGCGCTGCCCCTGACGGGCTGGTGGCTGAATTCGGTGGCCAATTTCCCGTTCCGTTGGTTCGGCTTTTTCGAGGTGCCGGCCATCGCTGCACCCAGCGAAGCCATGGCAGCGCTGGGCGAAACCTTGCACGGCGCGCTGGCCTGGGCCTTGCTGGGCCTTTTGGTCCTGCATGCCGGGGCCGCGCTCAAGCATCACCTGTGGGACCGTGATGATGTGTTGCGGCGCATGTGGCCACGCCCGGTCGGCGCCGTGGTGCTGATGGTGGCCGCAGTGGGGCTGCCTGCATTGATCTGGTCGCAGCTTGGTGGCGTGAGCACAACGGCAGGCGCCGAGCATGGTTCGCCACAGGCAGACGCCGCCATGGCCTCTGTGGGCCCGCACGATGTGTTGTCCGAGCGCGCCGCCGCGCCCGCCTGGAAAACCGACATGGCGCAATCGCAGTTGGGTTTTGTTGCCCGCTACGACGAAGTCCCGGTTGAGGGTGTGTTTACCCGGTTCACCCCGGATATCCGTTTTGATCCGGACAATCTGGCCGGCAGCGCCTTTGACGTGAGCATTGCGATTGCTTCGCTGGACACCGCAAGCCGTGACCGCGACGACATCATCCGCCAGGATGCCTGGTTTTTTGTCGAGCGTTTTCCCAAGGCCCGTTTCGTCACCCAGCGCTTCAAGCCGCTCGGCGAGGGCCGCTTTGAAGCCGATGCGCGCTTGAGTCTTCGTGGTCGCGAGCAAGCCGTGCCATTCGTGTTCGAGTGGCGGGAGCAGGGCGATGGCAGCGTGCGTCTGCGCGCCCATGTGGTGCTTGACCGGCGCGATTTCAACATCGGCACCGGATCATGGGCGTCAGATGATTCGGTGGGCTTCGCGGTCGACGTTCACGTCGACCTGCGTCTGCAAGCCATGCCCTAGCTGCGCCGCTTGATAGGCCGCGCTGGCCAGGCTGGCTAGTCGCTTAAGCGCAGCAGCAGATCGTGCATGTCCACGCTGTTGCCTGCCGTCACCGTGATATCGGCCACCGTGCCATCACGCGGTGCGGCAATCACGGTTTCCATTTTCATCGCTTCCAGCGTGATCAGTGCCTCGCCCTTGCGCACGGCATCGCCATTTTTGACCGCCACGCGCACCACCATGCCGGCCATGGGGGCGCCGATTTCGGCCTCATTGTCGGGGTTGGCCTTGGCCTTGCCGACGCTGCCCTGGGCGTGCTGGTTTTCCACCCGGATTACCCGCGATTGGCCGTTGAGCTCGTAGAACAGGCGAGTCACACCGTCCTCTTCGTGGAAGGCCATGCTCTGCAGGCGGATGATCAGGCGTTTGCCCTTGTCGATGTCGACGCTGATTTCCTCGTTCTCGTCGAGACCGTAGAAAAAGGTTTCGGTCGGCAGGGTGCTGACGTCGCCGTAGCGTTTGCGGTGTTTGACGAATTCCTCGAACACCTTGGGGTACATCAGCCAGGAGGCCAGATCGGTGTCGCTGATTTCGCGTTCCAGACTTTTGCTCAGTTGCTCGCGCGCGTCATCCAGATCAACCGCCGGGATGTGCGCGCCGGGGCGCCCGTCAATCGGTGCGCTGCCCTTGAGGACCTTGGCCTGCAGGGCGCCGGGCCAGCCGTCAGGCGGGGTGCCGAGTTCGCCACGGAACAGCGAGATCACGGATTCGGGGAAATCGATATCACGTTCGGGATCCAGGATGTCCTGTTCGTTCCAGTTGTTGGCCACCATGGACAGGGCCAGGTCACCCACCACCTTGGAGGAAGGGGTCACTTTGACGATATCGCCAAACAGACGATTGACCGTGGCGTAAGCGCGGGAGACTTCGGGCCAGCGCGGGCCCAGGCCCATGGCGCGAGCCTGTTCACGCAGATTGGTGTATTGCCCGCCCGGCATTTCGTGCTGGTAGACATCGGCCGTGCCACTGCGGATATCGCTCTCGAACGGGGCGTAGACCTTGCGCACATCCTCCCAGTAATCCGACAGCTGACGCATCGCTGCAAGATCCACATCAGGCGCTTTGTCGGCGTGCTGCAGGGCCGCGGCGATGCTGCCCAGATTGGGCTGGGAGGTCAGCCCGGACATCGCATCCAGGGCGCCATCTACCGCATCGCAGCCGGCATCGATGGCGGCCAGCACGCTGGCTGCGGCAATCCCGCTGGTGTCGTGGGTGTGGAAATGGATGGGCAGATCGATTTCCTGCTTCAGCGCGGTGACCAGAGCATGTGCCGCGCGTGGTCGGCACACCCCGGCCATGTCCTTGATGCCGAGCACGTGGGCGCCGGCCTCCTGCAGGGTGTGGGCCAGCCTGAGGTAGTAGTCGAGGTTGTACTTGGGCCGGCTCGGGTCGAACAGATCGCCGGTGTAGCAGATGGCGGCTTCGGCCACGCCGCCGGCCTCGCGCACCGCATCAATGGCCAGGCGCATGTCATCCACATTGTTGAGGCAGTCGAAGATGCGGAAGATGTCGATGCCGTTGTGCGCGGCCTGGCGGATGAAGTACTGCACCACGTTGTCGGCGTAGTTGGTGTAGCCCACCGCGTTGGCCGAGCGCAGCAGCATCTGGAACGGGATGTTGGGGATCTCTTCGCGCAGGCGGGCGAGACGTTCCCAGGGGTCTTCCTTGAGGAAGCGCATGGCTACGTCAAAGGTGGCGCCGCCCCAGCATTCCAGCGAAAACAGCCCGGGCAGCAGGCGTGCGTAGTGCGGTGCAATTGCCAGCATGTCGCGGCTGCGCATGCGTGTGGCGAACAAGCTCTGATGAGCATCGCGTAGGGTGGTATCGGTGAGCAGCGTGCGTGGCTGCGCCTTCATCCAGTCGGCAAAACCGTCCGGGCCGAGCTCGCGCAGCACGTCGCGGGTGCCACTGGGGGCAGGGCTGGTCAGATCGGTGGCCGGCAGGCGCGGTTGTGGCAGCGGTCGGGTCGGCGGCTGGCGGTCTTTCATTTCCGGGCTGCCGTTGACCACGATGTCCCCGATGAAGCGCAGCAGCTTGGTTGCGCGGTCGCGTCGCGGGGTGAACTGGAACAGCTCCGGCGTGGAATCGATGAAACGCGTGGTGTAGCTGGCGTCGGCAAACTTGGGGTGGCCGATTACGTTTTCCAGAAATTGCAGATTGGTGGCCAGGCCGCGAATGCGGAATTCACGCAGGCAGCGGTCCATGCGTGCGATGGCTTCTTCCTGGGTCGGCGCCCAGGCGGTGACCTTGACCAGCATGGAATCGTAGAACGGGGTGATGACCGCGCCGGAATACGAGGTGCCGCCGTCCAGGCGTATGCCGAAGCCGTTGGGGCTGCGGTAGGCGATCAAGCGGCCATGATCGGGGGTGAAACCATTTTCCGGATCTTCGGTTGTCACGCGACACTGCAGGGCATGACCGTCGAGGCGGATCTGATCCTGGCGCGGCAGTCCCGGATCGCCGATCCTGTGCCCGCTGGCGACCTTGATCTGTGCCTTGACGATGTCGACGCCGGTCACTTCCTCGGTCACCGTGTGCTCGACCTGGATGCGCGGATTGACCTCGATGAAGTAGTAGGCGCCGGTGTCGGCATCAAGCAGGAATTCCACCGTGCCGGCGTGGGAGTAGCCAACGCTGCGGCACAGGCGCAGTGCGGTCTGGCACAGGTCTTCGCGTTGCTGGTCATTGAAGTAGGGTGCCGGGGCACGTTCCACCACTTTCTGGTGGCGCCGCTGCACCGAGCAGTCACGCTCGAACAGGTGGACCAGCTCGCCGTGCTGGTCGCCGAGGACCTGCACTTCAACGTGCCGGGCATTGCGGATCAGCTTCTCGGCATAGGTTTCATCGTTGCCGAAGGCGGCTTTGGATTCGCTGCGCGCCGAGGTCAGCTGGGCTTCCAGCTCGGCCTCGCTTTCGATCACCCGCATGCCGCGCCCGCCGCCGCCCCAGCTGGCCTTGAGCATTACCGGATAGCCGATCTCGGCGAGTATCGCTTTGCAGGCTTCGATGTCGTCGGGCAGGGCCTGGCTGGCCGGCAGCACCGGTACATCGGCATTTTCGGCCGCACGCCGGGCCGAGACCTTATCGCCCAGAGTACGCAGCACCTCAGGGCTGGGGCCGATGAAGCGGATGCCGGCCTCGGCGCAGGCTTCGGCGAAATTGGGGTTTTCCGACAGAAAGCCGTAGCCCGGATGGATCGCATCCACACCGGCATCGCGGGCAATGCGAATGATGTCGGGAATGTCCAGATACGCCGCAATGGGCTTTGCGCCGGCACCGACCGGATAGCTTTCGTCGGCTTTGAAGCGGTGCAGCGAGAAGCGGTCCTCGTGTGCGTAGATGGCCACCGTGCGAATGCCCATTTCGGCAGCGCCGCGCATCACGCGGATGGCGATCTCACCGCGGTTGGCGACGAGCAGCGATTTGACCGGCTGGTGTTCACTCATGCGGACGGGTTCCGTTGTGTGCAAATGCCCTACCATAACTGATGTAAAGGCCTGCAACAGATCAAAGCACAAAACGGGCCAGAGGAGTGATTTTGCAAGGGAAGCGCATGCGCCAGTGGCTGTTGGGGACAGCCATGCTGGCGTCGTGGGGGGCTTGGGGCGAGGCTGAAAACCAAGGCCAAAACCACGACGGGATTGAATCCATCGAGTTGCCGCAGCACAGTCCGCCGGCGGTGTCCAAGGCCCCCGAGGTGCTCGGTGATGTGGTGGTCACCGCGCGGCGGCGCGAGGAACGCAGTCTGGATGTGCCGGTCTCCATGACCGTACTGGATGGTGATGCGCTGGGCGAGGCCGGCCTCACCCTGGCCACCGACATCCAGGAGCGGGTGCCCGGCATGGTTGTGTCCATGCCCAATGCCCGGCTGACCAGCTACACCATACGTGGTCTGGGCTCGACTTCGGCCAACGATGGCATCGAAAGCAGCGTGGGGCTTTTTCTGGATGGCGTGTATCTGGGCCGTCAGGGCCTGTCGATCTTCGATCTGATCGATCTCGAACGGGTCGAGGTCCTGCGCGGGCCGCAGGGCACCTTGTTCGGCAAGAACACCACGGCCGGTGCGCTCAACATCGTGACCCGTCTTCCGGTCGATTATTACGAGGCCAAGCTTGAAGTCGGCATGGGCAACCTGCGCAGCCGACAGCTGCGTGGCGCCGTAAATGACAGCCTGATCGATGGGGTGCTGAGCGGGC
Organism: Oceanococcus atlanticus; assembly: GCF_002088235.1. NCBI lineage: Bacteria > Pseudomonadati > Pseudomonadota > Gammaproteobacteria > Chromatiales > Oceanococcaceae > Oceanococcus > Oceanococcus atlanticus. Next base: position 43,296 of record NZ_AQQV01000003.1, read on the forward strand.
GTTTGACCGGCTATATGAGCGAGCGCGAAGGGACCATTCACAACATCTTCAATGACAGCACCATCAATGCCCGTGACAAACACGGCTTTCGCGGTCAGCTGCTGTGGACGCCGGATCCCGATTTCAGTGGCCGCTTGATTGCCGAGTTCGCATCCAACCACGAGGATTGCTGCGCCTATCCGCTGACCGGGCCGGTGCGAAACGCGGTGGTGCAGCGTGATGCTTACATGGAATACAACCGCGTTGGCACCGACCCCGCTCAACGGATGACCGACTCCGATACGCCGACGCGTTCGGACATGCGTCAGCATGCCGTGTCGGCCGAGTTCAACTGGGATATCGGCGGTCAGCACCGGCTGACCAGCCTGAGTGCCTGGCGCAGCTGGTATTTTCTACCCACCAATGACGATGCCACCTCGCTGCATCTGGCCAGCACCAGCACCGAGAACGATCATCAGCAGTTCAGCCAGGAGGTGCGCCTGAGCTCAAGCTTTGAAGCGCTGGATACGGTGATCGGTCTGTTCTACATCCGCCAGCGCCTGGACGGGCTGGAGCGGGTGGTGATTGGTGATGACATGGTCGGCTGGGTGTTCGGCGGCTTGTTGCGTGAAAATGGCTTGAGCTTTGCCACGGAATCCAACACCGGGCCTTTGCTGTACGCGGTGATTCCGCCGGAAACCCTGGATGGCACCACCGTTGATACGGATTACTTCCAGACCACGGATTCCATGGCGGCGTTCGCGTCCGCCGATTGGCATATCGCGGAACGCTGGGATCTGTCGCTGGGGCTGCGCTACACCTATGAGGTCAAGGATTCGTTTGTCGATCGGAGTCGCTATGGTGGCGACCCGGATGCGACGGTGCTTGCTGCGCCTGACCCTTTGCTCAACCTGGCGGCGCCGGTATTGGAGATTGCCGAGCCGCTGATCAATATCATTGAAACGGCCGCGGGTACACAGCTGCCAACCGGGGGCTGGACCGGCATTCTGGATGACATCGCGGGGGGCGAATATCAGCGCGCCACCGATTACGACGAGGGCGATTTCTCCGGCAAAGTATCGCTGTCCTACAAACCCTGGCCCGACACAACGCTGTTTGCGTCAGCGGCGCGCGGCTACAAGGGTGGTGGCATCAATCTCGGTTTCACCGGTGAATCGGTGGATCCGACATTCCGTCCGGAGCAAGCCACATCCTTCGAACTGGGCGTGAAGTCGTATCTGTTCAAGAAGCTGGCTTCTCTGTCGTTGACTGCCTATCACACCGACATCAAGGATTATCAGGCGCTGACCTTCGACAACGAGCCGACCCTGCTACCGAATCCGCGGCAGATCAATTTGCTCAATGTCGGGCGCGTCAGGCTGCAAGGGGCGGAGCTTGAAGGTTACGGGTATCTGGCCGAGGGATTGGTCATGCGTGGCGGTGTGGCTTACAGCCGGGCGGTGACCAGCGTGTTTCCCAATGCGCCGAACGAGGACACGCGTGAGAACGACAAAGATCTGTCCGGTGAGGATCTTTACAACGCGCCACGTTGGAGTGTGGTGCTGGGCGGGCAATACCGTTTCGCTTTCGAGCGCGGCTTCGACGCCTATACCGGGCTTGATTACATGTACCGCAGCGGCTACTGGGGCACCGTGGAGCACGGTCGCGCGAGCTACATCGAGGCCTATGATGTGGTCAATCTGCGTCTTGGCCTGCGTGCGGCCGACCGCGCCTGGGATGTCTCGCTGTGGGCGCGGAATCTGCTCGATGACGACTATATTGCCACCGTGTATCCCTTGTACGGGGTGGGCGATTATGGTGCGGTGCCGGCTGATCCGGTGACCTATGGGCTGACCGTGCGGGTGTTGTTGCAATGACCGAGCAAGTGCCTGTTATCGCCGCTGTGCTGGGCAGCTTCGTTCTGCTTGAACTGGTTTTACGGCGTTTTCCATGGCGCGGGATTGCGCCGCGCGAAAGCTGGCTGGACCTGGCCGCATTCTCGCAGGCCACGTTTCTGGTCGGGCCGCTGATTGTTTACGGCAGCGCGGCCATCGAAATGTGGCTGCTGCCCAACCACGCTGGCGCCTGGTCCGGCGTGTCCTGGTATTGGCAGTTGCTGGCTTTTCTCATTTTCGAGGACATGGTGCAGTACTGGTGGCACCGCGCCTGCCACACCTTCCACTGGATGTGGCCGCTGCACAAATTCCACCACACGCCACCCTATATGGGTGTGCGCATCATCTGGCGCAACGGTTTTTTCTATGATTTGCTGCTGCCCAACCTGTGGCTGGCCGGCATACTGGTTTACCTCGGCTTTGGCGAAGTGTACTTCTGGTATTACCTGAGCAAGCTGGTGATCACCATGGGCGCCCACAGCGAACTGCGCTGGGATGCACCACTGTACCGCTATCGTGCCCTTCACCCCTTGGCCTGGTTGATCGAACGCAGCATCTCGACCCCGGCCACGCACTTTGCCCATCACGCCTACAGCGCCGATGACGGGATCGGCCACTACAACGGCAATTACGGCAACTTGCTGTTTTTCTGGGATGTTTTGTTTGGCAGTGCACGGATTACCCGGCGTTACCCCGCGCGTTTTGGCATGCCGCAAGAAGGTGGCGCGGATCCGTGGTACGTGCTGATCTTCTATCCGCTGTTTCGGCGACGCTGAAACATCCGGGCACAAAAAAGCCGATGCCGGAAACCGGCATCGGCTGTGTCAGTTGCCTGTTAGATTCAGGCCGGTTCTGGGGTCGGCTCAGGCGTGGGCTCCGGAGTCGGTTCCGGCGTTGCGTTGGGCGGATCGAAGAAGGTGCCGCCCAGGCACAGTTCATGAGCGTGCAGTTGCTCACCAACGTTCACCGAAAGCAGCTGTGACGCCACACTCAGGGCAACGCGATCGAACGGCTTGGTCGACTGCAGACCGAAGTACACCGGCTCGCCGCCCGCAACACCAAAGCCCAGCAGGTCGATTGCGGTGCTGCTCAGCAGAGCGGTTTCCTGCTCTTCATCATTCAGGTAGGTGGTGATCGCGACCTGGTCCAGCAAGGACAGATCCAGGGTGCCACCCGGGAAGCTCAGGGCGTAGACGGCGTAACCGTTCTGTGCGCCCGGCAGCAAAGCATTGAGCTCGACTGAATCGAGCACACCAGCCAAGCCGCCCAGGGTGGTGGTGAACACCGCAGCGGTGCCAAGGTTGGCATCGATGGCGTCATTGGCGCTGGTTACGCTGTTGGTCAGCGTGGTCAGCGAGCCGCCACCCAGTGCGCCCAGCAGGCCGCCTACCAGACCGCCAACCAGACCGTTCGCACCCACTTCGGTGGTGGCGCCAGACGTCGTGCCGGTGCAAACAAAGCCTTTGCCTTCCTCGACCAGTGCATCAGCTTCGCCGTCATCGTCGGTGTCAACGAAAACGCTGGTGGCCACGCGGCCATCATTGGGGCCGAAGCCGCCGTTGTCGTCATCGGTTCCCGGAATGCCGTCGTCGCCGTCATCCTGGGTGGGGATGCCGCCGGAGCCTGCGCCACCAGTGCCGCCGCCATTGGCCTGACAGCCCGCGATGGCGGCCGCAGCCAGCGCCATCAACAGGGCATTCCGTAGTTTTTTGGATTCGCGCATGAGTAAGTCCTTTTGAGGTGTCGTGTGAGTTCTAAGAACGCAAGTTCTTTCCGCCCAAAGTCATGGTAGTTATAGGGCTAAAGTGTAGACCAGCGGATAAAATTTCGCAGCTTAAATAGTCATGCGTGGGAAAAACGTGAGTTCTGACTGTGACGCGGATCGCGTTGCGCTTACGTCAACCGCGTCGAATCACAGGCTGCCGCGTGAAATTACGCGAATGGGCGCACCAATCCAGACCTCGCCGGATTCGATGACACGCCAGTAAATACCACGCAGATTCTGTTCGCGTGTCACCGTTTGGTTGACGAAGCGCAGGGCGTCTGCGCCAAAGCGTTGATTGAATTTGGCACACCCGTTGTGCGGTTTTGCAGTGACTTCGACCAATGCATCCCCCACCATCAAACGGGTGCCGAGTGTGAGGTTGGCGGCACTGATATCAAGGTCAACGAACAAATTGTCGCCGAACAGCTCAAGGTCCTGGCCATTGGCAATGAGTTCTGCGACCTGACGGCGAATGACCGCCAGCTGGGCCTCCGGGTCGCGCGGAGGACGCCGGTCCCAACCATCACCGGCTAAGCCTTGCTCTACGCTGAGATGGGCTCGCTCGGGCTTTTCGCGATGGCCATCGGCAAGTCGGCGCACTATCAAGCTGACCCAGCCTTGATCGCGGTCGTCTTTGGGCAGGGTGGGCAGGATCTGGCTGAGCTCCTGCAAGGACATGTGATAGTCGGGATGACCTTGCGGTCCGTAGGCTTCTGGCTGCAGCATCGTGGCTCCTGGAATGGTTACATGCCGTATCGCCGCCATAACCAGAGCAGGGATGCGGCGAGCAACCCGCCCAGCGCCAACCAGTCAATCAAGATGACGCGGCGGATTGCTGCATTGTACGCCTCGCCGCCTGCCAGCAGAATGAAAGAACCGGTGCTCAAGATGCCGGCCAGCAAGGCTAAAGGTTGCAGCTCGCGGTGCCATGCCGCCAGGGTCAGAACAGCGCCCAGGATGCCGAACAACACCGCTCGGTGACGCATGAGCAGAAGCATATCGGGGTCATGGACGCTGACTTCATAGAGTTGGCGCAAGCGCTCTGGGCCCAGTACACCGAGTGCAGGCGCCAGATGTATGAGTCCGACGGCGATCAATACGCCCGAGATCAGGTGGTTCACGCCCGCGCTATCCATTGTTTGATGGCCTCGACTGTGGGTTGAGGTTCGCGCGCCCATTGGTAATGGTCGGCGGGGCGTGTGTAGTGATCGGAGCGGATCAGCTGGTAAGTGAGCTCAGCATCACCGAACTTGTCGGTCACGGCGCGCGTGGCCGCTTCGGGTGCCAAGTCGTCATCCGCGTAGCGCAGGCTTAGCACCTGGCCGGCGTATTGGTTTACCGCGTTGTCCAGATCATGGGCGACGCCCTGGGCGGCATAGCGGTTTGCGCGCAGCATGTGGTACCAGTCGCGCATCAAGGTTCGGGCTTCGCGGCCACCGAAGCCAAGTACGGAGCCGGGGTAGTAGCCCAGCGTCGGTCCGCTGAATTTCACCGCAGCCGCAAGCACGGCCAGCTTCATGCGCATGGGTGTCGAATAGGCCGGTGGCCATGGTGACGCGCAGGCGCTCAGAATCAGTCCGTTGACACGCTCGGGGTAAAGACCGCAAGCCATCGCGCCCAAATGTCCACCCAGGCTGTGACCCAGTAAAAAACGACGCTCACCCGGCAGGTGGTGCCAGGCCCAGTCGAGGGTGGCGGGGATATCGTCGCGCAGCCATTCCCGAAAGCCATAGTCACACTGGCGAGAAGGGCGCCAGGCGCTTTCTCCGTGGCCGCGCTGCTCCATGACAACCACATCCAAACCCTGTTCTGCCAGGGCCTGAGCAATGCGGGCATAAAACTTTGCTGCGATGCCGAGCGCCGGCAGTATGACCAAGGTGATCTCGCGCCGCTGCGGTGTACCGCGATACACCTGTAACGGAACCCGGTAATGCGTGCTGGTCTGGGCCTGGAAAGATTGTGCTGTGCTCATAATGGGGTTGAAGACAAGGAGCTGTGGCGAGCTTCGGTGCTACGAGGTCATATCGTCAATTACCCGCCAGGTTATCCGCGCATGAATATTGCAGGCCGTGACATGCCGTTTGGGCACCAATTTCTTTTGCGCTTGTCAACCCTTTTGCAAACAGAAGGTGTAGATTTAACGGTCCTGCAACGTAGTTCCGATTAGTTTATGTCGGGGTGAGCTCGCCACCTGATTACAGCATTGCAGGAAATAAGGCTTTAGCCGCATAAAGCGAGCACCGGGGAATGGGATTTGGTTTCTGTATTCGAAGGTGCGAGTGAATGGAACACACGACGACTCTTTACCTGACCTGGGGCATCATCGGCGTGATTGCCGTCATGACTGCTTATGCCTTGGTCAGCCGCCGGCCCGGTGTGGCGCTGAATGCGCCATCCATACTGACAAGTCTGGGTATATTCGGGACGTTTCTGGGTATCACCATCGGTTTGGCCGGTTTTGATCCGGCCAATGTGGCGAGCAGCGTTACCTACCTGTTTGGTGGGATCAAGCTGGCCTTCTGGACCTCGGTGGCTGGCATCCTTGGCGGTATCTTGGTCAAGTTCAGGCATCTGTTCCTGTTCCGCACTGCCGAGGGTGGCGAGAAGGTCAGTCTCAAGGATCTGATCGCGGCCATGCGTGGCGTTGAAGCGAGCCTGACGGACGACAAGAAATCACCGCTGCTGGCGTCTTTGCGTGACATTCAGGCCGAATCGCGCGATCAGGCGCGCAGTCAAGCCGAAACACTTAAATCTTCGGTCGATGCGGTGGCCGCCGCGCTGGATGCCTCAGAGCAACGCGATCAGGCTTTGCTTGATCAGCTCAAGGCCATGGACAGCGCGTCCGGCGCCGGCTTTGACAAACTCGCCGCCGCCACCAGTGCGCTGGAGGCCGGACTGGGTGAGCGTCTGGACGGACAGGCGCAACGTCACAGCGAATCCACTGCCGAACAGATGCGTGCAGTGGGTGAGGCGATTCAAGGCTTGCGGGGGGCGATGGGCGAAGACACCGGCCAGCTGATTGAGCAGCTGGATCGTCTGCGCAGTGGCTCGGATGCTTTGGGTGAGCGACTCAACGAGGCCGTGGCTGACAATGCTCAGAGCCTGGCCGACAGCGTGCAGAAAATGTCCGGCGCCTTGCGTGAGGCAGCCGAGCGCGACGCGAGCAGTTTGCGTGACAGCCTGACTGAAAATGCCGAGCGCAGTACCGAGCAAATGCAGGCGGTGGCGCGAGCGATAGAAACCCTGCAAGGCGCGATGGGCGAGGACAGTGCGCAGCTGCTGCAGCGCATGGATGCCTTGCGCAGCGGTTCCGAAACACTCGGCGACAAACTGGCCGATGTGCTGGGCGCCAACAATCAGGCCCTGGCCGAGGCTCTGCAGAACAACCGTGATGCCATGGCCGCTCAGATCACCACGGCGGTCAGTGAAATTCGCGATGCGCTGGTTGGTCCGGATGGCGCCGCGGCCGGCCTCAAGGCCGCGCTGCAGAGCGGGCAGGCTGACCTGGCGGGCGCGCTGGCACAGGTTTCGCAGAGCTTGCGTGGGCAGGTCGAAAAGGACCTCGCCAAGCTCAATGCAGGCCTTGCGGCGGGCAGCGAAATAACCGCCGCCCAGATGTCCGATGTGGCCAAAGCCATTCATACCCTGCAGAGCGCTTTGGGTGGCGACAACGCCGCGCTGCTCGAGCGGATGGACACGCTGCGCAGCGGCTCCGAAGCGCTCGGCGACAAGCTGGCCGATGTGCTGGGCGCGAACAATCAGGCCCTGGCCGAAGTGATGCAGAACAACCGCGATGCCATGGCCGCCCAGATCACCACGGCGGTGAGCGAGATTCGCGATGCCCTGGTCGGCCCGGATGGCGCCGCAGCGGAGCTCAAGAGCACCATGCAAGGCGGCCAGCTGGAGCTGGCCAAGGCCCTGGCGCGTGTGTCCGAAGGACTGCGTGGTGGCATCGAGAAAGACCTCGCCGCGCTCAATGCCGGGCTCACGTCCAGCAGCGAAAAGACCGCCACTCAGATGTCCGGCGTGGCCAAGGCGATCGAATCCCTGCAAACGGCGTTGGGTGGCGACAATGCCGCACTGCTTGAGCGTATGGAGAACCTGCGCAGTGGCTCCGAAGCGCTGGGCGACAAGCTGGCCGACGTGCTGGGCGCCAACAATCAGGCCCTGGCCGAAGCGATGCAGAACAACCGCGATGCGATGGCGGCCCAGGTCACCACAGCGGTGACCGATATCCGCGATGCGCTGGTCGGTCCGGACGGGGCCGCCCGCACGGTCACCGCCGAGCTGGGCAAACAGCTGCAGCAGGGGCAGATGGAGCTGGCCAAGGCCCTGGCCCGGACCAGCGAGGCTCTGCGCGGCGCGATGGGCGAGGATGCTGCGGCCTTGATCGAGCGGCTCGACAACGTCAATACCGGCCTCGGCGAGCTGTCCGACGGCATGGTCGGGGCGCTCGGCGAAATGGGTGGCGGGCTGTCCGGCGACGTTAACAACCTGGCCACCACGGTGGCGGATGCGGTGGATGATCTGCGCATGGCCATCGTTGGCCCGGATGGTGCCCGTGATGGCATCGTGGACGAAATGCGCAATGCTCACGACGACACCAAGAAGCAGCTCAGCGCCATTCACAAAGCGCTGGAGGAGAACACCCAGCGTCAGGTCGACTACAGCCCCAAGGGCCTCATGGATGTGCTGGAGGAACTGATCAAGCAGTTCAATACCCAGTTCTCCGGCCAGTTCTGGGAAAAGATCGGCGGCTTCAACCATGCGATCAGCGAGCTGATCGAGTGGATGGAAACCTACCGCACCCAGCTCGACGACATGGTGGCCATGCAGTCGCGCAGCACCAAGAACATGGACACCGCCACGCGGCGCTTCGACGAGATCGCCTCCAAGTCGGAAATCTTCATCGACGTGTCGCGCAACATCTCGGCATTGCTTGGTGGCATCGATTCACAGCGTGTGCAGATCGAGAACCATCTCAAGCGTTTCGCACATATCGTCGATGAGACCAGCAAGTCGCTGGAAAACATCGAGGAGCGGATTGTTGCCGGCAACAGCGACATGAATCGCCATCTGTCCGATATCGCCGAGCGCATCGAGGAGCAGGTGATCCGTGTCGATCACGCCATGGACGATGAACTCAAGCGTGCCCTGACCACCTTTGGCCAGCAGCTTGCCGCGCTGTCGGAGAAGTTTGTCGAGGATTACACCCCGCTGACCAATCGCCTGCGCGAAGTGGTTGGCATAGCCCGGGAGATGTAAGTCATGTTGAGCGACGACACCCTGGATGCCAGCGGGCGTGACGACCACTGGATCTCGGCCGCCGATTTGCTCGGCGGCGCCTTGATCCTGTTTTTCCTGCTCATGCTGTATTTCATGCTGACCCAGCAGGAGGAAAGCGCGGCCCATGAGCAGGCCTGGAAGCAAACCGTGGAAAGTCTGCAGACCAAGCTCAAAGGCGCGCAGATGAATGTCGACAGCGTCAAGGAAGTGGCGGTGCTGTACGACAAGAAGCGTGACGAGCTGTACCACGAGCTGATGCTGGAGTTCGGCGCTGATCTGCCCAAATGGAACGCCGAGATCGAGGATGACTTAACCGTGCGCTTCAATGAGCCGGAGGTGCTGTTTGCGGTGGGCTCATCGACCATCACCGATGAGTTTCGCGACATCCTCAATGACTTCTTTCCACGCTATCTCAAGGTCATTACCCAGGACGGCTTCGGCGACAGCATCGAGGAGCTGCGTATCGAGGGGCACACCTCAAGCTTCTGGAATCGCAGCAACCCGGCTTCGCCGCTGGATGCCTACCTCAAGAACATGGATCTGTCCTACGAGCGTTCGCGCAGCGTGCTGCGCTACGTGATGCTCGACAACCCGCGGCTGGGCAACTATTTGCCGTGGTTGCGCAAGCATCTCACCGCCAACGGTCTGTCCTCGTCCAAGCTGATCTACAAGCCCGATGGCACGGAAGATTTCGCCCGGTCACAGCGGGTGGAATTCCGTATTCGGACCGACATACAGTCCAAAATGGCCAAGATTCTGGAGTTGGAAAGCTGATGAGTTTGCCGAATTTCGTCAATTTCGAGCCCTTCAACATCCTGCGTCGCAAGATGCGCGCGGAAGGCATGGGGCATTTCGATTTCCAGATGCCGGAGCGGGCGGCTGAACAGCCGGCCGCAACCAGCAAGCCGGTGCGGCGCAGCCGGCGACGCAAGCCAGCTGCCAAGGTTGACGAGTGAGCAGCGGGGCCACGCCGCCGGACTGGACGCGCTGGCTTACCCTGCGCCAGCTGCCGGCTTGGCAGTGTCTGGCCTTGAGTGTGGATGTGGAGCCGGACACGCTGGGCGTGGACAGTTTCATGGTGCTGCATGCAGCGGACTCAGAATTGCCGATGGGCGGGCAGGGTGACCCCGACTGGCTGGCCAGCATGGCCAAGCGCCAGTCCGGGTTGATCGCTGCGCTTGCTGACAGCAAGACGGGGTTGGCGGTGCGCGCGGTCAAACAGCCGCATCTGGATACGCCGGTCAAGCTGGCGGCTTTCGTGGCCTGGGCACGAAAGCACAAGTGGGCGCTGCCCAAGGCGCTCAAAGACGCGTTTTCCGAGCCTGTGCCCAAGACCAAGAAAAGCACGCGAAAACCCGCCAAATCCTGATTGGATTGCCCCGCATTGGCCGCATGGCGTATTCTGCCGGCCGACATCCACGGTGTTGGCCCGATAAAGCAGTGTTGGGTCGACTGAAATGGGAAGTCCGGTGAGGCACCGATAACTTCGGTGAGCAATCCGGCGCTGCCCCCGCAACGGTAGGAAGCCCGACTTCAAGCCCGATACCAGCCTGGATGTGTTCATCGATTCAGCGGAGGGCTGTGATCGTGGAAGTCGTCGCCTGGGCATCGCCTGACTCGTCGCTTCCCCGGCCCCCCTTTGCTGAAGCTGATTCAGGCATGGGGCTCGGGTGTGAGGCGCTGGTTATTTCTTCTTGTTTTGAACACTGCGGTGGTCGCGCAAGCGACGGCCGAAGATGCCGTGCGTCTGCCGGTGGTGACGGTGCAGAGCCAGGGCGTGCAGAGCACCCATGCGGTGACACGCATTGCCAACAGCCAGGATCGTACCCGCGAACTGTCGGAGTTGCTGGCGCCAGCGGCCGGTGTGCAGGTTCGCAGCAGCGGAGGTCTGGGCGCATACGCTGAAGCGAGCTTGCGCGGTAGCGCGGCACGCCACGTTCAGGTGCTGTTCGATGGTATTCCGCTGGAACTGGCCGGTGGTCAGGCGATCAATCTGGCCCTTTTTCCCACCGCAGTGGTCGGGCGGGCGGATATCTACCGTGGTGGTGCGCCGTTGGCTCTGGGCGCCAGTGGGGCCGGGGCCATTGATTTGCGTCCGCCTGAGCAGGCTGTCAGCGGGGTGCAGGCCGGCTACGGTAGTTTTGCGACCTGGCGTGGCGCGGTGCTGGGCGGTTGGCGCGGCGGTCTTCTTAGCCTCGGGCGCGAGATGTCCGACAACAATTTCCCCATCCGCAATCCGTACAAGCCATTCGACCCGGCTGATCCGCAGCGCCTGGCCGAAGAACCACGCGCGCATGCCGGGCGTGATCAGCATTTTGGCCTGTTGAGGCACAGTTGGGCTTGGGGTGATGCCGGTATGGATGCACTGGTGTACGGCTTTTCGCAAGACCAGGCGCTGCCAGATCGGGTCAATTCCAGTGACCCCGGCACCACGCTTGGAACCGATCTGAGTCTGGCCAATCTGCGCTGGCGCACGGCGGACGAAGCCTACGTGGCCCTGCAATGGCAGCACCTGCGTGAACACTACGCCGACCCCGGCAGTCGCATCGGTCTGGGTGATCAGGATTTGCGTATGCGCAGTCGCCGCCTGGCTTTGAGCAGCGGGGATGATGGCACTCATTTTGGCTGGTTCGGACAGGCCGCCTGGCACGACTATCACAGTCTGGATGCCACTGCACCGCAGGCGGCGCGCCGGGTCAGGCGTCATCAGCTCACTCTGGCCGGTGTGTGGCATGCCCGACCGCGTCAGGCTTTGGCGCTGGATGCCAGTTTGCATGTCAACGCGCTGCGCGATGATGTGGCCGATCAGGACCCGCGCAGCCGCAGTCAGGACGAACTGTTCTTCGAACCCCAGCTGGCCTGGCGTTATCAGCGTGCCGGCGCATGGTGCGCGCCACTTGGTCATGTGGCCTACCGCCAGCGGGCGCCGGGCTTTGTCGAGCGCTATGGCGATCGCGGCTATATCACCGGCAACCCCGCGCTGAAACCCGAATCCCTGACTCTGCTGGATGCGGGGCTGGCCTGTCAGGCCGAGCGCCTGAGCGTGCGCGGTGCGGTGTTCGCACAGGACCTGCGCAATGCCATCAGCTTTGTCTACGACGCGCGCGGGGTCGGCCGCGCCGTCAACACCGACCGGGCTGTGATCTACGGCCTGGAAGTGGAAACCGACTGGCATGTCTCAGCGCTGACCGATCTGAGCGTCAACTTCACCTGGCTGGAAAGCGAGGATCGCACCGAGGTGCGCGCGGCGCAGGGACGCCAGCTACCAGGACGGGCACGTTGGCAGGGCTATGCGCGCATCAATCAAGGCCTGCCTGCAAGCGGGTTGCCCGGTCGCTGGCGCCTGTTCCACGAGTTTCTGTTCGAGGGCGAACAGTACTACGACACCAGCAATTTGCTGAAAGCGCCGACAACACGCCTGCATTCCAGCGGCTTGCATGTTGATGCAGGTGGCGTGGGCCTTGGACTGGAAGTGCGCAATGTGCTGGATCAGACCCACGCCCAGTTCAACGGCTTTCCGCGCCCCGGGCGCAGCTATCACCTGAGCTTCAAAACCACTTTCGATTGAGGAGAAAGAGAATGAAACGACATTATCTGCTGGCCGTCAGCGCCGTGATTCTGGCTGCGTGTGGCAGCGACAACAACGGCGCGGGCGAGCCGGTCGACAGCGGTGCTGTGATTGGTACGCGCACCGCAGGTTATGACGCCGGCGCGCACAGCGTACTCAACCTGGATCTGCCCATTGTTGCCAGCAACGAGCTGGATGGTTCCTCCAGTTCGGACGTCACCGTCGTTGGTGGCGCGGGCCATTTCTATCGCTTGCTCAAGTTTGGCACCAACACCGTCAGCCGTTATTCGGTGGATGACCCGACCACGCCGATTTACACCTACTCAACCGAAAGCGCGGACGAAGACAGCCAGAGCAATCCGTACAGCATCATCGAGGTCAGCGACAGCAAGGCCTATGTCCTGCGTTACGGCAGCGGCAAGATGTGGATCGTGAATCCCTCGGCGGCAAGCGAGGCGGCTTTCAAGATCGGCGAAATCGATCTGTCTCACTATGACGCCGACGGTGTGCCGGAAATGGCCACAGCCCTGCTCGATGGGGATCTTCTGTACGTCGGTATGCAGCGTCTGGAATTCTTCTCCGCCACGCGCTCGTCCTACGTTGCCGTGATCGATACCACCACGGATGAGGAAGTCGACACGCGTGTGGCCGGCTCGGATCAGACCCTGCTGGGTATCGATCTGGGCGTGCGTAACGTCACCGGCCTGAGCCGCAATCCGGACAATGGCGAGGTGCTGGCCATTGCCGTGGGCGGCTATGACGAGAACTTCGCGCCGGTCTACGACGGCGGCATTGTTGCGATCGACAGCCTGGACTACACGGTCGAGGTGATTCTGGATGACGGCGACCAAAGTGCTGCGCCCTATGGTCAGTTTCAGGGGCTGACGGTGGCTGGCGGTGGTCGTGCCTACTTCACCGCGAGCACCGGATTCGGCTCCACCAGCGTCTATGCGATCGATCCGCAAAGCGGTGAGTTGGGCTACGAAGGCGCCCCGGTGGCCGCTCTGGCCGACCTCAATCTGGGTGATATCGCACTGGATTCGCGCGGGCGTCTGTGGGTTGCTCAACTGGATGCGAGCGCACCGGGCGTGACCATTCTGGACAGCGATGACACGATACTGGTTGAACGTGTCGACACCGTGCTGATTCCCACCAACATTGACTTCATTCAGTAAAGCGCTGCCCGAGGCAGTCTATGCGTAGGTCGGCGCCGCTGGCGCTCGGCGTGCTGGCGTTGGCCAGTGCGCTGGCCGCGATCGCCAGCCTGCTCACCGGGCCGGCTGGCATCTCGCCCGGCGATGTGCTGGCGGCCTTGGCCGGCAGGGCAACGAGCGGACCTGATCCGGTCGTGGTGCTGTGGGAGCTGCGCGCGCCACGCACCGCGCTGACGTTCGTCGTCGGTGCGGTGCTGGCCTTGTCCGGTGCGGTCATGCAAGGCCTGTTTCGCAATCCGCTGGCCGATCCATCCATCATCGGGGTGACCAGCGGGGCCTCGCTGGGGGCCAGTCTGGCGATCGTGTTTGGTGCCTCGGCCGGGGCGTATGCGCAATGGTTGGGTTTGTCGGTGGTGGCCGCCGGCGCGTTCGCCGGTGGCCTGGCAGCCAGCGCTTTGGTGTATATGCTGGCCACCCGCAGCACAGGTACATCGGTGATGACCATGCTGCTGGCCGGTATCGCCATCACCGCGCTGGCGGGTGCCATCAACAGCACGCTGGATTACTTCGTAGACGACGACATGCTGCGGCGCATGAGCCTGTGGCAAATGGGTGGTCTGGATGGCGCCAACTGGGCCCGGGTCGGATTTGCTGCGGTCCTGCTGCTACCCCTGATGCTGGTCCTGCCGCTGCATGCGCAGACCCTCAATGCGTTTCTGCTCGGGGAGTCCGAGGCGCGTCATCTGGGTGTCGCGGTGGAGCAGGTCAAGCGCCGCTTGGTCATATTGGTCGCCTTGAGCGTGGCCGCGTCAGTGGCCTTGGCCGGGGTGATTGCCTTTGTCGGGCTGGTGGTGCCGCACATGTTGCGCCTCTGGGTGGGCCCGGATCATCGTCGTTTGTTGCCGGCCACGCTGCTCGGTGGTGGTGTTCTTTTGCTGGTTGCCGACACGCTGGCGCGGGTACTGGTGTCGCCGGCGGAAATGCCTACCGGCATCGTCACCGCCTTGCTTGGCGCACCCGTATTTGTATGGATGCTGCGCAACGCGCCGGGCGTGCCAAGATGAGCGCGGTGATCGAGCTGCAGCAGGCTGGCGTGCGCGCCGGAGCGCGAGAGGTGCTGCACCAGATCAGCGCCAGTATTCGTGGTGGCGAGCTGTGCATGTTGGTGGGGCCGAACGGCGCGGGTAAATCCAGCCTGCTTGCGGCGCTGGCGGCGGATCTGCCGCTGCATTGTGGTCGACGTACCACGCCGCGCTGGCCGCCGCGCGACGCACGCTGGCTGGCCCGGCATCTGGCCGTGCTGCCTCAGCATTCGCAACTGAGCTTTGCTTTTACCGCTGCCGAGGTTGTGGCCCTGGCGCGCACTCCACATGCCAGTGGCGCGCTGCGCGATGCCGCCATCGTTCAGGCGGCGCTTAAAGCCATGGACGTGGCTGAACTTGGCGACGCCTTGTACACCCGTTTATCCGGCGGAGAACGGCAGCGCGTGCAGCTCGCCCGTGTGCTCGCTCAGGTGTGGGAGGCGGAGGATGACGCGCCGCGTCTGCTGCTGCTGGACGAGCCCACGGCGGCGCTGGATCTGGCCCATCAGCGCCAGTTGATGCGCCTGCTCAAGGCGCGGGTTGAACAGGCCGGCGACGGGTTTGGCGTGGTCGCCGTGGTCCACGATCTGAATCTGGCGGCGGCTTACGCTGATCGAGTGCTTTGCCTGGATCACGGCAAGCTAGTGGCTCAGGGGCCGGCGCATGAGGTGCTGAACGCGCAACGTGTGGCCGAGGTGTTTGGCTGCGAGGTTGATGTCATGACCCACCCGGTGAGCGGACGCACGGTGCTGGTGTATGCAGACTGACGGGATTTTTCGCTTGTGGCTGGTGTGCGCCGGGCTGTGGTTCAGCCTGTCCGCATGGGCCGGATCGGGGATTCGGGTGGTCGACGATCTGGGCGAGACCGTGACGCTGGATGCGCCGGCCCAGCGCATTGTGGCGCTGGCGCCGCACCTGGTGGAAAACCTCTATGCCATAGGCGCGGGCGAGCGCGTGGTCGGCACGGTGGAGTGGGCCGATTACCCGGCGGCCGCCAAGACGATTCCGCGTATTGGCAATTTCAAAGCGTTTTCCAGCGAGGCCGTGCTGGCACTCAAACCTGATCTGGTCTTGTTGTGGGCCAGTGGCAACGGCCAGGGTGCGATGCGTCGCCTGCAGGGGCTGGGTTTGCAGGTCTATGCCTCGGAGCCACGTGGGCTCGACAGCGTGGCCAAGACGCTGCGTGATCTGGGCGCGCTGAGCGGGCGTGAGCAGGCTGCGGAGCACATCGCGGCTGACGTTCTCGCGCGCTACGCGGCCTTGCAAGCGCGGTATCGCGATGTCACGCCGGTCGAGGTGTTTTATCAGGTCTGGCATGACCCGCTGCAGACCATCAATGGCGATCACCTGATCAGCGCCGTGATCGAGCTGTGTGGCGGGCGCAACGTGTTCGCCGATTCTGCTGCGCTGGCGCCCAAGATCAGCGTGGAATCGGTGCTGGCACGTAACCCTCAGCTGATTGTGAACAGCGATGCCGTGGCGGATCTGCGTCGCTTCTGGGCGCCATGGACACAGATTCGGGCGGTGCGCGATGGCCAGCTGGTGAGCATTGATGCGGCGCTGCTGCAACGTCATACACCGCGCATACTGGTGGGTGCCGATGCCTTGTGCCAGCGTATCGACAGCGTGCGCAAGCGGGCCGGTTAGACCCGCCCGAGCAGGCCAATGCCGGTTTCCCGGCTGAGCATGCGGGCAGCACTTTCGGTGTATTCAAGCGTGGCCAGCCCACGGCACAGATCAAGTGGTTTGGCCTGCTTAAGGCCCAGTTGCAGGGCGTAGTACAGAGTGCTGCGTGTGCCGCTGGTGGCGCTGCCGATGCGCCGCCACTGCAGGCCTTTGACAGCATCACGTTCGACCCGGCGCGTGCTGATTGGCAGCCCGATCCAGTACAGGCGCGTGGCGACGTAATCGTTGGCCAGCAGCACGTCGCGGCGCAAGCCGAACAGCCACAGCGCGAGCATGATCAGCAGCGCGGCGCAGCCGCCGACCATCAGCGACACGGCCACGGCCAGGCCGCCGGCATGCCACAGGAACAGGCTGGAGGCGAGGCAGGCCAGGCCGAACAGCATCAGACCCAGGGCGGTTTTCCAAGCATGACCGGTGGCTTGAGTCAGACTCAGACCATTGTGGCGGCGGGTTACGTGCAGATCACGGGCGATGTGCTCGTCGTGCTGCGGGGCAATGGCGCGCATCCTGCGCCGCGCCAGCGGGTTGTCGCCTTCGCCGGCGAAAACCGGAATATCAAAGCGGCGGACCAGATCCGGGCCGGCTTTGTGCACGCGCAAAGTCAGTGTCCATTTGATGTGGCTGCTATCACGCGGGGTGCACGCGGGCAGGCCCTCGGGCAGTTCGAAATGAAACCAGATCTGGCGCTCGTGCGGGGCCAGTGGCTGGAGCTGCAGTTCGCGCATCCACTGGGTGGTCAACTGGTTGCTGCGTTGGCCGCGCTGCTGGCGTTGGCATTCGACGCTGAGCGTGATGCTGTGCGCATCGGGAAGGCGCGGAGTCAGCTCAAAATGCCCGGCCAGTGCGCCACCGATGGCCGCAGGCCAGGGCGACAGATGCAGATGAACCTCGCCAAACTGCTGCCAGGCCAGCCATTCACGTCCCGCGGCAAGCAGCAGGCCGGCACCGATCAGCTGGAACAGCAGGACGCTGAGGATGGCCCAGTTGCCTTTGCCAAGTTCTTGCGGGATCGCCAGTGTCGCCGGCATGGCCAGGGCGATGACAAACGCAGCCATGCCCAGTAACCACCAGTGATTGCGCCGGGCGCCGCTGGCCATGCGCTCTGTTTGCCACTGTTTTTCCTGCTGCCAGTCGAATTCCGGCATGCGGCTGCTCCTGTGCGTCTGAGCCGCACTATAGCGAGCCACGAGGGCGCGCGGAACTCAGCGCTTGCGTGGCGTATTGAAGGCCGAGGCGGTGCCGGTCAGCGGGTGAGCCGGGGCCATATCGAGCACGTCCTGCCAGATTGCTTTGCCCGCGGCGTCCATGGCTTCGGTGGCCTGCACAAAGGCGTGGCGGGCCGGTCCATCGACCAGCGGTTCCGGTAACCACGGGTCAAACACCAGCATGCGGATGGCCTCGGCGCCGGCCAGATAGGATTCTCGCGCCGCCACATCGCGTTCAAGTTCGTCATGGCGTGCCAGCCACTGGTTCAGACGCTGGGTCTGCTCGCGATAGCGTCGATTAAGCGCATCGCCATCCCACAGTGCACGGATTGCATCGTCCTTGCGTGCTTCGAAGGCGCTGGCCAGAAAGACCGTGGCGTCGTCGGGTACGCCCAGATCGTGCAGGCGATGGCGGACCTCGGCGACACCGCCGCTGAGATTGTCCGGGCGTATATGCAAGCCTCGCTCAAGCTCGCGCAGGCCGAGCATGTCGAGTGCGCGTTCACGTTGGTTCAGGGCCTTGCGATCGCTGCGTCCCATCATTCCGGTGTGCACCGCAATGTACGCGCCGCTCCAGTCACACAGGCGCTGCTCGGCATTGTGCCAGCGCGCCACCTCCTGAGCCGTGTTGCGGGCCTGTGGACCAACCCCATAGGCGCCGCGACCGCGTGACTCGATCAAGCCCTCGGCCGACAGGCGCACCAGGGTCACGCGCACATTGTTTTCTGTGATCCGGAACAGAGCACAGGCGCGAATGATGCTTTGCACCGGCATGGCCTGGTCGGGGTCGGCAACCATCAGGCCGAGGATGAGTTTTTTGGCAGTGAGTTTCATGGGCGATGAATCAGCGCGTCGAAGGCGACCTGATTATTTACAATAAATAATTAAATTGAAAGAAAAGGTAACAAAGGCTACAGTCTGGGTCCTCGCAATATGGCTTATCCGATGACCACAGCCCGGCAAGACAGTGTGCTTTTTCAGACCCACGGCGCGGTCTGCGTCGTGACCATCAATCGTCCCAGCGTACGCAACTGCGTGGATGGAGAAACCACCCGTTTGCTGCATGAGGCCTTTGTGCGCTTCGAGCAGGACGAGCAGCTGCGCGTGGCGGTGCTGACCGGGGCCGGCGAGCACTTTTGTGCCGGCGCCGATCTCAAGGCGGTGAGCGCCGGTGATGAAGAAAAGATGCGGCGTATCCGCGAAGACCAGGATGGCCCGATGGGGCCGACACGTATGAGCCTGTCTAAGCCGGTTATTGCAGCGGTTAGTGGTTACTGCGTGGCTGGTGGGCTGGAACTCGCTGCCTGGTGTGATCTGCGGGTGGCCGATGAAAGTGCAGTCTTCGGCGTGTTCTGCCGCCGCTTTGGGGTTCCGCTGATTGATGGCGGCACGGTGCGTTTGCCGCGGCTGATCGGCATGAGTCATGCGCTGGATTTGATTCTGACGGGCAGGCCTGTGCAGGCCGAGGAGGCCGCTCATATGGGGCTGGCCAACCGCGTGGTGCCGACCGGTCAAGCGCTGGATGTGGCGTGTCAGCTGGCCGAGCAACTGGCGGCTTTCCCACAGCAATGCATGCGTGGTGATCGGCAAAGTGCCTATGAGCAATGGGGACTGAACGAGCACGACGCGTTGAGTAATGAAGCCCGCCATGGCCGCGCCACGCTGGCCTCGGGCGAAACCGGTGCGGGTGCCGGTCGATTCACCGCCGGATTGGGCCGGCACGGAGATTTTGGCGCATGAGCGAAACCCTCACCACCATGACCTACGCGCGTGATGGGCGGATTGCCCGGATCACGCTGAATCGCCCCGAACGCGGCAACGGTATTACGGCGCAATTGCCCCAGGAGCTGGCCGCCTGCGTTGAGCGGGCCAATCTTGACCCGCAGGTGCATGTCATCGCGCTGGCTGGCAACGGCTCCGGATTTTGTGGAGGCTACGATCTGGTTGAGAGCGCCGAAAGCCTGAGCATTGGCGAAGATGATCCGCAGCGTTCGGTCGGCTCGCCGCTGGATCCGCGGGTGCAGATGGACAACCATCGTCCGGATTCGACCTGGGACCCGATGGTCGACTACGCCATGATGAGCCGTAACGTGAAAGGCTTCATGAGCCTGTTTCATTCGGACAAGCCGGTGGTCTGCAAGGTGCACGGCTTCTGTGTCGCAGGTGGCACAGATATGGCCCTGTGTTCCGATCTGCTGGTCATCGCTGATGACGCCAAGATCGGCTATCCGCCAGCGCGTGTGTGGGGTTCGCCCACAACGTCGATCTGGTTTCATCGCATCGGCCTGGAGAAGGCCAAGCGCCTGCTGTTTACGGGCGACTGCCTGAGCGGCAAACAGGCTCAGCAATGGGGGCTGGCGATCGAGTCCGCGCCTCCTGATCAGCTGGATGAGCGCTTCGAAGCCCTGCTTGCGCGCATCGCGCGCATGCCGGTGAATCAGCTGATGATGATGAAATTATTGCTCAATCAGTCGGTGGCCCAGCAGGGGCTGCATACCACGCAGATTCTTGGCACCGTGTTTGATGGCATCACCCGCCATACCCGCGAGGGCCACGCCTTTCAGCAGACCGCCATGCGTGAGGGCTTCAAGGAGGCGGTGCGCCAGCGTGATGAGCCCTTCGGCGATTTTGGCCTGGATGCGTTCCGCCGAGGATGAGCGCGCAGCGGCATGTTTTACCCATTACCCCATTCAGTCAGGATTTGAAGCCATGAACCAGGCCCATCTCGGGGAAACCCATCGTGTAGAGAATGTGTCGACCGAGCTGGTCGACTACAACCTGTTCACCACCGATACGCCGCTGGTCGAGGCCGTGGCACGCGAGGGCGGCGCCTGGGGCGCTACGCAGATTCATGATTTTGCGGCCCATATCGGCCGGGCCGAGTACCTTGAACTGGGTTATCTCGCCAACCGCTACACCCCCGAGCTGGACACCCATGATCGCTTCGGGCGGCGTCTTGATCTGGTGCGCTATCACCCGGCGTACCACCAGCTGATGGATACCGCCCTAAGCAACGGTTTGCACAGTGCGCCGTGGACCGATCCCAGAGCCGGTGCTCACGTGGTGCGCGGGGCCAAGTCCTTCATGCATTCGCAGGTCGAGGCGGGGCACGGCTGCCCGGTTACCATGACCTTCGCCAGCGTGCCCAGTCTGCGCCATCAGCCTGAGCTGGCTGATATCTGGCTGCCCAAAGTGCTGGCGCGCGGTTATGACCCGCGTAACCTGCCGGTCGAACAGAAAAGCGCTGCGACCATTGGTATGGGCATGACCGAAAAGCAAGGCGGTTCGGATGTGCGTGCCAATTCGACCACGGCCACGCCGCTGGGCGAGGGCGGTGGTGGCCAGCTGTATGCCCTGGTCGGGCACAAATGGTTTCTCTCGGCGCCCATGTGCGACGCCTTTTTGGTGCTGGCCAACACGGCCGCCGGTGTGTCGTGCTTCCTGGTACCACGCTGGTTGCCGGATGGCGAAAAGAACGCCCTCAACGTGATTCGCCTGAAAGACAAGATGGGCAACAAGTCGAATGCCTCCAGCGAGGTTGAGTTTCGTGGCGCACGCGGCTGGCTGGTGGGGGAAGAGGGGCGCGGCGTGCCGACCATCATTGAGATGGTCAGCCTGACCCGCTTCGACTGCATGGGTGCATCGGCTGGCCTGATGCGTGCCGGTCTGGCCAATGCTATCCACCACTGCCGTGAACGCGCCGCTTTCGGTGCACGCCTGATTGATCAACCGTTGATGCGCAATGTGCTGGCCGACCTGGCTTTGGAGTATGAAGCGGCGATTGCGTTTGCCATGCGTATGGCACGCGCCCTGGACAGCCGCGCCAGCGATCAGCACGAGGCCAATCTGGCCCGCCTGGCCACCGCGGTGGGCAAATACTGGAACTGCAAGCGCGCGCCCAATCACAGCTACGAAATCATGGAATGCATTGGCGGCAGCGGGGTGATGGAGAATTCGATCTTCCCGCGGCTGTACCGCGAGGCGGTGATCAACCCGATCTGGGAAGGCAGTGGCAACGTGCAGTGTCTGGATGTGCTGCGCGCGATGGGCAAGAGCCCGGCGGTGGTGCACAGCTTTATCAGCGAATGCGAGCAGGCGCGTGGGGGCAACGGGTATCTCGACCGTTACCTGGATGCGCTCAAAGCGCAGATCGGCAGTCTCGATCCTGGCGATGATCAGGCCCTGCAGTTTGGTGCCCGCGCCCTGGTTGATCGTATGGCGCTGGCTTTCCAGGCGGCCCTGCTGGTGCGCCATGCACCGCAAGCTGTGAGCGAGGCATTCTGCGCCTCGCGCTTGCACGGCGACGGTCAGCACAACTTCGGTGCTTTGCCGCAGGGCACGGATGTGGCAACGATCATCGAGCGTGCCGACCCGGCCTCGCCGTGTGCGCTCAAACAGATCATGGCCAACGCGGCGTAATGCGCGGGCGGAGACACTGAGATGACGACGCGTATCAAGGATATTTTCAGCGCTGCCGAGATTGAGCAGCTCACGCGCAAATCCAACCTGGCCGGGCTGTGGGTACTGCTGCGCACCTGGGGCGTCAGTGCGGGGTGTTTCGCGGCCCTGGCGCTGTGGCCGCATCCGCTGATGTGGCTGCTGGCCATCGTGCTGCTGGGTGGACAGCAGCTGTGTTGCGCCGTGGCCACCCACGAAGCAGCCCATCGTTCACTGTTCAAAACCCGCTGGTTGAATACCCGGCTGGTTGATTGGCTGTGCGCACGCCCGGTGTGGCTGGATGTGGAGCGCTATCGTCAGCACCACATGCATCACCACGCGCACACCGGCACCGCGCAGGATCCGGATCTGACACTGGTGGACATGTACCCGACCGACACCGCGGGGATGCGTCGCCGCCTGCTGCGTGACGCCCTGGGGCTGACCGGGCTCAAGCGCGTGCTCGGGCTTTTTCTGATGGATATCGGGGCGATGCACTACACCGTTTCCGGTGATGTGCGCTGGCGCCCGCGCGCGCAGCGCGGGCTGACGGTTTATCTGCGCAATGGGCTGCGCAATCTTGGTCCCATGGTGCTCAGCCAGCTGGCTTTGTTTGCGCTGCTGTGGGCCTGCGGCGCGGCTTGGGTCTACTGGGCCTGGCCGCTGGCCTATCTGACCAGCTTCAGTGTGTTTCTGCGCATACGCGCCCTGGCCGAGCACGCCTGTCTGCCGGGCGGATCAGAGGTCTTTGCCAACACGCGGACCACCCGGGCCGGCTGGCTGGCGCGTTGCTGTGTGGCACCGCTCAATGTGAATTTTCACCAGGAACATCATCTGATGGCCTCGGTGCCATACCACCGCCTGCCGCAGATGCACCGCATGCTCAGAGTCAAAGGTTTGAGCGACGCGCCGCAAGGCTACTGGTCGGTGATCAAGCTGGCAGCCAGCCGCAGCGCTTGAAAAGTCCATATATGCCCACAGGGTATATGTGCATTCACGCACAAACCGAAGGAACCTAGATGTCTGACATTGATATTGGTATCAATCAGCAGGACCGTCACGCCATTGCCGACGGCCTCAAGCGCCTGCTTGCTGATTCCTACACGTTGTATCTGCAGACGCACAATTTTCACTGGAACGTCACCGGCCCGCAGTTTCGTGATCTGCACCTGATGTTCGAAGAGCACTACACCGAGCTGGCGACCGCAGTGGATGAGATCGCTGAGCGTATCCGTACGCTGGGTGTGGCTGCACCGGGCACCTACAAATCGTTTGCCGAACTCAGCTCCATCACCGAGGTTGAGGGCGTGCCGGAAGCCGGCGAGATGGTCGATCTGTTGACCAAGGGCCATGAGCAGGTGGTTAAAACCGCGCGCGAAGTACTCAAGGCAGCGCAAGACGCTGATGATGAATCGTCTGCAGCGCTGGTCTCAGACCGTATGCGTATCCATGAGAAAACCGCCTGGATGCTGCGCGCACTGCGAAACTGACAAGGTATTGCGCTTAAGTCAGAGCAACTGAGCGCACCGAACCACCAAACTCAGCCGACCGCTGTCCGGAAACGGGCAGCGGTTTTTTTATGGCTGCAGTGTTTGTCGCAAAACTGTCACGCCCATGGATTAGCCTGAGTTGTTTGTCTGGCCGTTGGAGCGCGTTCGACGAACGCGATAAAGTGGCAGAAAAAACAGTCTTCAATGGGGAGTCACATGAGTCAGCATCATTCGGGTTTGAACCGCCGCCGGTTTTTGCAGGGATCGGCATCGGTGGCCACGGCCGCCATCAGCGGAGCGGCACTGTCAGGTTGCAATGCCAGTGATGGCGCGGTTGTTGGCGACGGTAAGCTGGCCTTTGTGCACGGCGTGGCCAGTGGCGACCCATTGCCTGATCGGGTCATTTTGTGGACCCGCGTCACCCCTCAGGACACTGCTGCGGCGCTCACGGTGCAGTGGCAGATGGCAACGGATCCAGACATGCTGGATGTGGTGGCCAGCGGCAGTGTGGTGACGCAAGCCAGTCGTGATTTCACCGTCAAAGTTGACCCCACAGGCTTGATGGCGGGCACAACGTATTACTACCGCTTCTCCAGTGGCGGGGTGCAATCCCCGATCGGGCGCACGC
Source organism: Oceanococcus atlanticus (assembly GCF_002088235.1). Lineage (NCBI taxonomy): Bacteria > Pseudomonadati > Pseudomonadota > Gammaproteobacteria > Chromatiales > Oceanococcaceae > Oceanococcus > Oceanococcus atlanticus. Next base: position 67,471 of record NZ_AQQV01000003.1, read on the forward strand.
GCACCGCGCCGGTAGGGGCCGTAGACCGTCTGCGGGTCGGGGTGGTGTCGTGCTCAAGCCTGGCTCATGGCCTGTTCAATGCGTATCGCCGCGTGGCTGAGCGTGCTGACCTCGATGTGGTTCTGCATCTGGGCGATTACATCTACGAGTATGGTGACGGCGAATATGGCAGTGCGCGGGCCTACGAGCCGGCGCACGAAATTGTCACGCTGGAGGATTACCGTCTGCGTCATGCGCAGTACAAGCGTGATGCCGACCTGGCGGAAGCGCATCGCCAACATCCGTTCATCTGCGTCTGGGACGATCATGAAACGGCTGACAATTCCTACCGCGACGGTGCCAACAACCACACCGAAGGCGACGAGGGGGCGTGGACAGATCGTCTGGCGGTGGCTGTTCAGGCTTACTACGAATGGATGCCGATTCGAGTCGTCGACCCGCTCAACCCGGTCAGGATTTATCGCCAGTTCAAGTATGGTGATCTGGCCGAATTCGACATGCTCGATACCCGCATCATTGATCGTGACCAGGAAGTGCTGATCGATCAGGGCGGGATGGTCAATTCAGCAGCGCTTAACGACGAATCACGCACGCTGCTGGGCGAGGAGCAGTTGCAATGGCTGTCCGACAATCTGAATGCCTCGACGTCACAGTGGAAATTCCTGGGCCAACAGGTCATGTTCGGTCAGCTGCGTCTGCTCGGTACGCCAGACTTGGCTCAGCTGCTTGGTGAGGCCGGCAACACGCTGCGCCTGTTGCCTGTGGCTGGCAGCGGCGGGCTGATTCTCAACACCGACCAGTGGGACGGCTACGCAGCCGAGCGCCGTCGCGTGTGGGACATCATTCGTGGTGGCCAGAGTGGGCCCGATGTGGCGATCAACAACGTGGTGGTGCTGACCGGCGATATTCACACGTCCTGGGTCATGGACATCACTGAAGACCCCAGTAACCCGCTGAGTTACAACCCGCTCAACGGCAATGGTTCCATGGCGGTCGAATTCGTGTGTACCTCAGTGACCTCGCCCGGCCTCGGTTTGCCGGCCGAGAACGTGGTTTCTGCGCTGGTGCCGGCCATGAATCCGCACATGAAGTACGTCAACCTGACCGATAAAGGCTACATGCTGCTGGATATCACGCCGGAGCGAACCCAGGCCGAGTATTACTTCGTGCCGACGATTGCCGAGGTCGATGATGGCGAACAGCTGGGTGCTGTTTATGCGACCCAGGATGGGCAAAACAGGATTGTGGCAGGCGAGGCCAGCGCAGCGCGGGAGAACCCGCCGGCGCCGGCGCCCTAGTCGCTTCGGCGTCCACCTCAAGCGGTGTATTGCAGGTGCTTTTTTGAGGCTACATTGCACAGGTGATTTCTCAAAAAATTCACGTAACTTGCGGTAGTGCAATGAAAAACCTGAGTCATGCACAGAGCCTGTGGATAACTTTGTGAATATCGCCATTGTGGGAGCCGGGAACAGCGATAGATACAGGCTTTTTGCAGCGCTGATTAATTCGTAACCAGTTTGTCTTAAGCCAATAAAAACAACAACTTAAGATTGTTCTCATGTAAGTTTGTCAATTTCTTGACAAGCCGATTTGAACGTGATTCCGGATTTTCTTTTTTGTGCATAACAGCAAAGCTATGTGGTACGTGGCTTTGTGACTTTATGCACCAAAACGGCTCGGCAATATTTGCGCGTGGTGCGTTTTGCGCCTGTTGTATGCAGCACCTGGGACGCTTGTGTCGGCGGTCAGCTGTTTTGCCTCTGAGACCGAGCGTGCATCAACCTGAGGTCCTGATATTGTGCGTGTCATAAAGCGGCCGCGCCAGCGGCGGATGGGGAACATAATGATTAAAGCATTGCGACGCTGGTCAATACTCAGCGTGGTGCCCGATGATTTGGCGTCAGTGACCGATACCGCATCGGGTGAGGTTGCCGAGCACACGCTGGGGCTGCGTGACGGCAGTGTGCAGGCATTGTGGCAATGTTTCGAACGGCTTTATGCCACTGGGGTTCAGCCCGGTCTGCAATTGTGTGTCCGCCATCGTGGTGAGGTGGTGATTGACCGCGCCATAGGTCATGCGCGCGGAAATGAGCCGGGTACTTCGGGCAGTGCGCTGGTGCCCATGACGGTTAACACTCCGATCAATCTGTTTTCGGCCGCCAAGGCGGTCACAGCCATGCTGGTGCATCGGATGGTGGAGCAAGGCGCACTGAGCTTGGATGATCCGGTTGCCTCGCATCTGCCGGGCTTTGAGCGCCATGGCAAGGCTGCCATCACGGTGCGTCAGATTCTGACCCACCGTGCCGGGCTGACCCGTATGCCTATACTTGACGATGGTGATGAGCTCGATGCGCTGCACGATGATGAAAAGCGGCGTGAGTTGGTGCTGTCGTTGCGTCCGCAGGGCCGGGCAGGTGGGTTGCCGGCCTATCATGCGATCACCGGTGGCTTTGTGCTGGCTGAAATGCTGCGTGAGCTGACTGGCCAAGATCCCCGGGCCCTGCTTCAGAAATGGATTAAAGGGCCCTTGGGCGCCCAGTGGTTGGACTACGGCTTGCCAGCGGACCGCGCTGACCAGATCGCGCTCAATGCAGCAACGGGCTGGATGCCGGGACCGATCGCGTGGCAGTTGTCGCGAGTGGTTGGTGCGCCGTTTGCGCAGGCCATCGCCAAGTCGAATGACCCGCGGTTCCAGTCGGCGGTTATTCCTTCCGGCAACGTGGTTTCAACAGCGCGTGACATCGCGCGCTTCTACCAATGTCTGCTCAATGGAGGTGAGTTCGACGGGCAGCGTGTGTTTGCCGAGCGTACGGTGCAGTCGGCCATTCGACCCGATCGTCAACGGGCCAGCTTAGACCGGGTGATCGGCATCCCGATTCGCTATTCAGCGGGTTTTATGCTCGGCCATGGAGGCGTTGGGCTCTACGGGCTCAACCGGTATTCAACCTTCGGCCATCTGGGCTTGTCGAGTACATTGACCTGGGCGCGCCCGGACACCGGTTCAGTGGTGTGTCTGGTCACAACCGGCAAGCCGGTGCTCGGGCCTCACATTCCGGAGATGCTGAGTATGTTTTCGGCCTTGAATCGGTTCTGCGAGAATCGGTTGGTACGCTGAAGCCACGGTCGGCGAGGTCCTCAGAACGACCATTTGATTTCGGCAAAAACGCGGTCGTTGTCGCCGCTGACGTTGAAGGGCGCCTGGTCGCCGCCCTGATAGAACACCGCGCCGGCCACAACCACCAGCGCCGAGGCAAATTCATACTCGGCGTTGATGCGGTGTATCGCGCCGCCGCTGTCGCTGAAGATCTCTCCGTCTCGGTTGAACAGCACGCTGATGAGATGCAGGCGCAGTCGTTCATTGAGAAAGTCACGGGTCATACGCACAGCGGATTCGCCGCGCCACTCAAGATAGCCAGACCAGGCCAGGTCCTGGTCGAAGTCCTCGATATGTCGGGCGGCAAATTCCACACTGAGCGTGGTCTGGGCAAGGCCGAAATATTCCAGGCCTAACAGCATGTCGTAGCGGCGCACTTCACGCACATCAGTGGGCAGCAACTGGCCGCCGTCGGGCACCAGTGCATTGATAATCGGCAGTGCGTTGAGCAGTGGCAGCGGGTCTTCAAGGATGCTGCTCGAGGTCAACTGCAAGCCATCGATAAGCGCCGCTTCATGTTTGAACAACCAGCCTCCGCGGGTGATCTGCACGCCGTAGCCGAACTGGTTGACGCGGCTGTGGCGCAGCACGGCGTCGCGCTCAAAGTCCTCCTGGCTTGCGTTGCGGTCGCTGCTGTCGAAGGCGCGTGCATCAAGATACGGTTCGTCAAACCAGCGGCGCGAAGCGGTCAGGCTGAGATCCCAGCCGCTGAAGCGCCCGGTCAGGGCGGCGGCATAGTCCAGCTCCTCGAAATCCTCGGGTTGAATTTCACGGTAGCTCACCGCATTGCCTTGGCCGTCGGTCACGCTGTAGAAATCACTGCCTATCGGTGGATTGCGTGAAAAACGCTGCTCACCAATCAGGATGGCCGAAGCCTGCCAGGGGCCGGCATAGCGATCCAGGCGCAGCATGCCCACCGGAAGCCGCAGGTCTTCGATGTCGGCCAAGCCCGGCTCCAGATTGTCCAGCGGGTTGAGAACATCGAGCACGCGCAGATTGTCGGCAAAGCCCCACACCACGACCTGCCGGCCGAGCTTGCTGTCCCAGTTTGAACCGAGGCGGGTTGAGATCCAGGCGTCCTGAACGTCAAGCACCTGCTCGTATTCGCCGATCACGGCCTCGGTGTACGTGGTGTCACGCAAGTCATACGCAAAGTCGTGCCAGGCACTGACATTAAAGCTGCTGCGCCAGTGCTCGCCGAACTGACCGTCCAGGCCCAGATTCAAACGCAGGCGCAGCTTGGACAGACCGTCGTAGTCGGTGCCGGTGGATGAGCGATGATTCTTCAGGTTGTAGCTGCTGGCCAGGGACAGGCTGCCGCTGGGGTCCCAGGTTTTCTGTTCAAAACCTTTGCTATCGGTATCCAGTGCGATGACATCGTCATAGTTATCCAGCTCGTCAAAACCGCCCAGCACGTCATCCATGCTGTCCTGGGCGAGGACGCCGTGGCTGGCGAGCAGGCCGCCAACAAGGGCCGCAAGGGCCGTCTGCCGTCGCAACGGATGCCGCATCGCCATCCTTACAAGCCCTGGCTTAGACGACGCTGGGTGAAAAGATCGTCGTCCATGGGCTGGTTGTATTTGACGTCGTCCCAGCGCAGCACGCTGGCGTGCTCGGTGTGCTTGCCTTTCTTGGTCGTCATGACCATCTCAAGTGGCGTCCAGATGCCGTCGATCTGCTCCAGCTTCTTGACCTCCATGAACTTCAGGCGGCCACCTTTTTCCAGCCAGTTGACCGCGCGAACGACCACGTAGTTGTCCTGACGGATGAAGCTGACCGATTTGCTGTAGCCGGTGCGCTTGATTTCGTCCTCGGTCTTGGGGGTGGACAGAATCTGCCAGACCTTGTGCCCGTCAACCTCGGTCTGCTTCATCACCTCATAGGTGTAGTCGTCCAGGTCCGGGCTGCTCATATCGGCATAGGTGAAGTCCGAGCCCATGAAACTGCCGCTTTTGTCGGCCGCCGCGATGCGTTTGACCTTTTTCAAAGCAGGCAGGTAGAGCCACTGATCGTCATCTTTGCTGCCGTCGTCGTAGTCGTAGGTCAGAAAACCGGTGTCCTCGACATTGGCCGGGCTGAGAAAGAACATGATGCTCTGGGTGTCTTTGGGGTTGTCCGGTGCGTTGCGCCGGAACGAGCGAATATGCCGCTCGCGGGTGTCCCCGCTGTCGTTGATCAGCACCATCTGCATGTCCATGACCGCGTTTTCGCCATCATCGCGGTCCTTGACCTTCTGCATGATGTCGCGCCCCGACAGTTCGGCGTGGCCGGTCAGTGGCAGGCTGAGCGCGCAGCCCAGCAGAATGAAGCGTATGCAATGTCTCATGCGATGGACTCCTTGTGAGAACGTTCTTTCCAGCGGGCCAGCAGCACCATCAGGGCCGGGGCCAGCAGCACATCAGCGAGGAAGGCCACGATGATGCTGGTGCCGGTCAAAAGGCCAAAATCCTGCAGGTTGTTCATGGTTCCGAACAGGTTGACGAAGAAGGCTGCCGACAACACCAGCGAGGTGATCATCAGCGCTTTGCCCGTGGTGCGCAGTGTTTCATGCACGGCGCGTGGCGCGTCGCCCGTTTGGACGTAGTAGCGCTGGAAGTTGTGCATGAAGTGAATCGTGTCATCCACCGCCAGGCCCAGTGCGATCGAGCCGATCAGCAGGGTGAAGGCATCCAGCGGTATGCCGAGGATGGGCATGAGCGCCAGGGTGAAAATGATCGGCGCCAGATTCGGGATCATGCTGATCAGGCCGGTGCGCACCGAGCCGACCAGCAGCATCATCAGCGGCGCGATGATGCAGAAGGCCAGGATGTAAGAACGGATGGTGTCGCCGATCAGAACCTTGACGCTGCCGGCCAGAAGCATGATCACGCCGGTGAACGTAACCTCGGCATGATCACCCACGATGTCGCGAAAGCCTGACTGCAGGGCGTCCAGATAGTCGGGGTAGAGCACCCCATCAACAAACGGCATCTTGGCGGTGATGCGCATTTTGCTGAATGCGGTGTCGACGATGTCTTCCAGATCATCGCTGCCCGAATTCTCGAACAGCAGCAGCTCCTGGGCGATCAGGGCGCGGTCATCGGGGATCGCGTAATACGCCGGATCGTTGCCGTTCAGCGCCTGATGCAGTTCCTTGTTGATATCGAGCAGCGAGGTGGCCTTGCCGGACTGAACGCCGTGCACCTCTAGCTGATCCAAAAATTGCATGGCCCGGTCAACCGCATGCAGCAGCAGCGGATCATGCAGGCCGTTTTCGCGCCCGCTGTCGACCACGATTTCACTGAAGGTGGAGCCGCCGAAATTGCTGTCCAGGGCCTCGGTGACATCGCGGATTTCCATCCCTTGTGGAAACCAGCTGAGCGGGAAGTGACTGGGGCGAATCTGTGCCACGCTGACCAGGCAGGCCGCGATCAGCACAAACCACAAGGCCACCACGCGCAGCGGATAGGTGGTGGAGATTCGGGCGCAAGCCGTCAGGAACCGCTGGAACGGGCCGTTGGAATCGTCCTTGAGACCTTTGTCCTTGAACGGGGTGACGGCAATCAGCGCCGGCAACAGGGCCAGCGAAAACAGCAGGGCGCTGAGGATGCCCATGGGGGCGATGATGCCGATATCGGCCACCGGTTTGAGGTTGGCGGTAACGAAGGACAGCAGGCCGCCTGCGGTGGTCAGTCCGGTCATCATGACCGCCAGACCCGAATGCCCGAGTGCGTAACGCAGTGCCTGACGCTTGTTATCGCCGCGGTCGACGGCCTGGAAATAGGCGGTGAAGATGTGCACCGAATTGCCCACCCCGATGGCCAGCAGCAGCGATGGCAGAATCTGCACCGAGGTGGTCACCACCATGCCGAAAAAGCACATCAGAGCGAAGGTGAAATACACCGAAAGTGCCGACACGAACACCGGCAGGCCGACGATCACCCAGCGCCGGAACACGGCGAACAGCAGCGCCGAGATCAGCACGATGCCGATACCCGAGAACAGGAACATGTCGCGTCCCAGTATGAAGGTCAGCTGATGCATCATCAGCGGTGAACCCGCCATGCCGATGCGAAAGCCGGCATCGCCGTGGCTATCTTCCAGGACCGCAATGCTGTCGATGATGCGGTAGATCTCTTCGTCGGTGATGAACTCGGCCTCCGCCGTCGGGGCTGCCGCTGCGCTGTCATCCAGCATGGCATCCATGTCATCGAAGCCGGCGCTGAAATCGAAATCATCCAGGGCGGTTGCAGCGTCCGCATCCGAAGGGCTGGCCGCGTAGGTGTCCGGTGTCACGATGAGCACCGTGCGGGTCAGCGATGCATCCACGAAATGATTGCGGTACAAGGGGTTTGCGCGGATGCGTTGACGCAAGGCGTCAAACTCGGCCGGGTTCTGTGGCCGATCCTCCAGCAGGTCCTTGACGATCAATTCATCGCCGCGCCCCACGGTCATGCGTGCGTTGATCAGGCTGTCGACCTTGTCCACCTGGGGGATGTCTTCCAGCGCCGTGTGCAGCGTCTGGAGGCGGCGCAACACCTGATCGTTGACGATGTCGCCATCGGTTTCGACCAGCACCACGATGCGTTCGTCCTTGCCGAATTCGTGCTGGAAGGCGTCATAGACCAGACGAGCCGGGTCCGACTCGCGCAGATAGCTCTCATTCGAGGTGTCGACCTGCATGGTCGGGAACCAGGTCGAGAAGAAGACCAGTGCCACTGTCAGCGCGGCGATCACCCACCACGGATGGTCATGGCAGATTTCACCCCAGCGGCCGAAAGCGGATTCGATGCGCGAGCGCAGGCGGTCTAACGCTGAAAATTTCGGCGTGGTCATGAGTTGAGCAGGAGGCAAGGTGGAGGACAGGCACACGTTCATGTGCCGTTAAGGCAGTGTCCTTAATTTAGCAGAAACACCGATGCACGCCAACGACACGCCGCTGAATATTCCTGCTGAATATGTTCAAGCGAAGTGCAGGCACCCTAAAATGGTCGGTTGATCATTAACGGTCTTTTTTTGGGGAATCTGAATGTTGAATGTTGTGCCCACGCGTTTTGGGCGGGTTGTTCTGTGTCTGGTCTCATTGAGTGCAGTGGGAGTGACGCATGCTGCGGTTCCCGGCAACCTGCCGGCCGGTTCAAACCTAACAACGGCCGCAGTGTCCATACCGAATATGGCGCCTGCGGGCAATGGCAATCCAGCCCTGCTTGCGCGTTCTTTGGGGGATCGGCGCTGGGCATTGCACGGTTTTAAGTTGCCGGCGATCGCGCTGGAGCTTGGTCCGGTTGATGACTTTGTCGACAAGCTGGATGCGCTGGAAGCGCGGGTCGATGATGCGGAGACCGACGGCCAGATCACCGCAGCCGAGTTCCAGGCCATCGAGGCCGAGTTTCAGCCGTTGCTGGCAGAAATTGGCGCTAAGGCTGAGGTCGGTATTGATGTCAGCATGCCGCTGCCGACCTTGCCTGTTGTCTTCAAAGCGTTCGACGGGGTCATGGCGGTGCACGTGGATCTGGCGGTCTCGGCGCTGGCCAATGTGATCGACGGCGACCTTGAGCTCGACGTGGCCGATGAAGAAATCCTGACCAACAGCGCCGTATACGTGCGTTCGGGACAATTCGTTCAGGTTGCGGTGGACTATGCCCGTGATCTCATGCCCTTTGCGCTGGGCCAATTTGATGGTGCAGTCAGCGCGGGGGCGCGACTCAAACTGATTCAGGGTGAGCTGAGCCGCCAGATTGCGGCGCTGGATTCGGATGATGACGAAGACACGGCGTTTGACCGTGCGGGCGACAACTATGACCTGAACAAGGATTCCGCCTTTGCTGTAGGCCTGGATGTCGGGGCCGGCTTCGTCGCTGAAAACCTGGCATTGGGCGCTACGCTACGCAACCTGATTCCAGCCAAATTCGACTTTGCCAACATCGGTAGCAACTGTGCCAATCGTGCGCAGGAAACCGAACGGCAGGATTGCTTCGCCGCAGCCGAATTCATCGCCCGTGGTGACGCGCCGGCCCGTGACGACTTCACGCTGGATCCGCAGCTGTTCGTTGAGGCCAGTTATGCCCTGGCCGACAGCGGTGTGACGGTCTTCGGTGGATTGGAGCTCAATAAGGTCGAGAACATTGCGGGTAACGATTACCAGTGGCTGAGCGTTGGCGTCAGTTATGTCGGCCCGTGGTGGCTGCCGGCAGCCCGCGCAGGCTGGCGTAGCAACCTGGCGGGTAGCAAGCTGGATGTCATCAGCGTGGGCTTCAACCTGTTCAATGTACTCAGCATTGAAGCGTTTCAGTCGCTCGACAGCGCCCGCTACGATGGCGATAAATATCCTCGCAGCGCGGGCGTCACCATTGGATTTGGAGGTCGTTTCTAAGCTGTCTGATCTGATCCCGCAATGCCTCAGAGCTACTCCATATTCGGTAGGAGTGCGGGGCGAAGGGGCCGCATGATGATGGCGGGGGCAGGGATTGCTCCCGCCGTTTTGTGCATGGGATGAGGCATGACAACAACATTTTGCAGCCTGTAGGCACTGCCGGCTTGCCCAGAATGACCACCCCACCGAACACGCGTGAGACAAGAGCTTGCACAGGTGGCAATTTGAAACGCAGTCGAATCAGGCCGCGCAGAAAGGTCTGCAACGGGCCTACGTGATGCAGGTGGACGGGCCGTGCCAAGACCGGTAGCTCAGCATCGAATGCAGGGTGACATCGCAGCAGGCACGTTTGGCCAGCTGGGTTGCCGCCGGCATGGTCGAGGAACATGCTGCGGTGATTGCACGTATCCAGGCTGATTTCGTCCGTCAGTTCTGTCGCCCGGGAGGAAGCCGCGCGGCTGCTCAGCGAGGATGGTGCGAGTCTATCCGGCCGAACAAAGTCATCCTTGCAAGGCCTCGATCAATTTGAGTTATGACTCAGTTGTCGGCGCCAGGAATAGGCGCTCAAGATCTGCGCTTCGCGACATTGATTTCAGCCGGCGTGCTCGGAAAACGAGTAGAAGGTCTTGCCATCTTTGATGCGCCATAGAGGCTTTCCGAATGTTAGGAAAGCCCTAGCTACAGGGCTTTTTCAGGTGTGCTTAAAGCGGCTCTCCAGCTATGAATAATTTTCAACAACATTCTTATCATCTGTTCGTGGTTGACGTGGCCAAGTTTCGCGTGGCAGCGTGAGTTGCAATAAGAAATGCCATTCAAACGGGGGTTTAGATATGGCAAGCCACATGTGTGGATGTTATGGGAGAGAGCCGCTGAAAGGGCTGGCGTGGTTTCGCGCAGCAGCGCCTTCGCGCACCAGACCGTGGCGCATCGTAAAGGCCGATCGCCTGACGTTGTAAATCTGCGTTTTCAATATGTCATGTGTCAGGGCAAGTTCTGTGTCCTACGCAGGGTCGGTGTTGTGTCCACGTGTCCGGCTGGAATTCTTGGTCTGATTTGTAGTTCATCGGCGGTTGATTAATAGCAGCAGCTTGTCGTCGGTGTGTTCGTTAACGCTGGATTTAATGGGGATTAAATTCAGTGGTTTTGCCATGAGTGAGGGAGAATAAGAATGTTTGAATGGAAACTGCAGCGTGTCGCGGGCGCGGGGCTTGTTACCTTGTCCGTATTGTTCAGCGCGTGTGGTGGCAGCAGCGGGGGAGACTCTGATGATGGGGGGGCGGGCGATCAGCCTCTGAATCCAGCGACACAACCCAATGAGGTTATGAAGGTTCTGGATATGCGCGTTGGAAACACCGATGCGGAACTGCAGACCGGCAACCCTCCGGAGAAGTCGGGCACAGCTGGGGACCCCTCCGTGGCCGTGGCCGACGATGCGTTGGAAGTCAACTCTGGCGGGGGGCTCGACATTGATGTCGATTTTGATTCCAGCTCTGCGTTGGCCAAGCTTTTTGTGCAGGTGGTTGGCGCAGATAGCTACGCAGAAATTGAGTTCACTCAGGGCTCCACGAAAGCCGTCGAGTCGCTGAGTCTTGCCGTTGTTGTGAATACCGATATCGGATCGGGCCAGTTTTGCCTCGACATCAGCGGACAAAACGTGGATGAGCTGGTGTCCAATGCAGAGCGGGTCTGTGTGACGGTAGACCGGACTCTTCTCGATGCCTTGCAGGGGCGTTGGGTTGCTGACTGCTTGGATGGCGGGAGCGAATCGTTCCACGTTGTCTGGGACGTTGACCACGCAGATGTGTTGAGTACGGAAACGCTCTATCTGGGTACATCCACCTGCGCTGGCACGGCGGATAGTACCTACAACGAAGAACTTTTCTTAAGCGTCGGTGGCACCACCGTTGCGAGTGACGGGGGAGAAGCTTATGAGGTGGACATCGTCAATCTCAGCGAGGGAAATGCCAGTTCCTTGTGCATCATTCGTCCTGAGGAAGAGCAGTTCCTGATAGGGTGCGGTGACGGAACAACCCGAGCCAGTGAGCTCAGCGAAGTATTTGCTCGTGAGCAGGCCGGTTCGGGAGGCGCGAAGTTCACCAGTGAGTTTCTGGCTGGGCGCGTGTTCTACCTGGAGGTCATTGATGAGGCTTCAGGTACGGATGACTCAGTTGCTCAGTGGGTATTTAACGCGGATGGCAGTGGATCCGTATATTTTTTGCCCAGCGACGACAACGATTTTGACACCGATGACGTCAATCCCATTTCCTGGGCGGTGACCAATCAAGGTGTCCTGGAGTACACCGAGTTCGGCTCTGATGGTGAGGAATACCGCGTCACCGTGACTGCCAGTGCGGTTGACAGCAATTCCGCCTTGTTCTCCTGCACTGTGGAAGAGGGCGGACAAACCTTGTTTGCCTGTGCAGAAGATTCGTCCATGACTGCGGCTGATGGAACGCTCTACGACTTTTTGGCGGGTCGTGCGTTCGTGCCCGACATTGCAGACGGTGATATCGAGCGCTTGGTATTCAACCAGGATGGCACCGGATCGATCCGTTTTGAGCCGAACCCGGACAACGACTTCAGTAACAATGATGTCAATAGCATCCACTGGCGAGCCGTGAGCGGCAACCGGCTCGAATTCACCGAGTTTGGCGGGGACGGGCATGATCGCGGACAAACGAATTGTGAAAATGACCAGTTCATAGACTGTGAATTGGCTCACTACGATTTCACATTTTCATTTACTGAGATTGGCGGGAGTTCCGCGACGTTTAATTGGGAACTTGACTACACCGAATACAACGAAAATGGCGCTGTCGAAGAGACCGGATCAGCATCTGGATCAGGGTCGATGCAGGTTGAATAATTCACCTGTGACGTCTTTTTAGGACGTCGTTGCTAAACCATCTTAAAAACCCGGCTTGCCGGGTTTTTCTTTTCCGGCTACTTCATTTCTAGTACGTCGTCGTGGATCACGGCCCGCATGATGACCGCGGGGGCAGGGATTGCCTCCTCGGTTTTTGTGCACGGGATGAGACATGAGAAAAACACCTTGCAGCGGTCTGGCACTGGGCCTGATGCTGGTCCAGTTGGCCTGGGCCGATGCCACTCCGCAGCAGATTGATCAGCTCGGCGGTGATGAGCTGACCTGCATGGGAGCGGTGCGCGCAGGCACACCTGGTGGTGTGGCGGCATACACCGGAAAGTATCAGGGGCAATGGCCGGGGCTGGACAAGCCGCACGGCTGGGTGCCCGGCCCCTACGCTGATGAGCAGCCACTGTATGTGGTGACACAGGCCAATATGGCGCAGTACGCCGATCTGCTGACTGATGGGCAAAAAGCCCTGCTGCAGAAGTATCCCGAACACTACCGCATGCGGGTTTTCCCCAGTCATCGCGATTTCCGCCCGCACGAATGGGTCTGTGATGTGGTCAAGCGCAATGCCGAAGTGGCCGCGCTGCGTGACGATGGTCTGGGTGTGAGCGGTTACACCGGCGCGCATCCGTTTCCGTTTCCAGACAATGGTCTGGAGGCGATCTGGAATGTCATTGTCCCGCACCGGGCTGGCTCGGAGCAGGTGGTTTACGACATCGCTGATGTCTATCCCAATGGCACCGTGGCCTGGGGCAAGAGCGAGTTTCGCACCTTGGGTACAGGCACCGGCGCGCCCGGCCAGCCCTTCGAGCTCGTGCCTTTCGACAAAGAACATGCGGCGGCACTGTTCTTCATGAAATTCCTGGCGCCGGATCGCCTCAAAGGCCAGGTGGCGGTGGGTTATCAGCCGAACAATTTCTCCGGCGATGCAACGCAAGCGTGGCAATACTTGCCCGGCCTGCGGCGCGTGCGTAAAGCTCCCGAAGTCGGTTTTGATTATCCGGTGCCGCCCTCGGGTTTGCGCACCTCTGATGATGACTACCTGTTCAACGGCTCACCACACCGCTACAACTGGACTCTGGTCGGACGCAAAGAGGTGCTGATTCCGTATCACAACTTCGAGCTGAACAGCCCCGAGCTGAGCTACGACGACATCATCCAGCTGCACACCATCAATCCCGACCACTTCCGTTACGAATTGCACCGCGTCTGGGTGATCGATGCGCAGGTCAAAGACGGGCTGCGCCATGTGTACAAGCGTCGCCGTCTGTATGCCGATGAAGACACTTGGCTGGCGATGTGGGCCGACAACTACGATGGCCAGGATCAACTCTGGCGCGTCGCCATGGTGGCGTACTTCTATTCGCAGGAATCTCTGACCTTCCACCGCGGCGCATCGATCTACCACGACCTCACCTCGGGGGCTTACGAGGCCACCTATCTGACCAACGAAAGTGACGATTGGTGGCGCCTGAACCAGCCCATGGCGCGACGTAATTTCAGTCCGGAAGCGGCTGCCAGGGCGGGCAATTAGCTGTCGTTCTGCGCCTCATATTTCATCGCCATCGCAGCGATACGGGCTAGAAGCTGACGCGGCATGAAACGCACCTGAAATGCGTTGATGGCGTTGATTAGGCCGGTGACGATTTCCGGGCGGCCTTTTAGCGTGCGCTTGAGGGCCATGCGTGCGACCTCCCGGCTGCTCATCATGGTCGCGTTGTGGAAACGGTTGCGTGCCTGACCTGATACGCGCAGGAACTCGGTTTCGGTCACGCCGGGGCAGACCACGGTGCTGGTCACGCCGGTGCCTTTGAGTTCGTAGTGCAGCGCATGGCTGAAACTCAGTACGTAGGCCTTGGCCGCGGAATAGGCACCATAGCCAGGCGAGGGCTGGAAAGCGCCAACCGAGGAGATCTGCATGATCCGGCCGTAGCCGTTTTCCACCATCGGGTTCACGAACAGGCGGGCCAGGTGGGTCAGCGCGACGATATCCAGCTGCAGCATCTGATCGGTGCGCTGCCACTCGGTGTGTCGGAAATCACCAAAAAGACCGAAGCCGGCGTTGTTGATGAGGATGTCGATGTGGATACCGGCGCTGGCCAGGTCAGCGGCCAGAGCTTCGCGCGCACCTGCGTCGCTCAGGTCACAACAGCGATATTCCGCAGGTGTGCCGAATTCATCCTGGATGTCGACACTGAGCTGCTGCAGCAGCTGCTCGCGCCGGGCCACCACAATCACCCTTGCGCCCATGGCGGCCAATTGCTTGGCAAAGTCGACGCCCAGACCGCTGGAGGCGCCGGTAACCAGCGCGGTTTTTCCTTCAAGTGATGTTTTTCCGAACATGCGATGCAACCGAACAAAGAGGCCCACAGTGTGCCATGTCCATCTTTGCCGGTGTCCGCGTTACGGGGCTTGATGCATTTCCAGCGCAAGCACGCGCATGATGGCTGCTTGCAACACCAGATCGGCCTGATTGCGGGCGATGCGTTTGTCGACGATAGCCTCTGCCAGGGCGGCCAGGCCAAGCTTGCGCATCTGCTGCTGCGCGCTCAGGTAGTTGAGCCAATCACCCAGATGTCGTCCACGTTGCAAGGCGAGTTGATTGCGTGTGCGCAAGGCGCCGGGACTTGCGGTGCGGCCTTGCATCCAGGCACGTAAATCCAGATCAACCAATGTGCTGAACGACTCGCGGGCAGCCTCTTCGGCGCGCTGAGCGCTTTTCAAAGTGCCGGCAAACTTGCGAAGTTGTTCGTACAGGCGCGGGCGCAACTTTTGTTCCAGAACGCGTCTTAGCGGGCCTAGCGGAACGCTCTGTATGGCATCTGCAAGCGCCAATGTGGCGATGGCCTTGCGCAGCATGGCCTCGGAGGTCACCGAGCCGTGGATCTCCATCTCCATGCCCTTGAACAGAGCATGCTGCTTGCGGAATTGGGCCCACTGGGCCTGACCTGCGATAAGACGCCCCTGTGCGTCCACGTCCTGGGCCAAATCACCAATGCTGCGCTGGTCATCGCTGGCCAGATCGCCAAGTGTGTTGAGGGCCTGCTTGAGCGCCCGCACTACGCTGGCGATGCCGTGCTCGGGATCAAGCAGATTGCAGCGGTTGTCGCGCAGCGGGGCCTGTTCGGCCAGGATGGCGTGCAGTTTGTGATAAGTCGCCAGCGCATCCTCAATGGTGTGCTGATGCTGCTGACGCATCTTGCGAATACTCAAGGTCACCCGGTCCGGCAGGCTGAGAATGCACTGGCCGAGCTTGGCGCGTTCCCCCTGGTACTCACGTTGCACTTTCAGATACCAGGCGCGCAGGGTCTCGGCCATGCGCACGTCGGTGTCAGGCCCTTGATACAGCCGCCCTAGATGTTTGGCGTAAATTGGATGGTCGTTCAGGGCCTTGAGGGAAATCGCGTATTCGATGAGGCTGGGCAATTGCGCACTGATATCGGCCAGCACAATCTCGTCATCCAGGCAAAACTTGAGCAACTCCTGGCGCACGGCGCGCCCGCGTGTGTTCAGCCACAGGTTGGACTTGCCGCCGTCCAGGGCGCTGCGTATGCGCTCAAGCTGATTGATTGAAGGCAGGGCATTCAGGTCAAACTGATTGCGTAAAAGCTCGGCGCGCTGATTCAGGGTTTGTAGTTCTCGGTGCAGATGACTGAGCGCTTTGTCAAACTCCGCCTGCTTGAGCGCGGGGTCACGCCATTGCAAAAACGAGTGCGGGACCGCAGCGATTGCAGCGAGCAGCTTTTCCAGTTCATCCAGACCCTGGCAACTGGTGGCAAACACGGGGTCGCCGGGCAGGCGCAGGGCTGCGGTGAGTTTGTCGAGTTCCGGCGCCAGTCGATTGAGGTCGCTGATGAATGTGTCTGCACGCAGTAAGACATCGCGCAGCTGCCCCAGGGTTGTGTGTGGCGCCAGATGGGTCGTCAAGGTGGCGATGCCGCGCTGATGACGCTGCAGACACTGCGCATCAAACATGTCCCAGGGACTGACTCGGCTGGCCAGACGGATCGACAGCGCACCCAGTGACAGAAACATGTCGAGGCCGTTGCGCGACTGTTGCAAACGCTCGCCACTGAGCGCCGGCAGATACTCCCAGATGACATCTTCGTCCGGTTCCGGCAGCTGCTCCAGGGCGTCGATCAGCTCGCCCAGTTGGGTCATCGGTAAGCCCGCATCGGCACCTGCAGGTAGAAAATGACGCAGGTCCGCAAGCAAGCCGGACACGGCAACCAAACTGGCCTGCCATTCGGTCAGGCGTTCGCTGACCTGACTGAACTGAGCGGGATCAAGTTGTGTGTTGTTGATACCTGCCCAGGGGTGACTGGCCAGATCGCCGGATATGGTCAGCTGGCTGAGGACCTGATCGTGACTTTGGATAAAGCGCTGCAGCAGCTGGCTCAAACGGTCGCGCATGGCCGCCGTCAGGGTGTCGCCATTGTGGCCCTGCGGACAATACGCATCGACCTTGTCGCGCAACTTGAGCTGCAGCTGTGCCGCTTGCAGCTTGATGTCGCGGGGGCTTAGGCCGGTGGCGCGCCAGGTTGATGTCGGGTGAAGCTCTGACATGAAAATCGCTCAACGCTAATCCGCACAGTCTAATGTGCGCCGAGGCGGCTTCCATGCGCCGAACAGAGGATACGCTAGGGCTCAGGCGACAGCGTGCAGGTAACGGTGCCCGTCATGTCGCAATCGGGCAAAGTTTAGCTGGTAAATGCGGTCAATGCGCGGGTCGTCCAGGACCTGCTCCGGCGCGCCGTCGAGCGCGACATCACCGTCATGCAGTATGAGCAAGCGGTCTGCATAGCGGCTGGCCAGGTTCAGATCGTGCAACACACAGATCACGGTCCAGCCGCGCGCGGCGCAGTCTTTGAGACATTGCATGGTTTGATGCTGCCAACGTGGATCCAGGCTGGCTGTGGGTTCGTCGAGAAGGCACAGCGCATCGGTGCTTTGCTCATGCAGTTGGCACAAGCTGCGGGCGAACTGCACCCGCGCGCGCTGGCCACCAGACAGGCGTGAGTAAATCGCTTGATGCTGATCACTCAGCCCAACCTGATCCAGGGCTGCAGCAATGGCCTGTTGGCCGTACGCAGTATCTTCGTCGGTGTACGGGCTGCGGCCCAGGGCCACAACCTGATGCACAGGCCACGCGGGCTGGTTGGGCACTTGTTGTGAGAGCACCGCGCGACGGCGAGCCAAACGCAGGGGCTGCCAGTGGCGCAGGTCCATGCCGTCCAGGCTTATACGTCCGCTGCTGGGCCTCAGTTCGCCGCTGAGCAGGCGTATGAGCGTGCTTTTTCCGCTGCCGTTTGGCCCGCCAATGACGCACAGCTGGCCGGGCCTGAATGCCACGCTGATGTGATCCAGGCACAGACGGCGATCATGCCGGTGACTCAGGTGATGGGTTTTCAACATGATGCTCAATCGCGGCTCGGTGTTTGTGTGCTCACAGGCTTTCCAGTTGGCGTCGTTTGGCGTAGAGCAAGGCAATGAAGAAGGGCGCACCGCACAAGGCGGTGACAACGCCGATGGGCAACTCGGCTGGCGCCACAACCAGACGCGCAACGGTGTCCGCAGCGACCGTTAGCACTGCGCCGGTGAGCATGGCGGTGGGTAGCAGACTGCGGTGCCCCGGGGCACAGAACATACGTGCAACATGAGGGACCACCAGGCCGACAAAGGCGATGACTCCGGTGTAGGCGACCACAGCGCCAACGCTGAGCGCGACCGCTGCGATCAACAGTCGGCGGCTGCGTTCCACCGCAAAACCCAGATGGCCGGCGGTCGCATCTCCCAGTGTTAATGCATCCAGCACGCGGGTCTGGCGCAACATCACGGCGCCGCATACAACAAGCACGGGCGTTAGCAACGCAAGCTCTTGCCAGCCGGTGCGAGCGACGCTTCCAAACAGCCAGAAAGTGAGGGTGCGTAAAGCCGGGTCGTCGGCCGCATAGGTCAGCAGGCCGAGAATGGCGCTGGCCAAGGCGTTGACGGCAATGCCTGCGAGTAGCAACGTCGTGGCCGGCGTGTGGCCGTCTACGCGAGCCAGTGCCATGACGCCGAAGCACACCATAAGGCTGAGCGCGAAAGCAGCTGCAGGCAACCACATCAGCGCGCCACCGAACACGATCACCAGCGCAGCGCCGACCGCGCCACCGGTGGAAATACCGATCAAGGCGGGTTCGACCGGCGGGTTGCGTGTGAGCCCTTGCAACACGGCGCCGGCGCCAGCCAGGGCGGCACCGGTGAGCATTGCGGTGAGGGTGCGTGGCAGCCGGATCATGGTAATGGTGGCGGTTTCGTGCGCGGGTAGCTGTGTTTCGCGCTGCAACAGCCATTGCCACAGAATGTCCAGGATGCGCTCCGGGGCGATGCGAATGGGCCCCAGACTGAGACTGAGTAGGAGCACCACCACACCGACCGCAAAGGCCGTGATGCGCATTGCCTTGGCGTGCTGCAAAGGCCTCACGAGCCGCTGTCAGTCTGAAGGCCGATGAAGTGCTGGCTGAGCAGCTGCGCCGCGGTGCCCACACGCGGTCCCATGGCCAGGATCATGAGGCTGTCCATCACCAGCACTTGCTGCTTTTGTCCGGCTGGCGTGGCGGCAACACTGGGGCGCTGAAGAATACCCTGGCGGCCGCCCAGCATGGGCAGCGCGTGCTGAGGAACGATGATGATGTCGGGGGCCAAACTGATGATGGCCTCATCACCAACAGGCCGGTAGCCGCTGAAACTGCTGGCCACATTGCGCGCGCCGGCCAGAGTGACCAGCGCGCCCGCGGCGCTGTCGCGCCCTGCAGCCATCCACTGACCGCCTTGTCCACCGATAACCACCAGGGCGCCCGGCTTATGCTGTGGCGCCGGGGGCAGGGCCTTGATGGACTCCTCAATGCTCTTGATCAAAGCGCGCGCTTCGGCGTCCTTGCCCACAGCTTGCGCGATGCTTGAAATCATCGCCAGCGCCTCGGCCAGGGGAGGCGGTTCGGGCAGCACGACAAGCTTGATGCCGGCGCTGCGCAGCTTTTGCAACACCGCCGGTGGACCGGCATGGGCCGAGGCAAGCACCAGATCAGGCGCTGCCGAGAGAATGCCTTCGGCGGCGAGTTCGCGGTAGTAACCCACCTTGGGTAGGGCGTGTACGGCCGGTGGCCAGACGCTGCTGGTGTCTGTTGCCACAACCTGTTGGCCTGCGCCCAAGGCATAGACCGTTTCGGTGACCGTGCCGCCTAGGGTGACGAGTCGCAATGGCGCGTTTTCGGAGGATTGTGCGGAGCTAAAAGGGCTCAGCAGCAGGATCAGAACCAGCCAGCAGCGGGAGGGGTTAATAAATTTCATCGCGAATATTGAAAATAAGAATGATTCGCATTAAGTTAATCCCTCAGGTAGTTCAATTCAAGCACTGAGGACCCTCATGCACCAGGCCGCACGCGACGCATATCAACTTTTGAGCAGCCGCCAATACGGGATTCTTTCGTCTTTGAGCGTAAAAGTGCGCGGCTATCCGCTCGGTTCGGTGACCCCTTATGTGCTGGATGGCGATGGCAATCCGGTGATCCTGATTTCGGATATCGCCCAGCACACCGCAAATCTCAAAGAAGACACCCGCTGCAGTCTGACGGTGGTCGAGAACACCGACGGCGATGTTCAAGCTCACGGCCGAATCTGTGTGATGGCCAATGCCGAGCCGTTGTCGGAGCATGGCGTCAGCGCGGTTGCTGCTCGTTATCTGCGCTTCTATCCAGACGCCGAAACATATTTCACCGCGCACGATTTCAGCTTCTGGCGCCTGTTGCCGCTAAAAATTCGCTACATCGGGGGCTTTGGTCAGATTCATTGGCTCGATCCTGACGACACGCTCAAGGCCAACCCGTTTTCTGGTCCGGCAGAGACAGCAGCCTGTGTGCACATGAATGAACGCCACCAGGAAGCGCTGAGGCGCTATTGCGATTTCTCGAATATTGAATACAGCGGCGAGCAGCCTTTGATGGTTGGGCTTGATTCCGAAGCGCTGTATCTGCGGGTGGGGCTGGCCGTTCACCGGCTCGCTTTCCGCCGCAATGTGCTGACCAACGATCGCCTGCGTGAAGAGACCCTTGCCATGTGTCGCGCCGACTATTGGCGCACCAGGCGTGCGGCTTGATGCAGCTCGCTTACACAACACAGGCGTGTTGTTCCGGCGCTGGGCCGGGGTGGCTGGCGCTGCGCGTCAAGGCATGCACGTTGCCGCAGCCGGGCGCGCCAAGCGCTGACCAAAATGACCATATGACACATCACGACGAGGCCGGCATTCCGCGCATTCGCGCGTCAAGTTCGACCCGCTTAAGCCTGAAGCGGTTGCGACGGGCACATGACCACAACTCGCGGAGAGCACACCTATGAGTACTGTTATTCAGGCCCGAGAATACTTTCGCCCACGTCGCCAGGTTTCGCCCGCCGGGCCCGGGCAGATCGTGATCGATCTGGAAAGTTTGATTCTGGATGCCAGCGCTGGAGTCCAAGACAGCCTGCGCTTCACCGTACGAACGCTTGGCCTCAATGTCAGCGATGAAGAACTGATCAAAGTGGCGGGCTGGGAGCCTGTCTCCGCGCTGTTGTTTCGCTGGATAGGCGAACCCGACGCGACCCGTCAGGCGCTGCAGGTTTATCAGGATCATTTCGACAGTCAGGGACGCTACCTGTCGCAGCTTCGCCCGGGTGCGGCCGCCGTGCTCGCGGCTGTTCGCGCGGTCGATTGGCAGGTCCACTATTTGACCCATATCGGCAAGGATGCGGCATTCAAGCTGATGAACCAGTTTGCGCCCGATGCCGGTATCCACTCCATCATAAGTTCGGTGCGCCCCGGCAGCGGTTTGATGCGGCCCCATTTGCTCAGCGGCCTGCTGCACAACGGAAAAATCGCTGCAGAGCAAACCTTGCTGGTTACCGATCACCCGTTGGAAATGTCCGCTGCGGCTGATCTGGGCGTGCCAGCGATGGCTTTGGGCTACGGCCGGGCCCCGGCGGTCATGCTCATGCAATACCGGCCTGCTGCGATGGCGCGTAATTGTCGCGATGCGGCGTCTTTGTTGCGTCTGCATTGTATGGCGCTGGCCCGCAACGCCATCAACTAACACGATAGATGACTGAACGTGAACGGCGATTGGCCCCGCTGGCGGGGTTGTTCGCTGCAACCATTCTGCTGCCCGCGCATGCTGAAAGCACGCCTGAGACCTATCCCGATGTCATTCAACTGGATGCGCAGCATCCTGATGACGACGCTGCGGACCGCACGCAACTCGACACCGTCATTGTGCTGGGTGAAAAGCTTGGGCGCAGCTTGCGGGAAACCAGCACGTCGGTTGAGGTGATCGGTGCTGACGATCTCAATCAGCGGGGCAAGCTCAATCTGCAGGATGTGCTGGAAGACACGGTCAATGTCAGTGCTGGTGAAGAAGGCGGCTTGTCCATACGCGGCATTGATCAGACCGGCGCCAGCGGCGGGGCAGGCGCCCCGCTGATCAGTGTTCAGGTTGATGGCGTGACCCTGGACGGTGTGTCCCAGGAATCCGCCCTGGAAACTTTGTTCGACGTGCAGCAGATTGAAGTGCTGCGTGGCGCTCAGTCGACCAGTCAGGGACGTAATGCTCTGGCCGGCGCCGTGGTGGTCAAATCCAAGGATCCCACCTGGTATCCGGATCTGTATGCGCTGGCACGCTATGGCAGCCTGAATACCTGGCAGCTTGGCGTGGCGGGCGGTGGACCGCTCAATGATGTGTTGGCCATGCGTGTGGCGCTGTCGCACGATCACAGCGACGGTTTTATCACCCATGAGCCTGATGGTGCGGACGATTTTTCCGCCCATGACCACAGCATGGTGCGGCTCAAATTGCTTTACGAATCGCTTGCGTTAGCAGGCTTTCGCAGCCTGCTGAACTACAACCGCAGCCGGACCGATGGGCAGCCCGACTACAACATGGAAAAGGGCACCGCGGGCACCGACATGCGCCGGACCAGTACGGTCAACACGCAGACGCGGGATCTGGTGACCAGTGAACTGGTGTCCTGGGACAACCGTTACACCTTCGAGTCAGGCTGGACCTTGAGTGCAATCAGCGCCTTGATGCGGACGGAACAGGACTACATTCGTGATTTCGACGGCACCGAGGAGCAGGGCGGTAGCAATCCTCTGTACAACGACGGTGACAACCTGACGCAGGAAATTCGCCTCAGTACTTCAGACAACGGTCGAGTGCAAGGCATGCTGGGGCTTTACGCCGGGCGTTTTCGCACACGCAATTCAACGTATTCGAATGATGTGCGCATTCCGCTGAGTTCCCAGGTAGCCATACCCATCCTGGCTGATGCGCTGGAGCTGGAAGTCGATTTCCTCAGCCAGGAGCGCAAAGATGCGGACAATCTCGCCGCATTTTTCGAGTTTGATGTCGAGGTGCTGGACTGGCTAACGGCCACTGTGGGGCTGCGCTATGACCGCGAGACCTTGGATGCACGCAATCGCTTTGCCACCCAGCGCGCTGAGGCCTTTGTGGTGGCGCCGGATGGGCTGGTTGCGGTGCCGCTGGTCGGCTTGACGCTCGAATCCGTGCTTGCGGCGTTGCCCGGTCTTGATGTGCGTACGCTCGCGGTCGCTGCTGGGGTGGCACCGGAAACCAATGGTTTTCAGGGCGGTAAAACCAGTTATTCGGCCTGGTTACCCAAACTGGGTTTACGGGCTGCTTTGGGCGAACACTGGAGTGTATTTGCCAGTTATGCCGAGGCCTACCGTGCCGGTGGCGTGGATGTGGACTCAACCACCGGTGAGGCGGTGGGTTTTGATCCGGAGTACACACACAACTATGAACTCGGCGTCCGCTGGCATTGGGGGCAGGCCGTGCAGCTTGCCGCCAACGTTTTCTATGTGGATTGGACCGACCAGCAAGTTCCCGTTCCTACTGGTTTGTTCTTTGTCACTCAGAACGCAGCCAGCTCGCGCTTGTACGGCGCCGAGGCCAGTTTGCGCTGGCGTTTCTCGCCGCAGTGGCGAGTGCATCTCGCGCTGGCCACGGTGGACACGAAGTTCATCGACTATGTTGATGGCGAGAACGACTATTCGGGCAACCGCTTCGTAATGGCGCCGGAGCGCAGTGCCAATCTGGGGCTGGTCTGGGAGCATCCGGATGGGCTGATGGCCGCCCTTAACGTGTCGCACCAAAGTATGGCTTTTACCTATCCGAGCAACAGCTCGGAGGATCGCAGCGACGCCCGTGAACTGGTCAGTCTGCGTATTGGCTACCGCCGCGGCCAGTGGGCTGTTTATCTCACCGGGCGCAACCTGCTTGATCAGGATTACATCACCGAAACCTACAACTTCCCCAATGGCTATCTTGGCGCGGATTCACCGCGTGGCTATGGGGCATACGGAGCACCGCGCACCGTCAGCGGCACGCTGGAGTGGCAGTTCTGAAGGGGAACGCGCGCGGCGGGCGTCACGTCCTTGGGCGTGGCGCCCTTTTTTAGGGGTTTGCTGAACCTCTTATGGCGCAGGCTCAGCGGCTTGCCAGAAGAAGCTGGATGAAGTTGTCTGCCAAGGGATTGCGTTGCTGGATGGGGCGCACCACACCCAGTTCAATCAAAGCGGGAGTGCCACGCAGGAAGCGATACTGAACGCCTGGGCGTTTCAGGTTCTGCACCGATGCCGGCACCAGGGCGACGCCCATGCCGGAGGACACCAGGCCAATAACGGTTTGCATCTGACGTGCGCTCTGCGTGATGCGCGGCGAGAATCCAGCGGCGTGACAACGACTGATGGTGAGGTCATAAAGCCCAGGCGCAATGTCGCGCGGGGGCACGATGAACTCAGCGTGCGCCAGCGAGGTCAGATCGACGCCGTCACCGTCGGGCCCACTATGTTGCCAGTCATCCGGTGCGGCCAGCAGTAGGGGTTCCTGATGCAAGGGCAGGAACTCAAGATCAGTCTCATCGACCGGTGCCAATCCAATGCCCAGATCAAGTCGGGAGCTGCGCAGGGCGCGAATCTGCGCGTCGGTGGTCAATTCCTGCAACTGCACATCGGCATCCGGATAGTCGGAGCGGAACTGTTTGAGCGCGGCGGGCAGGATGCTGTAGTCGGCGATGGAAACGAATCCGATCGTCAGCGTTCCGAGCTGCCCGCGCTGCGCATGCTGAGCCCGCATGCAGGCTTGATCCAGGCGTGAAAGCAGCGTGCGAATGTCTTGATAGAACTGGGCGCCGGCCAGGGTGGGTTTGACCCCGCGATTGCTGCGCTCGAGTAGCTTTACGCCAAGATCGTGCTCGAGCGCTTTGATCTGGGTCGACAGCGGTGGCTGGGAAATATGCAGGCGGCGGGCCGCTCGCGAGAGGCTGCTTTCCTCTACCGTCGCGGCAAAATAGCGTAATTGGCGCAGTTCCATTATTCGTAAAAGATATGGCTAGATGCCCAATATACTATTGGATGGTATAGCCAGTCCGTCGCACAATAGCGCCCCCTTCAGAACGCTCAACATGTTTGAGGACGTCGTCATGCCCAATTACCGCTCCCGCACCAGTACTCATGGCCGCAACATGGCCGGCGCCCGCGCCTTGTGGCGTGCCACCGGCATGAACGATGGCGATTTCGAAAAGCCGATCATTGCAGTGGCCAATTCGTTCACCCAGTTCGTGCCGGGCCACGTTCATCTCAAGGATCTGGGCCAGCTGGTCATCGAGGAAATCGAAAAGGCCGGTGGGGTGGGCAAAGAGTTCAACACCATTGCGGTGGATGATGGCATTGCCATGGGGCATGACGGCATGCTGTATTCGCTGCCCTCACGCGACATCATTGCCGACAGTGTGGAATACATGTGTAACGCTCACACCGCCGATGCGCTGGTGTGCATTTCCAACTGCGACAAGATCACCCCCGGTATGCTGATGGCGGCAATGCGCCTGAACATCCCGGTGGTGTTCGTCTCCGGCGGACCGATGGAAGCCGGCAAGACCAAGCTGGCCAACTCCGACGAGATCATTCCGCTGGATCTGGTGGATGCCATGGTTGCCGCTGCCGATGACAGCGTGTCGGACGAGGACGTCAACCAGATCGAACGTTCGGCCTGTCCGACCTGCGGTTCATGTTCCGGTATGTTCACCGCCAATTCCATGAACTGTCTGACCGAAGCTCTGGGCTTGTCCTTGCCCGGCAATGGTTCGCTGGTGGCCACCCACAAGGATCGCGAAGCCCTGTTTAGACGCGCCGGCGCGACCGTGGTCGAACTGGCCAAACGGTATTACGCGCAGGGCGATGAGTCGGTGCTTCCGCGCAATGTTGCGAGCAAAGCCGCGTTTGAAAATGCCATGACCCTGGACATTGCCATGGGTGGCTCGACCAACACCGTGCTGCATCTGCTCGCTGCGGCGCAGGAAGGCGAGGTCGATTTCAGCATGCAGGATATCGATCGCCTGTCACGCAAGGTACCGAACCTGTGCAAGGTCGCGCCCTCCAGCCATCATCATCTGGAAGATGTGCACCGTGCCGGCGGGGTGATGGCGATTCTGGGTGAGCTCAATCGCGCCGGCTTGCTCGATGCCAGCGTCAGCACCGTGCACAGTCCGAGCATGGCCGATGCCCTGAATCACTGGGATATTGCGGTGAGCAATGATGCCGCCGTGGGTGAGTTCTACCGTGCCGGTCCGGCCGGCATTCGTACCACCCAGGCTTTTTCGCAGGATTGCCGTTACGACGATCTGGATGCGGATCGCAGCACCGGGTGTATTCGTGATCTGGCCCACGCCTACAGTCAGGACGGTGGTCTGGCGGTGCTGTTCGGCAATCTTGCCGAACGCGGTTGTATCGTCAAAACCGCCGGTGTGGACGAGAGCATTCTCAAATTCAGCGGTCCGGCCGTGGTGCTGGAGAGTCAGGACGATGCGGTGCAGGCCATTCTCAACGGCCAGGTCAAGGAAGGGGATGTGGTCATCATCCGCTACGAAGGGCCGCGTGGCGGGCCGGGGATGCAGGAGATGCTCTATCCGACCAGCTACCTGAAATCCAAGGGCCTGGGCAAAGCCTGTGCACTGATCACCGATGGGCGGTTCTCCGGCGGGACCTCGGGGCTGTCGATCGGGCATGTGTCTCCGGAGGCTGCGGAGGGCGGCAACATCGGCTTGATTCGCAGTGGCGACCGTATCGACATCGATATTCCCAATCGCACGATCAGCATTGCGGTCAGCGATGATGAGCTGGCCGTACGCCGCGCCGAACAGGATCAGCTGGGCTGGAAGCCGGCCGAAGCGCGTCCGCGCAAGGTGACCACCGCACTCAAGGCCTATGCCAAGCTGACCACCAGCGCTGATCGCGGCGCTGTGCGCGACCTCTCGCTGCTCGACTGAGCGGGGCACAAGCGAGCCGATGGGCGCTGCGGCGCCCATCGGACTTGGCGTTGTCAGTCGGGCGTGGTCAGGCCGACGATGCGGGCTGCAAATTCGGCGAACTGGTCGGCAATCTGGTCGATGCTGCGCCCGCAGTCCGGACTGAACCAGAAGGCCACGCGGGTGCCGATGGCACTGATCGCGCGCAGGGTCAGCAGGGTGTCGCTGACCTGAAACTGGGCGTGGGCAATCCCACGTTCAAGAACATCAACCAGCAACGATTCGGATTGCCGACGAATGGCCAGTATGGGCTGTGACTTGGCTTGCGACAGCGCGTGCAGCTCGGCACTGGCCACCACCGCCAGCATCGGAAAGCTGCAGTGCGAACTCACGTGGGCGCGCACCAGAGCGCGCAGTTGCACGGCCGGATCCGGCTCGACCTCAAGCAGGGCGGCGCGCAACCGCCGATAGTGTTCGTCGTGCCCAATGCGCAGCAACTCCGCCAGCACATCTTCCTTGGATGGAAAATGAGCGTACAGCGTGGTGGGCTGAACCCCGGCCTGGGCGCAGATATCGCGCACCGAGGTCCCGCCATAACCAAGATCGGCGAACAGGTGCAGCGCGGCGGTCAGCACCCGCCCGCGGGCGCCGCGCAGATCGACATCAGCCGGCAATTCGGACTCTTCGGCGGCGATGCGGCGATTGCTGTTCGGGGATGTCGCGGTGACCGGCATGGTTAACAAGTGTTGCAGTACAAGGCTTTCATCATACCCCTTGTTATACCGAGGTTCTATCGCCCTATTGACTTAAAAATGGAACGAACGTTAGTGTAGATAAAACGCGATGTAAGCGCGACCTGAGGAGACAGGCGATGCACGACACCCGTCGACTGCCCCGCGAGGGCGGTCATCTTTGCTACACCGTTGCCGGCGCGGGACCGGCGGTGTTGCTGATTCATGGTCTGGGTTCCTGTGCGGCCGACTGGACGCCGCAGATCGAGGTGCTGGCGAAAAGCCACACGTTGATCGCGCCGGATTTGCGCGGGCACGGTGAATCATTAGCGGCGAGTGGTGTGCTGCCGATCGCGCAGCATGTGCGCGACCTGTGCGACCTGCTGGCTCACGAAGGGTTCGACGAGGTCGATGTTGTGGGCTTGTCGATGGGGGGCGCGGTGGCGTTTCAGCTGGCCCTGGAGTCAGTGCCAGTGGTCCGTTCGCTGACCATCGTCAACAGTGCCCCGGCCTTTGTCGTGCGCAACTGGCGTGAGCGGTTGATGGTGGCTCAACGCTTTGCCATCGTGCACCTGCTGGGCCTGCCGCGCATGGCGCGTGTGCTGGCAGGGCGTCTGTTTCCAGGGCAGGACACGCTGCAAGCCGAGTTCGTCGAACGCTTTTCGCGTAACGACAAGGCCAGCTATCTGGCGGCCATGCGTGGCCTGCTGGGGTGGTCGGTCCAACAGCGCCTGGGCGAGATTCGCTGCCCGGTGCTGGTTGTTGCGGCGGATCAGGATTACATGCCACTGGCCGACAAGCAGGCTTATTGCGCCGAGATCCCGGATGCCCGCCTGGTGGTGATCGAAAACGCTCATCATGCGGTCACCGCAGAGCATCCGCAGGCCTTCAATCGTGCCTTGACAGCCTTTCTCGATAGCAACGCTGTGGGGCAGGCCGCATGAGGGCGCATCTTGTGCTGGCGCTGATGCTGCTGAGCTGCCCGTTGTGGGTGGGTGCCGCGCCGGCTGTGGTGCAACTGGCTGATGGCGTGGTCCAGGGGCAGGCTGAAGCCGATGGTTTCCCGGTCGTGCACTACCTCGGTTTGCCCTTCGCGGCGGCGCCGGTCGGTGAGCGGCGCTGGCGCGCGCCGCAGCCACTTGAACCCTGGCAGGGCGTTCGTGACGCCAGTCGCTTTGCCCCGGCCTGTGCTCAGACCGGCAATTTTTTCGCCAGCGACGATGAATCCACGTTCGGCCAGCTGTACGGTTCGGAAGACTGTCTTTATCTCAATGTGTGGGCTCCGGCCGCCGCGTCGGATCGGCCACGCCCGGTCCTGGTCTTTGTGCACGGCGGTGCCGGTGTTGCGGGCAGCAGCGCATTGCCGGCCTACAACGGTCGCCGCCTGGCTTACGAGCTGGATGCACTGGTGGTGACGATCCAGTATCGCCTTGGGGTGTTCGGCAGCCTGCATGTGCCGGCCTTGCAAACAGGCGATGCACTGGATGATGCCGGCGCCTTCGGTTTGCTTGATCAGATCGCCGCATTGCGCTGGGTTCAGCGCAACATCGGCGCGCTGGGTGGTGATCCCGCTGAGGTCACCGTAATGGGCCATTCGGCCGGCGCGGTGAGTCTGTGGACCTTGATGCGTTCGCCGCTGGCCAGCGGGTTGTTTGCCCGTGCGGTGTCGCTGTCGGGGATTCCTATGAGCCACGAATACAAGGATGTGCTGGCTCGCAGCGAGACCTTTGTGGCCAATCTCGAACAGGCCGGGTTAAGACCGCAAGATGCTGCGGCCTATCGCGCTCTGTCGACGGCGCAGGTGCTGGCGGCGGGGCAGGGGCTGAAAGCCATGGGAGCCTATGCCGATGGCGTGGTCCTGCCGGCCGATGATACGCGTGACGGGCCGCTGATCAACGCGGTGCCGACACTCATCGGCAAGGTTGAAAACGAGGCCAGCATGCTGCTGCTGTTGCGCTACAGCCGGGTTGATCGCGATGGCCTGTGGGATGCGATTCAGCAGCACGACGAGATTCGCCGCGCCGATCTGCTGTCTTGGTGGGGCCAGCTGCGGCTGCGTGTGGTCGGGCGCCTGTTCAATGGCTTGGTAGAGCGACGCATCAAGCGCGCCGCCGATGCCCTGATCGGCCAGTCAGTGCCGGTCTACCGCTATGTCTTTGAATGGGACGACTTTGCCTCACCGTGGCAGGACATTGCGGGCGCCAGTCATGGCCTGGATGTGCCGTTTGTATTCGGCAACTTCCAGGGTGACAGCGCACATTACTTTCGTTTCGCGTGGTCGCCGGCGAGCCAGCCGCAGCGCGAACTCATCCATCGCCAGCTGAGCGTGGCGCTGGGCAATTTCATACGCCGCTCCGATCCCGATCCACTGGGTGAGGACTGGCCAATCTGGGATGAGCGTCGGCAGCTCAGGAGGGTGCACTGACATGATGGCTTGCATCGCAAAGCTTCGGGGGGAGCGCCTTGCACTGCGCCTGATGGGGTGTCTCTTGTTGCTGCCGACGCCTTTTGCCACAGCGGCTGATGCGGCGCCGGTTGCGGTCGATCAGGCCACCATGATGGCGTGGATCACGCGCATCGATGAGCAGGGCATACGCCTGCCCGGCTACGTCGCAGATGAGTGGATGGAGCGCTGGGGACACGATCAGTTCGTGGCCTTCGGCCTGCAGGATGTGCGCCTGGAACCGTTCGAGGTGCTGCGCTGGGAGGCACACAGCTGGTCGCTGAGAGTGTGGCCGCGCGGTCGACAGGATGACAGCGTCATGCTCTCGGCCTGGCCAGTGCCCTTGTCCGGTAACGCAACTGCCTTGCACGGCGAGTTGGCCCTGACCACGGCGGATACACCGCCTCAGCCCGGGCTTATTGCAGTGGAGCCGTACCGCCTGATGCAGTTTGATCAGGCCCACATGCGTGATGAGGTGGCTCGCTGGCACTACGACCCTGATGGGGATTTCGACACCCTGCAGCAAACCGTGCCCATGGGGCCACGCTTTCAGCATGTGCTGGAGCCGGCCATGGCTGCCGGGGCCAAGGCCTGGATCGGAATACTCGAATTTCCGTGGCAGGAGGATCGTTACTTCGTGCCCTATGACGCCAAGCTGCGCGATATGCCAGGGCTGTATCTGAGTCAGGCCGAAGGCCAGCGACTGCTTGCGCTGATGGCTCAAGGACCGGTTGAGGCTCGCATCAATGTTCACCGCGAGGCCCGTCCGGCGATCTCGCACAATGTGGTGGGTGTGCTGCCAGGGCGCTCTGATGAATGGATCATCATCGGCACCCATCACGACGGGCCGTGGAATTCCGCAGTTGAAGACGCCAGCGGTGTGGCCCTGGTCATGGCCCAGGCGCAGTACTGGGCCCAGGTGCCGCAGGATCAGCGACCGCACAACATGATGTTCCTGCTGCAGGGCGGCCATATGTCGCGTGGCGCCGGCTTGCATCACACGGCCAAGACCTACGCCAAGCGTTTGCGTGAGAACACCGTGGCGGTTATCCATCTGGAGCATGCGGCGCGCGAGGCCCATGTGGTCGACGGCGCGCTGATACCTGGCGACAAACCGGAAGTGCGCTGGTGGTTTACCAGCCACATGCCGCAACTTGAGCAAGTCGTGAGCGATGCGATCTGCGCGCATCAGCTTGATCGCTCCCTGCTCATGCCGCCTTACGGCTGGCCTAAGCCTGAAGCCAAACGCCCGCCCACCGATGCGTCGGTGTTCTTTCTGACCACGCCGGTGATCAGCCTGCTGGCCGCGCCCATGTATCTGTTTGACCCGGCCGACCGGGTCGACATGGTGCACGAAGCCTCACTGGAGCCGATCACCACCGCTGTGATCGACATGGTTAATGGCCTGGCGGATACCAGCGCGGCTGCGCTGCACGCCAGCGAATATCAGCCGCCACAAGCGCAGCGCCTGCCGGGCTGCGAGGCCGGCCTGTAACAACACAATGAAGCCGCGCACTGACGCGGACGCAGAGAGACAGCTATGAAAAAGACGCACAGGCCGTTGCACGCCTTGTGGGCATTGATCCTGCTCGTACCGCTGGGTGTGGCGCAGGCCGAGGATGATCTGGATGCGCTGTTTGGCGAGCCGCAGCCCTCCGCAACAGCCGCGCCTGCTCAAACCGGCTCGGCCTCGAGCGCTTCCGCACCAGCAGCTGAGCAGACCCCGGCGCCGGCCGGCGATGCGGTGATCGTACTGGAGGAAGAGCAGACCCCGCGGATGGCGCCAACACGCAGTCCACACACCGTGCTTGAGGAAATTGTGGTCACCGCGACCAAGCGCGAGAAAGCCCTGCGCGACATTCCCATTTCCATTGCCGCCATCGACGGTGAGTCGCTGGAGGCGCAAGGCATTCTCAGCATCAATGATGTGCTGGAGAAAACTCCGGGGGTTACTGGCAACTCCGCGCGCCCCGGTGATCAGCGCATCGTTGTGCGGGGTGTCTCGACCAGCGCTTCGCCGACCAGCACCGTGCCGTATCCGGTGGGCGTGTTCATCGGTGATACCGCCCTCAATGAGCCGTATGCCGCGAGTATCACACCCGATCTTTCGGCCTTTGATCTGGCCGCTGTCGAAGTGCTGAAAGGACCGCAAGGCACGCTGTTCGGTGGCGCCGCTTTGTCCGGCGTGCTGCGTTACCGCCTCAACGACCCGATGCCGGATCGCTGGGAAACACGCTACTTCGCCCAGTACATTGCGCCGGAAGACGGCTCGCAGGCCTTTGCCCAGGGGCTGGTGGTGAATGCGCCGCTGTTTGGGGAGCAGGGCAATCTCGGGGCTCGCCTGGCTTACATTCGTCGGGAATATCCGGGTGTGATTGATGACTTGCGCGCGGGTCAAGCCGCCGAGGATGTCGATCGCGGTGAGGGTGATCAGATGCGGGCGGCGTTGCTGTGGCAGCCGGATGACCGACTGCAGCTCAAGTTCACCTATCTGGATCAGGACTACGCAGCCGACAATGGGCTGATCATTTCCGATAACCCTGAGGGCCCGCGGGCGACCAGCGGGGCACTGATTCCCTGGCCCAACCGCCATCGATTCGGCCTGTACAACCTGGAAATCCAGTACGACTGGGATACCTTGCGGCTGGTCTCATCCAGCTCACGCACCGAGAAGGAACGTTTCAACATCATCGATTCCTACGGCGGGATTCTTGGCACGCCGTTGCCGGGCACGCCGGATGCGCTTGCGATACCGTTTCTCAACGATCAGGAATCGCGCTCTTTTCAGCAGGAATTGCGCTTGCAGTCCAACAGCAGTGGTGATCTGGAGTGGCTGGCCGGTGTTTACTATCTGCGGTCGCCGATTCGCTACTTCCTCAAGCTTAATGTGGAAGCGCTGAATCAAACCGGGGCATTGGGCCAGGATGTGCTTGATGGCGTCTTGGATCTTGCAGAGGCGCTGGGGCTTGGCGATGTGCTTGGGAATACGCTGGATGCACTGCTACCGGGCGTGACCAATTTGGAGTGTGAGTTGGCCGTGTTGTGTGCGGAGACCAACGCTCTGGCCGAGGAAAAAGCACTGTTTTTTGATCTGACCTGGCATCCCTGGCGCTCTTTGGAGGTGTCTTTGGGGGCGCGCCTGTATCGCACCAGTGTGGCCGGTGGCTTCACCGGTCAGGGGATTGGGGCACGGCTGGTCAACAACGGCATGTCGCCAGCCGATTTCACCACAACCATTACCGAGCAGGGCATCAACCCCAAGTTCGCATTGACCTACCGCTTTACCGACCAGCATTCGCTCTACGCACTGGCCAATCGCGGTTTCCGTTTTGGTGGCATCCAGAACATACCCGAGGATGAACTCCAGAACGTGCCCGCCACCTACAAGTCGGACTACATCTGGAACTATGAGCTGGGTCTGCGCACGCGCTGGTTTGACCAGCGCTTGGAATTCGATGTTACCGCCTTCCATATCGACTATTCGGATGCGCTGGTGGTGCTCAAAAATGCCATCCAGATCAACTATTACGACAATGTGGGCAGTGCGCGCAGCGATGGTTTTGAGGCCAATCTGCGCTGGCTCACGCCGATCCCTGGGGTGATTCTGTCGCTGGCCGGCGGCACCGTGGATGCGCGCACCACCGAAGATTTCATGGCCGGGCGCGATGAAATCCCTGCCGGCAAACCGCTGCCGGGTTCGGCTGAGTATCAGTACAGCGCCAATCTGGCGTTTTTCGGCTCGCCCAACTGGAAGGTCAACGTGTCTGGCCTGCTGGGCTACGCCTACGTTGGCAAGAGCTACAACGACATTGCCAACGAGGACATCGTCAATGATTACGGCACTTACAACGTCGGTCTGAACTTCAGTGTGCCGAGCTGGCCCGGTCAGCCGACCCTGGCGCTCAATGTGCTCAATCTCACCGACGAGACCGCGCCGGTCAGCGTGATTCGGGCCGCCGTGGGCAACGATTTCTATGTTCTCAATACCCCACGCACCATCACCGCGCGCTTCAGCCTGGAGTTTGAATGAATACGCTCAGCCGGAATCTTGCGGGCTTGATGCTGCTGGCCAGTGGCATCGCGGCCGCATCGCCGCTGCCAGTCGCTACGGCGCAGCATGGGTTCAAAGCCGAACAAGCCATGGCGGTGGCGCAGACTTTCAAGCCGGGGGACATCGCCGCCGCTGGCGATCATGCGCTTTATGCCTACCTCAATATGGCGCAGTTCTTTCCGCACCAGCTGGTCAGTCGGCAGGGTGCGGTGCGGGTGCTGAGTGCGAATCCCGATGCGGCCCTGGGGGCGTTGCGCGTCACCACCGCATTGGGCGATCTGAGCCTGGACGAGATGCTGGCGCATCCGCAAACCCGGGTGCAGGGTTTCATCGTGCTGCATCAGGGCGCGGTGGTGTTTGAGCGTTATCCCGGTATGCGCCCGGACGATGCGCACCTGTGGTGGTCGGTGGCCAAGCTGTTCGCCGGGCTGTTGACCGAACTGCTGATCGATGAGGGCAAGATCGAGCGCCAGCAGAACATCGTGACGTACCTGCCCGAACTGGCCGGCAGCGGTTGGGATGGGGTGCGTGTTGAGGATGTGCTCAATATGGCCAGCGGCGTGGACGCCATGGATTCGGTGCAGGGTTACATGGATCGCGAATCCGGCATCGGCGGCCTGATCTACGCAGAAGGCGTGCTGACGCCAGCCGGGCACCAACCGGCGCTTGGGCATGATGAAGCTTTGCAGCGCATGCGCGCGGTGCGCGAGCCCGGCACGCTGTACCAATACTCCTCGGCCAACACCAATGTGCTGGGCGTGCTGATTGAGCGTATTACCGGACAGCGCTACGCCGATGTGGTGTCACAACGGATCTGGGCGCAGCTCGGTGCGGAGGGGGACGGGCTGATGGGCATGGCGCCGGACGGCCGTGCCATTGCGCACGGCATGTTTTCTTCGCGGCTGCGAGATCTGGCCCGTTTTGGTCAGCTGTTTACGCCGAGCGGGCGCAATCCTGCGGTGCTCCCCCAGGTTGTTCAGGCGCGCATGACCGATACCTCAAAGCGGGCGCATTACGAGACGGCCGAGGCGGCCGCTACTGCGGCGCAGGCGCGTCTGGGCGAACGTCCGGTGAGCGCACTGGCGCAGTGGGATGCGCTGTTTGAAGACGGGGATCTGTACAAGTCCGGTTTTGATGGGCAGGCCCTGTACGTTTCACCCTCACGCGATGTGGTGGTGGCCATGTTTTCGACCTCACGGGACAAAACAGCCTATGCGTACCTGCGTCCTCTAGCCCGGGCTTTCCCCGCAGGTGCGGCAGCGCCTTCGAGCTGTATTGCTGGCGGTGGTCCGCGACGCCGATCGCAGCACTGCTCCAGCAGGCCCTAGCTGATCAAAGCGCCTAGCGCATCGGACTTGCCTGAACCACTTCGGCACCGGCGAACAGGGCCGATGCGAACAGGGCCAGCCAGACCAGGCCCTTGATCAGAAAAAACCAGAAACCCAGTGCCGCCGCGTATCGGCCACATCGCGACCATCGATTGGGTTCTGGTTTGCGCGAAAGCGGCGCTGGCGCGCGCATGTGTGGGTGAGGGCGCAGCACTACGTTGCACGCTCTCATAGTGTGGGGCCAGCGGCTTGGCAAAGCATCATGTGTATGGTTTTTTGCACCATCTGCCCCCGGTTGCTCAGGCCGCTTTCGATATGGCGCTGGTGTTTGCTGATCTGCCAGCCATGACTTTCAAGCAACGCTTTC
Organism: Oceanococcus atlanticus; assembly: GCF_002088235.1. Classification (NCBI taxonomy): domain Bacteria; kingdom Pseudomonadati; phylum Pseudomonadota; class Gammaproteobacteria; order Chromatiales; family Oceanococcaceae; genus Oceanococcus; species Oceanococcus atlanticus. Next base: position 103,112 of record NZ_AQQV01000003.1, read on the forward strand.
ATACCGTGCTCGTCGTAAAGGGCAAAACCATGCCGGGTAAACGGCAGCTGATGCATGAAGCTGCGGTCACCGAATGCCAGGCACAGCTGGCCGGAGGGTTTGATGACGCGTCGCAGCTCTTGCAGATGAGCTTGCGGGTTATCCCAGAAATACACCGTGTGAACCGCCAGGACTTTGTCGAAACTGGCGTCGGCAAAATGCATGTGTTTGGCATTGCCATGCTGAAACACGACCGGATAGATCGCGGCCAGTCGGTGATTGCGGCGTTGTGCTTCGAGCACCATGTCGTGCGACCAGTCCAGGCCAATGTAGGCGACATGCGCGGCGGCGGTCACGATCTGTGCAGCAAACGCGCCGTTGCCTGGGCCGATCTCCAGTACTTTGTTGTGCGCTTTCAGACGCAGCAATTCGATGGCGCGACGATTGGTCTCACGGTTAGCCCGGTTCATGCTCGCCGCGGTTTCGCGCGCGTTCTCGCCACTGGGTTGGCGCAGTTGCGCGGCCAGGGCTGCATCGCTGAGGGTGGTTTGAGATTGTGTGGACACCAACTTGCTCATGCCCAGATTCCAGGCGCCCACTGGCTGAGCAGGGCCGCCGCACCGGGCAGGCTCACAATCAGCCAGGTCGCCAGCGCTTTTCGCGCAGTCAGCCCGATGGCCAGCGCAGCGAGATAGAACATGGTGGTGCCACCCAGCAGCAGTGTCAGTTTGCTCAGGTCCATGTGGTCGAGCTGCCCGCTGAATTGCGCGCTGCTGGCGTGCACCAGTATCAGCGCACCCAGCGTGGCGGCCAGGCCACGGTTGAGTATGTCCAGGCGCATGCGTTTAACCTCGTTCGGCAAAGGCCCGCTCGATGACATAGTCACCGGGCTCGCCGATACCGGGGGAGACTTCGAACCCGCGCGCATCAAGCAAGGTGCACAGATCGTCGAGCATGGCCGGGCTGCCGCACAGCATGAATCGATCATCAGCGGTGTTCAGCGGTGCAAGGCCAAGGGCTTCAGTAATCTGGCCGCTGTTGATCAGGGTCGTGATTCGGCCCTGTGTCTTAAACGCTTCGCGGGTCACGGTTGGCAGGTACAACAGCTGCTTGCTGATCTGCTCACCCAGATATTCGTGCTTGGGCAGTTCGTTTTCGATCATCAAGCGGTAACTCAGGTCGCGCACGCGGCGAACACCGTGGACCAGGATGATCTGCTCAAACTGCTCGTACATCTCCGGGTCTTTGACCAGGCTCAGAAATGGCGCGAGTCCGGTGCCCGTGGCCAGTAGCCAAAGCCGTTTTCCGGGGTTGAGGTCATCCAGTAGCAAGGTGCCGGTCGGCTTGCGACTGACCAGAACTTTGTCGCCAACCTTGAGGTTCTGCAGTTTTGAGGTCAGCGGGCCGTTGGGGACCTTGATGCTGAAGAATTCCAGGTGCTCTTCATGGTTGGCGCTGGCAATACTGTAGGCGCGCAGAATAGGCCGCGTGGCAGTGTCCAGGCCGACCATGACGAACTGGCCGTTGCGAAATCGCAGCGATGCGTCGCGGGTGGTGCGAAAGCTGAACAGGCTGTCGTTCCAGTGGTGGACATGCAGAACTTCTTCGTGGGCAATAGCAACCATGCAAACCTCGCGATCAATGGAAACGATACGCAAATAATAATCATTATCACTAAATAATGAAAGCGCTCAGTCCATCTGCAGGGAGTTGCTACGCGGTTTAGCCTTCGTGGGGTGACCAGTCGATCTGGTTTAGTTCCAGACTTATGCGCCAAAGATCAGCGGCCAGATCGGGATCCTGCGCTTTGAGTCCAGGCTCACAAATGCCGGTGGGCCCGGCGTACTGTAAAAAACCGCTTGGGCCGAGAAAGCTACCCGCTGGGTAGTCGCCGCGCGCTGCGAGTTCGATGGGGGCTGCAGCTTGCTCGGGTGTCTGGCCATAAAACTGCATGCCTTTGGCCAGAAACCAATAGGACAGCCAGCCCAGCAGGCCATCGCCGCGCTGGCGCGTGCGGTTGGCGCCCAGTTGGCTGCGGCACACGCCTGGGTGCATGGCATAGCTGCGCACCCGGCTGTGTCCAGCTTGCAGGCGTCGGTCCAGTTCGAGTGCGAACAGCAGGCAGGCCAATTTGGCCTGCTGATAGGCGCGGATCGGGCTGTAGCCATGGGCCAGATCCAGGTTGCTCAAGTCGATGTGTGCGTTTTTCTGGACCAGACTGCTCACGCTGATCACCGCCGCGCGAGGCGCGGCTTGCAACAATGGCCACAGTCCCGCAGTCAGGCGAAAGTGACCGAGATGGGCAATCGCAAATGTCAGCTCGTGGCCTTGGGGCGTGGTGATGCGCTGCGCGGGAGGGAAAATGCCGGCATTGTTAACCAGCACATCAATCGGGTCGTTCGCCGCACGCAGTTGTTCGGAAGCGGCATCGATCTGGTCCGGCTTGGCAAGGTCAATGGCCACAAAATCAGCGCTGAGCTGAGGGTACGCCTGGCGCAATTGAGCCAAGGCGCGGTGCCCGCCGTCCGTGTCGATATCACACAGTGTGATTTTGCGGACCTGCGCTGCAAGACGCTGCGCGCATCCCCAGCCCAGGCCACTGGCGGCGCCCGTGATCAGCACATGAGAGTTGTTCATGCACGGATGCTACGTGGCCCTTTGCCCAGGCGGCGTCATCCGTTCTGCGTAGGCCTAGTTGAAGCTCAGATCAATACCTACCATCAAACTGCGCGCCGGGCCGGCCACGAACAAACCGAACGCGCGTTGCTCAAGGTAGAAACGATCAAGCAAGTTACGACCGGCCAGATAGATGTCCAGCTGGTTGTGGCGCCAGCCCAGGCGACCGTTGACCAGGGTACGGGCATCTGAGGTTTGTTCCGGGTCGTTGTCAGCGGTGCGGAAGCTGTCGTCTTGGTAGTTCGCATCGAGTTGAGCGTAAAGACCGTCGCCCTGCGTATCCCAGGACAATCCCAGCGCGGCGCTGCGGCGTGGCGCGCTGGGGAATTCGTTGCCACTGTAGTCACCGGTTGTGCTGTCGAATTCGACGAATTCGGTGTGCGTGTAGCCCAGCGATGCAAAACCGCGCAGTGCACGCCACAGGCGTGCATCAATTTCGAGTTCAGCACCGTACAGCTTGGATGCGCCGGCGTTTTCGGTCTGCGTATCGTTGGCATTGTCGGAAAGCTGCACGGACACCTGCTGGTCTTGCCAGTCGGTGTAGAACAGGTTGCTGCGCAGCCGCACCCGGCGATCGAACAGGGCAAGGCGCAGGAACACTTCCCCGGTTGTGGTGTATTCCGGATCGAAGGTGTTGAAGGTGCCGCGCACGAAATTGACCGACAGCCCGCCGGCCCGATAAGCCCGCTGCGCGGTGATGCCAACTATGGCGTCTGGTGTCAGCTCAAAACGCAGGCCCAGTTTGGGTAGCACAGCGTCGGAATCAGCCGAACCCTGGCCTTCACCGTCAGCCGGCAAATCGACAACGGGCCCGATGATGTCGCCAATCAGATCACCAATCAGCGGCGGTCCATCTCGGGTCAGGGCGAGGTCTGCGTTATTGAAATACTCGAAATCCAGCGATTCTGTGTCGTAGCGCAGGCCGGCGATCAAGGTCCAGCGCGAGGCCAGCGCCCACTCCACTTCGGTGAAGGCCGCATAGCCCTTACGTGTTTGGTCCACCAACGTCTGTATATCCACGTAGGCGCTGAAGGGCTGGCCGCCGAGCACGTCACCATCACGGATGTAGAGATCCATCGCTCCATCGCGGTGTGAAGCAAACACCCCGGCGACACCCTGCAATTGACGACCCAGCACGCTCAGATCGGCGAAGTTCACGCGCAGCTCGTGGGTCCAGGTTTCGTCATCAGAAAGATTTTCGATCGTACCGTCGTCTTCGGCGCTGGCGTTGTAGTCATCCAGGCGCTGTTGTTCGGTGGTGCTCAGCCCGGATTGGGCGCTCAGGCGGGTGCCATCGGACAACAACCAGCTCGCTCGCAGACTGGCGACATCAGACACGTTGTCAACGTACTCAGGATCGTTGGCGACGGCCTGACGTTGGCGCGGATCACCACTGATCTGAGTCTGGCCGCGGTAGCTGTCGGCCCGGCCGTAAGACAGCACAACTTTTGCACTTTCGCCATCTGCGCTTTGCCAGCCCAGTTTGATGCGGTTGTGTTCCAGGTCTTCGCGGTTGCCGAACTCCTCGCGCGTAACATTGTAGACCTCCCCATCGCTTTGACTTTGCTGATGGGTCAGCCGTGCTGAGAAGCCCCCTAGCAAGGGCAGCCCGAGCGCGGCGGCGTATTGGCGCAAGCCGTCGTTTCCATGGCGCACGCGGGCGCGTGCATCAAAGAATTCGTCGGGATCACGGGTCATCAGATGGATGGCGCCAGCCAGGGCGCTCTGACCCTGATTGGTGGATTGCGGCCCACGCAAGATTTCAACCGAGTCCACGTCCCACAGGTCGAGCGGGCCGCCCAGGGCGCCGGCGATAGACAGGGGGATGCCGTCGACGAAAACGCTGGACAGCGGGGTGTTGGTCGCGAAATTTTGAGCGGTGACGCCATTGTTGCTGATGCCGCGAATGACGAAACCGCCGACCTTGCCGAGGCCGGCGTTGTCCATGCTGACGTTGGCGGTGCGCTCGTAAGCGTCATACAGGTCATCCATGCTGCTGGATGCAATGTCTGAGGCGCTGATGACCTGCACACTGCTGGCCGTATCTTCAAGACGGCGTGACATCTTCTCGCCCGACACCACAATGGGCGCCAATTCAACAGCGTCCTGGGTTGCTGGCGGCGATTCGGCGGGCAGTGTGATGACGGCATCTTCAGCTTGCGGCGCGTCGTCGGCCGGCTCGGCTGCGAGCAACGGTGCAGCGGAGAGCAAGCCACCCAGGCCGAGGTAGAACACTGTGCGGGGGTGAGATTTTTTCATGCGTATCAGAAGTTGATCGTCAGGCTGCCTACAACCGAGCGGCGTGCGCCATAAAAGCAGTCGCCGCGTTCCAGGCACGCGGAAATAACGGTTTTGTCTTCCAGATTGCTGCCGTTTATTGCGAGGCGCCAATGTGCTGTGTCGTAGGCGATCATGGCGTCCAGCAAGGTATACGAAGGGGTGGTTACGGTTTGGCTTTCGTCGGGTATGGCGCCGGTGTAACGCAGCCCAGCGCCAATCGATAAACCGGGCAGGCCGGCAAAGCCGAACTGCAGGCGCAGCCAGGCCGATGCCACTTCTTCGGCCACCGCCGGCAAGGGCCTGTTGCGGTTGGTATCGTCGCTGTTGGGGCCGCCGTCGCTGCCGCCATCCAGCTTGGTGTAGGCCAGGATGACATCCATGACCTGCGGCCAGCTGACCATGGCCTCAAATTCCAGGCCTTCAATATTGGCCTCGCCAAGCTGCACCTGAACGGTGGGGTTTTCCCCCGGTGCCAGGCGGTTTTCTTCGTTGATATCAAAAACGGCCAGGGTCAGCAGCACGGGCGCAGTGCTGGGCTGAAACTTCACGCCGGCCTCATACTGACGTGAACGTATCGGTTCGAACGGGTCGCCGCTGTCGTTGACCTGGGTGACCGGCAAGAAGCCTTCGGTGTAACTCAGGTACGGTGACCAGCCTGAGTCGAAGCTGTAGAGCAGGCCGGCGCGCTTTGTGGTGGCGTCGTCTTGGATGTTTTCACTGCCTTCGACCTGGGTTATCGCTTCATCGCGGCGCAGACCCAGCAGTGCAATCAGATGATCGCCCAGGCGCATCTGGTTTTGCAGGTAATACCCACGCTGCTTGGTGGTTTGTTTGGGTTGCTGGATCTTGTTCGGCGCTATGAATCGACCATATTGCGGATCGTAGAGATCAAACTGACCTTGCAGCAGTATCTGGGCTGGTGTGCTCTGGGCACTGAGCAGGCGCGCTTCAACTTCGCTGATATCGATCCCGGCTAGTAACAGGTGCTCAACTGGGCCGGTGGTGAAGCGCCCGGTCAGACGGTGGTCGGAGGTCAGGGCCCTGGATGTGGCGTCACTGCTGTAGGCCACGCGCAGCACGGAGCGTCGCCGCAGCGGGTCCAACAAGTACGGATCGCCGGTGTAGATATTTGGAAATAGGGTGTTGTAGACCGCGCCGTTTTTCATATAGCGCAAGGTTTGAGACAGATTCCAGTTGTGACCGAAATGTACGCTCAGCATGGATGTCAGCGCATCCTGTTCTGAATCGTAGGCGTCGAAGCCGGGCTCGCTGGCAAAACGTTCGGTTGGAATCTGACCGTTGCGGTTGTCCTGAATGGTCCCTTCCCACGGAAAGAAACCGGTGGTGGTGCCTGATTCATCGCGTTGGCTGTGACCTAGCAACGTCCAGGCAAACCAGGTCGCAGGTCGCCAGGTGAGGGAAGGGGCAACAAACCGGCGAGATTCGGAAACAAAATCCACCTGCGTGTCGTTGTCACGCTGCAAGGCCACCAGACGCATATCCAGCACACCGTCATCAATCACCGGCCCGGTGATGTCGAGGGCAAACTGTTCGCGCGAATAGCTGCCAAATTCGGCCCGCAGTTCGCTGGCAAAGACTGATTTCGGGCGTTTGGTTGTGAGATTGATCATCCCGCCGCTGGTGCCCTGGCCGTACAGCACGGATGACGGGCCGCGAATCACTTCGACACTGTCCAGCGCGTAGACGTCGCTGCGGACATTGTTGAAATTGCCGAACAGGCCGCGCAGCCCATCCTGATATTGCACGTAGTTGGTGCCGCGGATCAGCGCGGTGTCATTGCGTGAATCCAGGCCATAGGAATCGGCGCGTACCCCGGCGGTGTAGCGCAAAGCCTCCTGGATGTTGAGGGCGCCCAGATCGCGGATCTGTTTGTCGGTGATGACCGAGACCGATTGCGGTGTTTCGATCAGCGGCGTATCGGTTTTGGTTGCGCCTTTACTGCTGTCGGCCGCGTATTGCGGTAGTGCTTGTGACCGACTTTCGACGGTTAGCGGGCTGAACTCAGTCTCGTCATCGCCCCCGACCGGAATCACGTCATACGCGTCAATTTCTGCGTTTGAGTTGTCCTGGGCAAATACAGGATGGCAGAGCACAGCACAGGCGGCGGCAATTCCGGCAAGGCGCTTCACAGTGGGTGACCCTTATGGCATGGCATGAGCGGCGTGCGACCTGCACTTCATATGCTGTGGCGCACAAAAGTGGATAATAGCGCACACGCAAATGAGAGTGAAATGCATTTGCAATATTGTGCGTGCCTGTTGCCATGCAACGGTCAGCCCTGCCGGGACTGTGCTGTTGAGTCTCGAGCGGTGAGGCGTGCCCCGCCTGCACCGCTGCGCCCGGGGGTTAGGCCGGCGAGGCGTTCAGCTGCGCCTGCTGATAGTTCTGCAAACCGATCATCGTGATCAGGCGCAACTGTTGCTCCAACCAGTGCGCATGGTCCTGCTCGGTGTCGTCAAGCTGTGTGACTAAAATCTGTCGTGAGACATAATCGCCTTCCTGCTCGCACAGTGCGATGCCCTGTTTCAGATTGGCGCGCACTTCAAATTCCGTATCCAGATCTTTGCGCAGCATCTCTTCCACATCCTTACCCGGGGTAAAGGCGCTGGGTCGCATATCCGGCTCGCCTTCCAGCATGAGAATACGGCGCAGCAGAGCATCAGCGTGCTGGGTCTCTTCTTCCATCTCATGATTCAGACGTTCGTAGAGGGCTTGCAGACCCATGTCTTCATAGCGGCGGGAATGAATGAAGTATTGATCGCGCGCCGCCAACTCGCCGCGCAGAAGCTCTTTTAGATAGTCGACAACCGCTTGTGAACCTTGCATCAGATTCCGCTCCAATGATGATGTGGCGCGCAGTATGCCGAAAAATAAAAAATCATGGCGAAAACAAAAACTTAACGATATTTGTTCGCGTTTATTGTAGGGCTCGGATGTAAGCTGGAAGCAGGCGGCTTTTTATGTCCAATGACCTGTGCCTGTCTGGACATGAACTGCTTGGCGTCGCTAGGGTCCCAGCATCTCAATCAGAACAAGCACTCTCCAATCATGATGATCAATTCACTTTTTCCTCGACATGGGGTTGCCACGCTTCTACTGGTCATGTCGTCGCTTGCGGCCTGCGCGCCCGCAGCTGACCCCCAAAATACTCAGGCCGATGAGGTCTCGGCAGCTCCAACCTCGGTGCCATCCGGGGATTGGTCCCTGCAAGCGGCTGATTCGCAGCTCAGTTTTGTTTCGATCAAGAACAACGCCATCACTGAGGTGCACCGCTTCAACGATCTGAGCGGATCTGTTTCCGCCGATGGCATGGCGAGCCTTTCAATCGAACTGGACTCAGTGGATACCGGAATTGAAATTCGCGATCAGCGCATGCGCGAGATGCTTTTTGAGACCAGTTTGCATCCTCAGGCACAGGTGTCGATGAAGGTCGATCCGCAGCTTGTATCCGGCCTCAAAGCGGGCGAGTTCGAGCGCCTCGAGACATCCGCAACCTTGGCACTTCACGGTTTGTCAGTGAGTGTGCCCGTCGTATTGCGTGTGAGCCGCTTGGATGCTCATCACTGGCTGGTCACCAGCGAGCAACCGGTTGTGGTCAATGCCAGTGCATTCAACCTGTTGGAAGGACTGGACAAGTTGCGTGAGATCGCCGGCTTGCAGGCCATTGGCGGCGGTGCGCCGGTGACGTTCGCATTGCTGTTCAAGCGCGGTTGATGCACTGACGCTCAGGCGCCAAAAAGTGCGTGCAACATTTTGGCGCTGAGCAAAACCAGAACACCCGCGAATACTTTTTTCAATGCGGCCACCGGCAAGCGATGGGCGAGGCGCGCCCCCCACGGCGCAGTGATCGTGCTGACTCCAGTGATCAGCACCAGGGCGGGCAGGTAAATAAAGCCAAAGGTCAGCGGTGGTGTGCCTTGAGCATGCCATCCGTTGATGATGTACCCAACGGTTCCAGCGACTGCAATGGGCAAGCCGACCGCCGCCGAGGTGCCTATGGCGTTGTGGATCTTGACATTGCACCAGCTCAAAAAGGGCACGGTTAGCGAGCCGCCGCCGATCGCAACCAAGGCAGAAACGCCACCAATACCGAGACCAGCAAGCGACAGCCCAACGGTGCCTGGCAATTCACGGCTGGCTTTAGGCTTGACGTTGAGCAGCATCTGGATCGCGACGTAGGTCATGAAGCAGGCGAAGAAGATGGCCAGCGGGGCGGAGTCCATCCGTGAGGCGATGAAGGTGGCGGCAAAAGTGCCGACCAGGATGCCCGGTGTTATGCGCTTGACCACCGGCCACAACACAGCGCCGTGGCGATGATGTGAGCGCATGCTGGAGAGTGATGTCATGACGATTGCAGCCATGGATGTGCCGAGCGCCATGTGAACCAGTTTGTCAGGCGCGAAGCCTTGTGCCGCGAACAGACTGGCCAGTACCGGCACCATGATGCCGCCGCCGCCAACACCCAGCAGGCCGGCGAAAAAGCCCACTGCAGCGCCCAACAAGGGATAGCTGATCCACCAAAGATCTGGAGTCATGTTCAAAAGCACCGTGAGCATGCTTGCGGCATGCAAAACGCAGCATTCTAGCGTGAGGGCGGTATCGCGTAGGCCATGCGGCGCGGAGCGCAATTGAGTCCACAGTAACTTCGCGCTAGTGTAGTGAGAATCATTCTCATAAATTAATCCTATGCGTGCTTTTGCAGTGTTGTGTTTTTCTCTTCCCGTGCTGGCCGCTTGTGCCGCGCCTGCACGCAGCCTCAAGGACACCGCGCCATTATTCGCTTATGTGGATCAGCCAGGCCTGCTGGCGCGCACCGCTGTTCGGCGTGAGCTGGAGCGCGACCGGCAGGCCATCCTGTCGATGGCAGGTGAGTACGAGGTCGATTTCAGGTTTGAAGAAACGGTGGTGCTGCAAAGCGCGTATCAACGTCAGGATGCATATCGCTCGGCGGGCTACGAAACGGTTGTTGTCGTGGCCGACGACGGGCACTTTCTATCCTTGCAGCACCTGCTGGTTTCGAAGGACGGCGCTCACGTCACCAAGCATTGGCGGCAAGACTGGCACTACATGGCCGACGAGCGGTTGGAGTTCAGTGAGGTGAAGACCTGGCGAATGCGCCCGTTGGCACAACGCCAGGGTGTGTGGACGCAGTGTGTGTATGAAGTCAATGACGCCCCACGCTACTGTGGCAGCGGCGCCTGGCAACACGGCGCTCAGGCTTCAACCTGGACCTCCGACCACAGCTGGCGTCCATTGCCACGTCGTGAGTACACCCGGCGTGATGATTACAACGCATTGCGTGTGATCAATCGGCACACCATTACTGCCAGCGGCTGGACCCACGAGCAAGACAACACCAAGCTGAAGCGCGAGGGTGAGGCCATTGATCACGCGATTGCGCGTGAGGTTGGCTTCAATGACTACCGGCGGATTGATGGATTCGATTTTCGCCCGGCCTACGACTACTGGGCACGGACGCAAGACTATTGGCGGCGTGTACGCGAGCAATGGCAAAACCGTATCGCAATGGGGCAGGGTATTGCCTTGAATACCGCGATCAGTGGAATGGAACTGATCGTGCCGCTGTTCCAGCAGGCCGAGCAAGTGCGCCGAGGTGAAGAGATTAGTGACGCGACGCTGGATGCGACATTCTCGCGCTGGACCCGACAACCGCGGCAGACGCTTGCGCACACTGGGAACGCACAGCTGGACTGACTACATCACATATCCAGCATAATAAATACGAATCATTATCATTGCGATAAGCGTTTGTATTGGATAGAGTGCGGGTATGTATCGTGGTCTGCCGGCGCAAACTTGCGCTCTTCTTCCTAATATCCTGCTGTTGGCTGGGCTGTGCACACAGCCGGCTCAGAGCTGGGCATCGCCATCGCGTGAATTTGAGCCGCTTGTGGTGACTGCAACACGCACTTTGCAGGCGCAGAGTCTCGCGCCCGTCCGTGTTGAGTTGGTCGACGCAAGCGAATTGCAGCGCATGCATGCCCAAACGCTGGCTGATGCACTGGAGAACGTGCCTGGTTTGCAGCTGCGCGAAATTCACGGCAAATCCGGCCACGAGTTGTTGCTGCAAGGCTTGTCCGGGGATCAGGTGCTGGTGCTGATCAATGGGCAGCCACTGGCCACCTCAACCGGATCAACCGTTGATCTTGATCAGTACGCATTGGCCGAGGTTGAGCGCATAGAAATCGTTAAGGGCGCCTCGTCGGCCCACTATGGCAGTGCCGCCATGGGCGGGGTGGTCAATGTCATTACACGTGACGTTTCCGATGGCTTGAGTCTGGGCGCGCGGTTCGAGGGCGGTAGTCGACCGGGCCAAAATCCAGGCGGTGAGGATGCCGAGGCCAGTGCACGCAGCTTTCAGGTGCAGGTCGAGGGCGGCACCCCGGCATTGCGCATGCGCCTGGCGGCTGATCAGATCAACGATGATGGGTTCAAGTTGCATCCTCAGGATTGGGCTCAGCCTGGCGATCGATCCCGGCGCCAGCAATATGCAGCTGAGTTGAACTGGCAAGCCGCGCCTGCGCTCTCGGTTCAGCTGAATCACAACCGTTATCAGGAAGACGACGAGAGCCGCTACGAATACTACGCCGCGCCGGCCTACATCGATCAGCGGCGCACCGAGGATATTGAGCGCATCCGCAGCAGTGTGGATGCAGGCTATGTCTGGCAGCACGCAGGCGCGCTCAGTGTAAGCGCGCTGGATGAACGCTACAGCAGCCATTCCGTGTCGCACTCTCAAGCGGCGGTGGTGACCGATCGCCGCGCGCATATCGATCAGCAGCAATGGTCAGTGCAGTGGGATGCGCCGCGCTGGAAAAAGCAGCTTCTCAGCATCGGCATTGAGCAGCGCCACGAATCCTTGCGGCAGCAATCCAATGGCCAGTCTGAATTGCAGGGGGCAGGTGAGGTGCGCAGGCGTGGTGATGATGTGTTTGTGCAAAACCACATCAAGCTCGGCCAGCACAGCATTCTAGCCGGTTTGAGGGCCCAGGACGATTCGGATTTTGGCGGCCACGTCGCGCCGAAGCTGGCCTGGCGATGGGGTCGAGCGTGGCACCAGGATGGGCAAATCCATCTGCGTGCGAGTTTCGGTGGTGGCTACCGCGTGCCCAATTTGAAGGAGCGCCACTATCTGTTCGATCACTCGGCTTTGGGTTATCAGGTGGTGGGTAATCCGGCCTTGCAGCCAGAGTCCTCGAGCAGCTGGCAACTGGGTGTCACCGCGCAGAGGCCGGGCCTGGAGCTCCACGCCAATGTGTTTCGCAACGATGTCGAGGATCTGATTCAGACCGATCTCGACAACGCGCAGGTGCTCAATGGTGTGGCGCTGTACTCCTACGCCAACATCGCCCGGGCGCGAACTCAAGGACTGGAAACCTCAGCACGCTGGCGTTTTACGCCGTTGTGGAGCCTGCAGCTTGCGTACACCTACACCGATGCGCAAGACCTCAACGCCGGGCGCTCATTGACCCGGCGGCCGCGTCACATGGCCCGCATGGGCCTGGACTGGGATGCCCCGCTTGACCTGCAAGTGTCGTTGCGGGGGCGCTATCAGAGTGACGAACGCGTCGATGCGGATAGCACTACGCGCTCACCGTCCTGGGCCACCGTGGATCTCAAGCTCAATCATGCGCTGGACAACCGCCTGAGCGTGTTTGCCGGCATTGAGAACCTTTTTGATCGTCAGCGTGATTTCTCATCCGCCAACGATTTCGGGCCGCTCTACGGCCGCTATGTCTATCTCGGATTGGATTGGCGTTGGCGCGTCGAGTCATCGTGAACGCCGAGTGATAAACGGAGTTATCCATGCAATACAAAACCCATCTCAACTTCACACATATGTTGCTGCCTGTGGTCGCAGCATTGGCCGTCAGCGCGTGTGGCGGCAGCAGCAGTTCAGATGCCCAGCCAGACCCAGATCCCGGTCAGGCCGCATTTTCCGAAGAGCTTGTATCCTGGCAGTTTGTGATGCCGGACGCGGGGCAAGCGCTGTGCTTCGACTTCGACCTGGGCGAAGAAACGCCCTGTGATGGCTCCAACACCTGGGATTTCAAAGTCGACAGTGGCCAGCGCGGCGTAAGCTTCTGGAGCAATGGTGGCGTCAGCGGGAATGGCGACGGCGCGGCCTTCGGCATGTTCGATTGGGATGTCCTGCTGCAATGGGACAATGCAACGACTGACCCCGCCAGCGGGGCGGATGTCAGTCAGCACTACTTTGCAGATTCTGCGAGCAGTATCTTCAGTGAGCAGCCCTGGTACGCCTACAATTTGCTCGGTGCGCACCAACTGCACCCGAACTACCGGGTCTATCTGATCAGCACAGATCCTGAAGATGACGGAGCGACACAATTCGCACTGCAGGTCACCGGATACTACGGAGGTGACAGCGGTACGACGTCCGGCAACCCTTCGATACGCTGGGTTGAGCGCAGCACCCCGGATGCCGTGCAACAAGCCAGCGTTGACGCCAGCAGCTATACCGATTGGGTCTATTTCAGTCTGCTCACAGGCGCGCCGGTGGCCGATGAATCCGCAGATTGGCATATCGCGTTTCGTCGCTCTGAGATCAAGCTCAATGGCGGCGCTTCCGGGGATGCCGGTCTGGCCGGTGCCCTGGGTCTGACCCCGGAAGGCTTTTATGACGAAAATGGCGAGCCTGTCAGCGAAACCTTTACCAGCACAACCCCGGAACAAACCCTGGCGGCGCTAACGTCGGATCAGATTGAGGAGCCGGCGCAGGCGCGTGACTGGACCAGCGACAGCGAACAGTCGGTGCTCAATCCGGATTACACCGGCAGCTATCCGCAGCCGCTGGATTACGGGTGGTTCACCTACTACCCAACCGGAGATGCGGCCAGCGGGATACCGGCGCATGGTCAGACCGCCAATACGGATAGCGGTGCACTGCTGCGTTCAGGCGCAGGCGACAGTTACGCACGCCTGCGCTTGGCTGAGCTGAATTACGCAGACCCGGCAGACATCAGCAGCGCCCAGACCTGGGTCTTCGAATTCAATGTTCAGCCGGCGCCAGAGGCTGCGCGCTAGACCTTGCTGCGCTTGGCAGATTTGGCATCTTTGTCACCAAAAAACTTGGTCACTTTGCCCCCGAGTTTCATCAGGTGCTGCATGGAATCAGGGGACAGGCGTTGCAACTCGTCAAACCAGTTGTTGGCCATTTCCGCCAGATCGTACATTTCGCGCATGCGGTCCTGGGCGTGCTGGTCACGTCGGTTGTCAGGCTCATCAAGCAAGGCCTGGCGCAGCATGCTTAATGTGGGCTCGACTTCACGGCGGCGTCGCTCGGCGGCGACCGCCTTGAAGATGTCCCACACGCTGCCAATCGTGGTGAAGTATTCACGCCGGTCGCCGGCATAACGAAACACCCGGATGATCTGCCAAGCCTGCAATTCCTTCAGGCTCATGCTCACGTTGGAACGCGAAATACCCAGCATCTCGGCCAGTTCGTCGGCGTGCAATGGTTGATCCCATACGAACAGCAGGGCGTAGACCTGACTGACCGAACGGTTGATGCCCCAACGGCTGCCCATTTCGCCAAAATGACTGACGAAACTTTCGATCAGAGGTGTTTGCACGGTGTTCTGCGAATTCAGGAATCGCTGAATCTTAACGCAGGGCGTGACTGATGCGTTCAGCTATTTGCAGTAGAGACAGGGCGCCGCCATAGGGCCACAGGCGCGGCAGGATCTGGATGTGTGCGCTCAGATCGTGCTTTGCGATGGCGTTTTTCCACTGCGCGTGCTGGCTTTGCGGGGCAAACAGCAGCACCTGAGGCGTGGTGTTCAAGGCCCCTAGGTCGTCAAGCGTGAGCGGGCTTTCACCCCAATGTGTAGCGGGGCGGATCAGGCCTGGTGTGAGGCCCAAGGTGCGCAAGACATGACCGGGCAAGCTGTTGTCGCCAAACAGACGCAGTTGGCCTTGTGGGGTGGCTTGCAGCAGCACCACGGTCTGGTCCGGGTTCAGTGCGCCGGCCAGTTCAGCCATGCGCTGATCCATGGCTTGCAAGGTCGCTTGTGCCTGCACCGTTTTCTGAAACACGGCCGCCATCTGTAGCCAGCGTTCGCGTGCCTTGCGCCCGTTGGTGCGGTAGCGGTCGCTGAAGTTCTTGAAGTAGATCACCTTGGCGATGCGTGACAGCGGCCGGGCCAGCTCCTTCTGCCCGGTGCCGATGATGATCAGATCCGGTTCAAGGGCGCGGATGCGGACCGGGCTGGGGGCCACGCGCAGGCCAATGTCATTCACACTGGCTGGCAGTGTGGGTTGATCAGGCAGCGTGCGATAGTGCGCGGTCTCGGGTGCGCCAACCGGCACCACGCCCAGGCGCAGCAGGTTGTCGAGAATGGTCCAGTCGGTGACCACCACACGCTCGGGTACCTGCTCAAACCAGTGCTTGCCGAAGGAATCGGTGATTTCGTACGCGCCGGCCAGCGCCTGAGCCGAGATCAGGCTCAGGCCGAGCAGGGCCAGGGCGCGCCCAAGCATGGCGTTACAGGCGCACCTGATGTTCGCGGCTGGCCGCGATCAGACATAACAGCCCGGCGATCATGATCGCGCTGACCAGATACAGCGGCAGACGGAAGCTGCCGGTTAGCTCGGCGATGATGCCGCCCATCACCGGCGAGAGAATCTGTGCCACGCAGTAGCCCAGCGTCATCCGCGCCATGATCTGGGTGGCCTTATTGCCGAAGGCCCGGCCGACGGTGGACAGGGTCAGCGAGACGATGCCCATGAAGGTGAAGCCGAACAGGATCGCGGCCAGCGCGGTGGTGGCCAGGGAAAAGGTCAGGGCCAGGCACAGGTTGCCGGCGATGTTGAGCACAAAGGCCGCGCGCAGGGCATCCATGCGCCCGATGCGCCGGGCAATGCGGTCCCAGATGAACGGCGCCGGGGTTGCGGCCAGACCAACCAGCATCCACATCTTGGCGCCCCAGCCATCCAGCGGCTGCAGCTCGGTAATCAGCGAGGTGAAGGTCACGTTCAGGGTGTTGCTGAAGCCGGCGCAAAAGTAGGCCGCCTGCATCAGCCAGACCCAGCGCAACGGTGGCAATGCGGTGATGCCCTGGCCGATGTCTTCGTCACGCGACATCTCGATTTCCTGTGCCTTGGGCATGGGCAGCAAAGCGGTGGCCAGCACCGCCAGCACGGCGCCAACGCCCGCCAGAGCCAACCACTGGAAGCGCCAGTTGAGCTCGATCAGGCCGCCGGCGCTGGTCGCATCAACCACCACTGCACTGGCGATGATGCCCAGACCAATGCCGGAGAAGTGCAGGCCCAGCTCGCTCTTGTGGTCATTGTGGTGAAGCCAGTTCAGGATCAGGCCGGTACCGAGCATGAAGCCAGCGGCCGAGGCGATGCCGGCAAAGAAGCGGCTGACATACCAGACCAGACGATCATCATGCGCGGCCATCATCGCGGTGGCGACCACCGCCACAACCAGGCCGTAGCGGTAGAAAAAGTCCTTGGCGCGCAGGTCGGAAACCAGCCACACAATGAACAGGCCGGTGAGATAGCCCATGTAATTCCAGCCTGCCAGCCAGCCCGCCAGACTCTCGCTCAGGCCCAGCTGGGCCTGCATGCTGGGAATCATCGGGGTGAAGGAATAGCGCGCCAGCCCCATGCTGAGAATCAGCGCGCAGATACCGGAAAACAGGACAGTGGTGCGGGTGGCTTTGATCATGAATCGGCTTCCACGGCAGCGGTGGCCGGTGCGCTGAGCAGCTGGCGCACACGGGTGGTGAGTTCATTGGGAGTGGTGCTGTGGCGCATCGCGTCGATCAGCTCGCCATGCTGGTCGACCACGTAATAGCGCGACGAGTGGCGAAAGAAATAGCTGGGATCATTGCGGTCTTCGTCGCTGATCTTGTAATGCGCGCCGTACAGGCGTGAGACCTGATCGATCTGGCGCTGGCTGCCGGTCAGGCCGATGATGTTGTCATGGTAACTGTGGGCAAAGCGGGCCAGCGCTTCGGGCGTGTCGCGGGCCGGATCGATGCTGATGAGCATGATACGCACCGCGTCCTGCTCTGCGGCGTTCAGGCGCAGCATGCTGTTTTGCAGCACCCGCATGGAGTTGAGGCAGACCTCCTCGCAGTTGAGAAAGCCGAAATAGACCACAACCACCTTGCCGCGGTAGTCGGAAAGCGACACCGGGCCGTCGGCGCTGGTCAGGGTGAAATCACCGCCCAGTTTGCCGTTCTCGTCACCGAAACCGCCGATCGGGGCGTCGCGTCCGGCGACCAGCGTGCTGGCCAGCAGGGCGACGATGATCACCGTCAGCACGGCACTGATCAGTAGCCACACCCGTGCGCCCAGATCAGAGCGCACCGAATCGTTATGCCAGGTTTGCGCGCTCATCAGTGGCCCATCAGCATATTGTGATTGAGGTGATTCATGATCCAGATCGAGCCGACGATCAGGATCGCCACCAGCACCACCGAGAACAGTGCGCTGATGGTGTTCCAGGCTTGCTCAGATGAGGCATTCATGTGCAGGAAGAACACCAGCTGGACCATCACCTGAGCGACCGCGCAGAGCAGGATCAGCGTGATGCTGACAACCTCGCCGGCAGCGCCACTCATGACCGCGCCGAAGGGGATCGCAGTCAACACCACCGACAGAATCAGGCCGATGATGTACTCCTTGACGCTGCCGTGGGCGGCGCCGCCGGCGTGTTGTTCGTGATGACTCATCAGACCGCTCCCATCAAAAAGACAAAACTAAAGACACAGATCCAGATGATGTCGAGGAAGTGCCAGAACAGCGACAGACATATCAGGCGAGTGCGGTTTTCGTTGCTGATGCCGTCACGCAGCAAAAGACCGACCAGCACGATCATCCACACCATGCCGGCAAAGACGTGCAGGCCGTGGGTGCCGATCAGACCGTAAAAGGCCGACCACGCACCGGAAGCCCAGGCGGCGGCCCCTTCGTGGGTGAAGTGCACAAACTCATTGACTTCCATGTACAAAAAGCCGGCGCCGAGCAGCCAGGTCACACCCAGCCAACCGAGCAGGGCTTTCATGCTGCCCTTGTTAGCGCCGAGCATGGCCATGCCGAAGGTGAAGCTGGAGAGCAACAACAAGGCGGTTTCGCCGGCCACATAGCTGAGGTCAAAAAGCTCGCTGGCCTCGATGCTGCCGGCAAAATTGTGCTGCAGCACCGCGAACACGGCGAACAGGGTGGCGAACAGCACGCAGTCGGACAGGATGTAGATCCAAAAGCCGAAAACGGTGTCGCCGGCATAATCGTGATGATGCTCTTCGCTGATGTAGCCGGTGTATCCGGGCGGTGGTGCGGGCAGGGCGGTGTTCATAAGCCTGTCCTTTGTTAAACGGAGATGGTGACGGCCTGATCGGCCGACGGTGTGGACGCATGCGGCTGTTCGAGGCGGCGATAGCGTTCGTTTTCGATCGCTTCGATCTCCTCGACTTCCACGTAGTAGTCCTTGTCACGCGAGCAGGCGTAAGCAATCCACGAGCCGATCACGCCCGCAAAGCCCAGCCCGGCCATCCACCAGATATGCCAGACCATGGCAAAGCCCAGCATCAGGAAGAAGCCACCCATCACCGGCCCGGCCCAGCTGTTCTTGGGCATATGGATGCGCTGGTAGCTTGGCGGCTGCTTGTAGGCCAGATCATGGGCTTTCATGTCATGCCAGTGATCGCGATCGCGCACCTGCGGCAGATGGGCGAAGTTGTAGAACGGCGGCGGCGAGGAGGTGGCCCACTCCAGGGTGCGCCCGCCCCATGGGTCGCCGCTGTGGTCACGGTTCTTGTTCTGGTCACGGATGCTGGCGAAGATCTGATAGAGCTGAACCAGGATGCCGGCGAGCACGATCAGTGCGCCTGCGGCGGCAATCAGCAGCCAGATGTTCCAGGCTGGATTGTCGTAGTAGTTGAGGCGGCGCGTCATGCCCATGAAGCCGAGCACGTAAAGCGGCATGAAGGCCAGGAAGAAGCCCACCGTCCACAGACCACAAGCCCACTTGCCCAGGGTTTCGTCCAGCTTGAAGCCGGTGGCCTTGGGGAACCAGTAGGTGATGCCGGCGAAGTAGCCGAACAGGGCGCCGCCGATGATCACATTGTGGAAATGCGCGATCAGGAACAGGCTGTTGTGGAGTACGAAGTTGGCCGCCGGAATGGCCAGCATCACGCCGGTCATGCCGCCGATGCCGAAGGTCAGGAAGAACGCCACGGTCCACCACATCGGCGAGGCGTATTCGACCTGACCGCGGTACATGGTGAACAGCCAGTTGAACAGTTTCACCCCGGTGGGAATCGAGATGATCATGGTGGCGATGCCGAAGAAGGCGTTGACGTTGGCCCCGGCGCCCATGGTGAAGAAGTGATGCAGCCACACCACGAAGGACAGCAGCATGATGCAGGCGGTGGCCCAGACCAGCGAGGTGTAGCCGAACAGGCGTTTACGCGAGAAGGTGGCGGTGACTTCGGAGAAAATGCCGAAGGCCGGCAGAATCAGGATGTACACCTCTGGATGGCCCCAGGCCCAGATCAGATTGACGTACATCATCTGGTTGCCGCCCATGTCTCCAGTAAAGAAATGGGTGCCGATGTAGCGGTCCAGGGTGAGCAGGGTGACGCACACGGTGAGGATCGGGAAGGCGGCCACGATCAGCACGTTGGCGCACAGCGAAGTCCAGGTGAATACCGGCATCTGCATCAGCTTCATGCCTGGCGCACGCATGCGCAGGATGGTGACCACGAAGTTGACCCCGGTGAGTAGTGTCCCGATCCCGGATATCTGCAAGGCCCATAGCCAGTAATCAACCCCTACCCAGGGGCTGTATTCCAGGCCGGACAAAGGCGGGTAGGCGAGCCAGCCGGTGGCGGCAAATTCGCCCACAAAAAGCGAGATATTGAGCAGCAGGGCACCGACCACAAACAGCCAGAAACTCAGCGAGTTGAGGAACGGGAAGGCGACGTCACGGGCGCCGATCTGCAGCGGCACCACGATGTTCATCAGGCCCACGATCAGGGGCATGGCGACGAAGAAGATCATGATCACGCCGTGGGCGGTGAAGATCTGATCGTAATGCTCCGGTGGCAGATAGCCGGCGCCGGATTCGGCGGCCACCGCAATCGCCTGTTGCGAACGCATCAGCAAGGCATCCGAGAAGCCTCGCAGCAGCATGATCATCGCGGTGATGATGTACATAATGCCGATCTTCTTGTGATCGACCGAGGTCAGCCATTCATCCCACAGGTATTTGACCTTGCCGAAGTAAAAGACCGAGCCGACGATACCGAGCGAGCCGATCAGCACCACGGCAAAGGTGGTGACCAGAATCGGATCGTGATACGGAATCGAATCGAGCGTCAGTTTGCCGACCAGCCAGTGCGGGTCGGTGACGATGGTGTGGTGGGCTGCTGCCATGGCGTGAATACCGGGTCAGATGCTTAAGGTTTGCGGGGTTGGGCGAACACGTGCTGCGTTGTCGCGGACACGCTCAAGTACGTCCGTGTATCGCTTGTCATCGGCCGTCCAGGCCTCTGACAGTCCGCGACAACGCAGCACGTGTTCTCTGGCGGCAATTGCAGTCATCGCGCATTCCCCAAGGCCCCGGCATAGCGCTCGATGATTTCGCTGAACAGCAGCGGGTTAACCGAGGCGTAGTGAATCGGGGCCACATCGCGGGATTTTTCCCGCAGGTGGGCAAGCTCGCTCTCATCGAGAATCTGCGGGGCCGCTTTGACCTTGGCCACCCAGGCCTCAAAGCCGGTCTGATCCGTGGCGATGGCATCAAACTTCATGCCGGCAAAGCCAAAGCCGCTGTAGTTGGCCGAAAAGCCGCGATAGGTGCCGGCTTCGTCGGCCATCAGATGCACCCGGTTTTCCATCCCGCTCATGGCGTAGATCTGGGTGCCGAGCTGAGGAATGAAGAAGGAGTTCATCACCGTGTCGGAGGTGACCAGAAACTCCACCGGGGTATTCACTGGCATGGCCATTTCATTGATGCTGGCGATGCCCTGTTCGGGGTAGATGAACAGCCACTTCCAGTCCATGGCCACAACCTGCACAACCATGGTGGGTTTATCCGATTCGATCGGCTGGCGCGGATCAAGTGAATGAGAAGTGATCCAGGTGATCGTGGCCAGGGCAATGATGATCAGAATCGGGATGCCCCAGACCACCGCTTCGATCTTGTTCGAATGCTCCCAGTCGGGCTGGTATTCCTCGGTGCGTTTGCCTTTGCCATAACGCAACGGGAACCACACACCCATGATGGTGACCGGCACGACAACAATCAGCATGACCGCGGCACACAGGATGATCAGAAACATCTGTTCATCTGCGATCGGGCCTTTGGGGTCAAACAACCAGTAGTTGCAGCCGCTCAGGCTCATGGCTACGGCGGTCGTGATGGAAACCTGGAACAGGCGGATCAGCGTTCTTCTCACAGGGTCGTCCGAGTTAACTTGGCTTGTTCGAACATAAGTTCTGAAAAAGCAAACAAGTTCGTAATTTCAGAAAATCCTGAAAATTATAAACGAAGTTTCAGCAGGCGGGTAGCGTGGGCTCGATAGCGCTTCTGTGGCGGGCTTCGGCTGGGCTCAGAGTCCGCCTTGGGTCAGCTTGGCAGGGTCCAGCAAGGCCTCCAGTTCGGCAACGCTGAGAGTTGTGTGCTCGGCGGCCACGTCGACGATGGGGCGGCCTTGTTGGTAGGCCAGCTTGGCGATTTCCGCCGCTTTGGCGTAGCCGATGATCGGGTTGAGCGCGGTGACCAGGATCGGGTTGCGAGACAATGGGCCCTGCAGCTGTTCCTCACGCACGCGAAAGCTGGCGATGGCCTTGTCTGCCAGCAAGCGCGACACGTTACTCAGCAGCTTGATACTGCTCAGCAGATTGGCTGCGATCATCGGGAGCATGACATTCAGCTCGAAGTTTCCGGCCTGGCCACCCACGGTGATCGCGCTGTCATTGCCAATGACCTGGGCTGCAACCATGGCGGTGGCTTCCGGAATAACCGGGTTGACCTTGCCGGGCATGATGGATGATCCCGGCTGCAGCGCTTCAAGTTCGATTTCCCCCAGTCCTGCAAGCGGGCCCGAATTCATCCAGCGCAGATCATTGGCGATCTTCATGAGACTGACGGCGGTGGTCTTGAGTTGGCCGGACAGGGCAACGGCCGTGTCTTGCGAACCAATGTAAGGAAACGGATTGCGGGCTGCTGAAAAGGGGATCTGGTACAGCTGGCTCAGCTGCTCACAAAAATGTTGGGCGAAATCCTTGTGGCAGTTCACCCCGGTGCCGACGGCGGTTCCGCCTTGGCCCAGGGTTTGTATCTTGGGTTGCAATGCCTGCAAGTTTTCAAGATTGGCCTTGATCTGGTCGGCCCAGCCATACAGGGCCTGACTCATACGTACGGGCATGGCATCCATCAGGTGGGTGCGACCGGTTTTGACGTGCTTGTCGACGCTTAGGGCTTTTTCACCAATTACGCGCTGCAAATGTAAAAGCGCCGGCAGCAAATTGTGCTGAAGCTCTGCGGATGCTGCGACGTGGATACAGGTCGGGATGACGTCATTGCTGCTCTGGCCGTAATTCACGTCATCATTGGCGGAGACAGTGAGGTTGGCGCGAGCGCTGGCCAGCGTTGCGATGACCTCATTGGCATTCATGTTGGTGCTGGTGCCTGAGCCGGTTTGAAAAACATCGACCGGGAAATGGGTCATCAGGGCATCGTCCTCGAGCAGTTGCTCGCAGGCCGCAACGATGGCGCCGGCTTTTTCGGGGGGCAGTAGATTGAGCCCCGCATTGGCTTGCGCGGCTGCACTTTTGATCATCAGCAATGCCCGTATAAAGGGCTCGGGCAAGGTTTGCCCACTGATCGGAAAGTTGTCGATTGCGCGCTGGGTCTGCGCCGCATAAAGCGCATCCGCCGGAACGCTGAGCTCGCCCATGCTGTCTCGGACGATACGTGTGTGGCTCATGCTGGGACTCCGCAAGGCAACTGGCAGGTCAGGTTATGTTGTCACAATGCGCGTATAGGCTGAGCTTTTGCCCCGGCAGGCATTGAAAATGGCAATCAATTCGGGGCCCACGTAAACTTCCCGCGCACTCGGTATGCCGTGATGGTAGGGCACGCGGCATATCTGTTGCTTAAGGACTACAAACATTCTCATTCGTACCTCAGGCCCAAAGACGTGGGCCGCTGTACACCTTAAGGACAAGGTATCCAAACCATGACCGTTGCGACTTCTGACGTAGAGGCAATTGTTTTCGAAGTAATCGAAGAGTTGCTTGACACCATTGACACGGATTTCGAGGACGAGCTGTCGTCGTCTGCACTTCTGGTTGCCGACGTGGGTTTCTCTTCGATCGATTTCGTTCAGATGATCGTATCCATTGAAGAAAAGCTCGGTGCCAAAATCGGCTTTCAGGACATGCTGATGAGCGACGGCAAATACGTTGAAGATCTCAGCGTGGGGCAGGTTGTGGACTTCACCGTCAACCGCTTGAACAACCCCCAGCTTGCAGTCGCAACGCCTGAAGCGGTCGCTACGCCAGAGCCGGCCGCGGCGACTGGTCCGACGATTACCGAACAGGACGTCAGTGTGTTCACCACGCTGATCAAGCCGCGTCAGGCGGCTGGTGCGCCGCCGGCCGCGGGCAAGAACCCGCGTGCCGTTTTTGTCTTGTCACCACCGCGTTCCGGTTCGACCCTGTTGCGGGTCATGCTGGCGGGTAATCCGGCCTTGTTTGCGCCGCCTGAATTGCATGTGTTGTCGTACGCCAGCATGGACGAGCGGCGTGCCGATCTGGATGGCGAGCGCGGTGATCAATTGCGCGAAGGTGCGGTGCGTTCGCTGATGCAGACACGGGACTGGAGTGCCGAGCAGGCCCGGGATCTGATTGAATCTTACGAAGCGCGGGGCGAAAGCACCGGCGAGTTCTATGCTCAGTTGCAGCAAGGGCTGGGTCAGCGCCTGCTGGTTGATAAGACGCCGACCTATGCGTTCAGTGTCGACATTTTGCGTCAGGCAGAGACATTTTTTGACAATCCGCTGTACATCCATCTGGTGCGTCATCCTTGCGGCATGATCCGCTCGTATGAAGAGTCGGACCTGACCCGCATGATGCCTCTGATGATGAAATCGAGCGCGTTTTCATCCAGTGCCGTTGCAGAGATGATCTGGTTGATGAGCAATCGCAATATCATGCAGTTCTCGCAGCAGATTCCGGCTGAGCGCTGGTGTGCGGTGTCGTACGAAAACATTGTCAACGACCCGCAAGGCCAGATGGGCCGGTTGTGCGACTTCATGGATGTGGACTATCACGAAGACATGATTCACCCCTACAGCGACAACAACGCGCGCATGACCGATGGGGTGGATAATTCATCCAAAATGAGTGGCGATCTCAAATTCCATCTGCACAGCCAGATTGATCCGGCTGCGGCTACGCGCTGGCGTCAGTTCTGTTCGGAAGCGATGCTTGGGGAGCCAACCCTGGATCTGCTCTCAACCATTGACACCGAGGTTGCCAGGATTCGCGTCTAGGTCTTAGGCGCGTTCAAAGCTCTGGTGGCGATGGGCGCGTCAGTACGAAGATGGCCGAGCAGGTCAAAGCGATACCCTGAATGGCCAGCACCATTGGGTTGAGCTTGAGGGCCAGTGACAGGGAAAACGCGGCAATCATTGAACCGACGCCAATGATCTTGGTTTTGCGGTTGATGGCACCGTGCCGATTCCATTCATCAATGATCGGGCCGAAAACGCGGTGACGATGCAGCCAATCGTGCCAGCGTTGCGAAGAGCGTGAAAACGCGAATGCGGCGACCAGCAGGAAGGGCGTGGTGGGCAACAATGGCAGCACCACGCCAAGCGCGCCCAGAGCAACCGAAAGTACACCAAGGCTGAACCACAGTACGCGGGCTTCACGCAGATGTCGGCCTATGGTTTTTAGGTTCATGCGGGGTTGACGGGGTCGGTGATGGCCAGCCCCGCATGTTAGTCGATTGTGTGCGTTGACCGTTATCTAGGGGCAACTTTGGTGCATCGGAATGTTGCCAAACGGGTCGGCCAGCTGCGGGTCACAAACGAAACTCCAGTCGGTCAGGGCGTGCAGAAAAGCAAGCAGATCGTCCACTTCGCGGTCGCTGATTTGGAATCCGATCATCAACGGATCAGCGTACGGACTTTGCGCGCCATCTCCGGCGTCTGGGCCATCTTCAATCAGGCGGCCGCCGCGGGCATAGTGCTCCACGATTACCTCACGCAGGGTCGCGATACTGCCATCGTGCATGTAGGGCGCGGTCAGTTCGATGTTGCGCAGGGTCGGTGCGCGGAATTTGCCCATGTCTGACGGGTTTTCAGTGAATTCATAGAGACCGTGGTTGCCAGCTGGATAATTGCCGCGGTTGAGCGGCAGGCCCGGCGCCGGGCCAACGATGTTGTACAAGCCGTTGTTCTTGAACTCGATGGTTTCGATCACGCTGCCGTCGTGCTGAACCGATTGGGAAAAATTGAAGCCGCCGTGGCAATG
Organism: Oceanococcus atlanticus; assembly: GCF_002088235.1. Classification (NCBI taxonomy): domain Bacteria; kingdom Pseudomonadati; phylum Pseudomonadota; class Gammaproteobacteria; order Chromatiales; family Oceanococcaceae; genus Oceanococcus; species Oceanococcus atlanticus. The sequence goes on from NZ_AQQV01000003.1 coordinate 128,612, forward strand.
AAAGCATTCCAGCCGTTCGGAGAAAAACAGATCGCTACCGCGTTGGGCTGCCGCTGACAGGCTCTCGCGCTGGCCGCTCTGAACCTGATCGAACGGTGCGTTGGCGGATATCAGCGACGCCGCGAAGGTGGCGAGCGCACGGGCCACGTTGTTTACTGTGATAGGGGCTTGTTCATCCGGATAGGCCGCAGCGAACAGACCGGGGTAGTCGGCATCAACACGCAGTCGATCAAGTATCTGTTCTTCGTTGTTGCTCCAGCCCAGCTCGATCGTGTCTTCGTTGAACATCACCGCCAGCGCCTGTTGGCGTAGATCGGTCAATGTCGGGTTGGCCCAGTTCTGGCGCGCGTTGTAGACCACGTTGGTCAGGCTCATGGCATTGCGCAGGTGCACGTCGCCGGTTGGGCCAACTGAGCGGGCGAGCCCGTCGGTGAAGGCATGGCGCTGTTCGTGGCAGCTGGCGCAGGAGCCGGCTGCGTTGATTGACAGGCGTTGGTCGTAGAACAGCCGGTGGCCCAACGCGATCTTCTCCGTGGTCAGAGGATTGTCGGCCGGGATCGACGGCAGCGGGAAATGAGCGGGAAGCGTGATCGGCAGCTGTGCAGCGGCGGAGGTGTTGCCACCTCCACCACCGCATGCGCTGATCAGGCCACACAGCACGGTGACAAGCAGCAGGCCCGATCGCACAATCATTGGAACAGCATCCCGTCCTGAGGCGGTACGGTTTGGCCATTCAGTCGGTAGGCCAGCCCAAGCTTGGGCATGATGTCAGCGCACTCCGGGTCGTCGATGAAGCTCATGCAGCCGGCCGCGGTGCCTTCGGTGTTGCTGGTGATGTCGGTCGCGCTCATCAGTCGAGCGGGGTCGACCGATACCGTCGGGTTATACCGGTTGCTGGGCGTCAGGTTCAGGCAGTAGGTTGGCGTGTTGGGTGCGCTGCAGGCCTGCGAGGGCGCCTCGGTCATGGATGCGCTGTCGCAACCGGTGCTACCCAGATGCAGATTGAATGCTTGATTGACGCCGTTGGGATCACCGAAGCCGTCAAAACGCATGAATTTGCGTCCACCACGCCAGTTCCAGTTCATCGCCGGCAGATTCAGTGGGCTCGGGGTGTCGCTGGCGGTGACGTCGCTGTGGTTCAAGGCGAACGGCACGCCCAGGGTGAAGCACAGCTGGGTGTAATCGCCCGGAGCAACCTGGGCGTCAACGGTGAAATTGCTTGGCGGCGTTTCGGCCCCGGTGTCACAGCCCGAGACCAGGCCCAGCAGCGCAACATTGTGCTCGCCGGAGTCGTATTGCAGGCCATCGCCGCGATCGTCGAGTTCAAGCGCGTATTGGTTGTCTGAGGCATCACGCATATGGAAGTCGCTGGCATACCAGCGGTATTCAACCAGCTTGTAATCGCTGGCCGGTTGGCCAACGCTGCTGGGGTACAGGCCGTTACAGGTCAACGCTTGCCCAGCGAGCTTGGCGTCAAATTGAATGGATACGGCTTCTCGGTTGTTGCTGGAGCTGTCATCGCATGCACTCAGTGCAATGCCGAGTGCAGCCAGCGGCAAAATCAGTTGGATTTTCATTGGGTGATCCTTGCAATGCCCACGCAGGGCAGGGCGCGCAGTGATTGCGCGCGAAAACATCAGGCGCATACAGGCGGCGCCTTGCAAACGTTTAGAGGTCGCCTTGAATCAGGCGGTGCAAGGGGGTGGGGCGCGCGACTGGTAGGCGGCCCAGGTGCGCATGCTGCGCGGGATGTCGCGTGGGGGTACGGCGTGCGAAGAAACGCGCAGAAGATAAAGCACCAGCGCGATGGCCAATACAAAAGCGCTGGCCAAACTGCCCAGGCTGAGACACAGCTCCAATTGGCCTGGATGTGTATCGTCGGCAGCAACAAGCCCTGGTGGAGCGATGTCACGCATTTTGGCTAACAGTGCCGGCGAGATGGTGCCGCAAAATGCGTAGAGCAGCCCGTCGCCATTGTGTTTCGCCCAGTTGCTGGCGTGCAGCGTCGGCGTCACCAGCTGGCTGATCAAAGCCAGGATGATGAGCAGACTGGGCAGACTACGAAGAGGGCGACGCATCACCTAAGAATAGCATTGAGCGCATCGCAAAGGCGCCGCTAAGGTGCCCCTGTTGGGCTGGCGGTACTGTGGCGCCGATTGCGGCGCAGGCTGGGCCGAACTTACAATTAATAATCGTTTTCATTATTAATCGTGCTTGCTCATGTTCAGCTCTACCTGCGTGTCGTTCGCACCCGCTTCGCTCATCCCGCACCGGACACACGCAGGCGCTGCATTGCTGCTCGCACTGTATGGCGCCACCGCGGGGGCTGACGAAGTCATCACCTTGCCTGAGGCGACGCCGGCGCCGGTCAGCGCTGATGCCGCAGTGGAGCTGACGCCACTGACCGTCTCGGGAGAGAAACTCGGACGTGCGCTGGAGGAAACCACCAGCAGCGTGGTGGTGGTGACGCAGGATGATATGGATGCTGCACCGGTGGCTTCGGTAAAAGACGTGGTGACGCGCTTTGCCAACGTGGTGGGGGCTGCAGGTGACCGCGAGATTGCAATTCGTGGTGTTCCGCAGGGCGGGATCGGCGGCGAGGGCGACACCATCAGTGTGTACCTTAACGGTGTGGCCTTGCCGTCGCGTGCGGCCTCATTTGCCGGGCCGCTGTCCGCTTGGGACCTGGAACGGCTGGAATTGCTGCGTGGGGCCCAGTCGAGCAATCAGGGACGGAACAGTCTGGCTGGGTCAGTTGTGCTGGAGACCGTGCAACCGACGCAAGACTGGGATCTGCGCTTGCGTGCGGGCGTGATGAGCCGTGATGGCCATGATTATGCGCTCGCCGCTGGCGGACCATTGGGCGATAGCCTGGCCTTTCGGGTTGCCCTGCAGGACCGCTATGACAACGGTGATGTCACCAATGTGACGCGCAATGAAGATGACGCGCAGCGCTACGACAACCGCAACGGTCGCGTCAGTCTGGCCTGGGCGCCTGCAACAGACAGTGATTATCAGCTGCGCTACAGCTACATCCGCGCTGACACTGAATTTGGCGAGGCGCTGCATGACGCCTCTGGCGGTGAGCGCACCGCTACCAGCAACGTACGCGGTGGAGAAGATGACCGCACGCAGCTGCATAGCCTGCGCCAACAGATCGAATTGGGCTCGGCCTGGCGGCTTGAAGCCATCAGCGGCTACACCCGCTTTGAGAACGTCAACGTGATTGATTTCGACCGCACCGAGAGCGAGGGCGGGTATTCGGACAACTTCGAAGATGACCGCATTCTCAGTCAGGAATTGCGGGCTCAGTACACCGGCCAAACCATTCGTGCGGTGATCGGGGCATATTACGCTGACGGTGATACGGATACGCTCACCCTGGGGCGAGACGTATCCAGCGCGGGTGGACTGGTGCTGATCAACGGTTTTGTCGACGGTGAGTCCAGCACTCGTACAGGCGCGCTGTTTGCCGAGGCTGATTGGGACTTTGCATCAGCCTGGCGCGCCACCGCCGGGGTCAGGATCAATCGTGAACTGAACAGCTATCGCGGTGTTTCGGATCTTGATCTGACTCTAACCGGTTCGGTGCCGGGATTGCCACTGGACCTGCCGATCGGTGTTCCATTGCCCGATGCGCTAAGCGATGGATTGGCCGTGCTGCTGCCCAGCTTTGTGCCGCCCGACTACGATGACGGTGATCGCAATGCGTTTACCGATGTGCTGCCCAAGCTCGGGCTCACCTGGTTCGTCAGCGATGCCACAACTTTGGGCTTGAGCTATCAGGAAGGCTACCGCTCCGGCGGTGTCAGCATGTCGTTTTTCGGTGGCGCGGTGAGTCCCTACAAACCGGAATACACCCGCACGGGTGAGCTGGCCGTGCGCAGTCGCTGGTTTGATCAACGCTTGATGCTCAACGCCAATCTGTTCTACACCGACTGGCGTGATCAACAGGTCACGATCGGTGAAACCTCGGGTTTCGAAACCGTAACCACCAACGCCGGGCGTTCCCATTACTACGGGATCGAAACGGAACTGGTCTGGGCCTTCAGCGGACCCTTTGAGCTTTTCGCATCGATAGGTTTGCTGCGCAGTGAATTTGATGAATTCGTCAACGAGGGCGAGGATTACGCCAACAATCAGTTTCCCTACGCGCCGGAGGAAACCGCCAGTCTGGGGCTCAATTTGTTGAGTTGGAAAAATCTGTCAGGGCAGCTTTCGGCCCATTACATCGGCGAGTTCTACAGTGATCCCGACAACGATGAGCGAACCTTGTCCGACGAACGCGTTTTGCTCAATGCCAAGCTTGCCTATCAGATCAATCGGCAATTTAGCGTGGCTGTGTTCGGACGTAATCTGACCGATGAGCTCAACCAGCAAGGCGCGCTGGTTTCGGGTGATCGTGTGGCCAGCCGTTACGGAGAGCCACGCAGTGTGGGTGCGATGATCGAATGGCAACTATAAGGTGAGCACATTGAGACCGACCTACAACAGCGACCGCGTCAGCGGGCTGGAAGACTTATGAACTACCGACCTTGGGTGCGTGGTGTACTGGCTGGTCCGCTGAGTTTTATCTGCAGCTGGTTATTGATGGCCGGGGCGGCGTTGTATTTGCCAGGCGGTCGAGCCGGTGTGGACAACATGGTCTTTCCGGTGGTCCTGTTTCCGGTCGTTTGGAGCCTGCTGTTTCTGTATACGCTGTTGGACCGGCGCCTGATCAGGGCTTACGCCGTCGTGCTGGCACTTGGGCTTATTCACGCCGTGCTGATCGCGCAACAATTGGGGGTGGCGACATGATCAAACTGTCGCAAGACAACACACGTCGTGTGCTGGATATTCATGGTTGGTCGGGTGTTGTGCTTGGCCTGTTGCTCTATGCGGTGATTTGTACCGGCACCGTTGCTGTGTTTTCGGAGGAAATCAGCAATTGGTCGAGTCCTCTGGCCGGCGAAACGGTTGAAGGCTTTCCGGTCGGCTTCGATGAGGTATTCCAGCGTCTGTATGCGGAGGTTGACCCGCGCTGGCGCGAGGAGGTGGCTGCTTTCGTGGCGCACGGTGGGCGCATTTATTTGCGCTTTGAAGGCGAGCTTGAAGCACAAGACGAGGACGCCGGCCATCACGAACACTATGGTGTGGAGTACCAGATCGACGGCAATACGCTGGAGGTGCTCAAGCGCACCGAAGGTCTGGAGGAGGAACTCGCCGCTTCGCGCGAGGCCGGAGCCTTGGCCGACTTCTTCGTCGATCTGCATGTGCGCCTTCATCTGCCCAATCCCTGGGGTTTGTTCCTGACCGGCGTTCTGGGGCTGGGCATGATGGTGGCGGCCCTGACCGGCTTTGTCGTACACCGCCATCTGATTCGTGAGGCCTTCACCATCCGCCGCAACAAGGAAGCGTTGCTGCGCTCCCGCGATGCTCATGTCATTGCAGGAACCTGGAGTTTGCCATTCGCTTTTGTACTGGCGTTTACCGGCAGTTTTTTCAGTTTTGCCAGCAGCGTGGGGCTGCCGGCGATGGCTATGGTGGTGTTCAGTGGCGACCAGGAGCGCGCCCTGGCGGAGGTGTTCAATGTGCATGAACCCTACGATGAAAGCCCGGCAGCAGTGGCCAATATTGACGACATGCTGGCCGACGCAAGCCGCCGGGGTGGCGCGGACGCGGTGTTTATTTCGATGAACTATGTAGGACGCAAGGATGCGTTTGCGCGCGTTTTTACGCGCGTGGAAGAGGGGCATTTAAGCGGGCGTGCATTTGATTATTCTGCAGCCAGCGGGGCGTTCCTTTATGAAAACCCGGTTCTGGTGGGTAAGCAGCCGTCTGCAGGTAACAGTGTTGCTGCACTTATGACGCCGCTGCATTTTGGACATTTCGCCGGTTGGGTATCCAAAGCCGTTTGGTTTGCGCTGGGTTTTGCTGGGGCCTACGTCACCCTGACCGGCATGTTGTTGTGGACTTTGCGAAGGGCTGAGCGGCCTGCCTGGCAGCGCATGTCGGGTGCCGTGCACTGGATGGGGTATGGCTTGCCGTTGGCCATGGTCTTAACCGCTCACGGGTTTTTCTGGGCACGTGCGATCGAGGCCCCGGTGGGGCAGGTTCAGTGGGCGGTGTTCTGGGCAACGGCTGTTGTGGCGGCCATCGTGGTCAAAGCGCTTTCAGCTCAACACGCACGTCACTGGATGGTGCGCTTTACTGGGGTGGGTTTGCTGCTGCTTCCGCTCAGCCGCTGGCTGTGCGATGGCATTTCGTGGGTGCAAGCCCTGAGCTATGGGCAGCATGTTGTGCCGAGTTTGGATATGGCCTTGTTGCTGGCAGGCGGGTTCTGCCTGTGGCCCCGCTCAAATCGCAAGGCCGAGCATGATGTCGTGAGCAGCGCGGAGGCCACAGCATGACCGTTGGACTGCTCGCGGCATTGATCAGCATCGTGCCTCTGTGGTTGCTAGCCGGTGGCGATCCCAAGCGTCTCAGGGCGACGCGGCAGCGTGAACGGGCGCCGCATGGTCGCGGTATGCGCATGGGTTTGTTTGGGCTTGCCCTGTTACCTGGGCTGGTACTGGTTGTTGTGGCCGGTGCGGCGGCGGTGCTGATCTGGTTCGGAGCGGTAACCGTTGCGGGTTGGCTGATTGCCGAAACGCGAGCGCCACGGTCGCTGATTTCATCGGGCGCCACATAGTTGCGGCGCGAGCGCGCAGAACGATTCCTAAATAAAAATTGTAATAAGAATCATTCTCATGTTATAGTGGCCTCACTTGGCGGTTCCCATTCGTCAAGTCTCCTCATCGTGTTCAGCCGGGGCGGGTTTCCGCTCCGGCTGTTTTCTATCCGATGAGTCTAGATTGAGCCTTTTTCAAACACGTCCAGTTCGCCCAGCGGTCGCTCCTGGCCTTGCAAAAGGATGCGATAGCTGCCCAGCGTGTGTGCATGAAAATGCACCGCTGTAACCTGGTCGGCAAGCAGTTCGGCGTGGACGCCGTAATCCTCAATCGTGAGCGTGTATGCGGCATCACTGTCAATCAGCAGTTTGACGTTCATACCCAACGGAATGCGCAACTGATTGGTGCCCAGCACCAGTTCGCCATCACCAATAAACCATTCCACGTCCAGGGTCACCGCGGCTTCGTCGGGTTTGGCCGCTCCGCTGATGCCACCGCTGGATGACGTCATGAACCACGCCAGCGCGGCTGCTGCGAGCACAAAAACACCTAACGCCAAGACGGCGATTTTCTTCATTGTCCCTCTCCCGACGGAATGATCCGCCCCACATCATTTATTGTTGAGGGCGTGATTGGACCTAATCTGATCACAACAATCAACCAACAAAGTGTTTGCTTGCCGTTACAGGTCAACCAAAATGCTTGCGCTGCGTTGTCGTGTTTCGCGCGCACTGCACACCAGAAATTCAGGGGATTGATGAAAAGACTATTGCCGGTTTGGGCCTTGGTCGTGTCCGCTTGCACGGTCACGCCCGAGCGCGCCAGCGTGGAACCGTCGCTGCCGGATCAGTTTGTTCATGCCGGTGAACAAGCGGCGCCTGATCTGTGGTGGCAGGCCTGGCCACAACAGGAGCTCGGCCCCCTGATTGAGCAAGCATTTTCTGACAATCCAGGCTTGGCCCAGACCCAGGCACGCCTGGGCGCCGCACAGGCCAGCCTGGCGAGTAGCCAGGCCGAACTGTTCCCCAGTCTGAGCGCCTCCGCCGAGGTCAGCGACGGATTTGCCGACAGCACGGCGCAGCACAGCACCCGTATCGGTCTGGCTGCCGCCTATGAGGTCGATCTTTGGGGGCGTGTGCGTAACCAGCGCGCGGCATCTTTGCTGGAAGCGCAAGCCACCGAGCAGGATTTGCGTGCAGCGGAGATCAGCTTGTCGGCCAGTGTGGCAAGCTTGTGGTTCCAGATCGGTGCTGCACGTGAACGCCTGGATCTGATCCGCATTGACCGGCGCAACTATGAGACAACCCTGAGCCTTATAGAAACACGTTACCGGCAAGGCCAGCTGAGCGCCGGCAATGTGCTGCAACAGCGTCAATTGTTGGAGTCCACCCGTGCCAGCGAGGCTTCTGCGGTGAGCGAACTGGCGGTCCTGCGCCACGCTTTGAGCGAGACGCTTGGCGGTGACTGGCAGGAGGACTGGAACGGTGCCAAGAACTGGCAGGTGCCGCCCATGCCATACACCGGCGTGGCGGCCCGGAGTGTGATGCGCAGGCCCGATGTCGAGCAGGCCTGGTTACGCGTGCTGGCAGCTGATCACAGTGTTGGTGCCGCGATTGCTGCGCGTTTTCCGCAACTGGATTTGAGTCTGAGTGCGACCAGCAACAATGCCGGTGCGCTTGATGTCTTCGATCAGTGGATCGGGAGTATGGCCGCGTCGCTGCTCGGCCCGATTTTTGATGGCGGTGCGCGGCGTGCAGAGGTGGAGCGCCAGCGCGCCATTCTGGATCAGCGCATTGCGGAGTTCCGGGCCCAGACTCTGCTCGCTTTTCGAGAAGTTCAGGATGCGCTGGTGAACGACCGCGCCCTGCAACAGCGCGTGGCCAGTCTGCTTGAGCAGCAACGCCTGTCCGACGCGGCGGTGCAAAGCCTGCTGGTGCAGCTGCGTCATGGTGCGAGTGACTTTCCGAGTCTGCTCGATGCTCAGATCAGCTTTTCTGCCGTCAAACGAGACTTGCTCAGCGCGCGCCAGCAACTGGTTGAAAACCGTATCACCCTGTATCGCGCTCTGGCCGGTCCATTGCCCCAACAAGAAGACATCAACGCATGAGTGAAGCGCACTCCCTGACTCGCAAACCCTGGTTTTTTGGTTTGCTGATTTTCGTCATTCTTGCCAGTTCGCTGCTGATCAGTCGCGCACTCATGAACAGTGCACCAGTCGCTCAGCGCAAACCGCCGGAACGGGTTGCCCGACTGGTTGCAGCAAGTCCGGTGCTTGCCGCCAGTGAACGCGTGCAGATTCTGGCCCATGGGGCCGTGGAGGCCGCACAGCGCAGCGTGCTGGCTGCCCGCGTGAGTGGCGAAGTGGTTGAGATCAGCGATGCATTTGTGCCCGGCAACCGAGTTGCGGCAGGCACCACATTGTTGCGACTGGACCCCGCCGACTATGAGTTGGCACTGGTTGAAGCACAGGCGTCGTTGGCCACCGCTCGGGCCAGTTTGGCGCAAGAGCAGGGCAACCAGGCCGTTGCGCGCGCTGACGCAGACATTCTGAATCTGGAGGTGTCCGAGGATGAGCGGCGCTTGATGCTCAGGGAGCCGCAGCTGAGCAGTGCACGTGCCAATGTAAAGCTGGCCGAAACGGCTTTGCAGCGTGCGCGCCTGAATCTAGAACGTACACGCGTGCTGGCGCCATTCGATGGTCTTGTGCTGTCGCGCGATGTGGCACTGGGCAGTCAGGTGGCAGCGAACGGGGGTGTGCTGGGTGAACTGGCGGCCGCAGCACCTTATTGGGTCGTTTTGCGCGTACCTATCGATGCCTTGCGCTGGATCGAGTGGCCTGACCAGGATGGTCAAAGCGGTTCAGCGGTTGAGCTGCGCGATGCGGGTGATCGCAACAGCCCGAGCTGGCAAGGGCGGGTGATCCAGCTGCTCGATGCTCTGGAAACCGAGGGGCGGCGTGCCGGGGTGCTGGTCGAGATCAGTCAACCGGACGCGGGCGAGCGGCCCTTGCTGCTTGATACCTATGTTCAGGCCACTATTCACGGGCGTGAGCTGGTCGATGCATTGCGCCTGGAAAACACCTGGGTCCATGACGGGAAAGTCTGGGTGGTGGCCGATGGGCGCTTGCAGTCACGACAGATTGAGGCCGCGTATCGCGCCAGCGACCATGTGCTGGTGACCAAGGGGCTGACGGCTGGTGAGCACATCGTGACCAGCGTGCCGTCCGGTTTTGTTGACGGAATGCGCGTGCGCATTCAGGGCCGCGATGACAAGCCCGCGCGCCAGGAGGGCAAGCCCCGGGCGGCTGAGTCAGCGGAGCGGCGTCCATGAGCTCACCCACTCACGGCATGATTGCCTGGATGGCGCGCAATGGTGTTACCGCCAACTTGCTGATGATCGTGATGGTGTTCGGTGGTTTCTACGCCAGCACGCAAATTAAGAAGGAAGTGTTTCCCGAGTTCACGCTGGATTTCGTGACCGTCAGTGCATCGTATCCCGGCGCCAGTCCGGAGGATGTGGAGCAGGGCATCGTTCTGCCCATAGAGGAAGCGTTGGAGGGCGTGGTCGGTATCAAGGAGATCAACGCCACAGCGTCGGAAGGCAGCGGCTCGGTGGTGGCCGAGTTGCAGGAAGATGCCAACGCCTCCGAGGTGCTGCAGGATATTCAGCAAGTGGTGTCGCGTATCCAGACCTTTCCGGCCGATGCGGAACAACCGCAGGTTGAGCTGGCCAAGCGGGTGCGTGATGTACTCGACATACTGATCTACGGACAGACCAGCGAATGGCAGCTGCGTGAGCTGGCCGAGACGGTCCGTGATCAGTTACTGGCCTCGCCAGGAATCACCCAGGTTGAGCTTCAAGGGGCGCGTGACTACCGTATTCATGTCGATGTTTCCAGCGCACAGCTACAAGCATTCGGCTTGAGTTTGCCGGCACTTTCGCAGCGGGTGGCAGCGGCAGCCCAGGATGCCAGCGGCGGCAGTGTGGATTCGAGCAGCGGTGAGATTCTGGTGCGGGTGAATGAACGTCGCGATTGGGCGCGTGAGTTTGCGGCGCTGCCGGTGATCACCGCAGCGGATGGTGCGGTGGTGACCCTGGGCGAGATCGCTGCAGTGACCGAGGGCTTCGACGACACTCAGGAAAACTGGGCCATGTTCGATGGCCAGCGCGCGATCGGGATAGAGGTGTTCCGCATCGGCGATCAGACCCCGACCAGCGTGTCCGATGCGGTGCACGATGCGCTGGCGCCGATACAAGCCAGCTTGCCGGATGGCGTCAGCGTGGTGGTGCTTGACGATGATGCGGACATCTACCGCCAGCGTTTGGCGCTGCTGCTGAAGAATGCGTTTCTGGGCCTGATTCTGGTGTTTACGCTGCTGGCCTTGTTTCTGGAGTTCAAGCTGGCCTTCTGGGTCACCATGGGCATTCCGATTTCGTTTCTCGGTGCGTTGCTGTTCATGCCGGGGATGGCGGTCAGCATCAACATGATCTCGATGTTCGCCTTCATCATCAGCCTGGGCATTGTTGTTGACGATGCTGTGGTTGCCGGCGAGAACATCTACGAATATCGCCAGCGCGGGCTCTCCTTTCTGGAGGCCGCGATCCAAGGCGCGCGGGATATCGCGGTACCCATTACGTTCAGCGTGCTGACTAATATCGTGGCCTTCCTGCCGCTGCTGTTTGTGCCGGGCTTCATGGGCAAAGTGTGGGGTGTGATCCCGCTGGTGGTATGCACCGTATTCGCCATCAGTCTGATCGAAGCGCTATTCGTGTTACCGGCCCACCTTGCGCACTCCAAACCTTTGGCCCGTGAGTCACGCATGCGTGGCTGGCAGCAATCGTTCTCGAGTGGCTTTAGTGCCTGGGTCGAACGCATTTACCAGCCATTGGTTGAGCGTGCCGTGTCGCACCGTTATCTGACGCTGAGCATTGGCTTGGGCGCCCTGATGATAGTGATGTCTTACGCCATGAGCGGACGCATGGGCTTTGAAATGATGCCCAGCGTTGAAGGCGACCGTGCAGAGGCCACAGTGGTTCTACCGGAAGGAACGCCGCCGGAACGCGTCATCGCTGCTGAACAGGCGCTGCGCGCCGCGGCGCAAGAGGTGATTGATGGCAATGGCGGCGACCGCCTGTCGCACGGGATTTACACCAGGGTGCAACCGAGTCAGGTGCGTGCTCAGGTCTACCTGACCGAACCCGGCGTACGCCCCATCAGCACAGCTGAATTCGCACGGCAATGGCGCGAAGCGACGCCGGGACTGCCGGATGCGCGATACATTCGTTACGCCTCAACCGGGCGAGGCCCCGGTGGTGGGCCGGGTTTGAGCCTGGAGCTGACCCACCGTGACAAAGCCATTCTGGATGAAGCCAGCGCCCGTTTTGGCAATGCGCTGCGGGAGTTTCCCCAGGTCTCTGATGTAGATGATGGCGTGCGTCCGGGTAAAGACCAGTTCAATGTGCGCCTGAGCGATGCCGGACGCAGCCTGGGCCTGACCGCGCAGGACGTCGGGCAACAGATTCGCGCGGCTTTTTATGGCAACGAAGTGGTGCGCCAGTTGCGAGGTCGCAGCGAGGTGCGCGTGTTGGTGCGTTTGCCTGAGAGCGAACGCAACAGCGAGAGTGCGGTCGGTGACCTGCTGATTCGCACGCCGGCCGGAACCTATGTGCCGTTGAATCTGGTGGCCGATCTGGAGCGCGATCAAGCCGAGGGTCGTATCGTGCGGCGCAACGGTCGGCGCAGCATGGAGGTGAGTGCCAATGTCGAGCCGGACAGCGAAGCACCGCAAGTGCTGGCTGCGGTTCAAGCGCAAACCGTACCTCAGCTGATCACCGATTACCCAGGCTTGAATATTGGGTTGTCGGGGCGTCAGCAAGACATGCAGGAATCGCTCGATGCCTTGGGTACCGGGTTTTTAATTGCCTTGGCTTTGATTTACGTGCTGCTGGCCATACCGTTTTCCAGCTACTTGCAACCGGTACTGGTCATGCTGGCAATCCCGTTCGGGATTTTCGGCGCGATTATTGGTCACTGGATGATGGGCTACAGCATGAGCCTGATTTCCATCATGGGGGTGATTGCACTGTCTGGTGTCGTGGTCAACGATTCGCTGGTGATGGTGCACTACGCCAACCAACGTTGCGCCGCAGGTGACACGCCGTTCGAGGCCATCGTGAAATCCGGTGCGCGGCGCTTTCGCCCGATCTTGTTGACCACACTGTCCACCTTTGGTGGCTTGGCCCCGATGATTTTTGAGACCTCGCGTCAGGCGCGTTTCATGATCCCCATGGCCATATCAGTCGGCTACGGGATTTTGTTCGCTACCGCCATCACGCTGATTCTGGTGCCATGCCTGTATATGGTGATCGAGGACCTGCGGGCTGCAGGACGACGTGTGGCGCAGCGGTTTGCGCTGGCCTTTGACTAACGGCGTTTGTTGCGTTTTTTACCGCGGACTTTGGCACTTTCCGGGCGGCGTGTTTGCGACGTTTCGGCGGGCTTGCCGCGCAACTGAATCAGCCAGATGATGCCGGCCAGGGTGAATGCTGCGGCCACATATTGGGCCGGTGTGGCACCGAGGTAGCGGGCATCCTCCACGCGCAGGCTGTCGAGCAGAATGCGAATCGGCCCATACAAAGTGAAGAACAGGGCAATGTAAAAGCCGGCCGGGCGATCTTTATGGCGCAGCAGGTAATAGGTGATGGCAATCGGAATGGTCAGCAACCACTCGATCAGTCCAAGATCCAGACGTGGGCCATCGGGGAAGTTGACCGCAATCCAGGCGCTGCTTTCGATGCCGATGTGGTCATGCGCCAGGGTGCAGCCAAAGCGTCCAAACAACCAGGCAAAGGGAAAGGCCCAGGCCACCATGTCGACAAAGCGCAAAGCTTGCTGTGCAGGCCAGCGCTTCAAGCGCAGGATCACGGCCGCACCGATCAAACCACCCATGATGCCGCCGAACGACGACATGGATCCCCAGAATTTCAGCAACTCCAGCGGGTTGGCCATGACCTTTTCAGGGTAATATGCCAGCGCTGAAAACCAGTGCGAACCGACCAGGCCGCAGACGATTGTCCAGAACGCCAGTGCGCTGGCGTCTTCGGCGTCGATGCCATAGCGCGGTGCCTGACGTTTGACCAATTCAAGCCCCACGAATATCGCCAGCGCCACCATCAGGCCGAAGGCGTAGATGGTGTGGCCAAAAATCGTAATCGAGGGATGTTCAAGATAAGGAATCATGGCCATAGCTTAGCCGGGATCGTGCTCAACCCGCATGCCGGGTCTCTGCGACGCCGACGCTGGAACGCGAAGCGCTTGCAGCGACGCCTGGGTGAGCGGGTCAGGGTGGTGGAAACCGGCCATGTTGATGAGCTGCCGATGGCCTTGTCCGAGTTGCGTGCAGCCGGGGTCAATATGCTGGTGCCATTTGGTGGCGACGGTACCTTGTCGCGGGTGCTCTCGGCCGCGATTCCGCTGTGGCAGGAGAATTTGCCGGAACTGGTGGCGCTGCGTGCCGGCACCATGAACATGATCGCCAGTCACCTGCAGATGCCGCGAGAGGAGCCGGTAAAAACCCTCAGCGGATTGCTCGCAAAGCCGGCCAAAAGCCATGTGCTGCGGCGGCGCGCCATGCTCAGTGATGGTGGGGATGCCGGATTTACCTTTGGTTTCGGTGCGCCCGTGCGTTTTCTTGAACACTACGATGCGGGTGGGGTGCGTGCGGCTGTGCAGTTGATTGCCCGCGCGGCCTTGAGTCTGCGCAAGTACGACGGCGTCGCGGCGAAGATTTTCGAACCCATGACTGTGACCTGGGCAGGTTCGGGTGATCCCATCGAGCAAAGTCGTTTGCGTTTGTTTCTGGCCATGACCATCGACGAGTTGCCGCTGGGTTTTTGCGTGGCACCGGGCGCGGGTGAGGACACCGAGCATATGCAACTGATTCACGGCAACATGACGCCTGGTTTTGTGATTCGCAATCTGCATCGTTTTCATGCCGGCAAGCCGGTCAGCGGGCCGCAGCTGGTGCGTGAGCGTGACACCATGCTCGACTTTACGTTTGAGCAGGAGACCCGCTGGATGATGGATGGGGAGATTCATCCGGCCTGCCGCCGCTTACGCCTGGACCTGGGACCGCATGTTGAGTTTCGGGTGCCCCGGCGCTGATCTGCGTGTGCCAGCCTTGCATAAAAAAGCCCCGCTGAACGTCTCCAGCGGGGCTTTTCGGTTTTAGGCCGGTCAGGCTTAGATCACTTCGCCGCCATCTTCACGGCTGATAACCACCGTGGTTGAGCGCGGGCGTGAGGTGCCGTCGTTGGCCGGGAAGCTGCCGCCCGGATGCTGAATGTTGACGAACATGGTGCGGTAGTCCGGCGTCATCGTTACACCGGTCACTTCACACCCCGCCGGACCGACGAAGAAGCGCTTGAGCTCAGCCTGGGTGTCCGGATTGATGGTGCGATCGCCACTGAGACTGGCTGGCACGACCGCGAGCATCTGATCGTTGCCACCAAAATCCAGCGGTGCGCCATTGTCGGTCTGGATCCAAAGCACACCGCGTGGGTCGAACCAGATGCCGTCCGGGCTGCCCAGTTCGTTGTCCTGAGTCAGGCCGGATTTGTTGAAATCCGCGTCCGCATTGGCATTGGATGCAAACAGGAAGATATCCCAGTTGAAGCTGGTGGCATCAGCGCGGCTATTGTTTTCGGCCAGACGAATCACGTGACCATGACTGTTGGGGGCGCGTGGGTTGGCGGCGTTTTCATCACCTTCCTCGCGTCGTGTGTTGTTGGTCAGGGTCAGGTAGATTTCGCCCGTGGTCGGATCTGTGGTCGACCATTCCGGGCGATCCATCGGGGTCGCGCCAAGAATATCTGCGGCCGTGCGGGTGTTGACCAGCACGTCGGCCTGGCTGGAGAAATCGTTCTGCAGTGCCGGGTTGGTCGCATAGTCCAACTTGAGCCATTCGCCCGAACCGTCGGCGTTGAAACGGGCAACGTACAAGGTGCCGTTGTCGAGCATATTGGGCGACGGGTTGGCCGGGTTGTAGTTTTCCGCAGTGACGAACTTGTAGAAATACTCGAAGCGGTCATCGTCGCCCATGTAGAAGGCGACCGGCTCGCCCGCGCGGATCAGGCCTGGTTCACAGCCTTCATGGCGGATACGGCCCATGGCGGTGCGCTTGATCGGTGTGGCCGACGGGTCTTTCGGGTCAATTTCAACAATCCAGCCGAAGGTGTTGGCTTCGTTGCGATAGTCGCCGGTGGCGCTTTGTGCACTGGGAGTCAGATCAAAGCGAGCGAACTCGCCGTTCTGTTCGCTGGCATCACCGGCAACAGCGGACCAGAAGTAGCCGAATCCTGAGGCGTTGATACCCATACGGGTGGTCTCGCGCGGGGCGTTTTCATCATTGGTGATGAAATAACCCTGGATGTTCTCCTCGCAGGCCAGATAAGTGCCCCAGGGGGTGTGGCCCTTGGCGCAGTTGTTCACGGTGCCACGGGTGGTCATGCCGGTGGCATCGTAGGCGGTCTGCATGAAGCTGGAACCGGCAGCCGGACCAGACAGATTCATCGGCGTGGCTGCGGTGATGCGGCGGTTGTAGGAACTGCCCGAAACAATGCTCACGCTGCCATCAGCGGCACGTTGGACCTCGACAACGGCGACGCCGTGGGCGTTGATGTCCTTGCGTACCTGCTCCGGATCGGTCGGTTTGCCATCGGCGTCCTGACTGCGGCCATCACCCGGGTAGAGGGTTGAGTTGGAATACTCGTGGTTCATGACCAGCAGGCCGCGATCACCGCTCTCGTCCAGCGGGAAGTAATGCATGCCGTCGTGGTTTTGCCCCATCTGCTGGGCCTGTTCCGCGGCGGTATTGGTGCCATCCGCTTTGAAGGCGGGCAGTGTGCCGGTGATCGGGGTGCCCCACGGGGCGAGAATGCTGGTTTTGAAGCCGGGCGGTACGATGACCATGTCGGCATCGGTTGAGCCGGGTACTGAACTGAAGCTGAGCTTGACCGGCGAGCCATTGCTGTCGCTGTTGCAGCCGCTGATGCCGGCGCCAGCGAAGAATGTCCCGGCGGCAAGGCCAAGTCCACCGCGCAGGGTGTCGCGACGTGACAAACGTGTTTGCAGAACGTCGTTCATGCTCGGCACGTTGTCAGGGGAAATGCGCGGCTGACCCTCTTTTAGGTCCTGTCGATCGGTCACGTGTAAGTCCTCATCGTGGTTTGCGTGGTTGTAATCCGCGCAAGGCTAGAGGGCTGTTGTGACGGTTTTATTGCTGCTTTGTGACGATCCGCGCCGGGTTAGGCGGTGGATGGCAAAAACGTAAGACCCTGCGCCGGTGATGGGTCTTTTGAGCGACGCGCGGTGACCAACTCGGCCAGCTTGTGGATGCGTTCTGGCAACTCGAGCAATTTCTCACGCAAGCGTTCGCCGCTGCTCGACAAACTGTTGGCGGTGGCAATACGCCAGGTGTCCAGCAGTTGGCTGACAATCGCGGCGTAATCACGTGGGCCGTAGATGCCAGCTTGATGCGCGATATCGGAAAGCTGGCGATAGCCGGGAATGGTGTGGCCGGGCATGATCATTTTGGGCATAACCGCCCAGGCTGCCTTGAGTGCGCGCTCTGGGTCGGCCTCGAGCAGCAGCGCAAAAGTGTCGCGGTAAAACTTGTGATGGCGCGATTCGTCGGCGGCTACGCGCGACAGAATGTGTTGCAACTTGGGTTCATGCGGGGCCGCCAGCCTGGCCAGATTGGCGTGTGAGAGCTGGGTCGCTTTCTCCTGCAGGCTGGTATACGCAACCAGACGGTAGGGATCGGAGTGCCACTGAGGATTGAAGCCGGCTTCCAGGTATTCGTACTGCAGCTTTTCCAGGCCCAGCATGTCGAAGACTTTGGCGTCGCGGGCGTAGTCGCGCAGTATGCAGCCGTGGCGGTCCTCTTCTGCGGTCCACATGTTGTTCCAGTAGCCCCATGCGCTGTCTTCGCCGGTGTGCTGAGCGATCAGGCGGTGGAAATGCGGCAGCCCCTCTTCGGTCAGCAGATTCAAAGCCAGGCCGGCGCGGACCGATTCAGGCAGGCTGCGGGCACGCTGGGCCAACTCGTCGCGTTCATCGGCATCCAGCAATTCTGCGGGGAACCATAGATTGCGCTGTTCGATGTGCCGTGCAATGAGCTTTTCTATGGCCGGGCTGAGCTCATTGAGCAGACCGAGTTTCTGCTCAAGTTCCGGGCTTTGCGTGTTTTGCATGAGGGTCTCCGCGAAGGCTGGCCGATGTGCAATCGGCTCTGATGAATGCGCTAGCGTGGCGTGTTTTCATGGCGTCACGATGACAGGCATCGGGCAGGGCGAACGCGCAGGCAAGCTGGACAGGTATTCTTGCACAGTGATGCTTCGCCCCCACACTTTGCCACCATCGCCACCGAGCTGGATGCACATTGTCCAGCTCGCTTGGCCGATCGTGCTGGCCAACTGTGCCGCGCCCTTGCTGGGGCTGGTGGATACCGCAGTCATCGGGCGAACCGGGCAAACCCATGAACTTGGCGCCATCGCGCTGGGGGCATTGATCTTCAGCTTCCTGTTCTGGGCTTTCGGCTTCTTGCGCATGGGCACCACAGGATTTGTGGCGCGCGCGGCGGGCGCTGCCGATACGCTGGAAGAGCGCGCCATTGCCTGGCGCGGAGTGGGGCTTGCACTGGCTTTGGGGCTGGGTCTGCTGGTGTTGCAAATACCCCTGCTGTGGCTGGCGTTGAGCATTTTTGATGCATCACCGGCGGTTGAAGCCGCGGCACGCAACTACTTGTTGATTAGGATCTGGAGTGCGCCAGCGACCTTGGCGGGATATGTGCTGATCGGTTGGCTGATCGGTGTGGGGCGGAGCAAAGATGTGCTGCGTATTCAGCTGCTGCTCAATGGCCTGAATATCTTGCTGGATGTGTATTTCGCCGCCGTATTGGGCTGGGGACTTGAGGGCATCGCGCTGGGAACGGTGGTGGCAGAATGGCTGGCGTTGGCCTATGGCTTGCGCGTGCTGCTGCGCTGTATGCGCGAGCGGCATGTTGATCAGGATGCGCTGTTGCCCTGGTCGCGTTTGTGGGATTCGGCGGCCTTGTTGGCGCTGTTCAGTGCCAACCGCGATCTCATGATCCGTACGCTGCTCATGCTGGCAGCATTCGCCGCTTTTACCAATGCCGGCGCGCGCTTCGGAGACAGCGTGCTGGCGGCCAATCATGTGCTGTTGCAGTTGATCAGCTTCAGTGCGTTCTTTCTTGATGGCTTCGCGTTTGCGGCCGAAGGTTTGATTGGTCAGGCCATTGGTGCGCATCGTCGCGAGGTGTTCGATGCTGCGGTGATCAGATCGTCGTGCCTGTCGGCGCTAACCGCCAGCCTTATCGCGCTGTGTCTGTGCCTGTTAGGTGAGCAATTCATAAGTCTGCTCACCGATCTGAGCGCCGTACAGGAGCAGGCTCGCTTGGCTTTGCCCTGGGCTGCGACGTATGTGGCGCTATCGTTTGTGGCATTTCAGCTGGATGGGGTGTTCGTTGGTGCCGCGCGAACCGCCACCATGCGTGATACCTCGCTTGTCTCAGTGCTCGGTTTTGCCATGTTCTATGTGGTCCTTGATGCAGATCGCTACCCACATGCGTTATGGCTGTCGTTCGTGGCCTATGTGGTGTTGCGTGGCCTGACCTTGCTGGTGAAATATCCGGGCTTGCGGCGTGAAGCTTTTGCTCGCCCGGATTAAGCTCGGCTTAGAGGCCGCCGCCGAAATTTTCAACCAGCTCGATTTCGTGTCCGTCTGGATCGGCGATGTAGGTCGAGCGCGAATGCGGATATACGATCAATCCGTCATTGTGATTGGTGTATAGCCATGCAATGTTGAGTGCTTTGAGTCTGTCTCGGGCCTCATCCAGATCACCGACAACGAATCCCCAGTGACCGATGAAGGGGCGCTCAGGTGTGGCCATCTCGGGTTCCTGATGCAGGGCCAGAAACACGCGGTGGCCGCTGCCCATGATGACGTAGGGGCCATCGTCCCGATGGCGTTGATCCTCGCGCACATCAAAACCGAGTGTTGCGGCGTAGAAATCTATTGCACGGTCAAGGTCGCGAACCGCCATATTGATGTGGTCGATACCTTGAACCGTGAGCGGGGTGGGTGTGTTCATGGCGCATCTCCTGTGAGGTGTGGCGTCAGTGTGCGTACGAATGGCCGGAATATGGTCTATATTGACGATGTACAGACAAATGGATGATTCGCCGACATGGTCAAGCTGTCGCGCCATCTGGCCGAAAACGTTCTGGCTTTGCGCCGCAACCGAGGGTGGTCACAGCAACGTCTTGCGGATCTGGCGCGAATTCCACGCAGCACGCTGGCAGGCATGGAGTCGGGCGGTGGCAATCCCTCATTGAACAACCTGGCCGCGGTGGCCACCGCCCTGCACGTCAGTATTGAAGAACTACTGGCCAAACCACGTTATGCCTCACGTTTGATTGCTGCTGCTGATGTGCCGGTGCAGCGCGAGCGGGGCGGTGCGGTGCGTGTACATGATCTGTTGCCCGAGCGCGTGCGTGGGCTGGAGATCATTCGCCTTGAATTAGACGCCGGGGCGCAGCGCAAAGGGCATCCGCACCTGCCTGGAACGCGTGAATATCTGCATGGTCTGGAAGGGCAGATCAGCGTGATTGCGGCGGGTGAATTGTTTGCCGTCAACGCTGGCGATGTTTTGGCCTTCCCCGGCGAGGCCGCCCACAGTTATCTGAACCGGAGCAGCCATCGGGCTTGCGCCATCAGCATTGTGGTGCCGTTGAGCGCGGCGCAGGAACTGCAATCTTAAGACCGTGGTGCACGCTCATGATCCAGCAGCCAGCGTTTGGCCTCGATCCCGCCAGCAAAGCCTGTCAATGAGCCATTCTGGCCGATCACGCGATGGCATGGGATGACAATGGGCAACGGGTTGCGGGCGCAGGCTGTGCCCACCGCGCGTGCCGCTTGAGGGCGTTCCAGGATGTGCGCAAGCTGGCCATAGCTGCGTGTTTGACCAAAGGGGATGGCCAGCAATTGTTCGAGCACCTGCGACTGAAATGCGCTGGCATCCGGGGCCAGCACAAGATCGAAGTGTTGTCGCTGGCCGAGGAAGTACTCACGCAGTTGCTCACAGGCTAACTTCAAGCCGCTGTCGGAGGCGTTCCAGCTGTCGGAGGCCTTTGCGGGTTGCTCATTGTGTGGAAAATGAATGCTGCGCAGGCCTTGCTCGTCGCCTGCGATCAACAAGCGGCCGAGCGGGCTGTCCAGATAGGTGTAATTCATTGGGCTTTTCCTGTGTTTATTTCGGTCGCCCGCAGCCACAGTGCAAGCACGGCATAGGCACGCCAAGGTTGCCAGCAGCGTGAGCGCGCTTCGGCCTCTCGAGCACTCAGTGCCTTGCCAGGGGCGCCCAACGCCTTGCGCAAGACGATGTCGCCTGCGGGAAAGGCGTCAGGGTGTTTGAGGGCACGCAACTGAATGTATCCGCGGGTCCAAGGGCCAAAGCCCGGTAGTGAGGCCAAGGTGGTATCCACATGCGCCGCATCGGGATGGTGAAGATCCAGTGTGCCGCCGCAAATCGCATCACACAGGGCCTTAAGTGTGGCGATACGTTGCCCGGTCAAGCCGAGGCCGTCGAGCGAGGTTTCAGCCAGGGTGGGGGCATCTGGGAACAATAGAACCGGACGGCCCCCGGCATCCGGCAATTTGCGTTCACAGCGTTCAACAACGCGTTGGGTGAGTGTGCGCGCTGCAGCCACACTGACCTGTTGGCCGAGCACCGCGCGCACGCACAATTCGAATGGGTCCCAACAGCCTGGCACGCGTAAGCCTGGGTGTGCCGCCAGGGCTTGCGCCATGAGCGGGTCCTGGCCCAGCTGAGCCGTGATCTCAGCGGGTGCCGCGTCCAGGTCGAGGAGATGGCGGGCCTTTTGAACTGCCGGATATAGCGCTTCGGTTCGAGGATGCTCCAGGCTTAAGGCAAAGCACTGCCGCGGCCCATCATGCTGCAGCTGGATGTGCCCGGCTTGGCCGGCAAAGGCAAAGGATCGGCTGTAGGTGTCGCCGTCCAGTTTCTCAATGCCGTGAATGGCCCGGGTGGCGAGAAACTGCCGCATGGCCGTCCAGTCGAACGGATTGCGATAGCTCAGCCTGAGTTGATAGCCCGCTGGGGCTGCAGGCCGTTGGCGCCGCACTTGCGACGGGGTCATGCGGTAGATTCGCTGAAATGCGGCATTGAAGCGCCGCACATTGTTAAAACCGGCTGCGACGGCGATGTCCTGCATGGGCATCGTCGAGTCGCTGATCAAACGCTTGGCAAACAGTGTGCGTCGCGTCAGCGCAAGTGCGTTGGGGCTCGCCCCGAGATGGTCGCTGAACATACGGCGGAGATGACGGTCGCTGATGCCCAGCTTGCTGGCCAGTACGGGCACACTTGCCTGATCAAGCTCGCCATTTTCTATCATCGACAACGCAGCGCGGACCAGGGGCGGGTGCTGTGGCCAGTATGGGTTGTCAGGGGCAAGCTCGGGGCGGCAACGTAGGCATGGGCGGTAGCCTTGCTCACTGGCTGCCGCGGCGGTGGGGAAGAAGCACACATTCTCAGGGCGCGGCAGGCGTACCGGGCAAACCGTGCGGCAATAGATGCCGGTGGTGCGAACAGCGATGAAAAAACGCCCATCAAAGCGCGGGTCGCGGGCAACGCGCGCGCGCTCGCAGGCGGCATGATCAAGGGGTTGTGATGAGGCGCGGTTCATGGGCGCAGCATACCCCGCGTTGCGGCCTGGTTCTGGATGATTTCGGACATGGTGAAGGGCGCACATTAAACGGCATCGTCAGCGGCCTGTACTCGTGTGATGCCCGCACGCACGTTCTCGTGGGGCAAAGGTATTTTTATGACCCGCTGGAGAGGTGCGATCGGCAATCATGCTTTAAAATCACGAGCTTATTGTGGAAAAAAGCTGCGTTGATGCCTTTTCTGGATGTTTTGTACGAGCGCTACGGGCGATTGAAAGTCGGCTTCTGGTTGACGCTGGTGCTGTTCGCAATCATTTGTTGTTGCGGATTGTTCATCTTGAGCGAACTGGTGCTGCGCCCGGCGATTGCCGAGTTGCCGTACTCCGCCAGCTCCGATCAGGTCCTGGATGTGCTGTTTCCATGGTTCGTGGTGTTCGCCATCGTGGCCATTGTTTCGGCCGCTGGATTGATACGGTTCGGCCTGGTCGCACCGGTGTTACAGCGGCGTCGCGAACTGGAAGCGGATCTGGCCAGTGCGCCACCACGCGAGCAAATCGAAACGCTCAGCGAGCAGAAAGCGCGTTTGGGCGATCAGCTCGATGCGGTACTTGATGACAACATCGTGCTGCGCGAAGACGCGGTTGTATTGCGTCAGGGGGTCGCTTTGGCCCAGGACGTGCAGCGCGCGCTTGTGGCCAGTTCCAATGAGGCGCTGTTGCTGGTGGGGCCCGATGCCAGCGTGCAGCAAGTGTCCAGCCCGATGGCGGCTTTGCTCAAGATTCGTGTTCAGGATGCGCCCACACAACCGGCTGCAGAGCTGGTCAAGGTGTTTGATGCGAGCAAGGACAAGCCGTTCGAATATCCGCTGAAACGTGTCGTCGAGGATGCCATCGCGCAGGCCTCTTCGATTCCCAAGCTGCATGATGTGGTGCTGGTTGATCAAAGTGGCAATGAGCATCGTGTGATGCTCAGCGTGCAAGCCATGCAGGATCGCCACAATGCGGTGTGCGGCGCGCTGGTTCGGGTTGAGGGCAGTGATGTCGGAGCGGGGCGCTCTTCAGAGCGAACCCGTGGCAAGGGCGGTGGCATGGCGGGCCTTCCTGGTCGCGATATGTTCGATACCCGTGTGGCCGAATTAATGAGCATCGCGAAATCGCAAACAGCCGAGCATTGCCTGGCGCTGGTGGCCTTCGACAACATGGCGGAGGTGTATCAGGCGCACGGCTATTGGGCTGTTGAGGAAATGCTGTGGCAACTGGCTCAGCTCATCAAGGATGAGTTTGGCAGCGCCGTGGAGTTATACCACGCCAACATCATGCACTTTGCGGTTGTACAGGCTTTCGACAGCCCGGAGATCGTTCAGATTCGTGCAGAGCGCCTGCGTAAGCTTGTTGAGGCTCACGAGTTTCGCTGGAACAAGAAGACCTACCGAGCGACGATTAGCGTGGCGCTGTCGGCGCTGAACCAGACCACCGATAGCATGACTCGGCTGGTTAACGACTGCGATCAGGAGTTGCGTGAGGCTCGTGCCCTTGGGGGCAACCGTGTCAGCTTGCAGCTTACCGACGAAGTCGAAGTCATGGCCCGCTCGATTGACGAGCGTCTGGTCTCATGGCTGGCGATGGATGCCGACGAAACACGGCTGCAGATGCAATCCTTTGAACTGGCCGGTGAGGGTGAGGACAAGCCCTGGATCGTGACGCAGATCCGGGTCGAGATGGAGGACGGCTTCTGGGCAGATCCGGGTGCATTTTTGACCTCGGCTGCCCGTGTCGGCTTGCTGCCCAAAATCGATCTGTGGTTGGTGGGGCGCGTGCTCGGTGCGATGCAGGCAAGCCCCGCATTGGCGACCAGCCATGGACCTGTGTTTGTGCCTTTGCATATCCAGTCTCTGGCCGATGAGGGCTTTGTGGACACACTCAAGGATCAGGTGCTTGATTCCGGTGTGGATACCCAGCGTCTGATTTTTGGTCTCGACGATTTTGATTGTGCCACTCACGCTTCAAGCGCCGCCGAATTCGTCAAAGCGATGCGTGAAGCCGGCTTCGGATTTGCGTTGACCGGGGCACGTGTGGCCTCGGCCAGTCAGAACATCACCGCGCTGAAACCACAGATTGTGGCTTTGCACCCGACCATTTATCACGACGATAATCAGAGCCGAGCCGCAGCGACGCTGGGCTACATGAGTGCGCTGGGCGAAGCCCTGGATTTTTTGCCGGTCGTTTTGGAACCGGTGGATGCCTCAACCAGTACAAGCTTGGCTGAGGCGGGCGTAAAACGGGTTGCACGCAGCGCGCTGGGTGTTGGGCCGCTGTACTGACCGTTGTCGCAGGACGCGCTCAGCTGAGCGGTAGCTCGCTATCGAAATGTTCGATGGGGATGACCGTGTCCATGCGTAAGAACTGAAACATGTCGGCGGGTTGTCCTGACAGTTTCACGATCTTGATGGGAACATTCGCGCGTTTGGCCAGCTTGCCCAGATAGGCAATCAGACCGATGCCGGTGGAGTCTACGGATTGCAGTTGACTGGCGTCGAGGATGAAGGCCTTGGCCGGTTCATCTTTGACTACCGACTCAAACTCCGCCCGCAAATCATAAAACTGCTGACTGTCGAGTGTTGCCGGGAAACGGATGGAGACCAGTCCATCGTCGTCTTTCTCATACCATTGGCTCATGTGCGATAACCCCCATTATCGGTTGAGCGGTGAGTGTGCAAACTTAGGTTCTAGTCATCCGATGACGGTTTTAGTCCTGACAAAATAGTGTGCGCCTGGGCTAGATTGCCGCGCTCAAAAAAGGCTTCTGCGACCTTGAGTTGGCGTTGCGAATCAGAGGGCAGGGCTTTGCGACGTAGCTTGTTGATTTTGTCCCGGAGACGGCGCTGTTCGAACTCTGACGGTTGCGAATCAGTTGGCTCCGAAGGTGCAGTATAAGACGTGTTGTTGGCTGAGGGCTCGGTATCCGTCGATTTTGCTACGACCGGCGTGCTTGCGACGCGGTCGGCCAGTTCGTCAGCCATGCGCTGTGCCTGATCGGGTCGACCGCGTTCAAGCTGGGCTTGAGCAACCTGAGCCTGGCGTTGAACATCGGGATCGCTGGATTGCAGCGCAGGCATCAGGCGTTTCTGGATGCGTGCGTTTGCACGGAGCTGCCGTGTTATGTGCTGATCCTGGCTTGGTGTAACCGCTGCTGCAAGCTTGTTCGAATCTGTGGGTTGCGGGCCGTCGGTCGAAGGCGATGAGGCACGACGTCGCCATTGCCAGATGCCCAAGGCTGCCATAGCCACGAGCAGCCACGGCCAAAGTGGTCGTGCAGCCGATTCAGGCTGTGGAGGATTGTCGGCCGTTGTTGCGGTGTCACCGGACGTTTCTGGTTCGGCTTGCGGGGCGGGTTGATGGGGGGCGGCGACTGCCGGGTTTGCTGGTTCGGTGACAGGCGCCTCTTCGGGCGCTTCCCGGAGGGCCTGCTCCTGCACCTGTGGCGTTTGCGCCTGAGGCATCTTGTCGGTTGCTTCAGAGTCGTCGTCCGTGTCCACCGGCTCAGGTGTGGATATGTGGGCTGCGACCGGCGCTTTGGCGGGGGGCGTTGCGGTTGTCGTGGCGGGCGTTGTGCGACTGAGTGTCCAGTCCGCCTTGAACAGTACCGGCTCTTTCGCTTCCAGGGCTTTGAGAGTGGGCGTCAGATCGACCGGCCGAATGGCCTCGTAGCTGAGAAATTCGACGCTAAGGGCCCACAGGCGCCCGCGTGTATAAACCGCGCGGGGCAAAAACGGTGGCGGCCCTTTTGCAGTGCTGGCACGTTGCCGCGGGCGGGATTGCGTAGGGCGCTCGTCGAGCAGATCGCTGATGCGTGACGACGCACGAATCTGGCTAACGTCGGGGATGCGCAGGGTAACGCCCGCTTTGAGGCCATGGGCATCACCAAAAAAGGCATGTGGGTTGGCCTGCATCAAGGCACCAGCCATCTGCTCCAAGGAAATGGAGCGGTCCGGTCGGACCCGCTGGGCGATGCGCGAAAGAGATTCGCCCGAACGCACCGGGCCATAGGACTGTGTTACCCGACGGATCGATGGACGCGTTATTTGAGGCGCTGCCGCACGCATGGAGCTTGATGGCCTGACCGGCGTGCGCTGATTCGATGGCAGGTCGAGCAATAGATCAATCTTGCGCACCAGCACCTGTTTGTTGTTACGCAGCTCCAGCAGCAAGCTCAGAATCGGCTCGGTGATCGGGCGTTGGGTTGCGATTTCAACATAGGGTTCGGCATCACCGTCCTGACGCCAACGAACGCTGAGGTCGGCTGGACGGTGGTGGGGGGCGCTCAGCCCATAGGCTGCGTAGGCCTCATCAGGCAGCAAGCGCAAGCGAAACTGCTGCGGGCTTACGCGCTCTGACCAATCGGAAACCGGCAGGTGAACCTGCAGCGGTTCAGACAAAAAACTCAGCATCTGCGGATCGCCTAGCGTCAAGGCGTGCGCCTGCGCGCTTGCGGCCATGGCCATAGCGCAGGTTATCTGCCGTCCGTAGTGCGTGACGATGTGTTTTAGCGTGTGTTGTTTATTCGTCAAAGCTCCCCCCCAGCACTGCCCAGGTGCCAGGGCACATTGTATGTTGCTACGGCTTGGCTCGCGAGCTTGCTAGCGCGCGACGGTCAGATCTACGCCCAGCGCCTGGAAGACTTCGGCCGAGTGATAGCCGTCGGCAATCATGCCGCGGGAGGCCTGAAACGCGCGGATGGCGGCGCGTGTTCCGGAGCCAGCGATGCCATCTGGCTTGCCGGCATCAAAGCCCAGCGCGTTAAGGCGCTCCTGCAGGGACTTGATCTGTGCGCGACTGATGCGCTGGAGTTCGCCCTGTGGAGGATGCACCAGCGGCGCGGCGCCGTTGATCCGATCGGCAAGCAAACCCACTGATAATGCGTAAGCCTGAGAGTTGTTCCAGCGCATGATGATGCGGAAATTCTGGTAGACCAGAAAGGCCGGTCCGGTGTGGCCAGCGGGCACAATCAAGGCCGCGTCGAAGTCGGCGACGGGCAGCGTGCCGCCAGCCGCGTGGCGCACGCCAAGACGTTGCCATTCGCTGAGCGGGCGGGGCGATTTGATGCCGGCCAGGCGGTAGTCGAAATCGCGCGGCAGGCTGACCTCACGGCCCCAGCGCTGGCCGGCCTGCCAGCCCAGCTGTTGCAGGAAATTCGCAGCCGAGGTCAGCGCATCGGTGGTGCTGTTCCACAGATCGATGCGACCGTCGCCATCGCCATCCACGCCGTAGCGTTTGTAGTTGCTCGGCATGAACTGGGTGTGGCCCATGGCTCCGGCCCATGAACCGCGCATGCTTTGCGGATCCAGCTTGTGTGTTTCCACCAGGCCCAGCGCATTCATCAACTCGGCGCTGAAGTAGCGGCTGCGTCGTTCATCACAACCCAAAGTGGCCAGCGCGTTGAGCGTTTGGGTGTCGCCAAGATAGCTGCCGTAGTTGGTTTCCAGCCCCCAGAAGGCAACCAGAATGTTCTGTGGTACGCCGTAGTCGCGGGTCAGGCCGTCAAGCAGCTCGCTGTGTTCGGCCAGCAGCGCCTGGCCTTTCTCGATGCGGGTGTCGGTCACGCGTCGGTTCAGGTAGTTGCCGAAGGTGCTGCTGAATTCAGGTTGGCGGCGGTCCAGTTCGAGCACGCGCGGCAGATACTCAAGCTGGGGAATCAGCTGTGCGCGGGTCACTTCATTGAGCCCCTGTTCACGCGCCATGTCCTGCCAGCGGGCTTTGCAGGCGTGCATGTCCGGTGCGCTGATGGGGTCAGCAACACTTTGCGACCAGACAGGCGCCAGGGGCAGCAGGGTGAGGACGAGCGCGTGGCGTAAAGGGCGATACAGGGTCATGCGGGCATACCAGATTCGTTGTTCAAAGCGTCGATGATGGGGCAGTGGTGAATGCAGCCTTCGCCGTCGCAACGCGCGGCCAGAGTTTGCAAAGCGTCGCGCACGCTGAGCAGATCTTCAATCTTGCGGTTGACCACGTCCAGATGTTGCAGGGTCAGCGCACGCACCGAGGCTGATGCACCGTCGTTGTCGGTCAGGCGCAACAGGCTGGCGATGTCATTGAGTTGAAAGCCCAGCGCCTTGGCGCGGCGGATAAAACGCAGGCGGCGCAGACTGTCCTCGGCATACAAACGGTAGCCCGATGTGGTGCGTTGGGGTTGTGGCAGCAGGCCCTGACGCTCGTAGTAGCGCACCGTATCGATGGCCACGTCAGCGGCTTTGGCCAGCTTGCCTATGGTCATGTTTGGATTCATCACGGCACTCCTTGAGCCTTCATGGCTGACGATAAATACATTGATGTATAGTTGTGTTTTGACGCCATGTTATGGGCTGAATCATGTCAGACAACGGCTTTGCCGCGCTATTCGACGATGCACTTAATCAGCTGCGCGAGGAGGGCCTGTACAAGCGTGAGCGAACCCTGATTTCGCCTCAAGCCGGGCGTATCGCGCTGGCCGATGGTCGTGCAGTGATCAATCTGTGCGCCAACAATTACCTCGGACTGGCGGATGACCCGCGTTTGATCGCCGCCGCGCATGAGGCGCTCGACAGTCACGGTTTCGGCATGGCCTCGGTGCGCTTCATCTGTGGCACCCAGGATCTGCATCGCAGTCTGGAAACACGTCTGGCGGCCTGGCTGGGCTGCGAGGATGCGATTCTCTTCCCATCCGCTTTTGATGCCAACGGCGGGGTCTTCGAAGCGTTGTTCAACGAGCAGGACGTGATCATTTCAGATGCGCTCAATCACGCCAGCCTGATCGATGGTATCCGCCTGTGCAAGGCTCAGCGCGCGCGTTATCCGAATTGCGATGTGCAGGCGCTGGAAGCGCATTTGCAAGCCCATGCCGACAAGCGCTTTCGGGTGATCGTAAGCGACGGCGTGTTCTCCATGGATGGCACCATCGCGCCGCTTGACCGGATCTGCGAGCTGGCCGATCGCTACGATGCCCTGGTCATGATCGACGACGCGCACGCCCATGGCTTTCTTGGTCCTGGTGGGCGCGGCACGCCGGCGTTTCGTGAGGTGGAAGGGCGCGTCGACATCATCACCGGCACGCTGGGCAAAGCGCTGGGCGGCGCCTCTGGTGGTTTCGTGGCCGCGCGGCGTCCCATTGTTGACTGGCTGCGCAATCGGGCGCGCCCCTATCTGTTTTCCAACAGCGTGGCACCAGCGTTGGTCGCCGGCGCTATTGAGGCCCTGAATCTGGTGGCGGATGACGATCAGCTGCGCGCGCGGCTGTTCGACAACACGCGCTACTGGCGCGATGGCTTGCACCGGCTGGGTTTCACCCTCAAACCGGGCGAGCATCCGATCGTGCCGGTCATGCTGGGCGATGCACAGCTGGCCAGCCGCATGGCCGATGAACTGCTGGCCTTGGGCGTATACGTGATCGGTTTTTCCTATCCGGTGGTGCCGCACGAGCAGGCGCGTATTCGTACGCAAATGTCGGCCGCGCTGGACCGGCGTCAGCTGGATCAGGCGCTTGAGGCCTTTGCCACGGTCGGACGCGCGCTGGGAGTGATCGCATGAGCGCGCAGATGCACGCCCTGTCCAAGCTCAAGCCTGAGCCGGGCATCTGGCAGGTCGAGGTCGAGATTCCCCAGCCGGGGCCCAACGATGTGTTGATCGAGGTGGCTGTCAGCGCCATCTGCGGTACGGACATGCACATCTATAACTGGGACGACTGGGCCCAGCACACCATTCCCGTGCCGATGGTGGTCGGACATGAGTTCGTCGGACGGGTCGCTGCACTGGGCTCGCATGTCGACGGTCTGCAGCTCGGTCAGCGGGTTTCCGGCGAAGGCCATATCACCTGCGGGTATTGCCGCAATTGCCGGGCCGGCACCCGTCATCTGTGCCGCAACACCATTGGCGTCGGGGTTAATCGACCAGGCAGTTTTGCCCAGTATCTGATGATCCCGGCGGTCAATGTGTTCCCGATTCCCGATGCGGTTGACGACCGCCATGCGGCGATCTTCGACCCTCTGGGTAACGCGGTGCATACCGCGCTGGCGTTCAATCTGGTCGGAGAGGATGTGCTGATCACCGGCGCCGGACCGATTGGCCTGATGGCCGCGGCGGTGGCCCGGCATGTGGGTGCACGCCACGTGGTGATCACCGACGTGAATGACTATCGCCTGGATCTGGGCCGGCAGATGGGTGCTGATCGGGTGGTCAATGTGAGTCGTGAAGCCCTGCCCGAGGTGATGCGCGATCTGGGCATGCGCGAGGGTTTCGATGTGGGTCTGGAAATGTCCGGCAACGCCGCCGCCATGGACCAGATGTTCAGCGTCATGAACCACGGCGGACGCATCGCCCAGCTGGGTATACCCGCAGCGCCGGTCGCCCTGGACTATGAAAAGCTGGTGTTCAAGGGTCTCACCCTCAAGGGTATTTACGGCCGCGAAATGTTTGAAACCTGGTACAAGATGACGGCGATGCTGGAGTCCGGCCTGAACATTGATCCGGTCATCACCCACGAATTTTCCATCACTGATTTTCAGCAGGGATTTGACGCCATGGCCTCGGGCCAGTCCGGCAAGGTCCTGCTGAACTGGAACTGATATGAGCACTTTCGATCTGGCCGCGGCTCGTGGCTTCATTGACCAGCGCTGGGACGAGCAGATCGTGCCCGAGCTGATTGAGTACATCCGAATCCCCAACAAGTCGCCGATGTTTGACGCGCGCTGGCGCGAGAACGGATACATGGAGCAGGTGGTCGAGCAATTCGCGCGCTGGTGCCGGGGCTGTATCGAGGCCGGCGAGCTGCGCGGTGCCCAGGTCGAGGTGGTGCGTCTTGAGGGGCGCACACCGCTGCTGCTGATCGAAATTGAGGGTGATCCGAACTGCAGCGATACGGTGCTGATGTATGGCCATCTGGACAAGCAACCGGAGATGGAAGGCTGGTCGGATGGGCTGGGGCCGTGGGAGCCGGTGCTGCGCAATGACAAGCTTTACGGCCGCGGTGGCGCCGATGATGGTTATGCCTGCTTCGCCTCGTTGACCGCCCTGATGGCGCTGCAGGCGCAAGGTGTGGCGCATGCCCGTTGTGTGGTCATGATCGAAGCCTGTGAGGAGTCGGGCAGTCCGGATTTGCCGTATTACGTCGACCATCTGGCCGAACGGATTGGCGCGCCGTCGCTGGTGGTGTGCCTGGATTCCGGTGCTGGCAACTACGAGCAGATGTGGCTGACCACCTCGCTGCGCGGCAACCTGGCTGGCGAGCTGCGCGTCGACATTCTGGAGGAGGGTGTTCACTCCGGGGCGGCCAGCGGCGCGGTGGCGTCCAGTTTCCGGATCGCCAACCAGCTCATCGCGCGGCTTGAAGATCGCGACAGCGGACGTTTGATTCCGGACTGGTTGCATGTCGAGATTCCACAGGAACGTATTGATCAGGCCGAGCAGGCAGCCGCCATTCTCGGCCCGGCCCTGTTCGAGACCTTTCCGCTGGTCAGTGGCGCGCACCTGATGAGCGCCGTTGGGGCGGAGCTGATCCTCAACCGCACTTGGTGCGGCACGCTGTCATACACCGGTGTGGGCGGCATGCCCGCGCTGGCCGATGCCGGCAATGTCTTGCGTCCGCACACCAGTCTGATGCTGTCCTTCCGTTTTCCGCCGACTCTGGATGGTGACGAGGCCAGCGCCCGGATCAAGCAGGTGCTGGAGAGCGATCCACCTTATGGTGCCAAAGTCAGCTTCCGGGCCGACAAAGCGGCCAGCGGCTGGCATGCGCCGCCCTTGGCCGCCTGGCTGCAAACGGCCGTTGATGGCGCCTCCGAGCGGGCCTACGGCAAGCCAGCGGCGATGATGGGCGAGGGTGGTTCAATTCCGTTCATGGGTATGTTGGGCGAGAAGTTTCCCAGTGCCCAGTTCGTGATCACAGGCGTGCTCGGGCCGGGTTCCAACGCGCACGGGCCGAATGAGTTTCTGCACATTCCGTTCGCCCGTCGCCTGACGCTGGCCGTGGCCGACATCCTTGAGCAGCATCGCGCGGCCAGCGCAGCCGGTTTGATCGATTCCAGCGCAACGGCCACTGCAGTCGCCGGTCATCGTCATTTCGACGAAAGCTGCTGTTGACCCGGGCCGCGCCTCGGTCAATGCTGGCGGGCCAGAAACCGGAGGAGACCGGGTGTGAACGAGATTGAAAAGCTCGAAAAGCAGATATTTGAACTTAAGAAACAGCTGCGCGATTTACGCGCCAGCAGTGAACCTCAGCGTATTCAGAACTACGCCCTGCGCGATCTGAGTGGTGAACTCAGCCTGCTCGACCTGTTCGGTGAAAAGAGCATTCTGTTCGTGATT
Organism: Oceanococcus atlanticus; assembly: GCF_002088235.1. Taxonomy (NCBI): domain Bacteria; kingdom Pseudomonadati; phylum Pseudomonadota; class Gammaproteobacteria; order Chromatiales; family Oceanococcaceae; genus Oceanococcus; species Oceanococcus atlanticus. The sequence continues at coordinate 161,359 of NZ_AQQV01000003.1, forward strand.
CACAATATGGGGCAGGGCTGCCGCTATTGCACCTTGTGGGCGGATGGGCTGAATGGCTTCGTGCCGCATCTGGAGGATAAATTCGCGCTGGCTATGGTGTCCAAGGACAGCCCCGATGAGCAGCGGCGTATGGCTAACGCACGCGGTTGGCGTTTCCGCATGGCCTCACATGCCGGTTCCAGCTATGCGCAAGAACAGACGGTGTGTCCGGGTGAGGACAACTACCCCGGTATCGTCTGCTATCGCCGCGATGGCGAACGCATCTTCCGCATGAATGCAGCCAGCTTTGGGCCCGGCGATGACTACTGCTCCATGTGGAGCATACTGGCGCTCGCCGGCCATGATGAAAGTTCATGGACGCCGCAGTACAGCTACTGGAAACGTCCGTCGACCATGGACGATGGTGGGCTCAACCTTGACGACTGAGCTATCTGAGCAGTAACAGGCGTACATAAAAAAGGGCTCCGAGGAGCCCTTTTTTGTGCGCTTTGTTCGCTTATGGAGTCACGGTGAGGGAGGTTGAGGCCTCAACATCACTGCCCGGGTCAGCTGCACGAATGCTCGTGACACCATCGGCAACGCCTGTGGCCAGCCCGGCGTTCATGCCGCCGTTTTCGATGGTGGCGATGCTTTCATCCAGGGACGACCAGTTCACCGACGCGGTGATGTCTTCTGCCGGGCGTCCATCGGAGTAATTCCCCATGGCGGTGAATTGCAGGTCGTCGCCTGCGGCAACGCTGTCGTTGGCGGGACTGATCTGGATTGAGACCAGTTCGCCATCGGTGACCTGTACATCGGATGTGTCAGTGATGCCGTCAGCCTGCGCGGAGATGGTAACAATACCGCCAACCGAGGCATCCGTCTTGACGAACACGAGGCCTTCAAAGCCAGTCGCATTACTGACGTCCGCAAGTGCCGGATCGGAAGAACTCCAGGTCACCTGATCGGTCACGTCAACATCGGTCGCGCCATCGCTGAACGAGGCCATTGCGGTGAACTGGCGGTTCGTGCCCTGTGCCTGATCGGTCGGGTCATCGTTGGGCGTGATGGTGATGCTGGTGATGACAGCGTCGGTCACCGTCAAGGTGATTGCGTTGCTGTCGATACCATCGTCACCGGCGGCGATCTGGGTCACGCCTGAACTCAGCCCTTCGGCTTCACCTTCGTTCGGATCCACATTGCTGATACTGGCTACAGAGGCTGCCGAGGAGACCCAGGTCACCGAGTCGGTGACATCAACCGGGTTGACTCGGCCAGGATCGTCGGAGTAGTAACCGGTTGCAGTGAACGCCAGTGTTTGCCCTTCAGCAATGCTGGTCACACCACCTGCAGAACTAATATCGATCTGCTCCAGAATGGCATCAGTCACGGTCAAGCCGGTGGACGCAGACTCCCCGCTGGTCGGGTCGGTTGCGGTAATCGTGACATTACCAAGAGCGGTGGCCGTGGCTACGCCGTCGGCGCCGATCGTGGCGTTACCATCCATGTTAGGGGTAGCGGTCCAGTTAACGCTGTCAGTCACGTCGAGCACGGCACCGTTGGTGTAGGTCCCTGTGGCGGTGTAGGCCACTTCGTTACCGTTGGGCACGGAGCTGTCCAGCGGCGAAATTTCCAGCGTGGCTATCTGCTCATTGCTGACCGTGACAGTGATGTCATCGTTGGTTTCGGTGGCATTGCCAGGATGCGTGTGCTTGGCACGAATGCTGGTGGTGCCCAGATTGCGTGCATTCAGCATGCCGGTCTGGCTGACCGATGCGATACCCGCGCTATCTGAGGTCCAGGACACCTGATCAGACAAGTCACGTGCTGGCACGGTATGGCTGAATGTGCCCACGGCAGCCAACGGGGTTTGCAGACCTTTCGGCAAATCCAGCGGACCGCTGTTGCCTTCGTTGCTAATGGTCAGCGAGTCCAGGGTTGCAACCGTGACCTTCATCGTTGCCGAGGCAAACTCTCCGTCCAGTACCGCCTGTATTGAAAACGTGGAGCTATCGCCAGGCACGCTGCCCGCCGGCGCTTTGCTCAGCGCGCGCCCGGAGTTGGCTCCGATGTTGCTGATGCTTGCCCAGTCCGCATCGGACGACGACCAGTTGACGTCGTCCGTGATATCACGGTTGCTGCCATCGGAGTAGAGCCCGGTTGCGCTGTAACGCACATAGATACCGTCTGCGAGGTTGACGTTGGCAGGCTGAATCTGAATGCTCTGCAGCAGGGCATCGGTGACCGTGAGCACACTGCTGCCCGAGAACTCGCCCTGCGTGGCAGTAATGGTCGCGCTGCCCTGGACATTGCCGCTGGCCAGACCTTTATTACCGCTTTGGTTGCTCACAATGGCGACGTTTTCGTTCGAGGACGACCACTGCACATTGGCGGTGATGTTCTGCTCGGTGTTGTCGCTGTAGCGGCCGGTTGCGGTGAATTGCTGGGATTGCTGAGCAGGGACGCTCGGGTTCACCGGCGTCACGCTGATGCTTTGCAGCACCGCAGCCGTCACGGTAATGGGCAGGTCGCCGCTCACGCCTTCAAGGGTTGCTGTGATGTCAGTTTGACCCACGCCTTGGCCGGTGACCAAGCCTTTGGAGGCTGCGTCGTTGCTCACTGTGGCAATCGCATCGTTGGCCGAGGTCCAGGTTGCCAATGTGGTGACGTCATCGGTAGAGCCGTCGGCATAGTTGGCAACAGCGATAAGCTGCTCGGTGGTCCCGTTGGCAAAGGACGCACTGTTGCTCGCGCTGACAATGATGCTGCTGACGGTGGTGTTGGGGTTGACCGTAAGCTGGGTCGTCTGCGTGAAACCGGCATAGGTGGCGGTCACGGTGACGCTGCCTTCAGCCTGTGGTTGCGCCAGACCTTCTTCGCCGCTCAGGTTGCTGAAGCTGACGATCTGCTGATCATCGCTATCCCAGGTGGTGCTGCTGGTGACGTCCTGGGTGCTGTTGTCAGTGAAGGTGGCCGTAGCGCTGAATTGCTGGGTGCGATTGAGTGCAACCGAGCTGTCCAGCGGTTCGATTGCCAGCGCGGTCGGTGTTGCGCTGGTCACGGTCAGTACGGTCGTGACCGGCGTTTCGTTCTGCAGGGTTGCCGTGATCGTGGTTTGTCCCACGTCCAGCGCAGTGGCTTCGCCGCGGTTGGCCGCCAAATCGCTGATAACTGCCACGGTTTCGTCGGAGCTTTCCCAGCTGACATCGGAGGTCACATCTTCATTGCTGCCATCAGAATAAATGGCCGTGGCGGCGAACTGCTGCTTGGTGCCGTCAGCAATGCTCGGATTCGCCGGATCAATTTCAAGGCGATCCAGCACCGCGTCAGTCACGGTCATTACGGTGGACTGTGAGGTGCCACTGAAGCTGGCTCGGATCGTGGCTGTACCGACGGCCTGGGCGGTGGCGATGCCTTTGCTGCCGGCCGTTGAACTGACACTGGCCACATTGGGGTTGTCGCTCAACCAGTCTGCATCTTCGGTGACATCTTGCGTGGAGCCATCGGCGAAGTTGGCTTGAAGAGCGAAATCAACGGTGCGGCCGTTGGCTATCGACGGTGACGACGGACTTAAGGTCAGGCTTTGCAAAGCAACGCCCTGAACCGTGATGGTCGCGCTGTCAGTGAAGTCCCCGAAACTGGCGTTCAAGGTGGTTGAGCCAACTTCTACTGCATTGACACGTGCGCTGGCACTGTCGGGCCGGGTGACGGTTGCAATGTCGGTGTTTGCAACGCTCAGCGTTGCATCTTCGGTGACATCCAGCGTGGTGCCGTCACTGTAGCGGGCGCTGATCGTGATATCACGGCTGGTGCCCTTGACCAGACTGATGGACGCAGGGTTGATATCGATGCGTTCCAGTGTGGCATCGAGCACCGTAAAGCTGATGTCGGTGGAAACGCCCCGAAAGCTTGCGGTGATGGTGGCATTGCCGGAATTGGCGCCAAATACCAAGCCTTTCGTGCCCGCCGTATTGCTGACGTTGGCAATATCGTTGTTGGATGAAGACCAGTCAGCCAGTTCGGTCACGTCAAAATTGCGAACGGCCTTGCTGGTGCCGTCGTCAAAACTGGCAATCAGATTGAGTTGGGTCGAGCTGTCTTCGGAGGCGACAGCCTGCAATGTGTTTTGCTGAAACTGCACACTGCTGGGTGCCCCGCTTGGAATGCCTGTGGTGATCGGGCCGTTGTTGCTGCTGCATGCAGCAACGAACAGCATCACAAACGCGACAAAAAAGTGACGACTGTATGCAATCTGATTCATGATTCCCCTGCCCATGATTTGGCTTGTCGGATTAGCTGGAACAGCTGATCTACTTGAGATTTTTGTCAAGAATACATGGACATTCCTTTGAAATAAAGGAATTTACGGTGTGGCGAGGGGCGTATTTTGCGGGTTAAAAAAACAGGCTAAAGAAAACCACACCTATAAAGTGTCCGCGTTAGGGTTCGACTGTTTTTTGACGCTCGCAATCGCGCGGCGGCAATTTAAGCCCAAACACGTCAATTTGATTGAGCGTTTGTCGGTGAAAATTACAGGCCGTGTGGTATAGCCCCGGGCATGCCCTGCCAGAGCAACGCGATCAACACTCGGTGTGGTTGACCGCAATATTGACCGCCAGTCCGCCCTGTGAGGTTTCCTTGTATTTGCTGTGCATGTCGCGCGCGGTGTCGGCCAGGGTGCGTATCACCTCGTCCAGCGAGACACGGGCCTCATCCGGTGCGCGCGCCAGGGCCAGATGGGCCGCGTTCACGGCTTTGATTGCACCCATGGCGTTGCGTTCTATACACGGGATCTGAACCAGGCCGGCGACCGGGTCGCAGGTCATGCCGAGGTGATGCTCCATGGCAATTTCGGCCGCAACCAGGGCTTGTGCCACACTGCCACCCATGGCCTCGGTGAGTGCCGCAGCGGCCATCGCCGAAGACACCCCGATTTCGGCCTGGCATCCACCCGCGGCGGCTGAGATGGTCGCCCCCTTCTTGAAATGAGTGCCGATTTCCCCGGCGACGAGCAGAAAGTTTTCGATCAGACGGGTATCGTCCGCGGCCGCCTGGCTGCACAGCAAATGCATCAACACGGCCGGTATGACGCCGGCCGCGCCATTGGTCGGTGCGGTTACGATGCGTCCGAAGCTAGCGTTCTCCTCGTTCACGGCCAGTGCGAACATGCTGAGGCCGCGCAGGGTCGTGCCGAAATCCTGGTGCGCGCGCCGCAAGCTCTGGAGCCATTGCTGCGGACTGTTCGCGGCTGCGCGGCTGTCGGCCTCACCCAGCAGCTGCTGATTCATCGCCGCCGCGCGACGGACCACATGCAGTCCGCCGGGCAGTTCGCCTTGGCGATAACAGCCCTGATGCATGGCGCTGAGCATGACCTGCCACAGCTGTGCGAGCTGGGCATCAATGGCGGCATCGTCGCGCCAAGCGCGTTCATTGGCGCGAACCATGTCGGCGATGCTGAGCGCGTTGCTGCGACAGTGTTCGAGCAGATCAGTCGCACGGCTGCAAGGGTAAGGTAATGATGGTCCACTGGCGCTGGTGTGGGTGTCGTCGTCGGCCACCACGAAGCCGCCGCCCACCGAATAATACGTACGGGTGAACACCTCGCCCAAAGCCAGCTCAGCGTGACAGCGCAAGGCATTGGCATGGCCGGGCAGGGCGCTGTCGGCGCGAAATATGATGTCCTGCTGCGGGGTGAAGCGGCATACACGAGCGTGCGGCAGATGAATCTCGCCGTGGGGCTTGAGAGTTTCCAGCAAGGCGCCAATGCGGTTGGTGTCGATGCTTTCAGGGTCCTGGCCGAGCAAGGCCAGTTGCACGGCCATGTCGGTGCCATGACCTTTTCCAGTCAAGCCCAGCGAGCCAAACAGTTCGACGCGTAGGCGCTGTATTTCGCTATCGCCGGGCAGCTCCTGCACAAAGCGCTGTATGGCACGCCATGGCCCCAGCGTGTGGGAACTGGACGGGCCGATGCCGATCTTGAGCATCTCGAACACGCTGATGCTGTAGTGCGCGCTCATGAAAGGTGGCGGGTTTCAGCCGCGGTAAGCCTTGCGGTAGGCCGTGCCGCCCAGCACATTGAGATAGCTCTGCAAATTCTGCTCGCGAATTGCGGTCGGTTCTTCCACCCCGATCGTGTAGTAGCCGATCTGGTGGGTGTAGAACACGCGCGCTCGCACCCGCGCTTCGGTGCACGGATAGCCCAGCCCGGAAAAGACCTGCTCCAGCGAGGCGATGCGTTCGTCATCAACCTGATGCACGACTTCTGCAACCGGCTTGGATACACGAGCCCATTCGCGGATGGCCATGTCAAATTGCGGATCAAAGCCGAGTTCGTGAATCAGATTGCCGCAGATTGCGTCCAGGGTCTGAGCCGCATGATCAACCGAGTCGACCTGCATTTCTCGCGGAGTGAACAGATTCTGTTCGCGCCAGCTGTCGAGCAGGGCCTCAAGCAGACCGTGGTGGTTCTTGAAATGGTAGTAGAATCCGCCGCGGGTTACGTTGAGGCGCTTGGCCAGTCGGTCGACCTTGACCGCGCCGATGCCTTCTTCGATCAGCACCACCTTGGCGCATTCGATCCAGCCTTCGCGTGTAACCTTGATATTGCCTTTGCGGCCTGGCGCGGGAATCGACAATTCACGCTTCTGGCGTTTGCGCGCGCTGAGGTTGTTGGCCATGTTGTTGTTGTCGAGTGTTCGATACACAGTTGTACTGTACAGTGAATTGCCCCGGAAATGAGTGATCCCAACGGCGTAGTTGTGATCGGAGGCGGTCTTCTTGGTCTGGCGTCCGCGTGGGCCCTGAACGAACAGGGCTACACGGTGAGCGTGCTGGATGCACGTGATGAGCTGGCCGCTGCGACCAGCTATGCCAATGCCGGCATGTTGACCCCCTCCATGGCAGACCCATGGAACAGTCCGGGCATCTGGCGCAGCTTGCTGCGCTATGTCGGCCGTGAGCAGGGTCCGATTGTACTGCGTCCGCGCGCCTTGCCGGCATATTTTTCCTGGGGCCTGCGTTTTTTGCGTCATTCTGCAGCGGCCCATCACCGTCGGGCGACCCGGGCCAATCTCAGTCTGGCCATGCACAGCCTGCACCAGTTTCAGCGCCTGCGTGAACAGGTGCGTTTCAGCTACGACTTGAGAACCGCCGGGACGCTGCAGCTGTTTCGCGATCAGCAATCCCTGGATCAGGCCAGTGTGCATGCCGCGCATCTCAGCGCGCACGGCTTGCGTGCGGATGTCATCGATCGAGCCGAGGTGCTGCGCCGTGAGCCGAGCTTACGCGCCTCGTCTGCGCCGCTGCTTGGCGCCATACATTATCCGGATGACGAGACCGGCGATGCGCGGCGCTACTGTCTGGCCCTGGCCGAACTGCTGCAGGTCCGCGGGGTTCGTTTCGAGCTCGGCGTTGAAGTCCGGCGCTTGCGGGTGGAGAACAACCGGGTGGCCGCCTTGCACACCAGCGCGGGTGAGATGGATGCGCAGCAGGTGGTGTTCTGCAGCGCGGCAGCCACACCGGCCTTGGTTGCGCCACTTGGTATTCACCTGCCGATCAAGCCGGTCAAGGGCTATTCGCTGACATTGCCGGTGGAGAGGCCCGAAGCCTTGCCTGCGCGCTCATTGATTGATCACCACCTGCACGGTGCGATCACGCCACTGGATGATCGTGTGCGCCTGGCCGGTACAGCAGAGCTGGCCGGTTTTGATCCGCACTTGCGGGCGTCACGCCTCAACCAGCTGTGGCAGCTGATGTGCGAGTTGTTGCCGCAGCTGGCCGATCAGCTTGATCGTGATGCGGCGCGGGAATGGTGCGGCTTTCGACCGATGTCGGCGGACGGGGTGCCGTATATCGGCGCGACGCCGGTGCACGGCGTCTATATCAACAGCGGTCATGGCCATCTGGGCTGGACCCAGTCGATGGGATCAGGCCAGTTGCTGGCCGATCTGTTCAGTGGCAAGACGCCGGCTATCGATCCGGCGCCTTACCGTGTGGGACGGCCCTAGAGCGCCGACTCAGTAGAAGAAACGGCTGCCGGGCTTGTCGCTGCTATTTTCCGCGTCGTCATCCTTGCGCACCGATGCGCGCGCTTTGTCGGTTAGATCATCCGCAGTGTCGGCGGCTTTACGGCCGAACTCGGCGGTTTTTTCACCGGCTTTCTTGCCCAGATCAACCGCTTTGTTGCCGACCTTGCCGGCGGTGTCCTTGATCTCCTGCCAGTCCTCTTTCATTTGCTGCTTCATGGTCGGCTCTTCGGCCTGAGCAGTCAGGCAGGTGCCGGCCAGCACAAGTGCGGCGAACGTGGAGATGGTTTTCATCCGAATACCTCTGGCGTATGTGGGGACAGCAGATTAACCCGAAATGCTCTGGTTTTGCGTGCACATGTTTTGCACCGCCTGCCATTGCTCAGGCGACAGCGCTGGCCCGCCTTGCAGGTCGGCAAAAGCTTGTGCCCGCTGGGCCGCATGAGGGTGTGTGGAGAACAGCTCAGGCGCTTGTGTGTGGCTGTAGCTGAGGCGTTCGAAAAAGGCCTGCATGCCGGCTCCGGAAATGCCGGCCTGCTGCAGGCTGGCGTAGGCCAGCGCGTCGGCCTGCTGTTCCAGTTCGCGGCTGTAGGACAGCTTGAACAGGACATGTCCGGCGTCGGCGGCCAGGCCCGCCAGGGTGGACAGGTCACCCACCAGCGCAGATACGACCAGACTCAGGCCGAGATCTCGAATCAGCCCTTGCATGACATGGCGCTCGCGCACATGAGCGAGTTCGTGGGCCAGCACCGCAGCCAGTTCCTCGGGCGTTTCGGCAAATTCGAGCAGGCCGCTGAACACGATGATGTGGCCACCCGGCGCAGCTAGGGCGTTGATGCTGGGCTCCTCGACCACATGGATGCGGATCGCAGTGGCGGCCTCCTGCTCGGCTGTCAGGCGTTGGGTCAGCGCGTCGAGTGCAGCGCGCCCCGGTGCTTTTTCACAGCGCGCATCCTCATCCACAATCCAGTCGACGATGTGCGCGCCCAAACGCTGCTCCCAGGTGCTCGGAATCAGCTGAGCCAGCGGCGCACTGGCCCGCGGGATGGTGTACACCGCGGCAACGCTGATGAGCACGAGCACGGGGATGGCTATGGCCAGGCGCAGCCCCAGCGCCTTGCGGTTCTGTGCCCCATGAAAGCCGGGAATGCGCCCGCGCAGCCAGCTGATCAGTGCCTGGTCGTGAATGATCAGACGTGCATCGGGCGTGGCTGGGTTGTGCAGGCGCAGCGGCTGGCCGCTGTAGTGCTCGTCGGTGCAGCGGATCTGCTTGAGCGGCCAGCTGGCCAGTCGCTGATGCTGCTCGTCCTGTATGACCAGCTCATCGACATGGGTCCACACATCGACCGTCTGCACAGCGGCGCTGCGACCATCAAGCCACTGCGCCGGGTAGTGCAGCTTCAAAATACGCCGACGTCCAGCGCGTCGGCCAGTCCTTCGCCGGTGGCATTGGCTTCAGCGGCACTCTGCTCGATGCTCGCGTAATCCAGCTCGCCATCCAGCTCGAGTCTGTCGAGCATGAATCGGATGCTGCGCAAGGCTACCCACGGCAGCGCCAGGCCCAGGGTGAACAGCAGCAGCAACAGGTTGCTGAGCACCAGCCAGAAATACGCACCGCCGCTCAGGTGGCTGCCGAACTGGACCTGATCCAGGCGGGTGTGCCGGGTTTGATAGCGTATTTCCCGTCCGCGATACCACAACCAGATCAAACCCACTGTTGGGATGGTGAGCAGGACAGCGAGGAAGAACGGCCCGGCCATTTGTGCGCCGCGCCCATCGTAGGCAAAGCGCGCGGAGCCAAAGCGCATGTGATTGATCAACTCCCCATACAGCGCCGAGCGTACCCACGGTGCGGCCATGCCCAGGGTGAAGAACAGCAGCAGGGTGTAACCCAGAACCATCAAGGCGTAATCCGAGGCTTTGCCATCAAGCCCAAAACGCACCCCGCGCAGGCGGGTGTGGGACAGGCGATAGCGCATCGCGCCGTAGATCGCCAGGCCCATCAGAAAGGGCATGGCCAGATACAGCAAGGCCAGTAGTGGCGGGAAAAACACGATGCCAATACCCAGTGCCACGAAGATCACGAACACTTTCAGGAACCCGATCAGAAGCTCCAGCCCCTGGCCGGTGTATTCCAGGGTGTGGCCTTCTATCAGGGTGTGGCTCCAGATGTAGCGGCGTGTCCGGGTGATGGCCCAGAAGCGGTAGATGCCCAGGGTCAGGATCGTCAATATGAGATTGACGATGAAAATCATGAACAGCTCGCCGCCCTGGCCATGTTGAACGATACGTTGGGTTTCGGTGTTGTTCTGCAGCATGTGGAGTTTCCTGAACTAGGGCGCGGCGGTGGCTGCGCAGCGCAAGACGGCCAGCAGTTCGTCGCCAGACCAGTCGCGTCGGCCGCCTTGCTCGGCTTCGCGGATCAACTGGATAAGCATGCGATTGACCGGTGCCTGCTGGCCCAGCGACTCAGCCAGGCGCACCACCTCGCCGTTGATCCAGTCGATCTCTGTGCGCCGGCCCCGTTCCAGGTCTTCCCACATCGACGAGCGGGCCTGCGGGTCTATGGCCAGCATCTTGCCGCCGAGGATGCGGAACAACCAGTCGGGCACGCTCAGGGCATGCGGTAGCCAGGGCGTCGGCAGGGCGATGATTTTGGCGGTTGCGATGTTGGCCTGTTCAAGCAGGCGCAGCGTTTCGATCTGCGCCAGGGCCAGCGCGCGTCGATAACTGCGTTGTGACAGTTCGGTCTTGAGCGGAATGCCGGCCAGCGCATTGATCGGATTGTTGAGATTCAGAATCAGCTTTGACCACAGCACGGCCGCCATGTCCGGATGCTGCTGCAGGGTCAGACCCGCCGCATCGAACGCCGCACCGATGCGGGCGATGGCTGTTGCCTGCTGCACCTCCAGCTGCCCTTGCGAGCCCTGATGAAAATGCCCCTGGCCCTGGTTCACAACATTGAAAGGCACCATGCCGGTCAGCACTTCGCAGTGCGGCAGCGCCTGGGCCAGAACCTCGGCGTTATGCAGGCCGTTCTGGAAGCTGATCACCAGCGTGCCGGGCGCAAGAACGTCAGCCAGCGCCGCGCCGGCCTCGGCCGTGGCGGCGGATTTCACGCACACCAGAACCACATCGGTCGCGGGAAAGTCATCGCTGACATCACTGGCATAGCGGAACTGGTCACGGCGGGCATGCCAGCGTCCGCCCAGATGATCGCTGGTCTGTATGCCGTGCTCATCCAGCGTTTCACCGAGCGCCGGGCGGCCGACCAGATGCACCGCCGTGCCGGATGCGGCCAGACGCCCGCCGATGTAGCAGCCGATACTGCCGGCACCGAAAATGACCAGCGGTTTCATGCGCTGCGCTGAATGGCCATCCACAGCAGCGACAGTGAGGCGCCGAGCAGGGCAATGAAGGTCAGCACGGTGCCGCCGACGCGTCCGGGTGGGAAGTTGTCGTGAAAGCAGAAGGTATAGCCGTGCAGCACGCGCCCGATCAGCAGGCAGGCCGCCCAGGCATGAATCCATATGCTGGCCATGCCCTGATATTCGGCCATTGCAATGAGGAGCAGAATCATCGGCGTGTATTCGGCGAAATTGGCGTGTCCGCGCATCAGCCGCAGCATCTGCGCATCGCCCCCGTCGCCAATGCTGATGCCGCGTCCGCGCCCCTTGATGACGCGGACGCTCAGGACCAGAAACCATAGGCCCAGCAGTCCGCCATAAATTGATGTGATCAACATCCCCGTCTCCCTTGTGTTGTTGTCATGGTGAGGCATCATAACCAAGCTGCGCGCTGACGCAGGACAAACAGATTCAAACAAGGGGAGATGAATGAGCGCATGGCGTGTGTTGGGTATGCTCGGCGTGTTGGGTTTGGTGGCTTGCGAGCAGGCCAGTTTGCCGTTGGAAGAGGGCAGTGATGCGCAAGGCCACAGCGCTGCGACGGCACACACCGCACGGGCCAACCAGGAGCTGGCGCAACGCCTGCCGCTGGACGACCCCAGAGATTTCGAGGACGCCGGCCGTGGCTTGATTGCCAAGCCGAACTCGCTGGTGGTCAAGATGGATGATGGGCGCGTGGTGTGGGACCAGGACGCCTACGCTTTTCTTGACCAGGACGCGCCGCAATCGGCCAATCCCAGCTTGTGGCGACAGGCCCGTCTGAACAGCCTGTATGGCCTGTACAAGGTGACCGAGGGTATTCATCAGCTGCGTGGCTTCGATCTGGCCAACATGACCCTGATCGACAGCGACAACGGCTGGATCGTGGTCGATCCCCTGACCGTGGTTGAAACCGCGCAGACAGCGCTGGATTTCGCTCGTCAGCACCTTGGCGACAAGCCGATTCAGGCGGTGATCTTCACCCACAGCCACATCGACCACTTTGGCGGTGTTGAGGCGATCACCCGCGACAACCCCGCTGTGCGTATCGTGGCGCCGGTCGGTTTCATGGATGAGGCGGTGAGTGAGAACGTGATGGCCGGTATCGCCATGCAGCGCCGCGCCGGCTACATGTACGGCCGTTATCTGGCCCGCTCATTGCGCGGGCATATCGACACCGGGTTGGGCAAGGAGCCGCCGCTGGCCGGCACCATCAGCATTGCCGAGCCTACGGACATCATCGATCACACCGGCCAGACCCTGAACATTGACGGTGTTGAATTTGAATTCCAGAACGCGCCGGGCTCCGAAGCACCGGCCGAGCTGACATTCTTCCTGCCGCAGTTCAAGGCTTACTGCGGCGGCGAGGTGGTGTCGCGCAATATCCACAATGTCTACACCCTGCGCGGGGCCAAAGTGCGGGATGCACTGCGCTGGAGCGGGTACATCCAGGAAGCGCTGGAGCTGTATGCGCAGCGCGCCGATGTCTACTTCGGCACCCACCAGTGGCCGTTGTGGGGGCGTGAGCGCATCGTGGATTTCATGAAGAAGCAGCGTGACATCTACAAGTACATTCATGATCAGACCTTGCGCATGGCCAACCTGGGCTACACCCCGCGCGAGATTGCCGAGCGTTTGCGAATGCCGGCGAGCCTGCAGCAGGAGTTTGCCAACCGCGGCTACTACGGCACCCTGAAGCACAATGCCAAAGCGGTGTATCAGGCCTATTTCGGCTGGTACGACGGCAATCCGGTCAATCTGGACCCGCTGCCGCCGAGCGACGCGGGCACGCGCTATGTTGAGCTGCTGGGCGGCGCCGATGGGGTCATGGACAAAGCCACGGCGGCTTACCAGGCCGGGGAATACCGCTGGGCTGCCGAGCTGCTCAATCATCTGGTCTTCGCCCAGCCGGAACATGAGCAGGCGCGGGCATTGCTGGCCCGGGCATACGATCAGCTGGGCTATCAGGCCGAGTCCGGGCCATGGCGCGATGTGTACCTCAGCGGCGCCTATGAACTGCGCCACGGTAAGGTCAAGCAGGGCACTGCGCTTGCCGATGCGGTGGCGCTGCTGCGCGAGATACCGCGTCAGCAGTTCTTCGCATCAATGGCCGCGCGGCTCAATGGATTGCGTGCCGAAGAGGCTGCGTTCAAGGTCAATTTCACCTTCACCGACCTGAACGAAAACCATGTGCTGTGGATTGAGAATGCGGTTTTGCACCACCGCAAGGCGGCGCCTGATGCCACCGCGGATGCCACGCTGGCGCTAACCCATGAGCTGTTCCTCAAGCTGATCATTGGCCAAGCCGGACTCAAGGACACCCTGATGTCGGATGACCTCGCGGTTGAGGGCAGTCGGTTGGATCTGTTGCGTTTCTTCCGTCTGTTCGACAATCCAGACGGGACCTTCGCAATCGTTACCCCGGACTGATGGTCTGCTCCAGCAGGCCGGTTTGTTGGCCCAGGCCGCGGAAGATCAGCATGCAGTTCGCGGCCAGCTGTTCGGGCGTTTGCCGATAGCCTTTGATGACCCAGCGCTGGGCCATCTGAATGCACACGCCGACAAGACCGGTGGCGAGCAGTTCCAGATCCACATCGGGATCGTCCGGCGGCGCTGGCAGAAAGCGCTGCATGAACTGCAGCAGCATGTCCGAGAATCGCCCGATGGAGCGTTCATACAGCCGCTGTTGATCATAGGGTACGCCGTAGATCTCGATCATCAGAATGCGCGCCATGTGCTGATCATCACGCAGGGTGCGGAACAGGCTGAGCAGGCCGTCAACCACGATCTGCTCGACGCTGCGCGTGCCTGAGGTCAGATTCTCCAGCAGGGTGGTGAACAGCAGGTCGAGTTTTTCGTCGTAGCAGGCGGCGAACAGATCTTCGCGACGCTTGAACGACTCGTAGAAGTAGCGTTCGGTGAGTTCGGCTTCGCGACACAGTTTCTTGACCGATGCGGCCTGATAGCCCTCGCTGCCAAACAGCGCATGGCCCGCCTCGATGAACTGGCGACGGCGCTGCTCGCGGCGCGCTTCGCGGCTCATGCCGCGGTATTTTCGATCAGAGGTGGCCATGCGCATATATTGACATGAAGAATTGTCAGATGTAAAAGTGACAACATCAATTGTCAAAAGAGCAGCACGCATGACGCAGATAAATCAGCCCGCGGTTGACGTGATCATTGTCGGCAGCGGATTTGCTGGCCTGGGTATGGCCATCAAACTCAAGCAGGAAGGGCGGCGCAGCTTTGTGCTGCTGGAGAAGGAAGCCGATCTGGGCGGCACCTGGTACGTCAACAACTATCCGGGCTGTGCCTGCGATGTGCAGTCCCATCTGTATTCGTTCTCGTTTGAGCAGAACCCGGGTTGGAGCCGCTCGTTCTCGCCGCAGCAAGAAATCCACGCCTACCTGGAGCATTGCGCGGACAAATACGATGTGCGTCGCCACATGCATTTCAACGCCGAGGTCACCCGTGCCCGCTACCTGGACGAGCAGCATCTGTGGGAGGTCAGCACCGCAGACGGGCAGGTTCGCCACGCACGCGCTTTAGTGCTGGGCACCGGTGGGTTGAGCCGGCCCGCCTTGCCGGATATTCCCGGCCTCAAGGACTTCAAGGGCAAGATGTTCCACTCGCAGCAGTGGGACCACGACTACGACCTTAGCGGCAAGAAAGTCGCCGTGGTCGGAACCGGCGCGAGTGCGATTCAGTTCGTGCCGGAAATTGCGCCCCAGGTGGCCCAGCTTGATCTGTATCAGCGCACGCCGCCGTGGATCATGCCCAAGCCGGATCATCCCATGGAGTCGCGCACCCAGACCCTGCTGCGCAAGGTGCCTGGCGCTCAGAGCGCCTACCGCAACGGCATTTACTGGATGCTGGAAGCACGTGCTGCCGGTTTTACCGGTGGCCCCAAGCTGATGAAACTGATGGAGCCGATGGCGCGTGGTTTCATCGAGCGCAAAATCAGTGACCCGGTGCTGCGCGCCAAGGTCACGCCCAGCTACACCCTGGGTTGCAAGCGCATCCTGTTGTCCAACAACTATTACCCGGCGCTGACCCGCGACAATGTCGACGTGATCACCAGCGGCATAGAACGCATAACCGCCAACGGGGTGGTCGACCGTGATGGCCAGGCTCGCGATGTGGATGCGATCATTCTAGGCACCGGCTTCGCCGCCACCGCGCCGCTGCCGCCGGGCATGATTCTTGGTCGGGACGGGCTGGATATTATCGAGGCCTGGAAAGACACCGGACCGCAGGCTTACCTGGGCACCAGCGTGGCCGGTTTCCCCAATATGTTCATCATGACCGGGCCGAACACCGGCCTGGGTCACAGTTCGATGGTGTTCATGATCGAATCCCAACTGGCCTATGTGATGTCGGCGCTCAAGGCGATGGATCGCCAGGGCTTGCTGGAAGTGGATGTGCGTCCTGAGGTTCAGGCCCGCTTCAACGACAAATTGCAGCGCAAGATGGCCGGCACGGTGTGGAGCCAGGGCGGTTGCAACAGCTGGTACATGGATGCCAATGGGCGCAATCCTACGCTGTGGCCATACTTCACCTGGCAGTATCGTCTGGCGACACGTAAGTTTGTCAGCACTCAATATCAACTGGTCCGGGCGCGCGGGGATGCCCCGGTCTGGCCGCAACTCGAGGAGATGGCCGCATGAAGGATTTCACCAACAAGGTTGCCGCGATCACCGGCGCGGGCTCTGGCATGGGGCGCACGCTGGCGCTGAACCTGGCCGGGCGCGGCTGTCATCTGGCGCTGTCCGATGTGAACACCGAGGGGCTTGAGCAAACCGTGGCGCTGCTCAAAGACGCCGGGGTCAAAGTGACGGCCGACAAGGTCAATGTGGCCGACCGCGAAGCCATGTATCAATGGGCCGACAAGGTGGTGGCCGATCACGGCAAGGTCAATCTGATCTTCAACAACGCCGGTGTGGCGCTGGCCAGCACGATCGCCGCCGTCAGCTACGACGAGCTGGAGTGGATACTCGGCATCAACATGTGGGGCGTGATCTATGGCACCAAAGCGTTCCTGCCGCATCTGGAGGCCTCCGGCGAAGGTCATGTCATCAACACCTCCAGCTTGTTCGGGCTGTGTGCCCAGCCGACCCAGAGCGCCTACAACATCAGTAAGTTTGCGGTCAGAGGGTTCACCGAATCCCTGCGTCAGGAACTGGACGTTCAGAAGTCCTGCGTGAGTGCGACCTCGGTTCATCCGGGCGGGATCAAAACCAACATCGCACGCGACAGCCGGGCCAACGAGAGCATCGAACAGCTCACCGGCAAAACCCATGAGCAGGGCGTGGCGGAATTCGAGAAGTTCTTCATCACCAGCGCCGAGAAAGCGGCGGAAACGATCATTCGTGCGGTGCAGGCCAACAAACGGCGGGTGGTGGTCGGGCCGGACGCCAAGGTGCTGGATGTGATCGTGCGCCTGTTCCCGGCCTCGTATCAGCGGCTGATCACCTGGGGCTTCAAGCGCAATCTGCAATCGCACTGAGTGCTATCGTGTGACGGCCTGACGCAAGAGGAGGCCGGGCATGGACAGCAGGTCGCACAACCGCCAAGCGCTGGTCGAACTGATTCGTCGCGGGCACATACCCATGGCTGCGCGTGCCTCGGCCATCGCATTGGCCGGCATCCATCCGGGGGCGGCGCAGTGGCGTCACTTCGCCGACCGCGCGCTGCTTGTGGTCGGCGCGCTTGCCCTGGTCGCCGCCGCCGGGTTTTTCATCGCTTATAACTGGCTCGAACTTGGCCGGGGCGGCAAGTTCGTGCTGATTCAGGGGGCACTTGGCCTTGCGGTTGCGAGCGGCCTGATCCTCGGGCGCGATGCACTGGCCGGGCGCATCAGTGTACTGGTCGCTGCTTTGCTGGTGGGCGTGTTGCTGGCGTTCTACGGGCAGACCTACCAGACCGGCGCCGATCCCTGGCAGTTGTTTTTCTACTGGGCGGTGCTGATCACGCCGTGGGTGGTGATCGCACGGCTGGCTGCGTTGTGGCTGATCTGGCTGGGCCTGTTCAATCTCAGTGTGGTGTTGGCCCACGCGCAGACCGTCCACTGGTTTGCGATGCTGCCGGGGCGTGAAACCGGCTTGTATCTGGCACTTTTTGTGCTCAACGGCGTGGCCCTGAGCGCTGCGCAGTGGGGCGCCATGAAACAGCGTCAAAGCGCGCGCTGGGGCTTGCGCGTGGTGGCCGTGGCCTGCGCGGTGCCGGTGACGCTGCTGGCCTGTTCGGCGGTGTTGCGTGGCGCAGTGTCGTGGGCCTGGCTGCTGCTGTGGCTGGGCTGGTTCGCGGCCAGCTGGGCGTTTTATCGTCAGCGTGATCTGTTGGTGCTGGCCGGCTTGTGCCTGTCCGTGATCGCCGTGATCAGCACTGTCGCCGGGCGTCTGTTGCTGGCTGACTTCAACCCGGCCGGTCTGCTGATGATGGCCTTGCTGCTGGTCGGGCAGGGCGCCGCTGCGGCGCGCTGGCTGCATCAACGTTACCGCGAGGGCTTGTCATGACAGCGCGGGAGCACGTGTGGGCCCGACTGCGCGAAGGCGGGCTGGTTGCAGGCCCACTGCCGATGGAAAGCGCCACCAGTGCGCCGTGGTTTGTGAGTCTGCTGCTGGGCCTGTGCGGATGGTTTGCCGCGCTGTTCCTGCTGGCCTTCGTGGCCGTCGGATTGACCCCGGTGCTGACACGGCCACTGGCTTGTCTGGTGCTGGGTGGCATGGCGCTGGTGGCGGCTTATGGCCTGTTGAGTCGTCAGCTCAACGTATTTCTGGACAACCTCGCACTGGCCATCAGTTTGGCCGGGCAGGCGCTGGTGCTATGGGCTGGGTTGCACTGGCTGGAGTCTGAATCGGCCGCGCTATGGTGGGCGCTTGCGCTGTGGCAGCTGGCTCTGACGGTGATCATGCCGAATGACATTCACCGCGTCTTTTCGGCCTTTGCTGCAGCCAGTTGCGTGGCGGCGGGGCTGGCCTTGCTGGGCTGGGGTGGTGTGTATGCGCCGCTGGCGCTGGCCTTGACGGCCACATTATGGCTTAAGGCGTTGACCGCAACGCAGGACATCCAGCGTGTGCGCATGCCGGCCTGGGGGCTGACCGGGGCGCTGCTGGCCGCTCAGGGTTTGGCGCATGTCTTCGGCGTACCGACCAGCCCGCTGGCGCTTTCAACGTCGCAGCTGTGGGCGTCCTGGCAGGGCGAGCTGCTGTGCCTGCTGGTCATGCTCGGGGTGTGGTTTGTGCTGCTGCAGCGGGCCGCTCTGGATTGGCGGCGACCTGGCGTGGTGCTGAGTTTGGTCGGATTGTTCCTGATTGGTCTGGCCTGCGTGCCGGCGCCCGGGCTGTGCAGTGCCATCACCCTGGTCCTGCTCGGTTTTGCACTGGCCGATCGACTGCTGCTGGGGGTTGGGGTGCTTGCGCTGCTGTTGTTTGCCGCCCGCTATTACTACTTGCTGGATCTGACGCTGCTGGAAAAAAGCGGCGTGCTTTTGCTTGTCGCTGTGCTCATGCTGAGCGTGCGTCTGCTGCTGCGCCACTTAAGTGCAGGCGCGCCGGAGCCCGATCATGTTTAGATGGACATTGCTGCTGGGCCTGGTGCTGGTCTTGGCGGTGGTCAATGGGCGCATCCTGCAAACCGAGCGGCAGCTGCGCGATGGCGAACTGGTGTACCTGCAGCTGGCGCCGGTTGATCCGCGTTCCTTGATGCAGGGTGATTACATGGCCTTGAACTTCGCCCTGGCCAATGCCATCCGTCGCGCCGGACACTCTGGTTCCCAGGTCGGCGGCGGTGCGAATAACGGCCGGGTGATTGTGCGCCTGGATGCGCAGGGTGTGGCCCGTTTTGTCGCCCTGGATGATGGCCGTGAACTGGCTGCTGGGCAGCGCACGCTGCGCTATCGTCAGCGCAAAGGCAGGGTGCGTTTCGCAACAGATGCCTACTTTTTCCAGGAGGGCACCGGCGCACGCTATGAAGCGGCGCGCTATGGGGCGTTTCGGGTCAGCCAGGCCGGCGCCATGCTGTTGGTTGGCCTGCATGATGAAGAGCTGCAGCGTATTCAGCCGCAGCCGTAATACTGATCAAAAGGTGGGTGTGAGTGGCCTGACCCTGTGCTATGTTACTCATCAGTTACATTTCTGACAGTGGAGACCCGATTCATGGCATTGCCCCCGATTCTTAAAGACCGCCTGCAGCTGCCGGTGGTGGCTTCACCGATGTTCATCGTGTCCAACCCCGATCTGGTCATTGCCCAGTGCAAGGCCGGTATTGTGGGGTCGTTTCCGGCATTGAATGCACGTCCGGTTGAAGTGTTCGAGGAATGGCTGATTCGGATCACCGAAGAGCTGGATGCCTACAATCAGGCCAATCCGGACAGCCCGGCCGCACCGTTTGCAGTCAATCAGATCGTGCACAAGTCCAATCCGCGTCTGGAGCAGGACATGGAACTGTGCGTGAAATACAAGGTGCCGATCATCATCACCTCGCTGGGTGCGCGGGTCGATATTTTCGAGGCGGTGCATTCCTACGGCGGTATTGCGCTGCACGACATCATCAACCAGAAGTTCGCCCGCAAGGCGATCGAAAAGGGTGCGGATGGCCTTATCGCGGTGGCTTCAGGCGCCGGTGGTCATGCCGGTTTGCTGTCGCCGTTCGCCCTGATTCAGGAGATTCGTGAATGGTTTGACGGCCCGCTGCTGCTGTCCGGCTGTATTGCCACTGGCGATGCGATTCTGGCCGCCCAGGCGATGGGCGCCGATCTGGCCTACATGGGCAGCCCGTTCATCGCGACCGAAGAAGCCCGCGCCGTTGATGACTACAAACAGATGATTGTCGACTGCGGTGGCGAAGACATCGTCTACACCAATCTGTTTTCCGGCGTGCACGGCAACTATTTGCGTCCATCCATCACCCGCGCCGGCATGGATCCGGACAATCTACCGCAGGGCGATGCCAGCACCATGGACTTTGCCAGTGCCGATGGCAGCGGCGAAGGCAGCATTTCCTCGGCCAAGGCCTGGAAGGACATCTGGGGTTGCGGGCAGGGCATCGGTGCAATCAAAAAAGTGCAGCCGACGGGCGACTATGTGGCCCAGCTCAAGCGCGAATATGCCGAGGCCAAGGCGCGTTTGCTGGGCTAAAACGCACGCCGCATAGGGCTGTGTAAAAGCACTTGCATGGGCCGCGGAATGTGCGCATTCTGCGGCCCATGAAACAGCCCAAACTCTACGTTCGTACCGCCCTGAAGAAAGACATTCCGGCCATTTACCGGCTGGTCAAGAAAATCTATCCGGGCAATGGCTACACCCGCGAGCAGATCCGCGGGCATCTGAACAACTTCCCGGAAGGTCAGCTGGTTGCCAAATACGACGGCGAAGTCGTTGGCTATTGCGCCAGCCTGCGCATCAGTGGCGAACGCGCCCTGGCACCGCACACCTGGGACGGCATCACCGGCGACGGCTTCGGCAGCACCCATGACGCCAAGGGTGATTACCTGTATGGCTATGAGGTCTGCGTAGACCCCGACTACCGTGGCCTGAAGATTGGCGAGCGCCTCTACGCCGCGCGTCGTGCCCTGTGCGTGGATAACAACCTGCTGGGCATCGTGTTTGGTGGGCGCATGCCCAGCTACGCCCGCCGGGCCAAGGATTACGAATCGGCACAAGCCTACGCCCAGGCGGTGGCGGACAAAAAACTGCGTGATCCGGTCATCACCTTTCAGATCCGCCAGGGGTTTGAACTGATCGGCGTGCTGCCCGCCTATTTGCCTTCGGACACCGCCTCGGCCGGCTACGCCACACACATGCTGTGGCGCAATGCGGCCGAAGCGGACTCGCTGACCGATGCGATCACCGCGCCGGATCGAGGGCCCGATGTGGTGCGCGTGGCGGTGGTTCAGTACCAGCAACGGCGCATCGAATCGTTCGACGACTTCGCTGCCATCTGCACCTACTTTGTGGATGCGGTGGCGGAATACAAAAGCGATTTCGTGGTGTTTCCCGAGTACTTCGCCACCCAGTTGCTGTCGATCGAGAACGAGGAACTGACCCCGCGACAGTCGATGCTGCGTCTGGCGGATTACAACGACCAGCTTGAAGAACTGTTGCAGGGGCTGGCGATCCGATACAACGTCAACATCATCGGCGGTTCGCACCCCGCGCGTGACAAACAAGGGCGACTGCTCAACGTGGCCCATGTGTTCCTGCGCGATGGAGCGGTGTACGAGCAACCCAAGATTCACCCCACGCCAGGCGAACGCTACTGGTGGCAGATCGAAGGCGGCGATTACCTGCGCGCCATCGAAACCGACTGCGGCACGATCGGCGTGCTGGTCTGCTATGACTCGGAGTTCCCGGAACTGGCCCGTTATCTGGTGGACCAGGGCGCAGACATGATTTTTGTGCCGTATTCCACCGAGGAACGCCAGGGGCATCTGCGCGTACGTTACAGCTGTCACGCCCGCGCCATCGAAAACCAGATCTACGTGGCTACGGCCGGCAATGTGGGCAACCTGCCGCGTGTGCGCAACATGGACATCCACTACGCCGAGAGCGCCATCCTGACCCCATGCGATTTTCCCTTCGCCCGCGACGGAATCGCAGCCATCTGCACTGAAAACACCGAGATGCTGGCGTTTGCCGATCTCAACCTGGAGCAGCTGCGTGCGGCGCGCCAGTACGGCACGGTGCAGAATCGCAAAGACCGCCGTCATGATCTCTACGGGGTGCGTTGGCGTGGTGCCTCAGCACCTGATTGATAGCCCTTCGCCCACGATGTGATCGGCATCACAGCTGTGGGCGTCGATACGCCAGACGGGCTGGCTATTGTGCGATGGCCGGCCCAGAATGCGGCTCATGCGGGTCATGCCCGCGGGATCGGGATTAAGGAGAGTGCAATGAACATGCGCAAACACATGATCAATGGATTGGCAGTGGTCGCGATGCTGGCCGGCGGCTCGGCCTGGGCTGGCGTTGCCGTGCTGAAAAGCGGCAAAGACGTCATGCAGATGGAATATGTCGGCGACAACCTGCTGCGGATGGGCAGCGGGCGCGACGGCTACATGGTGTTCCGTGACGGCAAGATCTACATGGTCAGCGGCGAGCCGGGCCAGGAAACCGTGATTGACGCGGGCGCCGCATTCCAGATGATGCGCGGCATGATGCCGGACACCCAGCCCAGCGCCTCACGCGTGAACAGCATGACCAACACCGGGCGTAAGGAAACAGTGGCCGGTATCGTTGGCGAGGTGTGGTCGGTCAGCTACGTGGACGAAAACGGCAAGACTCAGCAGGGCGAGTTCGTGCTGTCGGGCGACAAACGTGCCCGTGAGCTGCGCAACGCGATGCACGGCATGAGCCGGGCCTTTCTGAAACTGGCTGGCAAAGACCCGTCCCAAGCGGATGTGATGGTCAAAGAACTGAAGCAGCGTGGCAAAGGCATCCTGCGCTTCAATGATGAAATGACCGTTACCTCACTCTCCGGTGAGCGGGTGGCGTCGTCGCGCTTTGACCTGCCGGCCGAGCCGATGGCCATGCCCAATATGCAGGGATTCGGCGGTGGCGCCAGCCAGGCGCAGTCGAATGAAAAATCCGGTGGTGGTTTCAGTCTGGGTGGCCTGTTTGGCAAGAAAGCCGAGCGTCAGGCTGACCGGGTGGAAAACCGCACCGAAAGCGAAGTCGACCAACAGACCGACAAAGCCGTGGACAAGGCGCTCGACAAGGCCTTCGGCAAACTGTTCGGTAACTGATCAACGCCCTTGGCGTTGCAAAGCCCCGGCCTGACCGGGGCTTTTTCGTTTCAGTCGTGGGCCAGGGCGGCGAGCGCCTCGCCGTGCAGCCGATAGGTGGTCCACTCGCTTTGCGGGCGCGCCTTGAGCGACTCATAAAACCCGATCGCCGGGCTGTTCCAGTTCAACACATTCCACTCCATACGGCCGCAGCCCTTATCTACGGCCAGCTGGGCAAGGCGAACAAGCAGGGCTTTGCCGGCGCCATCGCCGCGGTGCTCGGGCAGCACGAACAGGTCTTCAAGAAACAGACCCGGTTTTCCCAGCCAGGTTGAATAGCTGAAGAAATACACCGCAAAGCCGATCGCTACGCCGTCGCGCTCGCAAATCAGGGCGCTGGCCACCGCGTTGTCCTGCAACACATGGCGCAGGATGTCGTCCTCGCTGGCCAGCACCTCATGTTCAGCTTTTTCGTAAATGGCCAACTGGCGAATGAAGTCTAAAATCTGCGCGGCGTCTTCACGCACGGCGGGGCGAATATTGAGTGAGCGTGTCATGCGATCAGTGCCTGAACGTGGGCGAGGGCGCACTGGCCCAGTGCGTCGAGGTTGTAGCCGCCTTCCAGGCTGGACACGATGCCGTGAGCAGCGCCGGTCAGACGGACGATTTCTGAGGTGACCCAGGCGTAGTCATCGGCCTGCCAGTTGAGTCCGGCCAGGGGATCATCGGCGTGCGCATCGAAACCGGCGGAAATCAGCACCAGCTGCGGCGCGTAAGCTTCCAGTGCACTGAACCACTGGCTGACGGCGGCCTCGCGAAATGCATTGCCGTCACTTTCCGGCGGCAGGATGATATTGATTTCCGAACGCCCGGCCACCGGCACCTCGTCCAGCGGATACAGCGGGTACTGGCAGGACGACAGCAGCAGAATGTTGCCGTGATCGCGCAGGATGTCAGAGGTGCCGTTGCCAAAATGCACGTCAAAGTCGATAACAGCCACGCGCTGCAAACCGTGCTGCTGAATGGCATGCAGGGCGCCGATGGCAATGCTGTTGAACAGGCAAAAACCCATGGCTTTGTCGCGTTCGGCATGGTGGCCCGGCGGGCGCACGTTGCAAAAAGCACGCGCTGTCTTGCCCAGCACAACCTCGTCGACTGCGTGCATCACAGCACCCGCAGCCCGGCGCGCCGCATCCAGCGAATAGCTGTTTATGGCAGTGTCAGGGTCCAGGCGAATGAACTCACCGGGTGCCGGCTCAAGCTTTAGTAGCGTACTCACATAATCGGGGTCATGGGCCAGGCACAGGCTGTCCGGTTCAGCCAGCGGGGCTTCGATGGCACTAAGGGCCGCCGCAATTTCCGGCGCACCACGCAGTGCTGCATCAACGCTGGCGATGCGTGCCGGTTGTTCCGGGTGCCCTGGCGCAATCTCGTGGCGCGCGCAGTCCGGATGAGTGATATAGGCAAATGGGTTCATATCCACAGTGTACGGATTGAGCGCTGAGTTGGCTTTGCTAGAGTGCGCTTCACCAACGGGGAGCGGGGTGTGATCAGTTTGAAAAAACAGGCATGGCAGCGCGCATGCTGAGCGTTTTGCAATCGTGCCCGTCGCATGAGCGGCACGGCTGGCTGGCGCGTTGCATGCACAGCGTTGAGCAATGGGCTGCGGCGCAGGGTTTTAGCTATCGCTGGATAGACGATGAGCTTTTTGACCTGTTGCCAGCAGATCTGCAGCCGGGGCAGCGCATAAGCCCAGTGATCGCCAGTGACATCGCACGCCTGATCTGGATGCAGCAACGCTTGCACCACGGCGACAAAGCCGTGTTGTGGCTGGATGCTGATGTTCTGGTGATCCAGCCGGAGCAG
Source organism: Oceanococcus atlanticus (assembly GCF_002088235.1). Classification (NCBI taxonomy): domain Bacteria; kingdom Pseudomonadati; phylum Pseudomonadota; class Gammaproteobacteria; order Chromatiales; family Oceanococcaceae; genus Oceanococcus; species Oceanococcus atlanticus. The sequence goes on from NZ_AQQV01000003.1 coordinate 186,336, forward strand.
CTTATGTTGCCGAGTGCACATGCTGCGGTTGGCCGTGAAGTCTGGGTTCAGGCTGAGCCTGCTGGTGGCTGGCGTGTGTATCGAAAAGTGCACAACGCGGCCTTGCTTGCGCGGGATCAAGGCGCTGGTCGTAACAGTTTTATCGATTTTTATCTCGACACCGCTCAGCGCCTGGTGCGGGCAAACGGCCACGGCATGCCGGCCCAGTTTGTTGGTCCCAAACTGCTTACGGCCTTGCACAATGTTGTGCAGCTTCCTGTGATGGAAGATGTTGGCATGCTCAGCCCGGCGGTGGTTGCAGACCTTCTGCATGGCGGCGGGGGTGCACTCAAACGTATGCTCGGCAAATCCACCCGTTCAATGCATGCAGCCAACTTATGCCGCTCGAGCACGCATGCGGGCGACTTGGATGACGAGCAGATGCTTAGGCTGGTTGATCAGCTGCTAGCCCATCCTGAAAGCGTGGCACTGGCATGAGCCTGAATGAATGGCTGTTCGTTTTGCTGGCCTGCACGGCGGGCGCGGTGTCGCCAGGCCCGAGCCTGCTTTTGGTATTGCGGCATGCCTTGGTCTCGTCGCGCGCCGGTTTGGTCTGCAGTTGGGCGCATGCGTGCGGCGTGGCCTTGTATGCCAGCGCGGCCATAACCGGTCTTGCACTGTTGATTGCCGCATCGCCACTTCTGATGCAGCTCATTTGGTTGTTCGCCAGCGTGTGGTTGAGTTTCCTTGCGCTTCAAATCTGGCGTGCCCCGGATCAGGTACTCATGCCCCAGGCGGCCATAGGAACAGCCGCGCGTGACGGCCTGCTTATGGCGCTCGCCAATCCCAAAGTGATGCTGTTCTTTGTGGCGTTGTTTTCTGCTGCAGTGCCAGCACAGGTTAGTGAGGCGGGCCGCGTGCTAGCCGTAGGCACCGCCTTTGTGGTTGATGGGCTGTGGTACAGCGCGATCAGTCTTGGGCTACGGCACCAAAGGCTTAAAAACGTGTTGCAAAACAAGCAAAGATTGCTGAACCGATTCAGTGCATGCATATTGTGGCTATTCGCCGCCGCCGCACTGGGGAGAGTTTGGGTGGAGCGCGTTCATGGCTAAAAGCCGAATTACAAATTTAAGAAAGCGTGAGTTGTTTCGCACACCAATACGCGTTTTGCGGGATTGGTGTGAGGTTTTCACGCTAAAAAGGCGTTGGGCGACAGAAATTACATTGGAGGGGATTGTATGAGATTTATTGTGCTCGTTTCGTTTCTATGCCTTATCAGCATTGAGGCTTATGCTGAAAGTGTCAAAAAGGTATGGGTGTGTGAAACGGAAGGCTATATTGTCGAGAAGCAGGCGTATTTTTTCGATCACAATGCGGAAGATGCAGTTGGTTTTGCTGCGGTGCCAAGTTGGGTGCCGGAAGATGCACAAGCTTTTCTACGGAAAGCTAGAAACCTTCCAATCAATGCTAGCCATCAGGATATTGTTGCATCTTTTTCCGACATGCCGCAGTTCAAGTATTCCGGCGGAGTTATGGAGAAATATACTTGGAACGTGAACCAGGCTGATCAGTACAGAGTAATCAAGTACAAAGGGTGTATTTCACAACTGGTGGTTTTTTTAAGGGATTTTAATGGAAAATCTGTTTATCTCAATCAGGAAAACAGGGTTGCGGACTCTGGGGGGTACGGGGGAAAACCTAAGAAGGGCGATTGTGCATATCGAACTTTACACGAAGCATGGGCCTACTTGGTTGACGGAAAATATAGTAAGAATTATTCCGAAAGGCCCCCTTTGGACCTTGTCGAAATTGACCGCGCGTTCGATGGGTATAACAGGCGAAGGGAAGTAATGAAATCCAAGGTTGGTGAACCTGAGGTTGTAGACGGCAAACACGTTTGGGAAATCGAGTTTGGGGGCGGTCAACTGGCCCAGATATCGCTATCGGTAACCGATAACTGTGTGACGGATAGAGTGGTTAGCTGGAAGGGCCAAGATGGTCTCATACGTAGAATTGTTGGAAAGTTTGAGTATCGCAACAAGCAGGAGCGAGAGTGGTACATCGACGCGCTTGATTTGGTTTTAAGGGCTTGGTCCTGGTTTAAGACTGGGTGGGCGGAATTGACGGCAAGTTTTAAGTAAAGGCCGACCGTAAGCGTGCAGTCGCCCAACAAATCGCTGCAGCTGACGTTTGACCCGCCACCCACTTTTGCTGCCGCAAAAGCAGGCGTCGCCTCAAACGCAGCTGAGCTCAGGCGTTAGAGCGCGGGAATACCTGGGGAGATAAAGTGACAACGTTTGAAATCGTAAACTTTTCCGTCTCGATTGCTCTAGGCTTGTTGTCTATTGGGCTTGCGGGATTTGCTGTCTGGCTCAGCTTGAGATTCGATGACCGCTCCTCAAAAGCGTTGGAATCGATACGGCAGATCAGCAGCAAAATTCAAACTTCATCAGAAGTGTCCCTAGAGCATCAAAAGGAATTTTCGTCAAAGATGCTCGATTCCCTGCTGGATAAAAACCAATATGGTTCAGTGGAGGGGGGAGATTCACCTGTCCAATCAGCGGAAAAACTGGAGAAACTGATAAATGCCCGGCTAGAGGTTGCCGAAACAACAATTGGCGACAGCATTGCTGCGCAAGTGCGATCTCTGCAATCTGAAAATGGGGCCAACTCGAAAGAGATTGCCGAGGCCATCTCATCAATCAGGGAGCAAGTATCGCGTCTAGGTGATGCAGCACGTGAAGCCTCTTCCGAGGCAATTCTGCCCATTGCCATTGGTAGTAGGTTAAAAGAATTCTTGGATTTCCCAGCCCATTTTTTGCTGCTGCAGGCAATCGTCGAGACCGGGGCAAGCTCCACTGAGGAACTGGATAAGCTTCAGGAAAAATACCATCTGCCAACTGGCTTTGAAGACGGTGTTGAGAACTTACTAAAAGAAGGGCTGTTGGTAGGTAGCCTAGAACACTTTCGTCTGCCGTCAGGTGCTCAGCAGAGCTTGATCGAGTGGGTCCAAAGGAATGAGCCTAAGCTGAGAATGCTGCAATCCCGCTACAAGGACAAGACATCAATAGTAGTAGATGAAGGCGAGTTGGAAATTGCAAGAAATCTTTCCTTCTAGCGTGCCGCGCTCTAACAAGTCGCTGCAGGTGACGTTTGCCCCGCCACGCACTTTTGCTTCCGCAAAAGCACGCGTCGCCGCAAACGGTTTGGGGCGACGTTTAATGCGGGCGGCAGAATCTGCTTTGGAGGCGCGTGGATGTCCAAAACTCAATATTCAAGTCCGCAGCACCAATGAAGCCGTTTTGGCGTTCTACAATAAATTGGGCTACACAGTTGATCCGGTGGTGAGCCTCGGAAAACGCCTCATACAGGACACACAGCAGTGACATTGAGCTTGGATATTCGCCGGGGTGATCTTGGCAATCGGGCGGTTCGGCAATTGCTCCAGGAACACCTCAATAGTATGGCTGAACACTCCCCTCCAGAAAGTATTCATGCCTTGCCTATCGAGCAATTATCGGCAATAGATGTTTCGTTCTGGTGTGGTTGGGATGGTCAACAGCTAGCTGGGTGTGGGGCTCTAAAAGAACTCAGTCCAACCGCTGGCGAGATCAAAACCATGCGAACTGCAAGTTCGTACCTACGTCGTGGTGTGGCTGCTCAAATTCTTGGCCATGTGATGGCTGAAGCAACGAAACGTGGTTACACGTCGCTCAGTCTGGAAACAGGGTCTGCTGATGCTTTCCTGCCAGCACAACGGCTTTATCAAAAATATGGTTTTGGCTACTGTGAGCCATTCGGGGACTATGAGGCTGATCCGTTCAGCGTATTTATGACCAAGACTTTGGCTTAGTCGTATTGGCGCCTGACACCACATCGCGGGCGACGCTCCACCCGTTTCCCACTTCTGCCGCTGCCAATGCGGCCTTCCCCCGAAACACCTGATGTTGAGGAACCATGAAGCTTGAAATGCGAATCGGCGGCGTGTCCGCATTGGTGCAGGCGCTCTGTTACCTAATTGGCTTCGGCTTGTTGGCGACGTTGATGAACCCAGGCAGCACCGAGGGATGGACGCAGGTGCAGAAATTGGAATTCATTCTTGAGCGTCAATCGCTGTTCGTATTCTGGAACGTTGTCATTTATGTGGTGTTCGGTGCGGCGTTGGTGGTTCTTGCCGTTGTGCTGCACCGTTTGCTTGAACCATTGAGTTCACTGCTTGTGTCAATCGCGACACCATTCGGGCTGATCTGGGCAGGCCTGGTTGTTGCGAGCGGAATGCTTGCGAACGTAGGACTTGCCTGGGTTGCACAGGCCTATAAAACAGGTGCAGAAGCAGCGGCGCAGACTTGGACGATGATCGGTATTGTCCAAGATGGAATCGGCGGCGGCGTCGAAGTGGTTGGCGGGCTTTGGGTTCTCGGCATCAGTGCTGCGGCGCTCCGGTCACGGTCAGTGCTGCCGAACTCGATTAACCTGCTTGGCCTTGTTGTCGGGGTTTGTGGGGCCGTCACAATCGTTCCGGCGCTAAGTGGAATGGGAGCGGTTTTTGGACTGTTGCAAATCGTTTGGTTTGTCGGCGTGGGGATCGTGCTGCTCCGTGCAAAAGACGCTCACCAATACGCCGTGGCTAGGGTTTGATCCGCCTCTATCGTCGTTGTCTTAAAAGCGAGAAGCTCAGACGCTCGCTTTTGAGTGCGTGCAGCGGACGTATGAATCGTATTGATTCAGCGATGCACAGCGTCGCTCAGGGTGGGCTGGCGAAATGTTGCTCGGCGCCATCGCTGTGGCCGAAAACCACGTGTGCATCTTCAAATGCGAACTGCTGGTGTCGCCTTGTGGCCATCCGGTTCTGATTTTTAGGCGTCTAGCTTCGCTGTGCCTTGTGCCTGGATACCTGAGCACGCTTGGTCACGGGTTGCACAAAATGCGATTTGAATGCGATTAAAAAGTCGCATTAGTGTTTGGCATATCATTTCTAATCGGAAATTTGTCATGTCTAAACAACGCTGGAGCTGGGCGCGCAGTGAAATCTCCACCCTTGATCCCAGGTCTGATGCGCAGCGGATGGCTCATTTAAGTTTTGAGGTTAGATTCGGTACGCCGATTTTCCTGCACGCTTTGTTCAATGTCGCCTTTGCCTACAACATGGGCATCCCGGACACGGCAAGAATCCTTTACCGGGAGGGGCGTGGAACGATCATGCGACGGACACGAAAGCGCAATTTCGATTCAATGATATTTTTCGGTGAGCTGTATCGGCATGGTGACAGTCCCGAAGGCGTTGCCATTTGCGAACGCCTCAACCGAATCCATGCCAATTTCCCCATACATAACGATCTATCGCTGTATACATTGGCGACGCTCGCATGTTTGCCGTACAGGATTGGTCAGCGATTTGCTGGGCTTGGTGGACCTTCTTATGCCGAGTATGAGGCGCAGTTCAATTTCTGGTGCCGAATAGGCCAGCTACTGAATATTCAAGATATACCTGAGACGCTTCCAGCCTTCATGACGTGGATGCAGTGCTATGAGAAGAAACATTTCGCTCATACCCTTGCCGCCGACGCCGTTGTTGAAGCCATGGCTGATGAGTGGGCGGACTATTGGTTTCCCGCATCCTTGCAGCACACCGCGAAAGGTGTTTTTCTTCACCTTATCGACCCTGAAGTCCGTGAAAGGATGCAATTAAAGCACCCCACGGCTGGGCAGCGTTTTATTGGTGATACGGCCATCAAGGCGTTTTTCTTGGCCAAGCGAATGCTTCCAGATCCAGAGGAAAGAAGCATGGTGGAATTCTTTGCGCAGAACTATGCTGTAGGAAGCGGATTAGAAAGCGTTGGTGTTGATGTCGAGCGCTGAGGGTTTTCGGCCAGCGGCGTTAAGGTGCCAGGCCTGCAAAAGAAGAAGGTTTTTATGACGCCACATCTGTGCCTGCCCCCCTTTGGGACAGAGATCTTGAGCCCACGGTTGCGTTTTACGGAAGTGGCCTGGGCTTGTTTGAGCGCAAGCAAACCACACTTTTGGGCCGTGCCAAGCGCTAAAACACGATGCTCAAACTCGTGCCTGCCGATTATCAGTATGCCGCCGATCTGTTTGAGGCAGTGCATGAGTCACGCGCTGATCTGGAGCCTTGGTTGGCTTGGGCCAAATCGACATACTCGATGGATGACGTCAATCATTGGCTTGGTCACATTGCGCCTCAAGGCTACGAGTTCTTTGTGCTGGATGCTGCCGGCCGATATGTCGGAAGTGTTGGGTTGAATGCCTTGAGGCCTGCGAACAGGATCGCAAATCTTGGCTACTGGATACGCTCCTCAGCGAAAGGTCGGGGCTTGGCTACGGCTGCCGTAACCGCCTTGGTAGCCTGGGCTCGGAGCAATACGGATTTCAATCGTCTGGAAGTGGTTGTCGCTGTTGGCAACACGGCCAGTCGACGGGTTGCTGAGAAAGCTGGGGCGCACTATGAAGGCGTGGCCAAAGCCAGACTGCTGCTGAAAGGCCAGTATCACGACGCGGCAATGTATTCATTTACCAGCGGCGCAGACGTTGCTTAACAAGTTTTTGCAGGTGAAATATAGTTGCTGCAAAAAAGACGCAGCCCCAATTGTCATGTGATCTATGCCCTTGAGGTTAGGCGGCAGCAAACCGTGACCATCCAGTTACTGTGGAGACACCGAACGTGAGAAAACTCGTAGTAGCGGCGATTGTGCTCGCCGGCGCCTATCTTGGTTATGCCGAACTCGGTGGCTCCGGGCTTTCACAAGAGCGACCATTTTCGGGGGCATCCAACCCCGCATTCACGGCGACCGCTTCGGCCCCTCTTGCATTTGATCATCGCCATGCCGGGCGGCAGGTACAAGGACATGGCTTGGTGCATAAAATTTTACCTGACGACAACAAGGGCAGCCGTCATCAGCGTTTCATTCTGCGCTTGCAATCAGGCCAAACGGTGCTTGTCGCCCATAACATTGACCTTGCGCCCAGGATTGGGTCGCTTAAACGTGGTGACAGGGTGGAATTTAATGGTGTCTACGAAACCAACGATCTGGGTGGCGTGGTGCATTGGACCCACCATGATCCCGCAGGCCGCCATGAGAACGGCTGGCTGAAGCACAACGGAAGAGTCTTCCAGTAGTCGCTGTCTGATTTCGGTGGACGTTTTCCAAGGCTCGGCGTGCACCTGCAGTTGAGTCATCAGGCAAGTTGAATCAAGAGGAGCAAAGCGAGCTATGCAGAAATTTATTGTCGTTGCTTTGGTCTTGAGTTGTTCCGCCGCATGCTGGGCCGGCGCTGGTGTGATTGCGGGTCCTATACCGGAAGGATGGTTTGTGTATCGCGATCCTGCGGGCACCCGCTATCAGGCATTTTTGGATAGATCTACAGCCTTCGAAGGTGAGGCCTGCGCGGTTCTTGATTCGCTGGGCGCACCAGATGTCCAATTTGCCACACTGATGCAGGCCATAGACGCATCGTCGTATCAGGGCAGGCGGGTTCGATTGCTTGCGCATGTTCAATCCAAGCAGGCAAACAATGCGTGGTTGTGGCTGCGTGCCGATCGGGCCGACGGCACCGTGGTGGCCTTCGATAATATGAGCGACCGCAGGATCGAAGGCACCCTGGGCTGGCAGGCATACGTCATTGTGCTGGACATTCCCACTGAGGCGGTGACCTTGGCCTATGGTGTCGGTCTGCGAGGTGGCGGGAAGATTTGGCTTGATGATGTGTTTTTGGAAGAGGTCGGTCCGAGTGTTCCTGTCACCGCTGCAGCGGGCTTGGGGCCCCACAAGGCACCTGTTCCTGAGGCGCTTGTCTTGCCGGCGCCAGCGAATCTGGGTTTGGAGCATTGAAGGAATGGCCCAGACCCGCCACGCTGTCTGATCAGTGTTAATCGAGCGTGTTGAGATGAGTGAAACCGTTTATCGCAGTTTGTTATGGCTTCTGGCTTTGGGTTTTGCTGCGGCTTTTGTGTATCTGTGCATTCCGCCACTGATGCAGAACCCGGATGTGTGGGCGGCGTTGATGGCGGGTTTCGTCAATCCCTACGCGGCCGGTTATGCCACAGACACCATCATGTGCTGGTGCGTGCTTGCGGTGTGGGTTGTGTACGAGCGCGGCCTCGGCGTGAACTATGGCTGGGTTGCTCTGTTGCTGGGTTTGGTGCCCGGCGTGGCCACCGGGTTTGCGGTGTACCTGCTGATCAGATCGAAACAAGCTGATCTTGCGAAGGGATAGCGTTGGCGCTGCGCTACCAACGTCTGAACCCGCATAACGCTGAGGACGTTCAGGCCTACCAAGCCATGCTGGAGCAAGCACCTGAGTATCACCGCGTGGTTTCGGGCCAGCCGGCAGCGCGGGATGCCGCCGCGAGAGACATGCTGCTCCTGCCGCAGGGAAAACAGCTGGTCGATAAGTTCTCACTGCTGATACGTGAGAACGAAGTGGCTGTGGGCTGTCCTGATCTGGTGCGCGCATACCCCTCGAAAACCAGCGCTTTCATCGGTCTGCTGCTGTTCGCAGAGGCGCATCAAGGGCGCGGTTTGGGGGGTGAGGCGCTTGGGTATGTGCAATGCCTTGCTCAGTCCTGGGGCTGCACCCAGTTGGGCATTGCTGTGATACCAAGCAACCGAAAGGCGATGCGGTTCTGGCAGCGTGCAGGCTTCAAAGAAACGCGGCGCGGCAACAACCCGCATTTTGTTGCTGATGCGGTGGTGATGCAGGCTAAATTGCCGTTAAGCTCAGCCCTGTAGTGCTGGGTTTGAGCCAAGGGGACAACATATGAAGCAAACCGGTGGATGTCATTGCGGCGCGATTCGTTACGAGATTGAGGGCGAGTCGCTCACCCATGCGTTGTGTCATTGCTCCGACTGTCGTCGGCATGCGGGCGCGCCGATGGTGGGGTGGACGATGTATCCGCAAAACGCGCTGCGTATCACTCAAGGGGTGCCCAAGGTCTATGCCTCGTCTGAACATGGTCGGCGGCAGTTTTGTGCGGAATGCGGCACAGGCTTGTTTTACGCCAACGCCGAAACCCTGCCGGGGCTGATCGATATTCAGAGCGGGACCTACGATGATCCGGAGGCGGTACCTGCGCGGATTCAGATTCAGGTGGCTGAGCGGGTGTCGTGGATGGCATCTGCACATGAACTACCAGCCTTCGATCGTTACCCGCCCGTGGGCTAGCGGTGCATGATCAACCGGAGAGTTGTATGACGTTTTCCCGCTTGCTGGTGCAGCTCACTGCCCTGGTGTTTGTCGCATACGGTCTGGCCTTTGCTATTGCGCCAGCGTTTATGGCTGAGTTCAGTACAGCTGCGGTGCCGCAGTCGGCCTCCGCGTTGATCGACATGCGTGCCACCTATGGCGGCATGTCGGTGGCCGTCGGCTTGATTCTGTTCTTGCTCGCTTCGCATGCCAATACCATTCGTGTGGGATTGCAGGCCGTATTGCTGCTGATGCTGGGCATGGCGGTTGGGCGGATGCTGGGTATGGCGCTTGACGGTGCGGCTAACACGCTGATGTTTGTATATCTTGCGCTGGAACTGGTGGCGGTTGCGCTTGCGGGCGTCCTGCTGAGTCGCGAAGGTGCCGGCTAAACGCAAAACAACGTCATGGTCGCGTTGATCGAGCCACTGAGCGCGCGTGTTCGTTTGCGCCAGTGGCGCGAGAGTGATCTTCCTGATTTTGCTGCGCTTAATGCGGATGCCCAGGTCATGGCGCATTTTCCGCAGCTTCTCAGCCGTGTGCAAAGTGATGCCCTGGCTCAGCGTAATCGAGACTTTATTGCTGAGCATGGTTGGGGCTTTTGGGCCGCAGAGCACAGGGCCAGTGGTCGTTTCATGGGTTTTGTCGGTTTGAACCGTCCTGGCGTAGCGCTGCCGTTTTCGCCCTGTGTAGAGATTGGTTGGCGCTTGAGTGCCGATTTCTGGGGCCAAGGTCTAGCCACTGAAGCGGCAAGGGCGGCGCTGGCTGTTGGTTTCGAGCAGTTGCATCTGCCTGAAATTGTTTCGTTTACAGCACTGAGCAATCGACGCTCCAGCGCGGTGATGCAACGCCTGGGCATGCGGGCTGATACAGCTGGCTTTGAGCACCCGGCTGTGCCGCCGGGCCACGCTTTGCGCCCGCACTGTCTGTATCGCTTGCAGCGCGACCGGTGGGCAAGCACACGCTGAAGTTCAGCGGGCTGTTGCCAAATCAGGCGGGTTTGGCGCGCTTGCCTTTGGCACTGGCCAGATTCAGCAAGCGCTGGAATTTGGGACAGGCCAGATGATCTTGTGCGGGGCAGGCTGCCGCGTGCACAAGACCGTCACGCATGGCCGTTAACCTTCGAATTTGACGGTCGAGTTCGTCGGCTTTGTTGCGCAATTGCTGGCGATCGATCTGGGGCTGTCCCTTGGGGGTAAACATTTGGCGGATTTCGTCGAGCGAAAAGCCCGCTGCACGCCCCAATGAAATGAGCGCCAGTTGATCGAGAATTTGCGGGCCGAAGACGCGGCGCAGTCCGTGACGACCGAGCGAGCGGATCAAACCCTTATCTTCGTAGTAGCGCAGGGTGGAGGCGGGCAGGCCAGATTGTCGGGCTACCTGGGAAATGTCCATGAAGGCTTGACTTAAAGTTAACTTTAAGTTGTAGCCTAGCACGCACTGTTGGATTGCGAGGCATAAACACAATCATGGACGTCAGAATGCGGGGTGAACCTGTGAATTTGAACGCGGACGAAGCCTGGTCCGGAAACGCTGGGGATATGTGGTCAAAAGCACAGCCCATCGTTGATGTGCTGTTCCAGCCGATTGATCAGGATCTGGTTGATTGGGTTCGCCCGCATGCGCCGCGCCGCATACTTGATGTGGGCTGTGGGGCCGGCAGCACGCTGCGCACCTTGACCCAGGCGCTCGGCGTAGCCGCTGCGGGCATCGACGTTTCGGCGGCCCAGCTGGAAGTCGCGCGGCAGCAGGCGAACGCTGAGCGACTGGACCTGAACTGGCTGCATGGCGATGCGCAGCACCATGAGTTCGAACGCGGTGAGTTCGACCTGCTGGTGTCGCGCTTTGGTCTGATGTTCTTCGAGCAACCGGTGGCTGCCTTCGAGAATCTGCGTCATGCCACCCGAACAGGCGGCCTACTGGCGGCCGTAGCCTGGCGCGGTATGGCCCACAATCCGTTCATGACGGCAGCCGAAGCGGCGGCGGCAGCACATTTGCCTGGCTTGCCGGCCCGTGCGGATCATGAGCCTGGACAATTCGCGTTTGCGGACGAGCAGCGCGTTCGCACCTTGCTGCAACAGGCCGGTTGGCAACGTGTGCACATTGTCCCGGTCGAATATGACTGCGTGATGCCGGAATCCGATCTGGTGCGCTATTTCAGTTTGCTGGGCCCGGTTGCCCGTGCGCTGACCCGAGTTGATGCGCCAACGCGCGAGAAAGTCACGGCTCATGTGCGCGACGCTTTCCAGCCGTTTGTGCACGGTAATCAGGTGCGCTTCAGCGCGGCCTGTTGGAAGATCCAGGCGCAGGCGTAGCAAGGAGGACTTCTTATGCAGGCTGACGAACTCACCGCGCTGTTTGACCAACAGGCCAAAGACTACGATGCCCGATGGTCGCGCACCGCGCCCATTCGCACCTGTCTGCACCTGCTGCTGGAGTCGTTCTTCAGCACCTTGCCGTCACATGCGCAGTTGCTCTGCGTGGGCGCAGGCACGGGCGCAGAGGTGGCGTACCTGGCCGAGCGTATGCCGCATTGGCGCTTCACCGTGGTCGAACCCTCGGGCGCCATGCTGGAGAAATGCCGCTTGCGGGCTGAAGCCGAGGGCTTTGCGAGCCGCTGCCAGTTGCATCACGGGTATCTCGACCAGTTGCCACAGGGCGTCGCGTTTGATGCCGCAACCTGTTTCCTCGTGTCGCAGTTCATGCTGGATCAGGATCAGCGCAGGCGGTTTTTCGAGTCGATAGGGCGGCGTCTGAAACCCGGCGGGTTGCTGGCCAGTTCAGATCTGTCGGCCGATACCCAAAGCCCGGACTATGCCACTTTGTTGGCGGCTTGGATGAGCATGATGGGGCGCGCCCAACTGTCCGAGATTGATATCGCAAACTTGCGTGAGGCGTATGCCAAAGATGTGGCGATCGTCGCGCCAGGCGAGCTTGAAGTGCTGATCAAAAATGCCGGTTTTTCATCCGTTGTGGGGTTTTTCCAGGCCGGATTAATGCGTGCATGGTGCTCACGCTGGCAGAGCTGATAGTGTTGTGGTCGTCTGTTCTCAGGCCAACAAAGCTTGTCCATGGCAAAAAGCGATTCACAAACTCAGTTTGACGCGCCGGTGGTGTGGGCTCACCTGCCGTCGGGCGGTGAGCCGTGGGCTTTTTCGGTTTTGCCGCGTGAGGCCAGTGCGGTGTTGCCACGGCGTGGGCGCACCAGCGTCCATGGGCATATCAATGGCGTGGCCTTTAGCGCAAGGCTGGAACCCGATGGACAGCGTAGTCACTGGCTCAGGATTGATCAGAACCTTATTGAGACTGCAGCGCTGAGCCCGGGCCCAGCGTGCATGGCACATTTCAGTATTCAGCCGCTGGACCCGGAGCCTGAGCCGCAGGTGCCTGAGGATTTGCACGCCGCCTTGCAGGCAGCGCCTGAGGCTCTGCGGGGATGGCAGGACACGAGCACACTGGCCCGGGTGGATTGGATTCACTGGGTGGAATCCGCCAAGCAGACCAAAACGCGTGACAAGCGCATTCGTGGTGCCTGCGATATGTTGAGCGAAGGTAAACGGCGGGTGTGCTGCTTTGACCCCTCCGGCGTATACAGCAAGGCGCTGAGCGCACCCAAACCTGCCGATGCTTGAGGAGTACATTGCGTGGATGACGTAACGACAAAATTCTGTGTGGTTTACCAATTCATGGTGCGCGCGGGTTGCGAGGCCGCGTTCGAGCAGGCGTGGCAGGATCTGACATTGGCTATTCGTGAGCAGTGCGGCGGTTTGGGCTCGCGGCTGCATAAAACGGATGATGGGTGGTGGCTGGCCTATGCCCAGTGGCCAGACCGCCAGACCTGGGAGCAGGCGCAGGCGCGAACAACCCCGGTTCATCCTGACGCGGCTCAGCGTATGGCGGACGCGATCGAAGGGCGTCGCCCGCCGATTTTGCTGCAGCCACAAATCGACCTGTTGACGCCGGCCCGGGCAAGCGCCCCGGCCGACGAACATTGAGCTGGGTGAACCAAGCCCATGTCTCAACTTGAAGATCCCCGTGTGCTGTTCGCCGCTGAGCGCACACTGCTGGCCTGGAACCGCACCAGTCTGGCGCTGATCGCTTTTGGCTTTTTGGTTGAACGGGCCGGGCTGCTGATGCAGGCGCTCAAGCCGGACAGTGTAGATACCGGTTCGATGCTGGCCAGTTTCTACATCGGACTCGCGTTCATTGCGCTGGGCGGGTTCGCGGCACTGTACTCATGCCGCCAGTACGCCAGCGTGTTGAAAACGCTGCAGGCCGCGGAAATTCCGCAAGCTTACAGCCCGCGCTGGGGCATTGTGGTGAATGTGCTGATAGCGTTGCTGGGCGGCGCTCTGATTGCTGCTTTGTTTGTTGCGCGTGTTTAGACCGGCGGCGCGCAAAGCTGGGCTTGAGACACAAAAAACCCGGCGCAAGGCCGGGTTTTTCAAACGCAGATAAAGCGCTCAGTACTGGTAGAAGCCGCGTCCGGTCTTGCGCCCGTAGTGGCCTGCGGCAACCAGTTCACGCAGCAGTGGTGCAGGGCGGTATTTGGGGTCGCCAAACTCCTGCACGAACACCTCCATGATGGCCAGCAAGGTATCCAGGCCGACCAGATCAGCCAGAGCCAGCGGGCCGATCGGCTGATTGCAGCCCAGCTTCATCCCGGCATCGATGTCTTCAGCCGTGGCAATCCCATCCTGCAGGGCGAAAATCGCCTCGTTGATCATCGGGCAGAGGATGCGGTTGACCGCAAAGCCCGGTGCGTTCTTGACCGAAATCGGCGATTTGCCGATGGCGCTGGCGAAGGCCTTTACGGTGTCGTGGGTGTCCTGGCTGGTCTGCAGGCCGCTGATCACCTCCACCAGGGCCATGACCGGCACCGGGTTGAAGAAATGCATGCCGACAAAGCGATCCGGGCGACTGGTCGCCGCACCCAGCTCGGTGATCGACAGCGACGAAGTGTTGGTCGCGATGATCGCCGCTTGCGGCAGGATGTCATCCAGCTGCTTGAGAATCTTGACCTTGATGTCGCGGTTTTCCGTGGCCGCCTCGATCACCAGATCAACACCTTTAAGCTCGGCGTAGTCCGTGGTGGTGGTGATGCGTGCCAGGGCCGCGTTGCGCGCGTCGGCCGACAGCTTGTCCTTGGCAACCAGCTTGTCCAGGCTCTTACTCAGGGTGGCCAGACCACGTTCCAGCGCGGCCTCGGCGATGTCGACCATGACCACATTGAGACCGGCCACGGCAGAGACCTGGGCAATGCCATTGCCCATCAGGCCGGCACCGACCACACCAATGTTGCGAATCTGCGCCATGATCAGACCTTCTCGAATACGGCAGCAATGCCCTGGCCGCCACCGATGCACATGGTGACCAGCGCGTAACGACCGCCAATGCGCTCCAGTTCGTACAGCGCCTTGGTGGTGATGATGGCGCCCGTGGCACCCACCGGGTGACCCAGCGAGATCCCGGAGCCGTTGGGGTTGACCTTGTCCGGATCAAAACCGAGTTCGTTGGCCACGGCGCAGGCCTGGGCGGCAAACGCTTCGTTGGATTCGATCACATCCATGTCGGCAACGCTCAGGCCCAGTTTGTCGAGCACCTTGCGTGAAGCCGGCACCGGGCCAATGCCCATGTAGGCCGGGTCGACACCCGCGTGGGCGTAGCCGAGCATTTTGGCCAGCGGCTTCTTGCCCAGTTTTTCAGCAGCGCTGGCGGTGGCCAGCACAATCGCGGCGGCACCGTCATTGATCCCCGATGCGTTGCCTGCGGTTACCAGGCCGTCTTTCTTGAACACCGGACGCATACCGGCCAGCGTGTCAGCGGTGGTGTCACCGCGCACATGCTCGTCGGTGTCGAACACCGTCACGCCCTTGCGGGTCTTGATTTCGACCGGAACGATCTGTGATTTGAAGCGGCCTTCTTCGATGGCGCGGGCGGCGCGGCGCTGGCTTTCAGCGGCCAGGGCATCCTGCTGCTCACGGCTGATGCCGTATTTCTCAGCCACGTTCTCGGCCGTGATGCCCATGTGCACGTTCTGGAACGGGTCATGCAGCGCGCCGGTCATGAAGTCGAGGATCTGGCCGTCGCCCATGCGTGCGCCCCAGCGACCGCTGGGCAACATGTACGCGCCCTGGCTCATGGCTTCTGCGCCGGCGCCAATGGCGACTTCGGCGTCACCCAGCATCAGCGATTGCGCGGCCGAAACAATGGCCTGCAGGCCGGAACCACACAGACGGTTGACGTTGAATGCAGGGCATTCCTGCGGCAGACCTGCCTGAATGGCGGCAACACGCGAGAGATAGGCATCACGCGGCACCGTGGGGATGACCGTACCCATGGCGAGGTGGCCAAACTGATCGGTGGCCACACCGGAGCGTTCGATCGCGGCTTTGACAGCAGTGGTCGCCAGATCAGCCAGCGGGACTGATTTCAGGGAACCGCCAAAAGTGCCAATAGCTGTGCGCGCAGCGCTCAGGACAACGACTTCATTGTTCGACATGCGAGGATCTCTCTGTTGTAAGAGCCGATACGGCTTATGCTTGGAGGCGTGACCAGCCGTGTGGCCGTGCCCGGGTCCAAGTCATGCAATGACCGTGGTGCGGAAAGACCTTCCGCTGACTCTGGGATGGATGTCTGATGCCGGTAGAGGCGAAGCCCCAACCGATCGGTCAATTTTAACCGGTTTGCGCCACTTGCGCAGCGTCAGGCTTGCTGAGCAGTTGTTTGAGCATGGGCAGACGGTCATTGCCCCAGCACACGAAGGTGCCAAGGCGAAAGGTCGGCACACCCCAGGCACCGGCCTCAAACAAGGCTTTGCGGTTGTTCTCGGCGTGCTCAAGATGGGCGGTGTCGAGCAGGTTGGCCTGTGCTTGATGCCAATCGATGCCGCTGCGTTCGCAAACCAGACGCAGACCATCGTCTGTGGCCACATCCACCGCTTCGCTCCAGATGGCGTGTGCCGCCTGGTAGCAGAACTCGATTTGCTGCGCGGTATCACGGGCCAGCGGGAAAACCTGCAGGCAGCGCTGCGCGCCAGCGCCGATCGGGTCGGCAATATGACCGAAGGCAATACCCAGACGCTGCGCTTCACGGTACACGTCGCGGACGATGTAAAAGCCTTTGGCCCGGGGGATTTTCATGCCGCGCATGGCCATGGGCAGCACCGGGCGGATACGCACCGGGTTGGGCCAGTTCTGATAGTCCTCACGCAGCTGGGCCATGCTCAGATACGAGTAGGGACTGCGGAAGCTGAAGAACACCTCGATGGCCTCATCCGTGCGCGATGCCGGCAGGGCGTAGTGTTCAGGTTTGACTTGCAGCAGCGGCGCGGGATCGGTGTACGCGTCCTGTTTGCGCAGCGCAGTCTCCAGATAGGTCATGCGGTCCAAAGCCCAGAACCAGTCACCGCGGTACTGCCACATGCCCGGCAGGTAGTGTCCGTGGTGAGCGCGGTGTTGGTGGTTTTGTGCCAGCACGTCGGCGCTGTCCGGGGTGAGGTTGCCTTCAATGGTCTGGCCTGCGAAAAGGGCCGTGGCCAGCACGGCTTCGCGTTCGAGCCAGAGGTTCAGATCCGTCTCTACGGCGGCCAGCAGTCGGCCGGCCCGCTCGCGTTGATCGGCATCGGCAAGCTGCGCCTGCAGCGGCCAACTCAGGCCGCACGCTGGCGCGATGCGAGCAGCATCGAGCATGGCCATGCGCCGCTGGCTGGCTTCTTCGGGGTAGGTCTCGGCGGCCGGCGGCGGCACCATGCGAATACGCAAGGGCGCCTTGATGCGCTGATGATTGGCCCGCAGCCACTGCGCACACAGATGTGAATGGGCATCCCCGGCCTCGTAATACAGCACCAGCTCGGGCTTGCCGCCGCTTAGGCGGGTCAGCCCAAAACGCTCTGCGCGCAGACGGTTGAGCGGGCCGCGGCTGGCGGCGACACGGTCGGTGACCAGGGTTTTTATCCGTGTGCTGAGGGACATGGCGCTGAGGTTGCGGGATCAGAGTGGACTATGACGACCTCATCGTGGACCCGCAAGTGTGATCGGCAGGTGCCAGACCTGCGCATGCAGGATCACCCGCTCATAAGCATTCAGCGTACCCCGCGATGGCATGGCCCACGGTGAGTTCAACGCCCAGTGGAGCAACCAGTTTGAGTCCGTTGACGGTGATCTGGTCATCGTCGATATGCTGGTGGTTAAGTATCAGCTTCAAGTTCGGCGCAATCTTCAAACGTGTATTGCTGTCGGGTTCTAGCAAATCGCGGACCAGCTGTTTGCCATTGACGCGTAGTGAAGCGATCGACATGTAGCCGCGATGGGGCGTGTCCTTGGCACTATTTGTCTGTGCGATCACCTTGAGGCCGACCAACTCAAGCTTGAGCAATGGGCTGAGCTGCGCTGACAGATAGGGTATGTACACGCTTGCCTTGCTGCCGCTTGGGTCTACATCCACCTCAGTGGCAATGGCCTGCGCGCTAACGCCGGGTATGGCCACGCCAATGAACTCGCCATGGCTGCTGGCTGGACCGCCACAACTGTCACGTCGTTGGGCTCGCGCCACTGGCTTGAGCAATGGTTTGAGTTGCAGGCCGTAAGCTTTGCCGTAGTGCATAAGCGAGGTTTGTTCGACACGCAGCATTTTGCACAGTTGGTCTGTTGCGGCATCGTCATCCTCTACGCGAAGGCAGACGAGGTAGTCACCGGCTTGACCGTATTGATGCACAGGATGTTGTGCCTGGCTGATGGCACCGTTACCAAAATCCCAATGCCAGGAGGTGATCTGGCCATCCGCATCGTCGCTCAAGTCAGTAAACGATGTCGGGCTTGTCGTATTGGCGGGGGATGAATGGGTAAATTCAGCATGTGGCCCCTGATTGCGCACCGTTATGATTTGGCAATGGGTGTCCTGGCGCTCAATGTGGTCGAAAACCGTCAGGCATACCGAGTAGTTGCCATCATCGTCAAAGCTGAACGATGGATTTTGCAATTCACTGTGGCCGTGCCCATCAAAATCCCAACGCCAGCTTTGTAGCCCTTCATCAGCATGGCTGGTGTCGATGAATTGAATCGATTCGCCGGTGAGAGGCGCACTGGGCAGATAATCAAACTGAGCGGTAATGCCGCAATTTGTCCCGGCATCAAAGGTATAAGCTGCGCCGGCTTTGTCGTGTTGATCGCTGGGCGTTGTTGTTGCGCCAATGATGCTGTGAGTGCCGTTTAACGCTACTGATGCACCCAGATTGCTGCCGGGTTCGCCTTGCCAGATGCAGTAATCTTGCCACTGGCTTTGGGCGCCGCGCTTGATCCGTGTGACATTGCCCTGTGCGCCGGGTGAGGTGCCACCTCCGACAAGCAGCAAATTGTTGTCCAGGGCCAGCGCGTGGCCAAATTGTATGCCTGCGCCAGGAATGTCCGTGCCGGCGTGAATTTCGCGCTCCAGCGTCCAAAGCTGGTTGTCACGTTTGTAAATGGCGACAAATCCATTGCCACCGATGACGGCCAAGTTGCCGTCGAGCTTGACTGCACGACCTGATCCGCTGGTGCTGCCACAACCGCCAGCGCTGGGCGGGCGTAGCCGCTGTTCCAGCGCCCAGCCAGTGTCCGTTCGAGCATAGATGTAGCTATGTTGGCAGTGCGCAGAGGGTTCGTTGTCGGGATACATTCCGCCGTACGCGCCGACCAGCAGACGTGCCTGATTGATATCCACAGAGAAAGGCTGAGTGGCGTAATAGCTGAAGCCGATCGGATCGCCTTGGGCCTGAAAACTTGCCACCTGTTGCCAGTCGCCATTGTCTTGTCGCTCAAAGATGTAAGACGTGCCGTGCGTGCGGCGTTGGCCTGTTGCCACGTTATAAATGCGTTCGCGGCCGCCGATGGCAATCATGTCGCCATCAACGCTGACGGCCAAGCCGGACTGTAAGTCTTCCTGCAGATAATCACCAAAATGTGGGCCTTGCCCCATTAGCCGAGCTTTCATCTGCCACAGCCCGTTTACATCTCGTTCGTAAACCCAGGCTGCGCCGGGGGCATCCGGATCGTCTTTAGGCGTGCCGTTTGCTGCGTAGTCACCGACGACCAGAATGTCGCCGGACAGATCAATCGAATAGCCAAAGCTTCCACTGTGGCGGCTATTGGGCTGCTCGGCCAGCGGCGAGTGCAACGTTTGGGTCAGATTCCAGTTGCCCAGCTCGTCTTTCAGGTAAACCTCCACCGCGTCCGAGAACGGTGTGCTGCTCTGGTCTCGCAGGCGGCTTACGGCAGCTGTGTTGGAGTCAATAGCAACCGCCCACCCGAAGTGATTCAAGTCCATCGGCGTGGCCGCTTGAAGCCGTTGGTCGTAGGGCAGTAGTTGTGCGATCGCGGGGCCGCTCAAGCCCAAGGACACAAGCACGATACAACGAAAAATTTGGGTCAAAACGGCTGGCTGCATGGCCGGTCTCCTACGCCACGAAAAGCAGACACCATTACAGCGAAGCCGGGACAACGGCAGCGTCACCACAACTGGTGACGAAGATTTCGTGGTGTGAACAGGATCACAGCTTTTTGGCGTTAAAATGCAGCGCATGAATCGTTCGCATCTCCGTTGACTTGAACCCCGAGCAACTTTCGCGCCTGGGTTTTGCCGAGCATTGGCAGGCCGTCTGGCAGGCTCGGCCGGATGCGGTGCCGGCGCGTCTGGCGCGTGTTGATCGTTCTCGCGCGGTGGCCTGGTCGGTCGATCAGGTGTTCGAGATCGACCTTGCGCTGTATCCGGGCAAGTACGATCTGACGGTGGGCGATTGGTTGTTGCTTGAGGTCACTGATGGTGTGGCACTGCCGCTGGAGCGTTTGCCGCGGCATGGCTGCATCCAGCGGCGGGCGGCCGGCGAGCGCGCCGATCAGCAGCTGATCGCGGCCAATCTGGACACCCTGTTCATCGTCAGTTCCTGCAATACCGATTTCAGCCTGGAACGTTTGGAGCGCTACCTTGCGCTGGCCCTTGATGCGCAGGTCGAGCCGGTCATCGTGCTGACCAAAATGGATCAGTGTGATGCCGTGCAGGATTATGTGGGGCCGGCCTCGGCGTTAAGTCCCGGTTTGCGGGTAGAGGCGGTGAATGCCAAGGACCCGGCCTCGGTCGAGGTGCTCAACGCCTGGTGCGGGGCAGGCCAGACGGTGGCGCTGGTTGGCTCCTCAGGGGTTGGCAAGTCAACCTTGATCAATGCCTTGTGTGACGACGAACAAGACACCCAGCAGGCCCGAGATGGTGATGACAAAGGCCGCCACACCACCACCGCGCGGTCTCTGCACTGGTTGCGTGCCGGTGGGCTGATTGTCGATACACCGGGCATGCGTGAGTTGCAGCTGCCTGGCTGTGAAGATGGCCTGGATGCACTGTTTGAGGATGTTGTCGGCCATCTTGGGCAATGCCGCTTCAACGACTGTGCGCATCAGGGCGAACCCGGTTGCGCCATTGCCGCCGCCATAGACAGTGGCGCGCTCAGCCAGCGGCGCTGGCAAAGCTACGAGAAATTGCAGCGCGAGCAGGCCCAGAATGCCCGCAGCATCGCCGAGCGCAATGCCCACGACAAAACGCTAACCCGTAGCTACAAGCGTTATCAACGCGAAGCGCGTGGGGTCAAAGGCCGTCGCAGCTAGGCCGTTTGCCCGGCCAGGGCTTCGCAGCGCGCCTTGAGTGCCGCAGCGTGGCGCTCGAAACCGTCCTGAACCTGTTTGATCGGCGTGGCCCAGGACAGCCAGCCTGTCAGGGTTTCTTCGGTGTGATAGTGGGTCTGGCCGACGCCACGTTGTTCGATGAGCTGCGGGCGCTGCCCACGCACCAGATTCCACTCATGCAGAAAGCCCGTGAACATGTACTGCAGGGCGGCGCGCTTGATGCCCGCATGCTCGGCCGGCGGCTCCAGCCGAGTGATGCGTTCAATTTCCTGCCGCTGCCAGCCGTTGGAGAAGTGGATGTGCAGGGTCAGATCGCTGCCCAGCCGTAGCGGCGTATCGGCGCATTCGATGTGCTCGACAAAGGGATTCCACTGGCGGTAGTTGTCGATGTCGGTCATGACCTGCCAGACCAGATCGATCGGCGCGTGGATGAGAATGTCGGCTTGAGCGCTAGGCATGATCGCTGTCCTCAGTGGCTGTGGGCGTCAATCAGGGTTTGCATGCGCGTCCACACGGCGCGGCCCAATTGCGGGTCCAGCGCCTGTGCGGCGGCGTCCTTCTTGACCATCAGGTGCACATACAGACCGGTCTGGCCTTCGACATCGGGCGAGCTGGACAGATAAATCGCCGGGCGCGCGGCCTTTTCGGGGCTCGCAAACATCAACCCCATCACCGCCTTCAAGATCGGTTTGAAGGCTTTGGGCGCCTCGCGCGCGATGTTCGAATTGATCGGCCCGGGGCACAGCGCGTGGACGGCCACCTCGACCGTGTTGCCCGGGTTGAGTCGGCGCGACAGCTCCATGGCGTAGTTGGTCATGACCAGCTTGCTGTGGCCGTATTGGGCAATACTGCCCATGGCGCTGTATTCCACCGGTTGGCCGAGGCTGTCGAGTTCGATCGGCGTGCCCGAGCGATGGGTTTCGGACGACACGAACACGATGCGCGGGATCTTGCCGGGTTCGGCATTGGGCGATTCGGCAAAGCTTGAGTTGGCAATGCTGCCGTCGTGCAGCAATTGCTGCACAAACACCCGATTGCCCAGCGCGTGCACGCCGAACATCATCTCGAAACCCTGCTTGGTCTTGAGTGGCTTCTGCGGCACCAGACCGGCATTGAGCACCACCCGGTCAAGCCTTACCCCTTGCTGCTTGAGCGTGGCGCAGCACGCGCGGATGGCCTGGATGTCGGACAGGTCCAGCTTGACCATGTCGACCTTGTCGCTGCCGCTGGCCTGCTTGACCTCTTCGCCAGCCTCGGGGATGCCGCTGCGACAGGCCATGATGACGTGTCCGCCACGCCGCGCGAAATCAATCGCGATGGCTTTGCCGAGCCCGGAGTTGGCCCCGGTGACCAGGCAGGTGAGGCCGTCGAGGCGATCGCTGTCGCGAATCTCGCCAATCGGTTCTTTGTGACGAAACAGGTCGACGATGCCATTGAGCGTGGCCAGGACCGGATTGCCGTAGGTGCTGTTGTTCTTGTCGCTCATGTGTCTCACTCGTGCGGAATATTGAAACGTTCGCGGTAGGTGGCGTAGCTGCGTTCGACTTCTTCGCGGCTCAGGCCAAATTCCTCCAGCGTGTAGTTGTGTTTGCCGTGACGGTTTTGCTTGTTGACCTGGCGTGACGCTTCCATGGCGGCACGTGCTTCATCGCTCAGCGTGATGCCGGCGAAGGCGTAGATGCGCTCGACCTGAGTCATCGGATCTTTCATCAGGTCGTAGTACGAGACATCCATAAAAGCCTGTGGATGTTGCTGGCGCACCTGCCATGCGGCTTCCACCATATTGGCGTTGATGGCCAGCCAGTCGCGGGCAATGCGCGGCGCATCGACCTGATCGGAGAACACCCCGAAGCCGTGGGCCAGCATGCTGGAGAACGAGGCCGTGGTGCGCTGCGGATCGCGGTGGGTCTGAATGATGCGGGCGTTGGGAAACACTGCCAGCAGCACATCCAGATTTTCCAGATGAGCCGGTGTTTTGAGCACCCAGCGCTGGCCGGGGCGCTGCCATTGCAGCACCTGGAGCAGAACCTTGAGATAAGCGTAGGCCGGTCGCATATCCTGCTTGCTCAGCCAGGCGCTGTAGAGGGGTAGGTGCAAGGTTGCTTGCGGCACCTGGCTGAGGAAGCTGTATTCCATCAGCAGTACATCTTCTTCCGGCGCGGTGGCTTCCACCGGGTGGATAGAGAAGAACTCCGGCGCCAGGTATTTCAAGCCCTTTTCAGCCGTGCGGGCCTGCTTGATACGCCACTGCGGGTTGCCCGGCTCTTCTTTGGGGTGCGGCATGGGGTTGACCGCTTCCCACGAGGCCAGGGCCCGTGTCGCCGGATCGGCCGCGAGCAGGCGATGCAGCATGGTGGTGCCGGTACGTTGAAGCCCGGCAATGACCAGCGGCGGCTCGATCGGCAGGTCCAGGATTTCCGGGTGCTGGGTGATCAGATCCTGGACGCGCAGGCGTGTGGCCAGCATGTCGAGCAGGCGCTTGCGGAAAATCCAGCGCCCAAACGGATGCATGTTGGCGTCCTGGATGGCCGAACTGCACAGCTGATCCAGAGCCGGGCGAAAATCGTCTTCACCGAAATCGACAAGTCCAGTGCGCTTGCGCGCGCTGGCGATGAGGTTGTCCGGCGTCAGATTGGCACGCCAGCCGAGCGCTCGGCCCACGCCATTGAGGATGGCGATCGCCGTGGGGCGGTACGGGTGAAAGGCTTTGGTCATGATCAAACGGGCTTTGTTGGGGCGGGCTGGGCGCTGAGCGAGGCGAACTTGACCACCTTGCAGCGCGGCTGCGGATGCTGCTCGGCGCGTATCCAGCGAAAGGTCATGCCGCCGCAATCATGGCCAACGGTGTTGATCCAGTTGGGCAGGCCAGGGTCCTGGTGGGCGACGATGATGCGCACGCTGCCATCGTCGTTGTAGACCGCCGTGTGCTTGTTCACGTGTATCGTGAAGTAGCGGTAATCCAGCGATTCAAACCAGTGGTTGTCGAGCTGGAAGTTCCAGCTTTCACAGGCCGGCGGTTCGGCTTCGATCACCAGTGCTTCATCCGGCGCCAGCTTCCAGTAGCTGTGGTAATAGATGATGTTGGGATCGCCGCCGGCCTTGGTCGAACGCTCCGGGTCGAACATCGGCAGTTCGTTGGTGTGCTTCTGGAAGTCCCGCGCCCACTTGGCGAACAGCATGGACGCACCGGCCACCAGGGTGCTGGCCATGTTGAGGCCGTGATCGACCGACTGTGCGGTGACCGGGCTGGGGATGCCGTCGCCACTGATGCGTTCGATGCTCAGTTCGGCCGGCACTTCGCGGCTGCGATCCTTGAAGGTCTGACGCACGATCACCATGCTGGAGTCAGCCTCCATGGGTAACCAGTTGCCGGGCTGCTGGCGTGCGCTGATGATCAG
The DNA here is from genome assembly GCF_002088235.1 of Oceanococcus atlanticus. Lineage (NCBI taxonomy): Bacteria > Pseudomonadati > Pseudomonadota > Gammaproteobacteria > Chromatiales > Oceanococcaceae > Oceanococcus > Oceanococcus atlanticus. The sequence goes on from NZ_AQQV01000003.1 coordinate 210,562, forward strand.
CTCGAAGCTGCCATCCGGGTTGATCTCAAGATCATCGGCTTCGACGTAGCCGGTGGTCGGCATCTCGCCGCCCTGGCCGTAATGGCCTTTCTGGCTGCCGAAGCCAAGGTAGTGCACGCTGCCGCGGGTGCCACGGATGCGGTAATCGAACGCGCCGCTGATCTGGGCGTTCATGTAATTGTTGTCGGGATTGTCTGAACCCATCTTGACCGTTTCATGGGCCAGACGACGCAGCACCGGTGCCTTGGGATCAGCGTATTCCATGAACGCCTCCAGCCCGGCACGGGTCAGACGGCTCAAGTAGCGGTATCCTTCGGCCTGATTGAACGCATCCATCGGCGCGCCCGGAAAAACCATGGCGCTGCCGGCGGCCTTGAGGGTGTCGCAGAACTCTTCCCAAGCCTGGCCCGAGACGATGCGTTCTGCCGCCACATCATGTTCGGTTTTGCCGCGCAGACGCAGCATCCACAGCCGCAGTTTCTTGAATCCCTGCAAGCACTTAACGATAAAAGCTTTGATGGCGATCCCCCCTTTGGATACCATGCGAGCGAAATAACGTACGCCATACGGAAATAATGTCAAGCTCCGAAAAGACCAGCTCGAGCAGCCGCCCACGCAAGCGTGGACGACCGGCCCATTTGTCGCGCGAACAGATTGTTGAGGCGGCGTTGCGGCTGTTGCGTGAGGCGCCGGACAAGGCTCTGACCATGCAGGCGCTGGCGCGCGAGCTGAACGCTGCGCCGATGTCGCTGTACACCCACATCCGCAATCGCGAAGACCTGATGAAAGCCATCGCTGAAGATGTGCTCAGCAATGTGCAGGTCGAGGTCGCGGATCACTGGCGCGACACGGTGGCCAACTGGGCCCGGGCCTTGCGGGTGCGTTTTCTGCAATATCCCTTCGTCGCGGCGTTGCTGCAGGACGGGATTGCCACGCCGGCGGCCTGGTTAACGGTGTCCAATCCTTTGCTGCAGGCGCTCAAGCAGGCCGGCTTCAGCGCTGAGGAGCTGGCCGATACGCAGCGCTGGATCAGCCGTGTGGTCACCGGCAGCGTGCTGATGGAACTGGTCCTACCCAAGGTGGTGCCGGAAGAGCTCATAGGTGTGCGCCGCGCGCTGGACGCGTTGCCGCCTGAAAGTCAGGCGACCTGGCTGGAGATTCTGCCGGCCCTGGGCCAACGCAATGACGAAGAGGTGTTCGAGTACACCCTGGCGCGCACGCTGGATGCGGTCGAAACCTTGCGGCAGAGCCGGCCTGGGGGTTAGAGCAGGCCGGGAATCAGGGCTTTGCGCTGGGCGGGATAGTCGGCAAAGGTGGCCCGATACCAGCGATGGTGTGACAGTGCACGCGGGCCCAGCTTGGCGATCGTGAACAGGGCAAAGATGAGGCCGGCGGCGGTCCAGCTCATCAGCGCCCAGCCGCACCAGAGCATGATTTCGCCGCTGTAGTTGGCGCTGGAGACCCAGCGAAACAGGCCGCCTTGAGGAATCTTGTAGCCGTCGCTGCCATCATCTCGCAGGCCGATCAGGATGGAGTCCGCCTGGAAGTTGATCCACCAGCCGACCACGGCTACGGCCAGACCGATTAAAAAGCGCGGATCAGCAAACCAGGTCTGAATCAGATGAGGTGCGTGCACCACCGCATAAGCGTTGACGAAGCCATTGAGCGCGTTGAACAGGAACCCGAAAACCACCCCGCTTACGGGAAAACGCTTGCCCCGCTTGTGCGTGCGCAGTGGGTAGATGATGGCGCGGTAGATGTAATGGCTTTGCCACAAGGCATACAGCGCAAGCTGTACCGCCGAGGGGTCATCAGCCAGCCACCAGAAGGTGATGGTAAAGGCCCACACCTGGGGCGATTCGAAGATCAGCCAGGCGGGCAGGGCGGGCAAGGTGAAACGTTGGCCGGGCGTCATGTGGCGGCCGTAGGGGTTGGTGATCCAGAAGCCTGAGATAAATGTCAGCAGCGCCAATCCGGCGAGAAAGATCAGACTGCCGTGGTAAAACTCATGCATGTCCGCGTGCCCCGAACACCGGCACACCCAAGCCGCGCAGGGCATGCCAGGTCCACAGACCGCCCAGGAAATCACCTGCGGTAAGGGCGATGTAGATCGGTCGCATCTCAAACAACAGCACCAGGGCGAGGAACACCAGCGGGATGGTCAGCCGGGCCTGGGCGCTGAAGCGGCAGAACACCTCAACCTCGGCATTGCCCAGGCGCCAGTAGTAGTAGGCCACGATGGTGGTGACCACGCCGAGCATGCGAATCCAGTCCAGACCCTCAACCGGAAATCCGAAGATCTGCAGTGGCAGCTGCGGTGCAAACATCATGGTCAGCCCGGCGCTGGCCGGGTACAAGGCAAACCAGCGGATGGTGTTGCAGGCTGGATTCATGGTGTGTCTCCCTGTCATTCTTGCTTGTCCAATCAAGGCTAGTCGTCAGCGGCGACGGAAAATTCATCCAAACGTGCGGTATGACGACAAACGGCAGACTACGGAGAGATTCATGCATGAGCGGTTGATCGTGCCGACGCCGGGCCGCGGTTTGATCGAACTGAGCACCCGTATCAATCAGTGCCTGGCCGAGCGCAGGGCAGGTGATGGGCTGCTCAATCTGTTTCTGCGTCACACCAGTGCATCGCTGATCCTGTGCGAAAACGCGGATCCCGATGTGCTACAGGACCTGGAGCAGTACATGCAGGATCTGGTTACCGATGGTGATCGTCGCTTTATACATCGGGCTGAAGGGCCGGATGATATGGCCGCGCATATCCGCAGCGTGCTCACGGCCAACTCGCTGAGTATCCCGGTGCGCGCGGGTCGGTTGGCGCTGGGTACCTGGCAAGGCGTTTTTCTGTGGGAACACCGCTATGCCCCGCATCAGCGCGAGCTTGTCTTGACGCTGCTGGCCTAGCGTCGCTAAAGCCAGCCATTTCGGCGCTATAATCGCCGCATGCGTATACGTTCAATGGCCTCGATTCTACTTGTGCTGGCTTTGCTGGCACAGGCCAGCGTGCCGTTGTTGCACGCGCAGAATTGGGCGCGCATGCAAAATGACGGCGGTCTGAGCTACGCCTTCTGCGGCACGGTATCGCCGGTTTTGCTGGCCAAGATGAAGGCCGTTGCACCGCCCGGTCTGTATGCCCAGGGCGCGCCTGCGCAAACGGCACAAGACTGCAAGCTGTGCCTGATTATGGGGGCTTTGGGCGCCATGCTGGGTGCGCTCGCCGTGGCCTTGCTGGTGGCGGCACATCGGGCGGCGCATCCGCCAGGGGGCTCACCCACAGATGGTTTTGCGCTCAAACACGCGCTCTTTCAGGCGCGCGCGCCTCCCGTTTTGTCCTTGAACTGAATCCGCGCAGGCGTGATCGCTTGCGTATCAGATGCCGCACGCGATGTGCGGTGTGTTGGACCAAGGACAATTCATGAAAATCTCTTATCTGAGTCTGCTAGGCGGACTCACGTTGGCTGCTGCAAGCAGTTCCGCGCTGGCGTGCTCAACCTGCAAATGTGGTGATCCCACGATCACTTTGCTGGGTTCGGAGAAGGCCTTTTCAGGGCGCTTTCGGCTCGGGCTTGATCTGTTGTGGCGTTCGGAAACTCAGGGTGCGGACAACAACCCCAGACAGATCACCACCGATGAATCGCGCGCCGTGCTCGGCGTTGCTTACAGCGCCAGCGAGCGTCTTAGCTTCGCGCTACAAATGCCCTATGTGGAGAAGACCATTACCCGCCGCGATTTCTCACGCGAGCAAGGACGTGGCTGGGGCGATGCGGAACTGACGGCGCGTTACCGTTTGTGGAAAACGGGTCCGATGAGCGGTCGCCATATTGCCGGCCTGCAAGCCGGCGTACGTGCGCCAACAGGCGATACCGTGCGCAACAATCAGGGCCAGGTGTTGAATATTGATGCTCAGCCCGACGCGGGCGCATGGGCGGGCAAATTCGGCGGCTGGTACGCCTTTCACCAGTTTCCCTGGTTTGTTGCAGTGTCGGCCAAGTACTACCAGTTCGGTGACGCCGAGCAGGGGTTTGAGCCGGCCAATGTGTGGGTCGCCAGCGCGTCCAGCCAATACGGCCTGACGCCGCGCTTTGCCGTGGAACTTGGCCTGGATGCCCGCTATTCGGCTGAAAACCGCTACAGCGGTGTGATCGATCCGGATTCGGGTGGCACCTTGGTGGTTGCCCGTATCGGTGCATCGGCGCGCCTGGGCCAGGAGTTGGTCACTCGGCTCGCGCTGCAGTTGCCGGCTGTCGATGAGCTTAACGGCGATCAGGAAGAAGACCCGACAGTGCAAGTTAGCCTGGCCTACGACTTCTAATAAAAACAGCGTAATACGGAATATATTTAATGATTATTCGAGTTTTTGCTGCCGGCCTGCTGGGGTTGGCTTTGACGGCCTGTGACAGCAGCAGCGGCAGTATCCATGAAGGCGCGCAAGCGCGCTTTGCGGTCACAGCGGTGGGGGCGGCGCATGCTGGCGATGAGCACAGCAAGCACAGCAAGCACAGTTCCAGCTACATCACTTTTCGTACGCTCGACGGTGTGCGCATTGATCTGCAATTGGGTCTGGTCAATCTGGTGCCGGTTGAAGTCAAAGCCTGCACCAGTGTGGCCTCCATGCTGAAAGGTCTGGGGCAGCGTCTGGTCAGCAGTGCCTGGGCGCATGCCGGCTCACATGACGAGGCCGAACCCACCGATGTGCTGGATGCCTTGTCCGGGCATGAGAAATACATCGGCGCGTTGCCTCTGGAGGTTGGTGACTACTGTGGGGTGGTACTGGCGCTGGAGCCGGTGCTTGCCAGTGCGAGCAAACATGCCGACAGCGGCCTGGAGCTGAGTGGTCATGCGGTGAATGTTTACCCGTGCTACTTCCACAATACGGCGCAGCTCAGCGATGAAGAGTACGCCGCAGGCGGTTACGACACCGCGCACAGTTGTGTGCAGTTTCAGGCTGGTCATGCCAGCAGCACGCTGGAGCTGGATTTCGCCGAGCCGGTATCAATCAGCGCCGAGCGCCATCATCTGAACATCGAACTGGCGGCACATTTCGAGACCTGGTTCGATGGCGTGGTCATGGACGATGTGCCCACGGTTGAAGCCGAGCAGGCCAAGATGCTGGCCAACATCCGCAATTCGATACACATCGATACGCTGACTCTGGAGTGAGTCTGAGCGGGCCGGCCTGAGGCCGGCCCGCGTTAGCCGCTAGCGCTCAAGCGGGCGCCATCTGACGGCCGAATTCCATTTTGGCGATGGATTGGCGGTGCACTTCATCCGGCCCATCGGCCAGCCGCAGCACGCGCGCCCAGGAGTAGGCCTGGGCCAGCCCGAAATCGGTGGTCATGCCGCCGCCGCCATGGGCTTGTATGGCCCAGTCAATCACCTGACAGGCCATGTTCGGCGCCATCACCTTGATCATGGCAATTTCCTGGGCGGCCGCTTTGTTGCCCACCTTGTCCATCATGTCAGCCGCTTTGAGAGTGAGCAGGCGGGCCTGGTCGATCAGAATGCGCGACTCGGCGACACGCTCGTACCACACGCTCTGCCGCGCCACCGGCTTGCCGAAGGCGGTCCGTGTGGCCAAGCGATGGCACATCTTCTCCAGCGCACGCTCGGTCAGTCCGATCAGGCGCATGCAGTGGTGAATGCGGCCCGGGCCCAGGCGGCCCTGGGCGATTTCAAAGCCGCGCCCTTCGCCCAGCAACATGTTGGAGGCCGGTACGCGCACATCCTTGAAATCGACTTCGGCATGGCCATGCGGGGCATCGTCAAAACCGAACACTGGCAGATGCCGCATGATGGTGATGCCCTCGGCATCGGCCGGCACCAGGATCATCGATTGCTGGCGATGACGGCTTTCATTGTCCGGATCGCTTTTGCCCATGAAGATGAACACTTTGCAGCGCGGGTCATTGGCGCCGGAGGTCCACCATTTGCGCCCGTTGATGACGTATTCATCACCGTCGCGCACAATCGATGACTGGATGTTGGTGGCGTCGGATGAAGCCACCGCCGGTTCGGTCATGGCAAAGGCGGAGCGGATTTCGCCTTTGAGCAGCGGCGTCAACCAGGTGTCTTTCTGCTCCTGCGTGCCGTAACGCGCCAGCACCTCCATGTTGCCGGTGTCTGGTGCTGAGCAGTTGAAGATTTCGGGCGCCCACAGCACCCGGCCCATCTGCTCACACAGCGGCGCGTATTCCAGGTTGGTCAGGCCAGCGCCTTCTTCAAACTCAGGCAGGAACAGGTTCCACAGGCCGGCCGCTTTGGCTTTGGCCTTCATCTCTTCCATCACCTGAGTGGGTTGCCAGCGATCACCCTCAGCCACTTCGGCCTCAAACCGATGTTCGTTGGGATAGACGTGCTCGTCCATGAACGCTTTGACGCGTGCAAGCAGGTCCTGGGTTTTGGGGCTGTAATCAAAATTCATGGTGTCTCCATATGCGCGTCAATATCGCGCCATGCGGTGATGAAGAGACGTTGAACAGGCTTTTCGGGACCGTCGCCGGACAGGATGTCCGGCGACGAGCGATCCATGGATGGACTTGAGCGTGTCCCGATAAGCCTGTTCAACGGCTCATTTTCGAATTGCGCTGCATTGTTCAGGCGCGCGCTTGGATGCTTTCGACGAGCTTCCAGGCCATGTCGGCCAGGGGAAAGGCCATACGCCCGATGGCCTCGGCCTGTTTGTTGGCCGCGGTGCCATCTTGAACTCGACCAAGAATGCCGTGGGCAATGCCGGCCAGGCGGAAGAAGTTGTAGGCCATGCAGAAGTCCCACACATCCGGTCCGGGCATGGTGAAACCGGTGCGCTCGGCATAGCGGGCCACGTAATCCTGCTCGGATGGAATGTTCAAGGCCGCCAGATCTTGCCCTGCCAAACCCCGCATCTTGCCGGCCGGCGGCATGCGCCAGGTCATGCAGTGGTAGGAAAAATCAGCCAGCGGATGGCCCAGGGTGGACAGCTCCCAGTCGAGCACCGCGATCACGCGGTTCTCGCTGGGATGGAAAATCATGTTGTCGAGCCGGTAGTCGCCATGCACGATGCGGGTTTCGTCACCCGGCGGAATGTTCTCGGGCAACCATGCAATCAAGCGATCCATGGCCGGGATGCGCTGTGCTGCGGAACTCAAGTATTGCTTTGACCAGCGCCCGATCTGGCGCTCGAAATAGTTGCCGCTGGAACCGTAGTCGGCCAGGCCCAGCGCAGCCGGATCGAGTTTGTGCAGCTCGGCGATCACGCGGTTTTTGTCGTCGTAGATCGCGGCCCGATCTTCGGCGGACAGATCGGGCAGGCTGGGGTCCCAGAAAATCCGCCCTTCGACGCAATCCATGACGTAAAAGGCCGTGCCGATCACGCTGTCGTCTTCACACAGGCAGTAGGTTTTGGCCACTGGCACGTTGGTCTCGGCCAGCGCGGTGATCACCCGATACTCGCGGTCCACCGCGTGGGCGGATTTGAGCAGCTTGCCCGGTGGCTTGCGGCGCAGCACATAGTTGCGCGTGGGGGTGATCAGCTTATAGGTCGGGTTGGACTGGCCGCCTTTGAACTGCTCCACCGTCAACGGTCCGGCAAAACCGTCGACTGTTTCGCTCAGGTAGCTTTGCAGGGCCTCGACATCAAACTGATGCTTGTCGCGCACCGGCATGGTGCCACTGAAGTCCTCACTCATGCCGGGCGCTCCATGGTCACCACCACCTTGCCGGAAACTTTGCGGTCCATGAGGGCGCGAATGGCCTCGGCGCCGCGCGCCAGCGGATAGGTGTCAGCAATATGCGGTTTGATGGTGCCCTCGTTGAACCAGCCAATCAGGGTCTTCAGATCCATCATCAGGTTCATCGGTTCACGCTTGCCGAAATCGCCCCAGAACACCCCGACTATGGCGCAGCCTTTGAGCAGGGCCAGGTTCAGCGGGATCTTGGGGATTTCGCCATTGGCGAAACCGACCACCAGATAACGGCCGCGCCAGGCGATGCTGCGCAGGGCCGGTTCGGCATATTGGCCACCGACCGGATCGTAGATGACGTCAGCACCCTTGCCGCCGGTGAGTTCACGGATGCGCGTTTTGAGGTCTTCATCGTTGTAGTTGATGAGCTCATCCGCGCCGTGTTCCTTGCACACGGCAAGCTTGTCGGCGCTGGAGGCACAGGCAATCACCTTGGCACCGAGGGCTTTGCCGATCTCGATGGCGGCCAGACCCACACCACCCGAGGCGCCCAGTACGCACAGGGTTTCACCTTGTTTGAGGCGAGCCCGGTCCTTGAGCGCATGCAGCGATGTGCCATAGGTCATGACAAAGGCCGACGCGGTGACGAAATCCATCTCCGGGACCATCGGAATGACCTGCATGGCCTTGCACAGCACCTGCTCGGCAATGCCGCCCCAGCCGGTGAAGCTGATCACCCGATCGCCGGGTTTGACGTTCTTGACCTTGGCGCCGACCTTGGCGATGACGCCGGCCGATTCGCCGCCGGGAGAAAACGGCAGCTCCGGCTTGAACTGGTAAAGATTGCGGATGATCAGGGTGTCGGGGAAGTTCACCGCCGCGGCGTGGACGTCGACCACCACCTCATCGTCACCTGGCTCGAGATCGGGAATGTCTTCCACCACCAGGGTTTCGGGCAGGCCATGCTGTTTGCAGAGCAGCGCTTTCATGTTGTCTCCGTAGCGTTGTCGTGGTTGCGTCGCTGGCCGCGTCAGGCCAGCGAGTTGTGCGGTGTGCGTTCGTCAAGAATATGCTGCAGACGGCCTTCGATCGAGGCTTTGATCTTCTGGTGCGGGAACACGTAGAAGCGTTTTGCCTTGACCGCATCCAGAGTGATGCGGGCCACGTCGGCCGCGCTGAGGCGTCCGCTGGCCACCGCTTGTTTGGTCATGGCATCGCTGCTTTTGGTCATCGGGTGCGGGTTTTTCGGCGCATCCTGCGGACGCAGATTTTCTGAATCGGCGATACCGGTGGGCACGAAGGCGGGGCACAGCACGCTGACTCCGACATTGGCCTTGAGCATGCCGAGCTCATGGTGCAGACATTCCGAAAGGGTGACGACGCCATGCTTGCTGACGCAGTAAATGCTGCTTCCGGGTACCGACAGATGGCCTGCGGCGGATGCCGTGTTGACGATGTGGCAGGCTTCGCCGGAATCGATCATGGCCTGGGTGAAGCTGCGCAGCCCATGCACCACGCCCATCAGATTGACGTCCATGACCCAGCGCCATTCCTCCAGCGTGGCCGTCCATACCGGCCCGGTCACGGCGACGCCGGCGTTGTTGAACAGCAGATGGACATTGCCGAAGCGCTCGCGTGCTGCCGTGGCCAATGCTTCAACCTGCTCCGGTTTGGCAACGTCGCAGGTCTTGAGCAGCACGGGGGTGTCTGCATCGAGCAGCGCGGCGGTGGCCTCAAGCCCTTCGTGTTTGAGATCTGCGAGCACCAGATTCATGCCCTCGGCCGCGCAGGCCAGGGCGAACTCGCGGCCGAAGCCGCTGCCGGCGCCGGTGATGACAGTGGTTTTGCCTTTCAGCTCTTGCATGGCGGTTTTACCGGTAGGTGATCAGGGATTCGCCGGACAGGCGTTCGAAGTGGGCGTGGCTGTTGAGTGCACTGAGGGTCACATGGCCAGGCTGAAACAGGATTTTGGTGGTTGAAGCGTTGATGATGCTGCTGTTGAGCTTGGCCGCTTCGCTGTCCGGCATCTTAAGTAGATGCTGGGTGATGGCGCTGATCGGGCCGCCCGAGGTGAACACCGCAATGTGCTGTGAGCGCGCTGCGCTGTCGATCAGTATTTCGAGACCACGGATACAGCGGGCCCGAAAGGCCTGCCATGGTTCGTCGTAGTCGGCATCATGCTGGCCGCCGATCCAGCGGGCGAACGCGGCGCTGAAGATGCGTTGAAATTCCTTGCGTGGGTCGGGGTGATCCATAAACAGGGCCTTGACCCAGGCAGGGTCGGCAAAGCCTGGCTCCTGGCGATGCAGCATCTGCACATGATCATATTCATTGAACTCGCGCAGGGTTTCCCAGGCGCTATCCGGCGCCAGGTCCGACGCAAGCGTTTCGCAGCACGCGCTGGCCGTTTGTTTGTGGCGCGCAAGACTGCCCGTCACGATGCGATCCAGTCGCGTCTGACAATCACTGAACCAGCGGCCCAGTTCGCGACCCTGACGAAAACCAAGCTCGGACAGCTGGTCGTAGTTGGCCTTGCCGAATGAGGCTTGGCCGTGGCGAATCAGTGTGATGGTCCCCATATGCCTGTCTTGTTCATGTGCCGCGTTGTGCTTGCAGACTACGCGGCAAGGCGGCGCTGGCAAAGGATCAAGCGTAGCGCCGCAATGAAATAACAGCCAATGATGTTTGTGTATGGTGAGCCATGCACAACGTTAATGATTCAAGGCTCGGAATTTGCGCCCGAATGCTGAAGAATAGGCGCCGCTAAATGTCATCACCGCAAACCTGAGGAGAACACACTATGACAATTCGCTTTGACGGCCAGGTGGCCATCGTGACGGGTGCCGGCAACGGTCTGGGGCGCGCCCATGCACTGGCCTTTGCCGCGCGCGGCGCCAAAGTGGTGGTGAATGATCTGGGCGGCGCCCGTGATGGCACCGGGGCGTCGTCGGCGGCTGCACAAGCCGTGGTCGAGGAGATCAAGGCTGGCGGCGGCGAAGCCATGGCCAATGGCGCCGACGTGACCAACTACGCGCAAGTCGAAGCCATGGTGGCCGAGGCCAAGGCGGCTTGGGGGCGGGTCGATATTCTGGTCAACAACGCCGGGATTCTGCGCGACAAGACGTTCGTCAAAGGCTCGCTCGACGACTTTCGTGTGGTGCTCGAGGTTCATCTGATGGGCTCGATCAACTGCACCAAAGCGGTTTGGGAGACCATGCGCGAGCAGCAGTACGGTCGTATCGTGATGACCAGTTCCAGCTCCGGGCTGTACGGCAATTTCGGTCAGACCAACTACGGCACTGCCAAGATGGGTGTGGTCGGGGCCATGAACACGCTCAAGCTGGAAGGCGAAAAATACAATGTCCGCATCAACGCACTGGCGCCGACAGCGGCCACACGCATGACCGAAGAACTGTTCCCGGCTGACCAGCTGGAGCTGATGGGCCCGGAGCAGGTCACCCCGGGTGTGCTGTTCCTGTGCAGTGAAAATGCACCGAATGGTGAAATTCTGTGCGCTGGCGCAGGCTGTTTTGCACGCACCCGCATCGTCGAAACCCAGGGCGTCTTTCTTGGCTCGAACGCCTCGCCCGAAGCGGTGGCCGAAGCCTGGGATGGGGCAATCTCGGACGAAACCGGCGCGCGCGCCCTGCGCCAGGGTATGGAGCAGCCGGCCAAATTCGGCAAGATGGTGGCGGCAGCCCTGAAAGGCTGAACGGATGCGCCGCGAGGCCTGTTCAGGTTTCGTGGCGCTTCATCAGCACTCTCATCCCGCCATGGCTTCACGGCGATGGCGTTCGTCGATCTGATCGTTGAGCGTGCACCAATCGTAAATCACCCCGATCAAAAGCAAGCCGCCGGTGAACAGGTAGAGAATGCCGGTGATCCATTTGCCCTGATAGAAGCGATGGATGCCGAAAATGCCCAGGAAGGTGAGCAGTATCCAGGCCAGGTTGTAGTCGATCGGCCCTTCCAGGTAGCGCCGGTCGGCGGAGCGGTCCATGCCTGGAATCAGGAACAGGTCGATGATCCAGCCGATGAAAAACAGCCCCAGGGTGAAAAACCAGATGATGCCGGTGATCGGGCGGCCGTAATAGAAGCGGTGGGCGCCCATGAAGCCGAAGATCCACAGTATGTAACCGATGACCATGCTGTGGCTGTTGTTTTCATTGCTCATGCGGGGTCTCCGAGTGGGTGATGGCGCTTTCCATCCAGGCTGCACTGAGCAGGCTGGTCAGGCAGAAGCCAAGAAACATGAAAAAGCCGAGTTCCAGCGAGGTGCCGTTGGTGGTCAGCACATCGACCTGCTCGGTGGCGTCGGCAAAGCCACTGAGCTGGCTGGCAATGATCCCGTCAAAGCCGATATACGCCATGAAGATGGCCACAACCATGACATCAGCCATCGACCATTTGCCGGATTTGAGGGCAAAAAAGCGCACCACAGGATTGCCGCGCAAGCGCGCCTTGCCGTAGAGCCAAAGCACCGACGAGGCCAGTTTGGCCATGGGAAACAGCACGCTGAAGGTCATGATCAGCAGCCCCACCGCGATCATGTCGTAGGCCCCGGTTGAGGTCAGCACCTCGACCATATCGAGCACGCTTTTGCTCTGGAAATAGAGCATCTGGTTGGCGAACACCACCGGCTCGCCGAGCAGCACGAAACGCAGCTCGGAAATACGCGCCTCGACATCCATCATCGGGGTCAGCACGCCGCAAAGCATGAGGATAGTCGCGCCGACAGCCAGGGCCACGAAGCGATCGCGGCTCGGTCGTGGTGACTCCAGACGCAGCAGCAGGAAAAGGCTCAGCATCAGCGCCAGGATGGCCATGGCATAGCGCTTGGCCTCGTCCTGATGGTTGCGGATACGCGCCTCGATCAGGGCGCGACAGAACATCCATTCGGTGCATTCGTACTTGGCTTCAATGGCTTCTATGCGGCTGAGATCGAGCGGCGAGAAGGTGCGCTTGGATAGATCAGACAGGACATCACGCAGAAACAGGTTGAGTTCGTCTCGCGCTTCCGGTTCTTCCAGCTCGGCAAGTATGCGATCAGCATATTCGGGGATCGCGGTTTTGATGTCTTCGACATCAATGAAGATGTTCTGCACGCCCTGTTTGATCTGGCCGCGCACACGTTCCCACCAGGTCTGGCCGGACAGATTCTGCTTGCGCATGTAGTTGTCGACTTCGGTGATCAGCGTGTCGAGCATGCGGCTGAGACTGCGTTTGATCGCCTCGCGATTTTCCTCGCCCAGATCAAACTCACGAATCTTCTTTTCCAGAATGTAGGTGACGTGCTCGACCCACACATTGGCGTTGAGCAGGCCGTAGCGCACATCGTCCATTTCCGCCACGTCGATGCTCATGGCCTGCTGTTCGTCGAGCAGCTCAATCAGCTGATGGGCGAGATAAGCCATGGCGGCGAGGATGGCCACGACCATCAGCGAAATGACAGCTGTCTTGATCGATGCTTGCTGCGGCTTTGCCGCGGTATTGCTCATGTGTCTGGCAGGTCCAGCATCCCCATACGTTCCGCCGCGAGCGTGGCTTCGGCCCGCGATGAGATATCCAGTTTGGCATAGACCCGTTTGATGTGGGTCGAGACGGTGTTCAGTGACACCCCAAGTTGATCGGCAACATCTCGGCTACGCAAGCCTTGGGCGATGCAACGCAGCACGTCTTTTTCGCGCTCAGTCAGCGGTTCAATGGACGGCTCGGGGTTGACGAAGAACTGCATGATGCGCTGGGCCACAGAAGCCGACAGAGGAGGGCGGTTCTCGAGGATGCCTTGCAACTGCGCAATCAGCACGTCACGCGGATCGGTCTTCAATAAATAGCCACGTGCGCCAGCGCGCAAGGCGGGGAGCAAATGGGCGTCGTCGTCATAAACCGTGGTGACCACGCAAATCGTACGCGCATCGCTGCGCATCGATTCCTGGATGAACTCATGCCCCCCGCCGTCTGGCAGGTTGAGGTCGACCAGAGCCAGATCGGCTGCAGTACTGGCCAGGGTACGGCGCGCCGCACCCAAGGTTGGTACATGCTGAATTTGGGTGCGTGCGCCAAATACATCGCAGACGATGTCGCTCAGCCACTGAGCGGCATCAGGCATATCTTCGACAATGATGACTTTTTTCAACGCGGCGCCATCACAGGTGTGGTGAGCGGAATCTCACATGTTACCCGGTAATGGTGCGCATCGAGATTGGTCTGAAAATGACCTCCGAGTTCTTGTGCGCGGCGCTTCATATTGTGCAATCCACGACCCTCGCCATCCGGTACGGGTTTGTCCACGCCGTTATTGCTTAGCACAAGCCGCAGCACATTGAGTTCGCAGCTGATGGTGGCATGGAGTGTGCTGGGTTGCGCGTGTTTGAGTGCGTTGGTGACGGACTCGCGCAGAATGCGGGTGATATTGGTGTTGTGCCGGGCGCTGAGTTCAATGCGGGCAAGGGCGGGCTCGTCGGGCTGTTCCCACCTGAGACTGATGCCTGATCCGCAACGTTGGCGGATTTCGGCGCGCCAGGCGTTCAAAGCATCATGCAGCGGCACGGATTGCCGCTCCAGGCCGCGAATCACCGTGCGCAGTTCGGTCATGGCTTCGCGTCCCATCGCAGCGATTCCGGATGGCGGGGGCAAGCGGTCAGACTCAGCTTTGAATATCAGTGTCATCAAGTGGGCGCTGACATCGTCATGCAGATCACGGGCAACCCGCTCGCGTTCTTTGAGTGCACCGGCTTTGTAAGCCGACTGGAACGTTGCGACTTGGGAAAACATCATGACCGCCGCATCGGCAAGGTCACGGTCATCGCGGGTGAACAAGCGCTGGCCGTGTTGTTTGAGTTCCAGCTCAATCGGTGCCACCTCGGCGAAACCGGGAATCCGGAGCATATTGCCGTCGTCGGCGATGGTTGCCTGGGAACAGCTTTGTATGTTGCGGATTGCCGCAGGTTGAAACAGACGCTGGAGCTGCAAGCGCCATTGCGCCGCAAGTTCACTTGGATGTGTGCTGGCTAGCGCTGCGCTGAGCATATTGCGCCAATCTCGTTCGTTGATGCCTTGTCGATTTATGCCGACAGCACCCCACATCAGTTGACGCAAGGGAAAGTACACCCAGCCAATGAGCGCGACAGCCAGGGTCAATGCAGTGCCTTCACCAACCGGCAATAGACTGATTAAAAGAACGTCCAGGGCAATGACCAGCACGCCGCCAAAAAACCAGATCCAGCAGGCAAATATCCAACGATCGAGATCGAACACGCGGTAACGCAAAATACCCAAGGTGATGGCCAGATAAATCAAGGCAAAAAGACCATATGCCCAGGGTTTCTCAATGAGAGGCGACTGTCCGGCGATCAAGGGCAGGTTATAACTGACCAGGAACAGCAGAGAACCGAGTAGCCAACAGGTTACGTACCAGCGAAGCAGAGCACGGTCGGCCGGCTTGTTGCGCAGGGCCCGGCTGTGCAGGTATCCCAACGCAGACATGACGACGCAAACCAGTGCGATGGGCAAGTTGCGACCAGCGGAAAAAGTCTCGGGCCACTCGAGCAGGTTGTTTAAAAACAGCAGGCTCATGAAAAGAAAAACCCACAAGCCCACCGGCCTGTGAGGCCAAAGGGTTCGGGGGAAATGGCAAACCGTTGTGATAAAGCCCCAGCCGAACAATGTGACACCGAGCGAGTTGAGTTTTTCCGCACGTTTGAGCACCTCCCCGGGCACAGCCAGTTCGCGGCTGACATACAAGGTGGCAATGCCGACGAACAGGGCGACCCCTATGCCTGTGAGGAAGTAATAGCTGACGGCACGATCGTGGGCGCGAAAGGCCCATACGCCTAAGCCCAGCAAGAAGCAGAACGACCCGACACCAATCTGGTACCAGAATGAAGCGGGCAAAGCACGTAGCGGTGTTCGTGCTGCGGGTTGAATAACAAAGGTTTGGCCACGCGCCGTTTGTATGCTGATTTGAGCATGATCGAGCAGGGTGGCCAGGATGCTCTGACGTTTATAGAAATGATCTGCCTGAGCGTAAGTTTTGAGCATATCGGGCGCGACGGTGACATCCAGTCCGTCGAGTTTGGCGGTATGCCCGCCGCCACTCACAGCGGTCAGAATCATGCCTTTTGTGAGCAGGCCATGACTTGGGCCGTCGGCATCTACAGCGAACACCGTGACGCGATCGTTATGGTTTTGCAGGCTTAGGCCCAGCCAGGGCTGAGACAGCATGTATGTGCACAAACCCCATAACCCTACAATCCACACGATCAGGCCGATGGACATTCGTTGCGCAGGTGCCAGTCGCGGCATGCTTATCGCTCCGGGTGAGCCTTTTTTAGCCATATCTTACGGTGTGACGCTGGTACTTCAGGATGCCGTCAAGCTGCAGGATATAACCCCAAGATCGTTGAAGCTCTGGTTGCTCTGCGGCAGATGCAGGATCATGTGACAGGATTCATCTTTAAGCAGAACCTCGGCGCGGTACTCGCCAGGCGGAATCTGATCCAGATATAGGAAACCGTTTAGCCCCAGGGCAATACGCTGGCTGTCACCGTTGTTTTGATGCAGGACGAGAGCGCCGAACTGGGCTGGTTGGCGTTGGCCATCCGGGGACAGCAAATCAATGCGCCCTTCATAACTGTTGAGTTGCTGCAGTGCCAGCGACACCGTGCTGCCACCGCCATCCCAGACACTGAGCTTGTGTTGGGTGGAACTGACGCGGGTGCCCAGTGGCAGTGAATCCGGCAGCTTGAAATTGATGCTTTGCGGATAGTAGGGCGTTAGATTGGGCAACAGCAGAGGCATGGCCCCGCTGTTTCCGGCGAGCTGATTGTTGTGAAACACATCGACATTGGTCTTGC
The DNA here is from genome assembly GCF_002088235.1 of Oceanococcus atlanticus. Lineage (NCBI taxonomy): Bacteria > Pseudomonadati > Pseudomonadota > Gammaproteobacteria > Chromatiales > Oceanococcaceae > Oceanococcus > Oceanococcus atlanticus. The sequence goes on from NZ_AQQV01000003.1 coordinate 227,084, forward strand.
CGGCATCGACAATGGCGAAGCCGCCACGTATCGGGCGCCCGAGCGCGAGCTTGCCATCGGCCCAGGCCGTGGCACCAGACAGGCGCAGGCTCCAGTGATCTTCGCCGTTACGGTCCAGTTGGTCGCGTCGATAACCCAGGCGCGCCGTAGCATAGCGTGCGTTCAGGTCGTAATCGGCGCGGGCGCTGCGCAGCGGCTCTGCCTGCCCATCTGCTTGGCGTTGTTCCAGTTCCACCGTCCAGCCGTCGCGCAACTGACCATCACCACTGCGGCTGATGCGATTGACCCAGCTGCGCTGATCATCATCGCGCCAGTCCAGGCGTGAAGATGCCAGTTCGCGCCCGAACAGCCAGTTAAATGACAGGCTGATTTGTGACTGGTGACGGATGGTGTCGTGCCAGGCTTGAGCATTGACTGCCAGACCTCGGCCCAAATTGCGGCTGAAGTTCAGTCGCCACTGGCGACTGCGCGCGGAAGGCGTGTCGCCGACCGCGTTGGTCAGCTCACCATCCGCCCAGGAGTGGCTCAAGTTCAGACCGCGTAACCAGCCGCTGCTCAGGCCCATGCGCACATTTGCGCGGCGCAGTCGGCCTGCGCTGAGTCCCACAGTTTGATAGTGGGCGTCGCGCTGAAAGGCCGAAGCGGAAAAGAGCACATGATCCATGCTGCGATTGAGTGAAAACTGCATGGCGTGACCGCTGTTGGCGGCGTGTGCGCCGCCATGGCTGTAAGCCAGGGACCATTCACCCAGCCATGGCCGCGCACCGGCCAGTTCCAGGCCACTTTGCCACTGTGTGTCATCCACGGAACCGGACAGGCCGGCGGTGATGTGATCATTCAAGCCGATGCGGTGTTCAAATAATGCCGTGGGCTGATTGGCATAACGGTCTGTGGCCAGCCGGGGCAGGCCGATGCTGTAACTGAATTGATGTACGCCCCGGCCCAGTTGGCGGGAGGAAATGTACACGTCGGTTTCAATCTCGCGAACTTCGCCGAAGGCATCACGGATCAACAGGCGCACATTGCCGCTTCTGCCGCCGTACAGGGGAAGGTTGTTCAGCTGCAAGGGGCCGGCCGGCACTGATTCTGTGGCGACGCGGCGGCCATCGAGCCAGATCTCCACTTCGGCGGGGGTGTCCAGCATGTAGTTGAGTTGCAGGGATGGCGAGGCCACAAAACCGGGCTGCAGATTGAAGGCCGAGGATACCCGCAGACCGGCCAGTGCTTGCGTTCCACCCAGTGGCCCGGCCTGCGCGCCTACATCACCCAGCGCCAACCGCCACATCCCGGCGCGATCATCGCGTTGCAGTACGGTTTGCCCGCGTTGACCTTGCCGTTCATCCAGATTGTAGGTGCTATTGAGCAGCCAGGCGTCATACCGCAGGCCCAGCTCGAACGGTGCCTGCCAATCCACATCTTGTTCGCCACGCCGGGTCGCATTGAATGCGTAGTTCAGATAAACCGAACGGTTGTCCAGCGGTGCGGGAATGGGCTCGCGCCCTGACAGATCACGCTGGTTTGGCGGTAACCAGTCAGCCGGCACCTGTAGCGCAAGGCTGCCGGATTCAGGATCGAACGTATGGCTGAGCGCGAAATCCTGTGGGGCCAGCCAGGCGGCAGCGGGCAGCTTGTCTTCAGCCAGACCGGCGTCAAGCAGCACCTCTCGAGCGATGCGAATGTGCTGATGCTCATCAAGCTCGACCAGGTGCACGCCATGGTCTTCGGCATTGATGCTCAAGGCCAGCGGAACGGGTTCAGCGAGGACTTGCGTGATGCTGCATAAAGCCAGCAGCGCGGCGACGAGTTCAGGGCGTCGGGGCCAGGCACACATCAACACGGGCAAAGCGGCGGGATTGTTCGCCAGCATCCTGGCTGTGAGCGGTGACGAGCAAGCTTGCGATGTTGTTGGCGCACAGCGATGCACGCTCAGCCGGTGTCAGCGCGAAGTCATAGCGACCTCCAGCCAGCACTCGCCAGCCGCTGGCTTGCAGGCTGTTGATCGCGTGCTCATCGGCATCGTGCGCCTGCACCGAAATCTCACGGATGCGGATGTGCTGGCTGCCCTGATTGCTAATGGTGACGCTGAACTGCTGCCCGCTTTGCTGGAGTTCACTGATCGCCCAACTTGTCCCGGCATCCTCGCTCCCCCCCACGAACACCGGCACGCGAATCTGGCTGGCGAAATTGACCGGCGAGGCGCTGGACGACAAATCCGGAAGCTCACGCACCGCCAGCCGGTAGGCCACTTCCTGATCACCGTCGGCAGCTTGCAGCAAACCAATGCGGATCGTGCGTGAAGACTGTGCATTCAAGGTCAGCAGCTTTGGAAAATAGGCCAGCTCATTGCTGTCCTCGTAGCGGTCCTTGCCATCCTGTGTCCAGCGAAGCAGCAAGACCTGAATATTGCGTGATTGCTCAGAAGTGTTGCGTACCTGCAGACTGGCATTGCGCTGCCCCGGCCCGAGTTCCAGCTGGGTCGGGGCAACGCTGAGAGCGGCCTGAGCGGCAGGGATCAAGCATCCAAGCAGCAGGCTGCACATCGACAAAAAACGCATGGCCATCAATAGTCCAGCGTGACCGTAACAGTGTCGGTATATTGCCCCGCAGGGAGATTGGGCAGGGGGATGAAATTCAGCTGGCTGAGAATGGAGGCTTGGGCCACCAGGACTTTCTCACCTACGCCGCTGACTGGATCTCCCAGCTTGGTTGATGATCCGTCGCCCCACAGAGTGCCGACCGGATTCGTACTGTCGATATGCTTGAGGGCATATTCAAACCCTATAGCCTCGAAGTACATAGGCTCGTCTGGCGGGTAGATGTATCGCAACATGCGACCGTATGTCCTTTCTTCAGTATCGCCTCCCAGCGAGACGGTCCAGTCCATGTTGTCCGGGCAGCTGACGGCAATCTGAGTGCTTTGGGTCGTGCCAATCAGCTGTGTTGTCGTGCCTGAGCCAAAATTGATGTTGCTCGCGCTGATGCTGCAAACTTCAATCACTTCGGCATCGACGGTCATGCTGGTTGTTTGCTGCCCAGCGTGGGCATTTAGGGCGTAAATGGCAGCCGCTAACAGGCTGCCGAAAGTGACCATACGCATGATCATCTCCCCTTATCAGTAATCCAGCGTGACGGTGATGGTGTCGCTGTAGAGACCCGCGGTGTTGCCGCCATTGGGATGGTCGAGGAAGCCCGAGACCATGTGAGCCCTGGCTTCGAGAACGGCTTCACCTGATCCTGAGACGGGATCGCCCTGTGTGGCTGAAGTGCCGTCCCCCCAGTTTTGTGGTGTGCCACCCGTTTGGTATTCCACGTAATAGCTGAACGCGCCGGCACCGTAGGTACCGCCATCGGCGTGGTGCATCTCTCTGTGTCCGCCGCCCTTGGTGGCGCCGGTATGAAGCCCGCCGTCCAGCGAGACCGTCCAGTTCACGGAGTCGGAGCAGTTGACGATAATCTGGGCGGTACTTTCTGCTGCTAGAAGATCGTCAAATGAACCCGATCCAAAATTGAGATCGCCGCTACTGAGGCTGCAGACCTCAAACATTTCGGCGCTGACGTTCATGGTGCTGACTTTTTGCCCGGCCTGTGCGTTCAGTGTGAATGCGCTGGCAATAAGCAGACTGCTGAAAATGATGGGACGCATAATGAAACTCCTGAGAAGTAGGGGATTAGTAATCCAGAGTGATGGTGACGGTGTCCCCGTAGAGACCTTCCGGTATGGAGTTGTTGAGAACGGTTCCTGCCCATTCCACGGCAAGAATGTTGAGCGACACATTGCCGACACCATTGATAGGGCCATAGACTTCACCCCAGGCATCGGAAGCGGTGCCGTCACCCCACCCGACACGACTACCATCATTGCGAACTAAGAGCAGGTCATAGCCCACGGTGTCGCCGTTGGCATTTTTCATGGCTCGGGTGCCGCCCCACGTTTCCAAGTCGGAATGCATGCCCGTGTTGGCCGAAAGCACCCAATCCACACCCTCAGGACAGCTCACGATGACGTCGACGGTACCTGAGTCATTGACTGAGTTCAGCAGCTGATCCTCGCTCATGGTGCCGAAAGGGATGCTGCTGGCAGACAGGTCACAACTGCTGGTGACCTCCATGAAAACATTCATGGTGGTGGACTCCTGTGCCGCTTGTGCGCTGCTGACAGCCAATGCGGCCACTGCTGCGAGATGATGAAGTTTCATGTGCAACCTCCTGATCCTTGGAATTGACGCAATCTGGTGCGTCGGCGGGGTGATTATTTCCGCAGCCGTGCGGGCGGGCGTCACCAGATCTGGTGATAAGGCCGGCGTTCTGCGGTCGCTTTGTGAGCGAGGTCACAGTTACTGATTTCCCGTCACCAGAACTGGTGACGGCGTTGCATCGCGAGGGCGGGATCATCGCAACCTCAACGATTAAGCGATGTGGCGGAGCATTCAGAATGTGTGGATCGACAACAATTCAGTACCGGTTCTGGCGAACTTTGCTGGTGGTGGCTGGCACGCTTGTGGGACTTGCTGCCTGCAGTGATTCCAGTGTCGATATGGAGATGCTGGAACGAGTGCGGCAGGCTCGCTTGAAGGTTGAGGATTCCGTTCGCTTCGAAGGCGACTTACGCATTCTGGCGAATGACACCATGGCGATATCCGATGGTGATGGTGATGGTCAGGTACACATCGAAATTACCGGTGATTGGGATTGTCATGGCGAGGTCTTGGTCGCCGCGACCGACACAAGGGTTCGCGTGCATGTGCGCGGTGATGCCCAGTTGAATTGCGGGGTTGAGCAGGCTGGGCGCTCGCTAAGCAACGCAGAAAACCTCACCGATAGTCGGGTGGAGATTGTTGTCGATGGCGTCATCAACGTGGCGGATGGTTTTGATCCGTTTTCCCACGGCAGCTTTGTGCTGGTGGATGACTCTGCGTTGTTGCTGGATGATGCTGAGATGTTGCGCAGCGCCTCGCGTGACGATGGCGCGGCATCGATCGGTTTCAATGCCGCGGAAACGCCAGGTGATGCGCCCAAGGCTGTCGCCACGACGACAAACTTATCGGCGAAAACCACGCGCAGTTGCCCGGGTGTTGCTCATACCTTTGTCGGGCAATGGGGGTATGACGGCCGCATGATCTCTGCATCAAACATCGGCGTTGCTCAGCCGATGATTGCGGTGCGAACTACTTGTGATCTGCATTTTGACAATAGCGTGATCGTAGCGCCCGGTTGGACGCCTTCGTCAACTCAGCTTATTGAGCGCGATTTGTCCGATGTCAAAGCGCGTTTGCCCTCCAGGCCCAGTTACGGCGCGCTGGGGAATCGTTTAAATGGCCATCTGCTGATCGAAGGGCAGGAGGGAGTATCAGGTTTCACGTTGCTGGTTGAGACGCAAGGCACCATTACATTCGCGGGGAACAACCGCTGGACACTTATGGATGGCAATGATGGTCGCGACGTCCATGTGCGCGTCGCGCCCGCCATCTCCTCGTATGCGGAAACTGACTCGGCCGCTTGGGTCTTTGGCGGGAAAGGCGGGAAGGGCGGGGATGCCGGGAAGCTTGTGTTGCGTGCGGGGCGCCCACCAATTGATATGTCCAATGCCACGCTGGAGCTGGTCTTCGGTAAGGCTGGTGACGGTGGTGATGCTCAGGCTGAAGGTTTAGCACCGACCTACTGCCGAGGGGCACAAGGCGTGTCCGTTTTTGCACAGGGAGGTTCCGGTGGTTCAGCACGTGATGAGCTGAGCGTTCAAGGCGTAACGGGGCAACAAAATCTGAACTACAACCTCGTGCGTGCAGGGGCGCCCGGTGGAGCCATGGCCAACGGCGGTGACGGTGCTGACAACTGTTCGTCCGGCGATGGTGCTCGCGGCGGCCACGCACTGGCCATACAAGGGGTTTCGGGCGCGGAGCGGAACCAGTCTTCCACCCAGAGCGTCTGGATTCGCCCCTACGATGCACCTGCTCAGGCACGGGCTGGGCAGGGTGGTAAAGGCAGCGAGAATTACGGGCCGAGCGCTGCGGGTGACGGGGGCAAAGGCGGCATGGCTTTGGTATGGCAGAGCGAAGCGAATACGACCGCTGTGCGGGCCGTGATCAGTGCTCAGGCAGGCGCGGGTGGTGAGTGTGGTGTCGGGCCATCGTCGGGTGGCCAGGGTGGTGAGGCCAACACCTATTCCTTGGGTCTGCCAACAGGCCTGCATGCCAGCCCCAACTGGGAGCATGGCAGTTTGTCGAGTTTGGACGATGCTGCGACCTTGTTAAAGATAACAGCCGCACAAGATGCTCCAGATTGCGCCGCGCCAGCGCCGGCGGAATTCGACTTGGTGGCACTGCTGCCTATATTTGAGGGTGACCAGGGCGATACCGTGGTGTCCGCCGTCGATGTGCGGCTATCCAATCCGCCGCCCGCGGAAATCACCGTTAACTGGGCAACCCGCGACGACACGGCAACCGCAGGCGAGGATTACCTCGCCGCCAGCGGCACGCTGACCTTCGGTGGCGCTCATCCTGCGAGCCAATCCATTGCGATAACCGTCCATGGCGACACAAATACCGAGCGCGACGAATATCTGCTGATTGAGTTGAGTTCGGCCAGTGCAGGCGCGGTGCTGCCGCCTGAACCGTTACGGGTGAAAATCGCCAATGATGATCGCCCGGTTATTGTGGCTGAGGGGATCAGCTATGTTGAGTATGCGCCTTACGCCAGTGTGGATATCCGCGTTGAGGGAACGCACCCCTTGGGCGTGATTGATCTCACCTACACCACGGTCTCGGGTTCAGCGATTCTGGGGCAGGATTTTCAGGCGCACGCTGGGATATTGGACCTGTCTGGTGGAATTGGTGTGATATCCATTCCGCTAATTGACGATGTGATCTCCGAGCTTGAAGAAGACTTCTTTGTTGAGCTGAGCAGCCAAAGCGATGTGCAGATCTGGAACTCGCGTGTGCGTGTCGGCGTCCTTGATGACGATAAAATCGCACAGATCAGCGTGGCGGCCAGCTCGGTTATTGAGGATGCCAGCCCGGTGATGATGACGTTCAACATAGACCTGTCACGTGCTCAGGGCTTTCCTTTGGATGTGCGCTGTTATACACGGCCGCTGGGTGGTTCCAGTCCTGCTATGGCGGCTGCAATTCCTGATCACGATTACACGCCCGTCGATCAGGTCATAAGATTTACCCCGGGTGATCTCAGCAAATCGTGCCTGGTTCCTGTTTTGGCGGATGATCTGCTTGAATTCGACGAATCTTTCGAGCTGGTTATCGAAGACGCTCGCAGTGGCGAAGTGCTGGCAAGTGCGTTTGGTGTGATTAAGGATATTGGCGTTGTTGCTGAGGCCTCTATTTCGGATGCGCAAATCACCGAAAGTAATGTTGAAGATCGCGAGATGGTGTTTATGGTCAGCTTGGCCAAGGTTGCGCTTCGGGATGTTGATATTGCGTTCGAGACACACCCTTTAACAGCAACGGAGCATCGAGCAGGGGCGGTCGGCTCGGATTTTCGCCGTACGACAGGCTTGCTGCGTTTCAAGGCCAACGGCGCCTTGAGACAAGAAATTCGGGTGCCGATTATCGGAGATTTCGATCTCGAGCCGACTGAAACGTTTGAGGTCCGTTTATCAGCACATCAGGGTAATGTGCGTTTTGTGCGTGAAAGCGCCATCGGGCGGATTGTCGACAACGACGCCTTGCGCGTTGGTGTGAGCGATGCGCGCGGCGTTGAAGGGACTCCGGGGCAGCCAGAGCCAACGCCGTTGAGGTTCCGGGTCAGATTAAGCGAGCGCTATGAGCACGACTTGACCTTGGCTTACCAAACGGTGTTTCAAGGATATACAGCGCAATCCGGCAGTGACGTCAGGGCGACATCTGGATTCGTAAGTATCCCCGCGGGCCAGATGGAAGCCTATGTCGACATTTCGACTGTTGCGGATGTTGTGCCGGAGTCAGAAGAGCGCTTCTTTCTGGCCTTCGAGAAGCGCTATCCAGGCGATGATGTGCTTGCGCCTGGGCGGTTTGAGATTATTGGCGGCGGGGGCACGGGCTACATCACCGATGACGACACAGCGGCGCTATTGAGTATCAGTGGAGGACAGGTGCAAGAGGGCAACAGCGGGACCTCTGCGATCCCGTTTACAATCAGCGCACAGCCCGCGCCGGCTGAAACTATAACGGTCCGTGTGCGGACGCGCGACGACACAGCGACCAGCGCTGACAATGACTATGTTGCTGTCGATACCATCGTGACTCTCGATGCCGGGCTTGCCTACAGTGCAAAAACTGTCGATGTGGTCGTCAATGGCGACGCCAAAGCGGAACTCGCCGAGCAATTTGAGGTGGTCATCGATCAGGTAACGGGGCCTGCTCAGGTTTCCGTTGGAAGCGCCTACGGCGTGATTGAAAACGATGAAACCCTGGATTTTGGCGATGCGCCTGCGTCCTATCCGACGCTGGCTGCTGATGGAGGTGCCTACCACGGCAGTGTTGGCCCACTACTGGGTGTACTCCGTGATGCAGAGCCCGACGGGCAACCTCACCCGCTGGCGTTTGGTGACGATCAAACTGGTGACGATGACGAAGATGGCATTGCCTTCCATGCGGATTTGCAGCAAGGGCAGGTGAGCTTTGTTGATGTCACGGTTACAGATGGTCCGGGGTTGTTGAGCGCATGGATCGATTTCAACGGCGATGGTGATTGGTTGGACGCCGGTGAACAGGTGTTTATGGATGAGCCGGTAAGCAGCGGTACGCAAACCTTGAGTTTCACGACCCCCTTGGATGCCGATGACAATTTGGTATTCCTGCGTTTTCGCCTTTCCACAATCGCCGGGCTTACGCCCGGCGGCGGGGCTTCAGATGGCGAGGTGGAAGATGTGCAAATGCAGATTTTCCCCGCAGCACCTCCTGTTGGAGACATACGTAATGGCGCGGGCGTCTACGTCTGCCCATTTGACGCATGTGTGAATCGCATTGAACTGCTTGAAGACGATGACGATACATTGATCGTGAGCGGCTCCGGTTCTGAATGTGATGCCGTTCCCAGTGGCGCGGCACAGTGTCAGACGGCTTGTGATGTGGGTGTGGCCGGTGAAGGCAGTGACAATTGTTTCAATATTAGCGCTACGTTCTTTGGTCCCGGTGGGAATCAGACTTGGGCCGACGCATTGGGGATTTCCGTTGTGGTTACGAAGCCCGACCAAAGCTTGGTCTGCAGCATCCAGTGTGAGCGTGAATGAAACCTGATGTCAGTAGCGCGTTATCTATGGCATGTTGTACGAATTAGACCTGACAGCGTGGCGTGTTTTGTATGAACGGACCCGCGCATAATCTTTAGCTAGGAGACACCATGCTCAAGCGTCGCGAAATCGACTTCCAGATCTTTGAAATGCTGGAGGCCGAGCGCTTGTGCGCGCAGCCGGCTTTTCTGTCGCAAGACCGCGAAACCATCGATGCGATTCTGGACAGCGCACAACGTGTTGCGGACGAAACCTTCGCTACGCACACCGCGCTGACAGACGCCGAGGAGCCACAGTTCGTGGATGGGCGCGTACGCATGCGCCCTGAGGTCAAAAGTGCGCTAAACGCCTTTGTTGACGGTGGTTTTATGGGCACCAGCTTTCCCGAGCGCATCGGAGGCTTGCAGCTGCCCTACATCATCTCCCAGGTCATCAACTGGATTTTTTCGGATGCCAATGTGGGGACGGCAGGTTATCCGTTCTTGACCATGGCGGCGGCCAACCTGATCCAGGCGCATGGCAGTGACGAGCAGAAGCAACGCTACATGCTGCCGCTGATCGAAGGGCGCTGGTTTGGCACCATGTGTTTGTCGGAGCCGCAGGCTGGATCGTCACTTGCCGATATCCGTACCCGTGCGGAGCCCACGGGTGAGGGTGATTACCGCATCAGTGGAACAAAAATGTGGATTTCCGGTGGCGAACATGAGCTGTCCGAGAACATCGTGCATCTGGTGCTGGCCAAGGTGCCCGGGCAAGCTGCTGGCACGCGCGGTATTTCGCTCTTTATCGTGCCCAAGTATCGGCTGGATGAGCATGGCGCGCCGGGGCCCCGCAATGACGTCAGTCTGGCCGGGCTGAACCATAAAATGGGCTATCGCGGTACGGTCAACACGCTGCTCAATTTTGGCGAGAATGACGACTGTCGCGGCTATCTCATTGGCCAGCTCAATCAAGGGCTGGCGGCAATGTTTCACATGATGAACGAGGCGCGTATTGGGGTTGGTTTGAATGCCGCCGTGCTGGCCTACAGTGGTTACCAGCACTCATTGGACTATGCCCGCAACCGACCGCAAGGCCGGCCCGCAACACAGCGTGATCCGTCTGCGCCGCAAAGCATGATCATCGAGCATGCCGATGTGCGCCACATGTTGATGCGCCAGAAGGTTTATTCCGAGGGCGCGTTGGCCTTGTGTCTGTACGGCGCCAGTTTGGTCGACCGCAAGCAGCTCAGTGCGTCGGATGAGCAGGCGGCCGAGATTGAGCTTGAATTGTCGATTCTGACGCCGCTCATCAAAGCATGGTCGTCGCATTATGGTCTCAAGGCCAATTACTGGGGCTTGCAGATCCTTGGCGGCTACGGTTATACCCGCGATTATCCGTTGGAGCGCATCTATCGCGATAACCGATTGAACCCGATTCATGAGGGCACCAACGGCATCCAGTCGTTGGATTTGCTGGGACGCAAAGTGCTCCAGAATCAGGGCGCAGCATTTCGGTTACTGATGACACGCATTGGCGAAACGGTCAGTGCTTGCACCGGGCATCCAGTGTTGGGCGAGTATGCCTCGCAGTTGCACCAGGCGCAGATGCGGGTGCTTGAGGTGACCACGGCGCTGGGCAAGCTGGCATCTGGCGGTGGTATTGCCAGCTTGCTGGCCAACTCATGGACTTATCTCGACATGCTCGGCCATCTGGTTGTGGCCTGGATGTGGTTGCGCCAGGCGGTTGTCGCCCAGGTTGCATTGGATCAGCCGGGCGGTGATCAGGCTTATTACGACGGCAAGCGTCAGGCCTGTGCTTACTTTTATCGCTGGGAGCTACCTCAGGTGCTGATGCAAGCGGATCAGCTGCTGGCTATGGATGACAGTGTACTGACGCTGCGCGACGAGCACTTCTAAACGGCCTAGGCCGCGTCATAGTATTTGGTCATCTCAATGCGGTTGCCGCGTGCGTTCCAGCTGACCTCGTCCATGGCGAAACGGATCATGGTGATGCCGCGCCCGCTGGCCCGCAGCAGGGCCTCGGGTTCCAGTGGATCGGGCAGGTTGGAGGGATCAAAGCCTGGGCCGTCGTCTTCAATCTGAATGGTCAGACGCTGCGTGTCGCAATGGGTATCTACACGGATGGAGCGCTGCGCGTAATCGGGCTCCATAAGGCGAGCGCCAATCAAGGCCTCGTAGGTGTCCCAGTCGCCCTGATCGCGCAACTCAGAGCTGATTTCCAGGTTGCCGTGAATGAGGGCGTTCTGGAGTGCCTCGCAGACGGCGGTGTTGAAATGATCGCGACTGCTGGCCGGCAAATAGGCGCCGCACACTTCGACTAGGTGACGGCTGATGGCGCCGAGTAGTCCACGACAATTCGGAATGGTCATCACGTAGTGCCCATCACGAAACTGGATCACGAATGGGCTGTTGCGCGGCACGCTGAAATCAAGTTCGCCGACACGGCTGATGAGATCGCCAACAACGTCCTGATTGGATTCAGCCAGGCCGGCGACGGTCAGATCGAAATCAGCCGCATCTTTAAGGCTGCCACGGTGGCTGACAACATGGCCAGCGTGGCTCAGTTCCTGGTCAAGGCGCTGAATGGCAGTGTTTGTGCCATCAACGATGAGTATCTTCATCGGTTGCGTGCGTTCGCGGTGGCGAGACTGTTTTCAGGAAAGGCTTCAAGCCGGGACGCCAGTGTACCGCTATTCACGATCTCCGCCCATTCATCGGCCATGCGCCGGCACTCCGCGGTGGCGACGCGCCAGTCGGCCAAAAGGCTGTCGAGATCGGAATAGCGATTGAAGTCTTTTCTGTCGGGGATTTTCTTGTTGGGCAGCCGGGCAAGCAGCTGCTCTGAAGGTGCGATCATCAGCACCCGGTCCAGGTGATGCGCATGCGGTTTGCGCCACGGCAGGAATTTGTCCAGCCAGCCGGGCACGATGCGGGTGGAGAAATGCGGGAACAACACCAAGCCATCGTCCAGCCGGTAATCAAGGTCCATGTGGTAATCGATCAGTCCGCCATCGCGGTACATCCCCGGTGGCGCGCCTGGGATGTCCGGCTCGCCTTGCATCAGCAGTGGAATCGAGGCACTGGCACGTAGGGCAGGCTTGAGGTTGTCCGCAGTCAAGGCCACTTCGTGGCTGACGAAGGCATCTCGAAAAGGCAGAAACGGGGCATGGCCATCCGGATGGCGGAACACGGTGCGCTCCATGTGCTGGGCCAAACGTGCGCGTGAGCGCAAATTGCTCACCGCAATCGCGGCCAGTCCGGCTTTAAGCTGCCGTGGCGTTTCATGGGCCGCTTTGCCAAGGCAGCGGACCGCAATGATGTTGGGGCGCAGATAGCGATGCTTGAGCAGCTGCTCGATATGCTCATCCGGCAGCAAGGTGTCGAGCAGGTTGTTACACACGCTGCTGATCTCGGCGGCGTCCGGTTTGTCGCTGTACCGCTGTTGCAGATAGGCCTGCTCAAAACGGTCGAATGCAGCGACCGGATCGTCCTGGGCTGCGGCGGCGAAGCGCCAGCTCGAAATTGACGAGCCGACCGTGAACAGCGGGCGCTTGCGTGCGGCGAAAAACTCACCAAAAAAGTAACGATCCAAGCCCGCCAGGGCGAGCCACTTGGGGCCACCTGCGGCCCCAGCCATAACCACAAATTGCTCGGGGTTGAGACCGTCTTGCTCAATCAGGCGGCGTGCTGTGGCGCCGGCACGGATTACCAGGGCGCTCATGACTGTTCTACCGGGATGTTGTCGAGCAAAGTGGAAAAAGCTTTGAGCACACGTTTCCAGTCATCCGGACTTTCCAGGCGCAGAGAGGCGAAGCGCTGATGGTGCTGATAAGCCATGCCAAGGTGAATCATCCCGGCGCTTAGCACTGAGAGCATGGGTTTGAGCTGGCTGTGCACGGGTTTGTCGTTGTGCGAAAGCGATTCGCTGATCTGATTTGCGAATTGCCCAAGTGCATCCTCCATCACCCGCGTGAGTGTCGGGTTGCCGGACATTTCCCAGGCCAGAATTGCCATGGTTTCCGGTCGTTTGCCCAGAGCTGCAGCGAAATTGAACATGACCCGCTTGATCCGTTCACGCAGCGCCATCTGAAAAAATTCGTCATCTGGCAGATCAATGATTTCAGCTCGCGTAGGCCAGAAATCTTCACTGGTCACAAAGGCATTGATGAGACCTTCAAGGTCACCGAAGTAGCGATAGATCAGTACCTTCGCCACGCCGGTTTCGTTCGCGATGCGATTGATGCCGAGCGCCGAAAACCCTTCTTCGACCAGCAGCCTCTCGACGGTTCGAAGTATCCGGCGCTTGGTATGTTCTTTGTTTTTCTTGGTGCTCTCCATGGGCGCATGTTACCGCTGGTTACCAAGCGTTAACAACGGTCCGGTGTGCGGCTTTTCAGTTATGATCAGGCATCAAGATACCGAGCGGTAACTTAAACCTCTATCCCCACCTTCAGCTGATTGATATCCATGAGCTACAACACACTTCTTGTTGAAAACGCCGACGGCGTAACCACCATCACCTTGAACCGGCCCGAAAGTCTGAATGCGCTGTCATTTGAGCTGCTGCGTGAATTGCGCGATGCCCTTGTGGCCGCGGGCAAAGATGCTGAATGCCGCTGTGTGGTCCTGACCGGGGCAGGCCGTGGCTTCACATCAGGGGCGGACTTGAAAGACACGATGATGGAGCTCAAACCGGGTGAGCGGCCCGATCTGGGCCAGCCTTTGCACACCACCTATCACCCGGTGTTGCGTGAAATTCGTCACCTGGAAAAGCCGGTGATCGCGGCGATTAATGGTGTTGCCGCTGGCGCCGGACTGAACATCGCCCTGGCTTGTGATGTCGTGGTGGCGGCCAAGTCGGCCAAGTTGATTCAGGCCTTCGTGCGTATCGGGCTGATCCCCGATGCCGGTGGCACCTGGAGCGTGCCGCGCCTGATCGGACGTGCCCGGGCCACCCGCTGGCTGATGAGTGGCGACGCGCTTGACGCGGATACGGCATTTGATTGGGGTTTGATTACGGACGTGTTCGCTGACGACGAATTGCAGGCTAAAACACAGGCTTTGGCTGCGCGAATGGCAGCTCAGCCTACGCGTGCTCTGGCTGCGATCAAGCAGCTGATGGACAGCACATTGGACCTTGATCTTGAAGGGCAGATTGCACGTGAGGCACGCCTGCAAAGCCAAATCGGCTTTACCGATGATGCGATGGAAGGCATCAGTGCGTTTGTGCAAAAGCGTGAGGCGCGGTTCAAAGGAAAGTAAGCCCTGACAGCCGCTGGTGGCGTCTCAGTCAGGCGCCTCCAGCGTGCGCTGCCAGTACCCTACGTCCAGCCATTGACCGAATTTGAGACCCACCGACGGAAAGTGGGCGACTTTGTGAAAGCCTAAGCGTTCATGCAGGGCCACGCTGGCCGCGTTGGGCAGCGTAATGCCTGCGATCACCGCATGAATGCCGTCGCGCTGCAGTTGCTCAATCAAGTGCTGATAGAGCAGGGTGCCGATGCCTTGGCCGGCGATTTTGCGGTCCAGATAAATCGCGCTTTCCACGGAATAGCGGTAGGCCGATCGGCTGCGCCATTGATCGGCGTAAGCGTAGCCCAGGACCTGGCCTTCTGCTTCGCTGACCAGCCACGGCAAGCCCTGTGCGCCCACTGCCTCAATGCGTTGAGCAAGTTGCTCAGCCTGGATCGGAACTTCTTCGAACGTGATGACCGTGTCGCGAATAAACGGGTTATAGATGTCCGCGATGGCGGCGGCATCAGCCGCGGTGGCGGGACGTATAAGCGGGCGGCGCATGAGCTGGATGTCCGGGCGCGCAGTGTCTGCGCAAAGCGTCAGGATGACACACCCGACCGGCATCGGCGTGGGTTCGTTTAAGGCCTGCATCCGGGTTTTGGAGGCCTTGGCCTGTGCGGCAAGGTTTGGCGGTGTGCGATCGCAGTGGCTGCAACGGGAAACTTTTTGTGCGTTCACCCGGTCTAGCAAATAGGGAACCTGCTGGGCCCGCAATTCGTCCATACATGCAGTAAAAACACGGGGTCCAACGTGAAAAATTCAATTCGAATATCAATGCTCATGGTGCTGGCAACGGTGCTGGCAGCTTGTGCGACAGCAACGCCTTATCAATCCATGCAGCGTGGGGAGGGCTACAGCGACCAAAAGCTGGAAAGCAACCGCTACCGCATTCGTTTTGCCGGCAACCGGCTGACCGACAAAGACACGGTCCAAAACTATTTGCTGTTTCGTGCGGCGGAAATCACGCTCGACAATAGCCACGACTATTTCGTAACGGTGAGCCTGGAGACCGATTCAGAAACCACGCAGCAACAAAGTTTCAGCTTTGGTACCGGTTTTGGACATTGGTACTGGCATCCATTCGGCGGGGTTGGGGTCACCACCACGACCGCCTCGACGGAATACGTGGCCGAAGCTCATATCATGACGTTCAAAGGCGAAAAGCCGGCCGAGAACCTCAACGCCTTTGATGCGCGTGAGGTGATCCGAAACTTGCAGACTCAGATCGTGCGGCCTGAGAAGAAGTGATGCAGGTCCAATACACGCTGACTGCGCTGCATTGACGGGAATTCGATGGCGCGCCCTGCAGGATTCGAACCTGCGACCGTCGGCTTAGAAGGCCGATGCTCTATCCAGCTGAGCTAAGGGCGCGTAAAGAGCCGCTATTGTAGAGGAGCGGCGGTGTGGAGTCCCGCTGATGTTGATCGGGTCAACGGATTTGCAGGGCCTTGCTCTTGACGCGCCCGAACTTCAGCGTGGCCGCATCGCGCAGATAGTCGTTGAGTACCGCCCAGGGCGCTTTGTTGCCCTGGCGCGGCAGGCGGTC
The DNA here is from genome assembly GCF_002088235.1 of Oceanococcus atlanticus. NCBI lineage: Bacteria > Pseudomonadati > Pseudomonadota > Gammaproteobacteria > Chromatiales > Oceanococcaceae > Oceanococcus > Oceanococcus atlanticus. The sequence continues at coordinate 243,147 of NZ_AQQV01000003.1, forward strand.
CGCGCCACGCCGCACGTAGCCCGAGCTCAGGCTGCCCATGATGGTGTCGTCGGTGCGCTGTGCGCCATTGGCCTGAGGTGTGACGGTGCTGGCCTTGCGCTTGTCCATCAGCGCGATCAGGCGACAGTAGTGCTCGCAAACGATATCGGCTTTGAGAGTCCACGAGGCGTTGGTGTAGCCGAAAATGACCAGCATATTGGGGATGCCTTCGATCATCATGCCTTTGTAAGCCATGCGCTCGCTGATTTCGACCGGCTCGCCGTCGATGCTCATTGCGGCGCCGCCGAACAGCTGCAGGTCAAGACCGGTTGCACTCACGACCACGTCGGCGTCGAGATGATCACCGCTGTCCAGGGTGATGCCTTTGGCGTCGAATGATTTGATCGTGTCGGTCACAATCTGAGCCTGACCACGGCGCAATACCCGGAACAGATCACCGTCCGGCACCACGCACAGACGCTCGTCCCAGGGGTTGTAGGCGGGGCTGAAGTGCTTCAGATCGACCTTGTCGCCGAGCTGACGTTTGGTCAGGCGGCGTAGTAGGCGCTTGACCACGCGTGGACGTTCGCGCGAGGCCACATACAAGGCGCGCTGCATGCCGATGTTGCGCGCTCTGGTGGCCGTGTAGACCGAGCGCGCCGGCAAAAAGCGCGACAATTTCGACCACAGCGGATCAATCGCAGGCACCGAGACCACGTAGGTTGGTGAACGCTGCAGCATGGTGACCTTGGCGCCAAGTCGAGCCAGTGACGGCACCAGGGTGATGGCGGTGGCGCCGCTGCCGATCACCACAACCTTCTTGCCCGCGCAATCGAGATCTTCCGGCCAGTGCTGTGGATGCACCAGGCGTCCCTTGTAGCGTTTAAGGCCCGGGTAGTCGGGCGTGTAGCCGGCATCGTAGTTGTAGTAGCCGGTTGCGGTAATGATATGCCGCGCGGTCCACTGCTCGACCTCGTCACTGCCTTCGCGATGGGTCGTGATCGTCCACATCGACGCACTGCTGGACCATGCCGCATTCACCACTTTGCGGCCGAAGCGGATCTTCGGGATCACGTCATACTGCTGCGCGGTTTCGCTGACGTAACGCTTGATGGACGGGCCATCGGCCAGGACCTTGGGTTCGCGCCAGGGCCGAAAGTTGTAGCCAAACGTGGACATGTCCGAGTCCGAGCGGATGCCGGGGTAGCGGAACAGATCCCAGGTTCCGCCGATGGCGTCGCGACGCTCCAGGATGGCGTAACTCTTGTGCGGCAGCTTGCGGGTCAGGTGACAGGCCGCACCGATACCGGACAAGCCGGCGCCAAGGATAAGTACATCGAATTGGGGGGACTGTGTCATAAGGTTTTCCGAGCGGCCGGCCAAACGCCGCATACTAGATGAGATTGCAGGCTGGCGCCCTCACAGGCGCTCGATAAGTGGCTTGAGTTCGCGCCAGGCTTGTTCCAGGCGTTTCTCGGAAACTTTCTGACGGGTTTTCAGGGTCTGAGCGAAGACCGATACGCGGTACTCCTCGATCATCCAGCGATAGCTCACAAGGGCATCGGGAGCACGCTGCCGGCGTTGCGCACAGCGGCTGAAGGCCTCTTTGGCACGTTGCCAGTGCGGCGTGATCAGCATCTGGCGTGAGCGATCGTCGGCGGGCTGATGGCGCCAGCGTTCGGCGCGCAGGCACAGGGCCTGCAGATAACGGGACAGGTCAGCAATATCCGGGGTGCGTTCCAGCCAGCCGGGGCTGAGCAACCAGATCAGTTGCTCGTCGATGTCCTGAGCGGCCGCATCGCCCTTGGCTGGTTTTTCGCAGCTCACCCATTGGGCCCAGTTCTCAGCCACGCGGGTCATGGCCTGCCATTGACGCTGCAACTGCTCGGCCAGTGCCTGGGTCTGGCTGATGGCTTGCTCGAACTGGGCACGTGACAGGATCTGCTCGTCGAGCTGGGTGTCACGGACCACGCGGGCGGCCAGCGAGACCAGCACATCGCCATGCCGGTGCGTTGGTGCGAGCAGATCAATAAGGTGCTGTTCGGCGGCTTCGGCCTGCGGCAGGGCTGACAGGCGTAAGACGATGGTCTGCCGCTGGGGCAAGCTTTTGACGCGCTGTTGCAGGCTTTTGTGCTGGCTCAGCAGCATCAGTCGGAGCAGGCCTTCGCGATGCTGGCAGCGCGCCTCTTCGGCATCGTCGAACAGCTGCAAAGCCACGCTGTCGGTGTCATCACGCAAACGCGGAAAGGCACGCAGGCCGCCGTCAATATCGATGCTGTTCGGCAAGGTTTCGGGCAAGGGTTCAGTCCAGCGGGTTAAACCCTGAGCGCTCCAGCGGTCATCGTGATGGGCCTTGAAAGCAGTTTTGGCCTGGCTGCCCAAGGTCTCGCGCAAGGCTTGCAGGTCTCGTCCTGCGGCCAGCTGGCCACCGTTGTTGTTGCGCAGTCGGATCCGCATGTGCAGACGATCGGGCAGGGCGATTGCGCGCAGGTCATGCTCGGTCGGACTGGGCTCGCCGCAATGGCGCTGCAGCTGGCGTGCCAGTGCGGTGTAGAAGTCACCTTGTGCAAAAGTCAGGCTCGCCAGGCATTGCTCGACAGTTTGCGATGCGGGAACAAACTTTCTGCGCTGCGCTTTGGGCAGGCCTTTGATCAACTGCTCGATCTTGTCGCCCAACAAACCGGGTACCAACCAGTCAAGGCGTTGTGGGTCGAGCTGGTTGAGCTGGGCCACCGGCACATCCAGATTGACGCCATCATCTTCATTGCCGGGGGCGAACACGTACTGGATCTTGAGATGGTGTCCGTGCATCGACAAGCGGCTGGGAAAGGCCTCGCTGAGATCGTCTTGCTGTGCATTGCGTAGATCGGCCTCGCTCATGCGCAAGCGCTGATCCAGAGCATCATCAAGCTGTCTGATCAGATCCTGGCGGTTGACTACCTCGCTGGGTAGACGCGCGTCGTACCAGGCCATGATCTCATCGTCGGCACGCACAATGCCCCGCCGGCGCAACTTGTTTTCTTCGGATTGCAGGCGTTTGGCCAGGCTCTGATTGGCCTTGAGGAAAGCGGGCGCATCGCGCCGGCCCCACTGGCCCTCGATCAGGGCGTGAAGAATAAACAGCTGGCGCGCATGCGCGCGGTCATGGCTGGCGTAGGCCACCCGACGGTCGGCGGTGAGTATCAGGCCGAACAGGCTGACCTGCTCACGCGCCATCACTTCACCGCGCTGTTTGTCCCATTGCGGCTCCAGAGCCTGTTTCTGAATCAGGTGAGCGGCGGCTTTTTCGATCCACTCGGGTTGCACCTGTGCCACGGTTCGGGCGTACACCCGCCGGGTGCTGACAATCTCGGCGGCAGCCATCCAGTTGGGACGTCGTTTGCCCAGTACGGATTCCGGGTGAATGCGCCAACGCGCACCACGCGGCCCGCGAAAATCACCGTTTTCATCATGCTGGCCAATGTGATCTAACAGGCCGCACAGCAGTGATTGATGAATACGTGATGGGTCAGCGCTTTGCTGTGTGGCTGCCTGGGGATTGTCCTTGCCGGTGTTGCTGCGGCTGAGGTCATTGCCGATCTGGCGCACCAGATCTCGCCATTCCTGCATCCGCCGGGTGTGCAGGTAGTGGCTTTTGCACCAGCGCTTGAATTCGGCGTTGCTCATGTCCTTGCGCGCCTGCTCGGCGCAATGCCACAGGTTGAGCAAGGTCAGAAAATCGGATGATTTGTCGACAAATTCGCGTTGCGCCTGATCTGAACGTTCCCGTTTTTCGGGGTCACGTTCGCGCGGATCCTGCATCGAAAGGGCGGCGACGATGGGCAGCACGTCGGCCACGCAGTGGTTGCGTTCGGCCTCGAGCAGAATGCGCCCCAGACGCGGATCGACCGGCAGCCGTGCGATACGTCGCCCGCTGCGGGTCAGTCGGCCATCACTGCGCAGTGCCTGAAGTTGATCGAGCAGTCGGCGGGCATCATTCAGGTAGCGCTGGTGCGGTGGATCAATGAACGGAAAGTCGGCTGGGTCACCCAGACCCAGATCGGCCATTTGCAACAGCACCGAGGCCAGGTTGGTGCGCAGAATTTCTGCCTCGGTATAGCGAGGCCTGGCTTCGAACTCGTCGGCATCGTACAGGCGCACGCAAACCCCGGGGGCGGTGCGTCCGCAGCGTCCTTTGCGCTGATCGGCGTTGGCTTGGGCGATCGCTTCGATCTGCAGATTCTGGATTTTGCTGCGTGGGTTATAGCGCGAGATGCGGGCCAGACCGGTATCGATGACATGACGGATGCCGGGCACTGTCAATGAGGTCTCCGCCACATTGGTGGCCAGCACCACGCGGCGCTGTTTGCCGGGGTGGAATATCTTCTGCTGGCCGGCGCTGCCCTGACGCGCGAACAGCGGCAGGATCTGCTTGTCCGGCCATTTGGCAAGACGGGGATGTCGCTCCAGATGGGTCGCGGTGTCGCGGATTTCGCGCTCGCCCGGCAGAAACACCAAAATATCCCCGCCGTCGCCGCGCCACAGGCTGGACACTTGCTGGGCGATGGCTTCGGTCAGGTCTTCGTCATCCGGTGGCGCATAGCGCAGCTCGATCGGATGGCTTTTGCCCGGCACCTCGATCACCGGCGCGTTGTCGAAATGGCGGGAAAACTTCTCCGCATCCAGCGTGGCCGAGGTGATGATGATCTTGAGATCGGGGCGCTGCGCTGCGAGCTGTCTCAGATAGCCGAGCAAAAAATCGATGTTCAGGCTGCGTTCATGCGCTTCGTCGATGATGATGGTGTCATAGCGGCTCAAGCGCCGGTCATGGCGCAGTTCGTTGAGCAGCACCCCGTCGGTGAGCAGCTTGACCCGGGTTTGCGCGCTGGTGACATTCTTGAAACGCACCTGCCAGCCCACGGTCTGGCCGACCTCTTCGCCGATTTCCTCGGCCACGCGTTCAGCCAGGGCCCTGGCGGCCAGACGGCGTGGCTGGGTGTGCGCAATCTGGCCAGCACAGCCGCGGCCGACTTCCAGGCAGAACTTGGGCAACTGGGTGGATTTGCCCGACCCGGTGGCGCCGCACACGATGATCACCTGATGGGCCTTAAGCGCCGCGAGGATCTCCTTGCGTGCCTGACTGACGGGCAGCGCCTCGGGGTAGCTCCAGGTTACCGGAACTGGGTTAGGATCGGGGTTTGAGGCGGATGACATCTGCTGCAAAGTTTGGACAGTTCGTTAATCAATCACAGGGAGACACGCCACATGGCGAACAACAAGAATTTCTGGCTCACACTGAACGTATTTCTGGGGCTGTGGTACGTCGCGGTCTTCGCGTACGTGCTGTTCATGGGTGGGGCCTGGAACGAGTGGGTGCCGATGGTGACGCTGGTTATTCTCGCCGCTCATGTGCTCGAGATTCCACTGGCCATGAAGATGTTGGCGTCGCGTAATCCGGCCCTGGGGCGTCTGATCGTGATGACCACCTTGTTCGGCCTGACCTGGTGGATTCCGGCCAGCAAAGGCATTTACCCCGCGCGTTAGGCGGGCGGGCGAGCGATACTTAATTTTTACGATCGACCGGTAATAAACGGTTGTGTATCTTGCGTTGCATCGTCAGCGCTCGCTCGCTGACGTCTCATAACCGATGCCATCGCTGTCTTTTAGATGGTGAGTTTTGCCCTCCGCTATTGATCCAACCGGTTATGAGCTTGACGGGGTGCCGATTGGGGCGTCCCGTTTTTTTTGCCCGGCTTTTGTGATCAGCTGCGTGGTGCACCCAGCGCCTGTCCCATGCGCACCACCGTGCCCGGTGCCAGGTCATCGGCCCACGCCATACTGTTTTGCGGGAACAGCAGGATCACCGTCGAGCCCATATTGAAACGCCCCAGTTCTTCGCCGCGTTGCAGCCGAGGTGTGCGTTCGCGGTAATCAAAGTCGCGGATGTTGCGGCTGTGCGGTGGGGAGATTTTGCCCTCCATCACCGTTTCCATACTGCCCACGAACAGCGCTCCGACCATGACTAGGACAAATGGCCCCAGCGCGGAGTCGAAATGCAGCACCAAACGCTCATTGCGTGCAAACAGGGCGTCGATGGCCTGGGCTGTTGACGGGCGCACGCTGAACAGGCGGCCGGGCACGAAGCGCGCGTGTGTCAGGCGCGCATCCAGCGGCATGTGGATGCGGTGATAATTGTTCGGTGCCAGGTAAATGGTTGCGAACTGGCCGTTGTCATAGGTTTTAGCGGCCGCCGCGTCGGCCAGCAGTGCCGCACTGGTGTAGGAGCGTCCCTTGGCCTGGAAGATCGTGCTGTTTTCGATCGCGCCGAGCTGACTGATGCGCCCGTCGACCGGGCACAGTAGGGCAGGTTCGGGCGCCAGTGGGCGCGCGTCCGCTTTCAACTCACGAGTGAAGAACGCATTGAAGCTGCGGTAGGCATGCGGGTCTTCCTGGCGCGCCTCGGACATGTCAATGTCGAAATGCTTAAGCAGGAAATCGATACTGGCGTTCTTGATCGCCGGGGTTTCGATCTGGGTCAGACGGTGAACCAGACTGGACAGCGGGCGCGTGGGCAATATGGCCTGGCTGGCGTGTTCGATGAGTCCAGACAGGCTCATGAGTTGATCAGCACATTCAGTGTGTTTTGCAGTTCACCCAGTTTGTGGGGTGCTGAAAAATACGCCTTGATACGCGATTGCGGGTCCAGCAGGACCAGTGCCGTGGCGTGATCCATGGTGTAGCTGTCGCCCTGATCCACCTTGATAAAGGCAATGCCCACGGCGTCGGCAAAATCGGTGACGGCGCTGGTACTGCCGGTTACGCCGATAAAGGCCGGGTCGAAGTGCGCCAGATACGGTGTCATGACCTCGGGTGTATCGCGTTCAGGGTCAATGCTGACGAAAACAAAATCGAGTTTGCTGCGCAGCTCGGCCGGCAGGTCCTTGCGCAGCTGACGCATCAGAGCCAGCGTGCTGGGGCAGATGTCGGGGCAATGTGTAAAGCCGAAAAATAACAGTTGATGACGGCCCATCGCTGTGTCTTTGTTATACGGCGTGCCGTGCTGGGTGGTCAGCTCAAAATCGGGCAGGCTGCGGGCGGGATCTAAAATCAAGCCGCTGAGCGCCGGGTCACTGTCCTGCTGCATCAGGTGGCTCATGCCGATGCCGGCGAGCAGGGCGGCGATCAGGCCGGTGACAAGTAACGCGTTAAGGTGCGGTCTGCGCATGAATTCGGGCATTCAGGTGGACAAAAGGACCGGATTATTATCACATACGCGCCCCGAATGAACTTGTTCACCAACTGACCCGCATGGCCGAACTGCACGAATTGTCGCAATTGTTGATCACCCCGCGTGATCTGATTCGCTGGGCCGCCAGTCAGTTTGAAGAGCAGGGATTGTGCTACGGCCACGGAACAGACAACGCGCTCGATGAAGCGGCCTCACTGGTGTTGCAATGCCTCAAATTGCCGCACGACCTGCCAGCCGCCTATTTTGATGCCGTGCTGACGCCTGAAGAGCGCGTGCGTGTGCTGCGCTGGATTGCCCAGCGCCGCGATGAGCGTCTGCCGCTGCCCTATATCACCGGCCAGGCCTGGTTTGCAGGCATGCGCTTTATTGCGGACGCACGTGCCTTGGTGCCGCGCTCTCCCATTGCCGAGCTGATCGCCGAGGGTTTTGCGCCGTGGCTGGGGCAGACACCCGAGCGGATTCTGGATCTGTGCACTGGAGGCGGCAGTATCGCCATCGGTTGCGCCCATGTTTTCCCGCACACGCCGGTGGATGCCAGCGATCTTTCGCAGGATGCATTGGCCCAGGCGGCGGAAAACGTGGCGCTGCATCATCTGCAAGACCAGGTCGAGTTGCTCAGCGGCGATCTGTTTGCGCCGTGCGCAGGGCGCCAATACGATCTGATCGTAAGCAATCCGCCTTATGTCAGTGCTGGTGAATATGCGGCGTTGCCGCCGGAGTTTGCGCACGAGCCACGTGGTGCGTTGGAAGCACCGGAGCAGGGGCTGGCATTGGTGCTGCGCATGCTCAACGAAGCACCGACTTATCTGAAGCCCGGTGGTGTGCTGATCTGTGAGGTTGGGGCCACGGCGTCAGCCTTGCTCGATGCACGGCCACAACTGGAGCTGAGCTGGCCTGAATTTGAACACGGTGGCGACGGGGTTTTCGTCGTCACGCGCGAGCAATTGCTCGCCGCGGGAGTCTGACGCGATGTCTGGAAATACGTTTGGAAAATCCTTCTGTGTCACCAGCTTTGGTGAATCACACGGACCGGCCATCGGCTGCGTGGTCGATGGCTGCCCGCCTGGGCTGGCCATCAGCGAGGCTGACATCCAGCGCGATCTGGATCGACGCAAGCCGGGGCAGTCCAAATATGTCACCCAGCGCAAAGAGCCGGATGAAGTCCGCATTCTGTCGGGCGTACATGACGGCGTCACCACCGGCACACCGATTGCCTTGGTGATCGAAAACACCGATCAGCGCTCGCGCGATTACGCCAAGATCGAGGACGTTTTTCGGCCCAATCATGCCGACTACGCCTACATGCAGAAGTATGGCCGCCGCGATCACCGTGGTGGTGGGCGCTCCTCGGCACGTGAGACGGCGGTGCGGGTGGCTGCCGGTGCGCTGGCGCGCAAGTTCCTCAGCGAACGCTTTGGTATCGAGGTTCGCGGTTGCCTGTCGCGTATCGGCCCTTACAGTTTCGAGGCGCGTGACTGGTCTGCAGTGAACCAGAATCCGTTTTTCTGCCCGCAGCCGGAGCAGGTGCCGGAACTGGAAAACTACATCAACAAGATTCGCAAGCTGGGCGACTCGATTGGCGCGGAAATCTATGTCGAGGCGGTGGGTGTGCCGGCCGGCTGGGGTGAGCCCGTGTTTGATCGCCTGGATGCTGACCTGGCCCATGCCCTGATGAGCATCAATGCGGTCAAGGCAGTGGCGATTGGTGATGGCTTTGATGTGGTCAATCAACTCGGTTCGCAGCACCGCGATGAAATGAGCCCGCAGGGTTTCCTCAGCAACCATTCCGGCGGTGTCGCCGGGGGCATCAGCACGGGGCAGAGCGTGACCGCGCGCATGGCCTTGAAGCCCACCTCAAGCATCATCGTGCCGGGGCAGACCATCAACGCACAGGGCGAAAGTGCCCAGGTCAGAACCACGGGGCGGCATGACCCTTGTGTTGGCATTCGGGCAACCCCCATTGCGGAAGCCATGCTCGCGCTGGTGCTGATTGATCATTGCCTGCGCAACCGCGCACAAAACGCGGACGTTTCGCCCACGCCTGGCCCGATTCCAGGCCAGCTTTGAGGTGATGCTCGCTGCAGCCACGCTGCATGCGCGGCTGTCGGCCTACTACGCCGGCTTCTATGCGGTTCTGGGCGCGCTGCTGCCGTATTTTGGTTTATGGCTGGCCGCGCGTGATCTCAGTCCGACCCAGATCGGACTGATTTTCAGTGTGCATGGCGCCACCCGTGTGGCCCTGCCACTGGCCTGGGGCTGGGTGGCCGATCGCTCCGGACGGCGCATGTGGTTGATTCGTCTGGCCAGCCTGATGGCTTTGCTGGGCTTTGTCATCCTGCCGTTTGCCCAGAGTTACACGGCGATATTGCTCGCAGTGGTGGTGTTTTCAGTGTTCTGGAACGCCACCATGCCGCAGTTCGAGGCGGTCACGCTGGGGCATTTGCGGGTCACCGGCGGGGACTACAGCCGAGTGCGCCTGTGGGGCAGTGTCGGGTTTGTGGTCGCGGTTGTTGGTCTGGGCTACTTGTTCGATGTGGTCAGCATCAACTATCTGCCCTGGATCATGCTCGCGTTTCTGGCCTGGATGGTGATCTCGGCCAGCCTGATTCCCGACAGCCAGATGCTCGCGGCACACGATGAACAATCCAGCGCCACGATCTGGGATGTGCTGCGTCAGCCGGTGGTGATGGCCTTGCTGCTTGTGGTGTTCTGCTCTCAGCTCAGCTTTGCGCCGTATTACAGCTTTTTTTCGCTGTATCTGGAGCGCCAGGCCTATCCGCCAGGCCAGATCGGCTTGCTGTGGGCCTTTGGTGTGGTGCTGGAAATCTGGGTGTTCGTGTATACCGGACGGCTGATTGTGCGCTACGGCGTGCACGCGATGATGGTTCTGGCGCTGGCCTCCACCGCATTGCGCTGGACTTTGCTGCCGCCATTTGTCGATAACGTGCCGGTATTGCTGCTGTTGCAGGCGTTGCACATGTCCAGCTTTGGGATTTTTCACGCCTGTGGGATCTATTACATCGGATCGCTGTTTCCAGCTCATTTGCAGGGGCGCGGTCAGGCCCTGTATGTGACCTGCGGATTCGGCGCCGGAGGTTCGCTGGGCGCCTGGCTGTCTGGCTGGATCTGGGAGAATCAGTCACCTGATGCCATGTATTACATGGCCGGTGGTGTTGCCGCCGCTGGCGCCGTTGTGGCTTGGCGTTTCCTATTCAATCCCGATGTTGGCGGTCAGGCGCGCGTGTCAGCGGCGCGCTGACGCGCTCTTGTTCGCACCCCCTATTGGTCCTGGGCGCAGGTCGAGGCGGTGCGCATGAAGGCGCTGGCGGCGGCGGAGGTCGCCCGATCGCGATGACGCACACTGCCCAGCTCACGCTGCATAGCCAGGCCCGGCACCCTCAATGCGACGATGTCCTTGTCGATCATGGCGCGCGGCAGAACGCTCCAGCCCAGGCCGATGTTGACCAGCATCTTGATGGTTTCCAGGTAATTGGTGGCCAGGCGCACGTGCAGCTGGGTGTTCACCCGCTGCAATGCATCCTGGATGATGCGGTGGGTGTAGGTCTGGGCATCCGGCAACACCGCCGGATAACTCGCCAGCGTGGTCAGCTTCACTTCGCTACGTCCGGCCAGCGGGTGAGCCGGGCCAACAATCACATCCAGCGGGTCGGGCCACAGCAACTGCGTGGTCAGGCGTGGGTCAGGATCCGGTGGCAGGGTGACCACAGCCATTTCCAGCGCACCGTCCAGCACCCCTTCGCAGGCCTGCTCGGAATCCATGAAATGGATGTCCAGGTCAACATCGGCGAACTGCTGGGTGAACTGGCGCAGAACCGGCGGCAGGCGGTGCAAGCCGATGTGGTGGCTGGTGCCGATCGACAGCCGTCCGCTGACATTGTTGTGCAGGCGAGACAGACTGCGGGTGGCATCATCCAGGGTCATCAAGACCTGCTGGGCGTGCGGCAGCAGGTTGTGGCCAGCCTCGGTCAGCATGACCCTGCGGCCAACCCGGTCAAGCAGTTTGTGCCCGACCTGCTGCTCCAGCGCCGCGATGCGCTTGCTCACTGCCGGCTGTGAAATATGCAGACGTTCTGCGCTGGCGGAAAACGAGCCGGTGTGGGCGATGTCGACGAAAGTTTTTAGGGCCAGGGTGTCCATAGCATTCCATATGGTTATTCAATGAATAATAACGATTCATTGGAGTTATGGTGAGGGGGCTCTTAAAATGCGCGCCTGAACACGAAGGAGCGGGTTATGGCGCCACGTACGCTGTATCAAAAAATCTGGGACAGTCATCTGGTTGAGACCGATGACGCTGGCACCGGGCTGATCTACATCGATCGCCATCTGGTGCATGAGGTGACCTCGCCGCAGGCTTTTGAAGGCTTGCGCCTGGCCGGTCGGCAGCCCTGGCGTGTTGACGCCAATCTGGCTGTGCCGGATCACAATGTGCCGACGACCAATCGCGCCGCTGGTATCAGCGATCCGATTTCCCGCGCTCAGATTGAGGCCTTGCAGAGCAACACCCGCGAGTTCGGCATCACTTTGTTCGACATGGATGATGTGCGTCAGGGCATCGTCCACGTGATCGGTCCGGAGCAGGGCGCGACCTTGCCTGGGATGACCGTGGTCTGCGGCGATTCGCACACCTCCACCCACGGCGCCTTCGGCGCGCTGGCTTTCGGCATTGGCACCTCGGAGGTGGAGCACACGCTGGCCACGCAGTGTCTGTGGCAGAAGCCTTCCAAGACCATGCGGGTCACGGTGGATGGTTCGGTGGCGCCGGGTATCACCGCCAAGGACATTGCGCTGGCCATTATCGGCCGTATTGGCACCGCCGGCGGCACCGGTTATGTCATCGAATACGCTGGCGAGGCGATTCGCAACCTGTCGATGGAAGGGCGCATGAGCCTGTGCAACATGACCATCGAAGCGGGGGCGCGGGCCGGCATGGTGGCGGTGGATCAAACCACCATCGACTACATCAAGGGTCGGCCCTATGCGCCGAGCGAGGCGCAGTGGGCGCAGGCCGTGGCCTGCTGGTCCGAGTTGCATTCGGATGAAGGCGCTCAGTTCGATGCTGAGGTCGTGATCGACGGTGCAGACATCCAGCCCCAGGTGACCTGGGGCACGTCACCGGAGATGGTGATTGCGGTGGATCAGAGCATCCCTGATCCGGCTGGCCAAGACGATGAGGTGCGGGCGGCGGGCATGCGTCGCGCACTGGAGTACATGGGCCTGGACGCCGGCACCCCGATCAGTGCGGTGAACGTGGACAAGGTGTTCATCGGATCGTGCACCAACTCGCGCATCGAAGACTTGCGTGACGCTGCGCGCATCGCGCAGGGGCGCAAAGTGGCCAGCAACATTTCTGTGGCCATGGTTGTGCCCGGTTCGGGGCTGGTCAAACAGCAGGCTGAAGAGGAGGGGCTGGATCAGATTTTCCTGGATGCAGGCTTTGAATGGCGTGAGCCAGGATGCTCGATGTGCCTGGCCATGAATGCGGACCGGCTGGAGCCGGGTGAGCGTTGCGCCTCCACCTCCAATCGTAATTTTGAAGGCCGACAAGGGCAGGGTGGGCGCACCCATCTGGTCAGTCCGGCCATGGCTGCCGCCGCTGCGGTGTTTGGCCATTTCACCGATATTCGGGGGTTGTAATGCAAGCATTTACTCAACACACCGGCACGGTTCTGCCGATGGACCGGTCCAATGTGGACACCGACGCCATCATCCCCAAGCAGTATCTGAAATCGATCCGGCGCAGCGGCTTTGGCCCGTTCCTGTTCGATGACTGGCGTTACCTGGATGCAGGCGATCTGGACACGCCGGTTGAATCGCGTCGATTGAACCCCGAGTTCGAGCTCAACGATGCGCGCTATGCCGGCGCCAGCGTGCTGCTGGCACGCAAGAACTTCGGCTGTGGTTCATCGCGTGAGCACGCGGTGTGGGCGCTGGAAAACTACGGTATTCGCTGCGTGATGGCCCCGAGCTTTGCCGATATTTTCTTCAATAACTGCTTCAAGAATGGCGTTTTACCTATTGTTCTTGAAGAGAAAGTTATCGACGCCTTGTTTGAAGAGGTGCGCGACGGCGCGCAGCTGACCATTGATCTTCCGGCTCAGACCATCAATACGCCGTCAGGGCAGAACATCGCGTTCGATATCGACGCCGGGCGCAAGGCGCGCCTGGTCCAGGGGCTGGATGACATCGGGCTGACGCTGGAACGGGCTGACGTTATCCGTGCTTTCGAGAACAAACATCGCCAGTCGCAACCGTGGCTGTTCGCAGAGTAATCACAAGGACATATTCATGACATTCAAAATCACCCTGATGGGCGGCGATGGTATTGGTCCCGAGGTTGTGGCCCAGGCGGTGAAAGTGCTGGACGTGCTGCGCACACGCCACGGCCTGGAGGTGGAGACCCAGGACGCACTGGTCGGCGGTGCCGCCTATGACGCCTACGGCGATCCGTATCCGGCCCAGACTCAGGCCCTGGCCCGCGATTGTGATGCGATCCTGTTCGGAGCCATTGGCGGGCCGCAGTACGACGATCTGCCGCGCGACAAGCGCCCGGAGTCCGGGCTGCTGGCGATGCGTGCCGATCTTGGCCTGTACGCCAATCTGCGCCCGGCGATCCTGTTCGAAGAGCTGGCCTCGGCCTCGTCGCTCAAGCCGGACATCGTGGCCGGCCTGGACATTCTGATCGTGCGCGAGCTGACCGGCGGGATCTATTTCGGCAAGCCGCGCGGCATCGAGGAGCGCAATGGCATCAAGACCGGTTTCAATACGCTGGTCTACGGCGAAGACGAAATCCGGCGTATTGCCAAGACCGCCTTCGAAGCGGCGCAGCGGCGCAATGGTCGGCTGTGCTCGGTCGACAAGGCCAATGTGCTGGATGTGTCGCAACTGTGGCGCGACACGGTCAATGCCATGGCGGCCGATTATCCGGACGTCGAGGTCAGTCATATGTACGTGGACAATGCCTCGATGCAGCTGGTCCGTGACCCCAAGCAGTTTGATGTGATCGTGACCGGCAACCTGTTCGGCGACATTCTGTCCGATCTGGCGGCAATGCTGACCGGGTCCATTGGCATGTTGCCGTCGGCATCGCTGGGTGAAGGTGGCCACGGCATGTACGAACCGGTGCACGGCAGTGCGCCGGATATTGCCGGTCAGGACAAGGCCAATCCGCTGGCCACCATCCTGTCGTTGGCCATGCTGCTGCGCCACAGCCTCAATCGGGGTGATCTGGCGGAATTGGTCGAATCGGCTGTTGCCAAGGTGCTGGCCCAGGGCCTGCGCACCGGCGATATCGCAGCCGGCGGCGATGTGGTCGGCACCGCAGCCATGGGCGATGCGGTTGCCGCGGCGATCGCCTGAAGCAGACCCTCTCAAATTCATGCAGAACGGGTTGTAAAACACCCAAAGGATTCTGAAATGCAGAAATATGACGTTGCCGTACTGGGCGCCACCGGCGCTGTTGGCAAAACCATGCTTGAAGTGCTCGCTCAGCGCGAGTTTCCGATCAACAACATCTATGCGCTGTCGAGCGAACGTTCGGCTGGCACCACGGTCGAGTTCGGCCGGCGTGAACTCATCGCCCAGAATGTGGACGACTTTGACTGGTCTCAGGTTCAGATTGGCCTGTTTTCGGCCGGTGGATCGGTGTCTGAGAAATGGGCGCCGGTCGCCGCCGAGCACGGCGTGGTGGTCATCGACAACACCTCGCAGTTCCGTTATGACGACGAGATTCCGCTGGTGGTGCCGGAGGTCAATGCAGACGCGCTGTATGGCTTCCGTAAGCGCAATATCATCGCCAACCCGAACTGCTCGACCATTCAGATGCTGGTCGCATTGAAGCCGATCTACGATGCCGTGGGCATCGAGCGGATCAACGTTGCGACCTACCAGGCTGTATCCGGCTCGGGTGCGCAGGCCATGGAAGAGCTGGCCAAGCAAACCGCCGCACTGCTGAATTTCAAAGAGGCCAAGGCCGAGGTCTATCCGAAGCAGATCGCATTCAATGTGCTGCCGCATATCGATGTGTTCCAGGACAACGGCTACACCAAGGAAGAGATGAAGATGGTGTGGGAAACCCGCAAGATCTTCGGCGACGCCAACATTCAGGTGAACCCGACCGCGGTCCGCGTGCCGGTGTTCTACGGCCATTCCGAGGCCATCCATATCGAGACACGTGAAAAAATCAGCGCAGAGCAGGCCCGTGAATTGTTGGCCAAGGCGCCGGGTGTGGTGGTGATGGATGAGCGGGCCAATGGCGGCTATCCCACGGCGGTCACCGACGCGGCGGGTAAAGACGACGTGTTTGTGGGACGAATTCGTGAAGACATTTCCCACCCGCGCGGCCTCAATCTCTGGGTGGTCTCTGACAATGTGCGTAAAGGCGCTGCCACAAACAGTGTGCAGATCGCTGAAACCTTGGTTCGCGAGCATTTCTAAGGTATAAAAAGCCCTTGAATTAACGGCAGTTTGCGGGGGCAGTGTGCGCACTAATCGATTCGTCCAGTCGGGCGCAGAGGAGCAGGTCGTAATGAATTCAGCACAGAGTGGCGGGCGGTTGGGGAACCGCCCGGGCCCTTCGTGGTTGGGCCGCAGCGCTGTGCTGCTGATTGCGGGCTTGCTTCCCGGTCTGGCCTCGGCTTTGACCGCCGGGCAGATTTCAGTGCAGAGCTACCTGAATGAGCCGTTTCGCGCCCTGGTGCCACTGCGTGCCCTGCAGGTTGGTGAGGCTGCTGAACTTAAAGTCGGCCTGGCCGATGACGAGGCTTACCGTTCACTGGGGCTCGAGAAGAGCCTGTTTCTGACCAGTCTGCAGTTTGAAGTGCGTGAGGGCACCAACGCCGAACAGGCGAACCTGGTGATTACCTCGACTGAAACGGCTAAGGAGCCGTTCTTCAGCGTGCTGCTCGCATTTGATGGGCTCAGCGGCACCTTGGTGCGTGAATACACCATCCTGCTTGATCCCAACACCGGCCAACCGCGGGGCCAGAGCGCAGTAGCGCCTGAGCCGAAAGCACCGGTGACGCCTGAGCCGGCCCCACAGCCAGAGGTTGCGGCGGCACCGGTTGAGACGCCACCTCAGCGGGCAACGCAACCTGTGAGCCGTGCGCCGACACAGCCGGTTGTACGCCAGTCTGCGCCCCAAGCTGATGCGCAGCCGTTCCGCAGTGGCGACGCCGAACGCAAGGTCCCGGTACCAACGCCCAATGTGTTTGAAGGCGACACTGCGGCACCTGCGACGGCTGATCCTGTGGCAACGACGGTTGCGTTTGATAATCAACCCGTCAGCTATGCCAGTGAATTTGGGCCGGTCAAGGCGGGCATGACGCTGTGGCAAATTGCTGCGGCGGTCCGCCCGGACCCGAGCGTGACCATGAATCAGGTCATGTGGGGGCTTTACAGCACCAACCCGGATCAGTTCGACGGCAATTTGAATTTGGTCAAACGTGGCGCTGTTTTGAAAGTGCCCTCGGTGCAGGCCCTGCGTGACGTCAGCCCGGCAGAAGCCAATGCACTGGTGGCTGATGAAGCGCAGCGTCATCGTGATGGTCTGAGCGCGGCGCCGGCGGCACGGGGCGCTGCGACCCAGCAGCTCGAGCTGGAGCAGGCCAATCCTGCGGTGGCCACACCGCGGCCAGCCATACGCCAGGTACAACCGGAACGTCAGGCGGCAGCAACGGCTGCACCGCAAGTCCCTGAGCCAACCCTCGAACCGCTGGAACTGGTTGAGGACGAGGCCGCAGAGCGCGACAGCGCCTCGGTGTTGCCTGCCGCGGATGAGGCACAACGCGCTCAGGACAATAGTGCGTACGAGCAGCTGGAAGCCCTGCCGGATGACGAGGGTGAAGCGGGTGACTACGCGGAGCTGCCAAGTTTGCCGATGGATGACGAGGCATCACAGGAGTTGGCGGCTGAGGACGCCGTGGATGCCGCTTTGCCCGCACTGGAGGATGACGCCTCCACAGACAGTGGCAGTCAGGAGTATCCCAATCTCTTTGGTCTTGGACTCGCCGCATTGGGCGTTCTGATTCTTGGCTTGCTGGTGGTGTTTGGCTTGCGCCGTCGCAATCAGGGGCAGGACCAAGGACCGGTGTCTGATTTTGCGAGCGAGCGACCACCTCAGCGCAAGCCGGTGAGTGATTTTGCTCAGGCGCCTGCTGAGGCAAGCCCATCAGATGAGCTTGCTGACACCATGGCTTTCGAGGCCACCGCGACCAGCGACCTCGATGACACATTGACCCAGGAATTCGGTGATACCGCGGTCCAGGGGGAGGTCGACGACACGCACGACTTTGATATTCCTGACCTGGATGACTTCGTCAGCGGGGCGGAGCCGAAGGCCGCAGACGACACGTTCGGAGACACCGTGCAATTTGACGAGCCCCAGGGTGGGGCGGTTGAGTTCGGTGATACCGAGGTCAAACCCGCGGCTGAGGCACCCGTCGAATCGGCGCCCGAAGAGATGGATTTCTCCGAGCTGGAGATGGACAGTGGCACGCAGACGCTGGATTTGGGCTCGGAGACCGTGTCGCTCGAGCTCAATGAAGATCCGTTGTCTGAAGCGGATTTCCAGCTTGCCTACGGTTTGTACGACGAGGCTGCACTGCTGCTGAATCGTGCTATTGAAGCTGAGCCTGATCGCCTTGAGCTGCACGAAAAACTCGCGGAAACCCATTTCGCCGCGAGCGACGCGGATAAGTTCAAGCAGGCCGCAGAGACGCTCAAAGCGCGCAACCCTGACGCCGAGACTTGGCAACGCATCGCGATCATGGGCCAGCAGCTGTGCCCGGGTGACGCGCTGTTCGGTGACTTCGAAGAGGCCGGCGATGCCTCTGTCGATCTGGATATGGCGTTCGATAGCCAGGACGAAAGTGCCGCGCCAGCTGCTGACAACAGTCCTCTTGAGTTCAGCCTGGACGACGCACCGAGTGCATCAGAGGACGTCGCGCCGCAGGTTGCGGCTGAGGACGACAATGTTCTGGAATTCAGCCTGGATGAGGCGCCTGCACCAGAGGCACCTGCTGCGGCCGATCTGGATGATGACTTTGAGGCTGACTTCGGCGAGTTTGAAAGTGATGACGCCGGCGCAGACGAGCTTCCTGATCTCGACGAGCTGAATCTGGATGATCTGGAGGCGGAGCTTGGTGACGGCGCGGAGCTGGAGCCAGCCAGCACGCCCGAGGAGACCGCGACATCGGGCCCGGGCAGCGAAGCGTTGGATGATTTCGCCGACCTTACGCTCAGTGACGTGAGTGAGACCGAGTTGGGACTCGACACCCAGACTGGCGATGCCGCTGATGTGCTTGGCACCGGTACGGATTTCCAGCTTGATGATCAGGCCTCTGACGCCGACGAGAGTGACACGGCATTTGAGCTTGAATTGGATCAACCGTCACCGAGTGATAACGCAGACGAACTCAGCCTGGCTGATGTCGATGCCTCCAGCGAGCTCGCCGACGAGCTTGGCGCGGGTGATCTGACGCTTAGCAATGACGCATCTGAGCTGTCTTTGGCGGGCGATGACGAACTCAGTTTGTCGGATGACTTCGCTGGCGCGGATGACGACCTGGATCTCGGGGATCTGGAACTGAGCGCTGATGATGACGGCCAGGCCACCGATTTCAATCTGGACGACTTGAGTCTGGAGGAATCAGCGGACCGTGCTGATTTGTCTGATCTGACGCTTGATGACGAGTCCGATTTGTCCATGGACCTGGGCGCTGAGGAGACCGATTTCAATCTCGATGATCTGGGTGGAGATGCCGAAGATGTCGCTGGTGGCGATGAGTCGGCCACCAAGTTGGATCTGGCGCGTGCCTACGTCGATATGGGTGAAAGTGATATGGCACGGAGCCTGCTTGAAGAGGTTGTGGCTGCCGGGTCTGAAGACCAGAAAGCCGACGCCCAGGAGTTGCTAAGCAAACTGTAGTCACCCTGTCTGAACTCACGGTGGTGTGGCCACCGTGGGTGCGAGGTCGGGGCCCTGAGTCTGCACTGTGATGAGCATGTCCCGAGCCCTCGTGCGGTTGATCAGTTTATTGGTGGTTGCGGTGGGGCTCATCGGTCTTGCGCCGCTGAGTCTTGCTTTACTGGCGGGTATTCTGGCGCTGTGGATTGGGCTGCTGGAGCGCGGCTTGACCGGCCTGCTGGCTCAGCGCATTTGGCGGATGCGGTGGTTTTTCCTGGCCATTGCCATCCTCTACGGCTTGGGTTCGCCGCTGGCTGATCCGTGGCTTGGTTGGCAGGAAGGTGCGTACCGCGTTGCGGTATTGATCGTACTGGTGGTTACGGTGGGCTTGTGTCTTAACCAGCTTCCCGCTCGGGAACTGTCGGATGGGATTGCCAGTCTTCTGCGCCCTTTGAAAATTGTGGGCCTACCCGTTGAGGTTTTCGCCAGACGCACTGCGGCCACACTGGATGCCGTCAACGAGATGAGCGAACGCGTTCGCAGTTTGCCGCGAGGGCGCTCTGCGTTGAATGCTGTCGCGCAAATCTGTGAGCAGGCCGAACGCTATCAAGCGAATGCCCAGCCAGATCATGCGGCCGCTGCGCCAACGGCAAGAGATTGGGCCTTCTTTGTCCTCATGGTTGTGAGCGTGGGTGTACTGCAGTGGCTGACATGAGTGAGGCGACAATCCGCATGGCTGCCGGTGTGGAGTACGATGGCCGCGCGTTTTGCGGTTGGCAAAGTCAGTACGCGGCTGGTTTGCGCACGGTTCAGGGTGAGGTCGAGTCCGCGTTGTCACGCATCGCCAATCACCGGATTAAGGTCTACTGCGCCGGGCGCACGGATACGGGGGTGCATGCCCTCGGTCAGGTCATTCATTTCGATACCCACGCACAACGCGAGCTGCGGTCCTGGCTGCTCGGCACCAACAGTTTTCTGCCCGGCGACGTCAAGCTGACCTGGGCCAAGCCAGTGGCAGATCATTTCCATGCTCGTTTTCTGGCCGTCGGTCGCAGTTACCGTTACTTGGTCCACAACCATCCGGCGCGCAGCGCGTTATGGAACGGCAGGGTGTTTGAGTGGCCCACCGCACTCGACGTCGATGCGATGAGCGAGGCTGCAAACAAGCTGGTTGGCTGGAACGATTTCTCGTCATTCCGGGGCAAGGACTGCCAGGCCAAGACACCGGTGAAATTGATGCGCCATGTTGCTGTGCATAAGCACCATCACTGGGTTGCGATAGATGTGGAAGCGAGCGGTTTCCTGCACAATATGGTGCGCAACATCGTTGGCACCTTGTTGGAGATTGGTGCTGGCGCAAAACCGGTCAGCTGGATGGACGACGTGCTGCAAGCGCGTGATCGACGTGCGGCGGGGCAATCCGCTCCACCTCATGGTCTGTATTTTATGCGCGCTGATTTTCCGGATGAATTCGATCTCCCTCACATCGTCAATGACGCATTTCTGCTTTGAACGCACATTCTGATTCAGTGCCTGATCGCACCCGGGTTAAGGTCTGCGGGCTGACCCGGGCCGAAGATATTGAGGTGGCCATTGCTGCCGGTGTTGACAGTATCGGGCTGGTTTTTTGCGAACGCAGCCCGCGTCATTTGGAGCCGCAACAGGCGCGATCCTTGGTGCGGCTTATCCCGGCGTTTGTCAGCGTTACGGCATTGTTTTTGAATCCGGAGAAAGGCCTGGTTGCTGAAGTGCTAGACCAGGTTCAGCCAGAGTTACTCCAGTTTCACGGCCAGGAGCCGGCCTCGTTTTGCGAAGCGTTCGGTCGTCGCTATATCAAGGCCATTGCCATGGGCGGGCAAGACAACGAATTGGCCTATGCGCGTCAGAATTATCCCCGGGCGTGCGGGTTCTTGCTCGATAGCCATGCGCCAGGCGCAATGGGAGGCAGCGGCAAAGCCTTTGACTGGCGCCACGCCACGGCAGCAAATCTACCGCTGGTGCTTGCTGGTGGCTTGAACCCGGGCAACGTTGGGCAGGCCATAGAACAAGTTCAACCCTGGGCTGTCGATGTTAGCAGCGGGGTTGAAGAGGCCCCGGGCCTTAAATCAGCGGTTAAAATCAAACGTTTTTTGGCGGCAGTCCATGCCGCCGATGCGTATCGCATCACACGGGAAAAATAATGAGCACAGCTAAGGCAGATCCGGTTTTTGGGCCGGACGCACGTGGGCACTTCGGGCCGTATGGCGGACGCTTTGTCGCCGAAACCCTGATGGGGCCGTTGGATGAACTCGAGCAGGCCTTTCGTTCATCCTGGGCAAGCCCGGATTTTCGCGCTCAATTCGATCGTGACCTGGCCCATTATGTTGGGCGCCCGAGCCCCTTGTATCTGGCCGAGCGCCTGTCTCGGGAACTCGGTGGCGCGCAGATCTATTTCAAGCGCGAAGATTTAAACCACACCGGCGCCCACAAGGTGAACAACACCATCGGTCAGGCCTTGCTGGCTTCGCAGATGGGCAAGACGCGGATCATTGCTGAAACTGGTGCAGGCCAGCATGGTGTGGCATCGGCGACTGTCGCCGCACGTCTTGGTCTTGAGTGTGTTGTGTATATGGGCGCGGAGGACATTGCGCGTCAGGCTCCAAACGTTTATCGCATGAAGCTGCTCGGTGCCGAAGTTGTGCCGGTGACCAGCGGTACGCGCACGCTCAAGGATGCGCTCAATGAGGCGCTGCGCGACTGGGTCACCAACGTGGACGACACGTTCTACATCATTGGCACGGTGGCCGGCCCCGCGCCGTATCCGGAAATGGTCCGCGAATTCCAGACCGTGATTGGTCGTGAGGCGCGAGCACAGTGCCTGGAGATGACCGGGCGCCTGCCTGACGCGCTGATCGCCTGCGTCGGTGGTGGCTCCAATGCGATTGGTTTGTTCCATCCGTTCATTGCCGATAAGGATGTGCGCATGGTTGGTGTGGAAGCGGCAGGTGATGGACTCAACACCACACGCCATGCGGCCTCGCTGTGCGCTGGGCGTCCCGGTGTGCTGCACGGCAACCGCACCTATTTATTGCAGGACGATAACGGCCAGGTCAGCGGCACCCATTCGGTGTCGGCGGGGCTGGATTATCCAGGCGTTGGACCGGAGCATGCCTGGTTGAAAGATTGTCATCGGGCTGAGTACGTTGGTATCGACGACAAGGAAGCCTTGGCGGCATTTCATCGGGTGACCCGTACCGAGGGCATTATCCCGGCTCTGGAATCCTCGCATGCGTTGGCTCAGGCGATAAAAATGGCGCCAACAATGTCCTCTGACCAGATTTTGCTGGTTAATCTGTCCGGGCGTGGCGACAAGGACGTCAACACCATTGCCGAATTGGAGAATATCCAGCTGTGAATCGAATCGACGCATGCTTTGAGCGACTCAAGGCCGAAGGGCGGGCGGCACTGGTGCCTTATCTGACCGCCGGTGATCCGGATGCCGAGACCACCCTGGAGTTGTTGCACCGAATGGTAGAAGCCGGTGCCGACATACTCGAGCTGGGCGTGCCGTTTTCCGATCCGATGGCCGATGGCCCTACGATTCAGCTGGCCTGTGAGCGCGCCTTGGAGGGTGGTATGAGTCTGCGCGGCGCACTGGAGATTGCGCGACGTTTCCGCATGACCAATACAGAAACCCCGCTGGTGCTGATGGGCTATCTCAATCCCGTTGAAGCCATGGGCACGGCGGCGTTCGTTGCCGCAGCCAAGGAAGCAGGTGTGGATGGTGTGCTCAGCGTGGATCTGGCGGTCGAGGAAGCGGACACGCTGGTGCCTGAGCTCGATGGCGCGGGCATTGCGCCGATCTTTCTGGTCGCACCGACCACCAGTGACGAACGCATTCGCAAGATGGGTGAGGCGGGTCAAGGCTACCTTTACTACGTATCACTCAAAGGTGTCACCGGCAGTGCGCAGCTGGATGTCGCCAGCGTGAGTTCGCGCATTAATGCCATCAAATCATTGACCGGTTTGCCGATCGCCGTTGGGTTCGGCATTCGGACCCCGGAACATGCCGCCGCTATTGCCGAGGTTGCAGATGGCGTCGTCGTCGGTAGCGCACTGGTTGAGATCGTGGCCGAACATGCGGAAGATAGAGCCCGGATGTGCCAGCTTGTGCAGGAACGCGCAGTGGCACTGGCAGACGCTACGCACGGAGCCGCGCGCGCATGAGCTGGATCGAAAAAATCATACCGTCCAAGGTCGCCACCGATGCGGCCAAAAAACACAGCGTGCCAGAGGGTGTTTGGTCGAAGTGTGGCTCATGCGGGTCGGTTTTGTACCGGGCCGAACTGGAGCGCACCTTCGAGGTGTGCCCCAAATGCAATGCGCACCGCCCGATCCCGGCGCGCAAAAGGTTGGATTTACTGCTTGATGCGGAGCCTCGGATCGAGATTGCAGCCAATCTGGAAGCCAGTGATCCGCTCAAATTCCGTGACCTGAAAAAGTATCGAGATCGTCTCGCAGCGGCTGAGAAAGCCAGTGGAGAGAAGGAAGCACTGATTGCCTATCGCGGACAGATCAAAGGTCTGGGTGTGGTGGCGTCGGCTTTTGAATTCCGCTTTTTGGCGGGGTCCATGGGCAGCGTCCTGGGCGAGAAATTTGTGCGCTGTGTGGATGAGGCGATCGAACATGCGCTGCCCCTGATCTGTATCAGCGCCAGCGGTGGTGCGCGTATGCAGGAAGCGCTGTACTCCTTGATGCAGATGGCCAAAACCAGCTCTGCGCTGGCCCGCCTGGCTGAGGCGCGACTGCCTTACATATCCGTGATGACAGACCCCACAACGGGCGGTGTGTCGGCCAGCTTGGCCATGCTCGGCGATATCAACATCGCTGAGCCGGGTGCGTTGATTGGTTTTGCCGGCCCGCGTGTGATCGAGCAAACGGTGCGTCAAAAGCTGCCTGAAGGATTTCAGACTGCGGAGTTCCTGCTGGAGCATGGCGCCATTGACATGATCTGCGACCGGCGAGAAATGCGCGACAGCATTCACAATGTTCTCGCCATGCTGAGCCACAAGGCACCCGGTCATTAAAAACAGTGCAGGTGCCCCGACGGGGCAGTCGCTGGACGCTTGGTTGAGTTGGCAGCAGCAACTGCATCCACGCGGGATCGATCTTGGCCTGGAACGCATTCGGCACGTATTTGACAGCATGGAATTGCGTGCGCAGGTTCCCAAGGTGCTCACGGTGGCCGGCACAAATGGCAAAGGCACCTGCGTTGAAGCGGCACAGGCGCTTGCTCTTGCCGCTGGTAAACGTGTTGGCAGCTACACCTCGCCGCACCTCTGGCGCTACAACGAACGCATACGTATCGATGGCCAAAGTGTCACGGATGCTCGCATCGTCGCAGCCTTCGAGCGCATTGAAGCGCGGCGCGGCGCGCAGAGCCTGACCTATTTCGAGTTCGCCACCCTGGCGGCCTTTGAGATCTTTGCGCAGGAAAATCTTGACCTGTGGATATTGGAGGTCGGCTTGGGCGGGCGTCTGGATGCGGTCAATCTGATCGACGCCGATGTGGCTGTGGTGACCTCCATAGGTTTGGATCATCAAGATTGGTTGGGTAGCGATCTAGAGAAGATCGCAGACGAAAAGCTGGCCATTGGGCGTAGCGGCCAGCACCTGTTCGCTGGGCGCAGCGTGCCTGCGGCCGCATGCCAGCGCGCGCGCTCAGCGGGTGTTGATGTCAGGTCGTTGGCCGAGAACCGGCTGGAGACATCAGACTGCCCGCCGGCTTTAGTGCGTGAAAATCTGGAGTTGGCATGTCAGGCGCTCGATGCTCTGGACATGCTGCCGCCCGCACCCGGCGCAATTTTGCGGACGTTGCAGGTTCCCGGGCGTTGTGAGCGCCATGTTTTCGCCCAGCATGAGGAAATTTACGATGTTGCGCACAATGCGGACGCCATCGCCCATTTGCTTGAGTTCCTGGGTGGTTTGCCAGCCGCTGGATCAACGGTTGCGGTGTTTTCGGCGCTGGCAGACAAACCGATAGAAGAGATGAGCGCGATGCTTGACGGCGCGGTGGATGCCTGGTGTCTGGTCGGCCTGAATGAGCCGCGTGGCTTGACCGTTGGCGCGCTCCAGCAACGTATTCGCAGCGAAAAGCCAGTGCATGCGTTTGAATCTTTTGGTGGGGCTTTGGAAGCGGCAAGAGCGATGGGCCGTAGAATAGTGGTTTGCGGTTCCTTTCACACAGTTTCAGCGGGTAAGCCTCGGCATGGATGAGTTGGTCAAACAGCGTTTGGTGGGAGCGGTTGTGCTTGCGCTGATTGCTGTGGTTTTGATTCCTTGGATGTTTGGCAGTCCGAAGGATCCGCGCATGACCATCCAGCCGAGTTTCGCCGGTACCCCGGTGCCGAATGTGGCCAATCAACGCAATGAGGTGGTGTTGCTGGAGCCACAGAGCACAAGCGCACCGCGCAGCGAGCCGGAGCCTACGCCCAGGCGCTTTCTGTCAGAGCCTGCGCCGCGCGCCATGCCCAGTCCGCAGGCGACGCCAAGCGCCGCGCCAGCCGCCACTGCAAGCCAGTCGTGGTTGTTGCAGCTGGCGAGTTACAGCAACCGCGCCGCAGCCGATGATTTCCGCAGCCGCTTAAGTAAAGATGGCTATGTGTCTTACCGCGAGCAAGTCAAAGTCGGGGCCAAAACCTACTATCGGGTGCGCCTGAAAGTGAACGGCAGCAAGGAGCAGGCCGAGGCGGTCAAGACCCGCATCGAAAAGAAGTACCGCCTGCAAGCGAAATTGTTGCCAGCACGTTAAAATCCGCGTTTTCGCTGCCGCCCAAGCCCGTTTTGATCTGGATCGATTACATCATCATCGGCGCGATCGCGTTGTCGGCGATCATCAGCCTGTTCCGAGGCTTTGTGAAAGAGGTGTTTTCGCTGTTGTCTTGGATCCTTGCGTTTTGGGTTGCCATGCGATTTGGCGCCGATGTGGCCGAGCAGCTGTTCACCATGGTTTCAACACCCTCGGCGCGGTTGATGCTGGGGTATGTGGCGACTTTCCTGGTGGTGCTGATTGCCGGTGCATTGTTCAGCCATTTCATGACGATGCTGGTCAAGCAAACGCAGCTGCAGGGCACAGACAGAGCGCTGGGACTGCTGTTTGGCGGCGCGCGCGGTGTGCTG
This sequence comes from Oceanococcus atlanticus, assembly GCF_002088235.1. Lineage (NCBI taxonomy): Bacteria > Pseudomonadati > Pseudomonadota > Gammaproteobacteria > Chromatiales > Oceanococcaceae > Oceanococcus > Oceanococcus atlanticus. Next base: position 269,438 of record NZ_AQQV01000003.1, read on the forward strand.
CTGGTCACGATTGCCGTGATACTGGCCAAAATGACACCGCTGGATCAGGACCCATGGTGGACTGATTCCAGCTTGTTGAGCTATTTCGAAGAGCTGGGCCTGTGGGTCCAGGATCAGTTGCCGCCCGAGGCGGCGGCCAAGTTACAGGCGGTGCAGTCTGGCGACGTGCCCGCTATCGTGCCCGAAACCAAGAGTTAGAGTTTCAAGACTATGTGTGGAATTGTCGGAATTGCCGCCAACCGTGGGATCAATCAGGAACTCTACGATGCCTTGACGGTGTTGCAGCATCGCGGTCAAGACGCCGCGGGCATCATCACCGTGGAAAACGAAGAGTTGTTCCTGCGTAAGGAAAACGGGCTGGTGCGTGACGTGTTCAATCAGAACCATATGGTTCGTCTGCGCGGCAAGATTGGCATTGGCCACGTGCGCTATCCAACCGCGGGTTGCGCCAGTTCGGCGGAAGCCCAGCCGTTCTACGTCAATTCGCCCTATGGCATATCGCTGTCGCACAACGGCAATCTGACCAATGCCGCGGAGCTGCGCCGCGCGTTGTATCAGGAAGACCGTCGCCACATGAACACCAATTCCGATTCGGAAGTGCTGCTCAATGTACTGGCCGGTGAACTGAGCCGCCTTGGCAGTCTGACGTTGCAGCCCGACGAAGTGTTCGAAGCCATCGGCCATCTGCATCAACGCTGCCGCGGTGCGTATGCCTGTGTGGCCATGATTCAGGGCTTTGGCATCGTCGGTTTTCGCGATCCCTACGGTATTCGTCCGGTGGTCTATGGGGTGCGCGAGACGGCGCAGGGCCAGGAGCACATCATTGCCTCGGAAAGTGTGGCCCTGGATGTGCTGGGTTTCGAGCTGCTCGGCGACATCGCGCCGGGCGAGGCCGTCATCATCACCGAAAACGGTCGCTTGCTGAAGCGGCAGTGCGCTGAAAATCCGGAACTGACGCCGTGCATATTCGAGCATGTCTATCTGGCCCGTCCGGACTCGGTCATGGACGACATTTACGTGTACAAAGCACGTCTGCGCATGGGTGATCGGCTGGCTCGCAAGATCCAGCGTGAATGGCCGGATCACGACATCGACGTGGTCATCCCGGTGCCCGACACCAGCCGTACCGCAGCCGTTCAGCTGGCCAACGAGCTGGGTGTGAAGTACCGCGAGGGCTTCATCAAGAATCGCTATATCGGGCGGACCTTTATCATGCCCGGCCAGGAGCAGCGCAAGAAATCTGTGCGCCAGAAGCTCAACCCGATCGATCTGGAATTCCAGGGCAAGAATGTCATGTTGGTGGACGATTCCATCGTGCGCGGCACGACCTCGCGCGAAATCATCCAGATGGCGCGTGATGCCGGTGCGGCCAAGGTGTATTTCGCCTCCGCTGCGCCGCCGGTGCGCTATCCCAATGTTTATGGCATCGACATGCCTACGGCCAGTGAACTGGTCGCGCACGGGCGTACCGAAGAGGAAGTGCAGACCTTGCTCGGCGCCGATCGACTGATCTATCAGGATCTTGAGGGCTTGGTTGAGGCGGTGAGTAAGGGCAATCCGTCGGTCAGCCGCTTCGAGGATTCGGTTTTCACCGGGCAGTATGTGACCCAGGACGTCAGCGATGCCTACCTCAGCCAGCTTGAACTGTTTCGTTCGGACGCGGCCAAGCAGTCGCGCGGTGCGGTTGGCGACAGCAAGTTCATTGACTTGCATAACCCGGTTTGAAGCGTGAGTGACGACAAGGCGAAATCTGCGCGCTGGGGCGTATCGACTCAGGGCATCCGCGCGCACGCCGTGCAATCGGAGTTTGCCGAGCACTCACCGGCGATTTTCGCCACATCAAGCTTTACCTTCGACTCGGCCGAGCAGGCTGCCGCGGCGTTTGATGAGCGTGAGGATCGCTACATCTATTCGCGGTTCGACAACCCCACCGTGCATGCTTTCGAGCAGCGTCTAGCGGCGCTCGAAGGGGCCGAATCTGGTGTGGCCACGGCCTCGGGCATGGCCGCGATACTGAGCGTGTGCCAGACCTTTCTGAAGCAGGGCGACCACGTGGTTGCGGCCAGTGGTTTGTTTGGTTCCACGATCGGTTTGCTCAACAACTACGTGGCCAAGTTCGGGATCGAGATCAGCTATGTCGCACCTGCCGACACGGCGGCCTGGGCCACGGCGATGCAGCCGAACACCCGCCTGCTGCTGTGCGAGAGCCCGACCAACCCGTTGACCGAGATCGTCGACATCGCGGCGCTGGCCGACCTGGCCCATGCGCAGGATGCGTTGCTGGTGGTCGACAACTGCTTCTGTACGCCGGCGCTGCAGCGCCCGATCGAAATGGGTGCCGACATCGTGGTGCATTCGGCGACCAAATTTCTTGATGGGCAGGGCCGCTGCATCGGCGGTGCAGTGCTGGGCAATGCGGATCTTGTTGGCAAGCAGGTCTATGCGTACATGCGTTCGGCCGGGCCATGCATGAGTCCGTTCAATGCCTGGGTATTCCTCAAGGGATTGGAAACGCTGGAGCTGCGCATGCAGGCGCATGCCCAACGTGCCTTGCAGATTGCGCAATGGCTGCAGGCTCACGCGGCGGTGGGGCGGGTTTTCTACACAGGGCTTGAAAGCCACCCGCAGCACGCGCTGGCGTGCAAGCAGCAATCCGGCCACGGTGCCATCGTGGCGTTCGAGTTGCGCGCTGGTCAGGAGGCGGCGTTTGCGCTGATCAATGCCTGCGAGCTGGTCTCAATTACCGCCAATCTGGGGGATGCCCGAACCACCATTACCCATCCGGCGACCACAACGCATCACCGCATCGGTCCGCAGGCGCGTGCCCGCGCTGGCATTGGCGATGGCCTGGTTCGCCTTTCGGTCGGGCTGGAAAACGTCGAAGACCTGATCGCAGATCTTGAGCGTGGACTGGGCTGAGGCGACGCTGCGCGCATATTGCTGCGCCGATCCTGCACAAAAATGTGCCTTGACGCTGGAGCTGCCACAGCCCGACTGTCCGCTTGATCAGGCGGTGGATTTGCCGGCTCAACCAGGCCGACCAGCGCGGCCTCAGCTGATTCATCCGGCCAAGGTGCCGCGGCGCAAGCTCGGTTCTGAGGCGGGCCGTGTAGCCTTGGTGCACGCTGTTGCGCATATCGAGTTCAATGCCATCAACCTGGCGCTGGATGCAGTCTTGCGCTTTGCCGGCATGCCACTGGCGTTCTATCAGGATTGGGTCAGCGTGGCGCGCGATGAGGCACGCCATCATCAGATGTTGAGCGAACGCCTTGGTCAGATGGGTGCGGCGTACGGCGACTGCAGCGCTCACAACGGGCTGTGGGAGATGGCCGAGAAGACCGCCCATGATGCCTTGCTGCGTATGGCCTTGGTGCCGCGCGTGCTTGAAGCGCGCGGACTGGATGTCACGCCGGGCATGATTGCGCGGCTGCGCGAGGTGGGCGATACGGCAACCGTACAGAACCTGGAAATCATTCTTGCAGAAGAGGTGCGCCATGTGGCGATCGGCAGCCACTGGTTCCGTCACCTGTGTGCGCAGCGAGGCCTGGAGGCCGATTCAACCTTCGCCGGTTTGATGGCGCAGTACATGCCAGGCAACAAGGGGGCAGCCGGTCATTTCAATGTCGCAGCGCGGCGCGAGGCCGGTTTCAGCGAGCAGGAACTGCTCGCGCTCGGCGCATAACCGGCAGATACACAAAGGCCGCCCGGTGGGGCGGCCTTGTCGGGTGTTGGTGGAGGCGGCGTCCGCTTAGAATGATACGAATTCGCACCCGATTGTTATTCATAAGTTATTGATCGGGTAAGAAATACTCTACGCTGGTGTTACTATCGGTATCGATCAATTAGTTTCCAATTGCGCCCCTGATGATGGGTAGCAGGTTGGGTAGTAATTGCCATTTGATACGCGTTTGTAATGTGGGAATCGAACCCGCGTCCAAGGAGTGCCCAGTGCCCAGAATAAGCAAGCCCTTAGGAGCAATACAGGTAAAGCGTTTGGATAGGGTGGGGCTTAACCCTGTCGGCGGCGTAGCAGGGTTGTACCTGCAAGTGACCCCATCAGGTGCCCGGTCATGGATTCTGCGGGCCACAGTGGGGCGCAAGCGGCGCGATATTGGCTTGGGTTCATATCCCGCTGTGTCCTTGGCACGTGCCCGTGAGAAGGCAGCCGACGCCCGTGATTTAATCGAACAAGGCCTTGACCCTGTAATTGAGCGGCAGAAGGCGCGGCAAGCTCTAATGCAAGAGCAAGCAAAACGCATGACGTTTGCCGATGCGGCACGGGCGAAACATGAGGCGAAAAAGGATGAATTCCGAAACTCGAAGCATCGCGCCGACTGGATAAGCTCATTGGAGCGTCACGCGTTCGCACATATCGGCGGCATGGAAGTGGCTGACATCACACTGGCTGATGTCCTTCGAGTGTTGCAACCGATTTGGCTGGATCGCACGGAAACTGCGACCCGAGTTAGGCAACGCATGGAATCCGTTTTCACTTGGTCAATTGTTAGTGGATACCGTGAGGCGGCAAACCCTGCCGTTTGGAAAGGGGCCCTCAAGGAACTCTTGCCGGAGCCAAAGAAGGTCAAGAAAACTGAGAATCATCCGGCATTGCCGTGGGGGCGTGTTCCTGAGTTCATGGCTGCGCTGGCGGAGCGTGAAGGCTCGGCGGCCCGTGCCCTGGAGTTTGGAATATTGACCGCTTCGCGCTCTGGTGAAATCCGCAAGGCGACATGGGATCAAATCGATCTGAACACTAAGGTGTGGACGATACCGGCAAAGAATATGAAGGGCGGAAAGGAGCATCGTGTGCCGCTTAGTCCTGCTGTGGTTGCTCTACTGAAAGCATTGCCAGCATCGAACAGCAACTTCGTGTTTCCTTCGCCCAAGGGCAACATGATGAGTGACATGGGCATATCGTCGCTGGTGCGCCGTATGAATAAGCCTGTCCCCGTATGGGTTGACCCAAAGCAGAACGATAAACCAATAGTCCCGCACGGTTTTCGGTCTAGTTTCAAGGACTGGGCCCGTGCCTCGGCGGTAGGTTTTGATGATGAGGTTAGCGAACTCGCGTTGGCTCATATAAACAGTGACGCCACCCGTGCCGCGTATGCTCGCGATGAACTGTTGCCGCTGCGCAAGAGGATGATGCAGCAATGGGCCGAATATTGTGCAGGGCAGGGTGAGGGGGTTCAGCGGGCGGTTTCATGACCGCATGGCTGGCGCAGCTGAAACATGGACAAGGAAGTCCGTTGCCATGTTTCGATCTATGCGTATAGAGTGCGTCGCAATGGTTTTTGCGCGAAATATGTTGCGCCCAGTTTCTGCGCTGAAAAATAAAAACACAACAAAACAATGGGTTATAGATTTTTCGGGTAGGTCACCCAGGATTGAGCCAATTACAATAGACGGAAATCAAAGTCAAATTGGTGGCAATCCGTGATTTCAAAACCCCAGTTTCCCAAGCCGGTATCGATTACACCTGGCTGCACACGGTGGCAGCTAACCACGCTTGAAGAATACGAAAATCAGCACGGCGCGAACAATGCGCAACGTAGCCCGAACGAAGAAAGTTTTCTTACCGTTGCTCAGGTGGCAGCCCGTTACAACGTCAAGCCCGCAACTGTGTGGCGTTGGGCTCGCGAGGGGCGGAGTGCAGCAGCATGAGCGCCCAACCCGTGTATTTCGTCGCGACTAAAGACGCGAACAATAACGCCCCGAAATTTATCGTCGCCGGGCCTTTCGATAATTATCTACACGCCAAGCACATAAAAGAACTGGCTAGTCAAAAACTAGCGGTGTTCGCAGAAAGAAAGCGTATTGACGGCGATTCTGATTTTATCCTGATGGCCTAATTAACTGTGCTGTTTATCACCAGTTGAAATAGGCAAAAAAATGCGCCCGACCGGATTGGATCACCGAGCGGACGCATTGCAGGGAATGGCAACTTTCTGCGCGGTAATTATAACACACGCGCAGTTTATCCAGCGGGCAAAACTGCATGATTAAACTATCGATCCAAGAGCTAATAGAAAACATTCCAGACGGAATGAAGAACGCTAAGCGGTGGGTCTTGTGGTGCGAGGAATACAAACCCGGTAACGAGAAACCTAGCAAGGTTCCCTATTACGCGGACGGCACCAAAAGGCGCGGCACGCTTGACGCACCTGAAGACGTGGCACGCTTCGCCACTTTCGATCAGGCTTTAGTGGCCTTGAAGTCTGGCAGCTACGCCGGGCTTGCCTTTGCACTCGGGCCGGACGGGACGGGCAACAATTGGCAAGGCATAGACCTGGATAATTCCAGCAAACACCCGCACCACGCTTCAATTATCGAAGACGCTCCCGCCTACATTGAAAAGAGTCCCAGCGGTGACGGCTGGCACATCATTGGTTATGGCAAGCAGTTCAAACAGTTCGTCAACCACGCTGAAGGCATCGAATGCTATTCGGAGCGCCGGTTTTTCACCGTGTCAGGAGTCGCTGAAGGTGGCGAGCCAAATGCTTGCTTAGCCGATACAGTTGAGCAATTGCGTGCGATCTACGCCCCAGCCAAACCCGCACAGACACCGCCCCGCACGCCAAAAAACGACGCATACCGCGCCACCAATGACGCAGCAATGGCGAATCTGGCCGCATGGGTGCCAGAGCTATACCCCGATGCAATACCGCAACAAAACGGCGGATACCGCGTTACGTCTGATGCACTAGACCGCCCCCTTGAAGAAGACCTTTCATTTCATCGAGACGGCATTAAAGATTTTGGCTTGCATGACATTGGCGACCCCCACGAAGGACGCCGCAGGCCGATAGATGCCGTTATGGATGCGTTTGCACGGCGCGGAGAAACGATAGACGCAGCACAAGCCAAAGCCTGGCTTGATGAGCGCCTACAGCCGCCCACGCTGAGCTATGACGAGTGTATGGCACTAGCTCAAGACCTAGGCGCCGAAAGCTCGCCAGACGCCATACAGGAAGTTGTCGAGGCTGCCCGGCACTTGCCACGGATCGCCAAGAGCAAGATTCACAAGGCGATCAATAAGGCAGCCGGAGTAACGCTGGGCGATATACGCGCAGTAGATGCGGGCGAGCGCCACAAAGACACCACGGACGACCTGACGCACGCGCAAGCAATTGTTCTGCAAATAGGAGGCTCGAACCTTCTATACGCAAACAACAACGCCTATATGTACAACGACGCTGGCCTATGGCCACGCATAGACGACCGAGAACTGAAGCAGTGGGCCGCAAACCAGCTGAGCGCGTCTGGCGAGCCAGCAACGGCAACAAGAACCGCTGGCATTGCCGACATGCTGAAGACGTGTCTGTATGTCCGCAACCATGAGTTCAATGTCGGCCCTGCCGAATGCGTCAACTGCCTAAACGGCGAGCTTGTGCTAACTGGCTCGGGCGCTTGGGAGCTTAAACCGCATAAACGCGAGCATTACCGCACCAGCCAGATTGCCGTCGAATACGACCCTAACGCCGAAGCCCCGAACTTTGAACGCTTCCTGGGTGAAATTTTCCACGGCGACCCCGACGCCGATGAAAAGGCCGAGTTCCTACTCGCGTTTATTGGCTACACGCTCATGGCGCACTGCATTTATGAATTGTTCCTGATCCTGATCGGTTCAGGCGCAAACGGGAAATCGGTAGTTCTGTACCTGCTTCAAGAGTTGATCGGGAAAACGAATGTTTGCGCGGTGCAGCCTTCGCAGTTTGGAAACCGATTTCAACGCGCCCACCTGCACGCCAAACTGGCAAATATCGTCACTGAGATTAAACAAGGCGAGCTGATAGACGATGCCGCCTTAAAGGGAATTGTGAGCGGCGAAGCAACAACCGTGGAACACAAGAACCAGCCACCGTTTGAGTTAACCCCCTACGCAACGTGCTGGTTCGGCACCAACCACATGCCGCACACGCGGGATTTTTCCGACGCCCTTTCACGACGTGCCCGCATCCTTACTTTCAACAACACTTTCACGCCAGAAAAAGGCAACGCTGATCCACACCTACGGCAAAAGCTGAAGGCTGAGTTGCCCGGCATTCTTAACCTGGCACTTGCCGCATACGCGCGCGCTGTCCGCGATGGCTTCAAAGAGCCATCAAGCTCCCGCGCCGCACGCATGGAATGGCAGACCGAAGCCGACCAGGTGGCGCAGTTTGTCCGCGATCAATGCCGTCCAAATGATTCGGCCCGCCTCACGCCCGAGCAGATATACACGCATTACAAGCAGTGGGCTCGCAGCAACTCAATAAAGAACACGCTCGCGCATTCGCCGTTCGCAAGCAGGCTTAAACGTCTGGGTTACGCCTCATCACCCTCGAATGGTCGCAGGGTTGTTAAAGGGCTGGAGATAAACCCACCCGAGACGCCGCCAATCATCCAATGACAGAGACAGCAGAGACAGCATTTTTCTTAACTATCGCGAATGGGAAAAACAAATTTCTTAGTTCCTATTTTTCTATTTGCAAACGATGGCCGATTTTGCCGTCGCTGCTGTAGGTGGTGTCTCTGCACAAGACGTAAATTCCTTGATACATAGGTGTGGCGGACCACCCCTCCACCATAGATAAATGTAAATCAAGCACTTATAGCGCTTGAATTGCAATACCCAACAATAAAACCAACAAAAAACCAAGCTAACCCGTTAAAAAGCAAACGGGAGAACAAGTGTTTTAAGTGCAAATTCGGATCGTTACGAACTACTAAGCGGAGGCAAACAAATGCCTAGACCTAGAAAAAGACTACCCCCAGGCGCACGCGACTTCATCCTGAAAATGGCCGAAGACGCAGCACTGGCCGAAACCAAGATTGCCCGAGCGCTGGGCATGTCCTTTAGGACGTGGCGCAGGATCGTGCGCGAAGACGCAGACGCTAAAGCCCTATGGGCCGAAGCCCTGGCCATTGAACGCGACGCGGTGCTGGGCCGCATGTACCAGTACGCAATCGAAGGCGACGTTCAGGCGGCTAAGTTCATGCTTGCAGCACGCCACGGGCTGAGAGAGCAAGGCGCAGGCGGTGAAGACGGGCGTTCATCCGTAACGATCAACCTACCTGGCGCGCTCACGTCCAAACAGTATGAACGGCTGATCCAGCCAGCAGACCCGCTAGAGCTTGAGGCACCCGACCATGAATGACGAAGTGACGGTCATTCAGCCCACGGACTACCAGGCGCGCGTGCTGTCTATCCCCGAAGACACGGACATTTGTTTAGCGGGGGGGCGAGGCGGTGGTAAGACTTTTGCCGAGCTATTGCTTAGCGTGCGCCATGTCGAACAGTACGGGAAGAATGCGCGCGTCTTGATTGTTCGCAAGAATTTCCCCGACCTACGCGATTTTGAAACCGAAGCCCGCCACCTGTTCACCAGTGCATACGACAAGGTTTCATTCAATGCGCAAACGCACATGTTCAAGTTCCCGAACGGTGCAACGGTGGCGTTCGATCAGATCGAAAGCGTGGCGGATTTTTCCAAGTTCCAGGGCAAGAGCTTCAGCCTGATAATTGTGGACGAAGCTGGCCAGTTCCCCGACCCCGCGCCCTTGGACTTGCTGCGATCCTGCTTGCGCTCAAAGGCGGGCATCCCCTGCCGGTTCATCCTGGCAGCTAACCCCGGTGGCGCAGGCCATGCGTGGCTGTTTGCACGCCATGTAGTCGGACAAACCCCGTTTGTGCCGTATACCGAGCCCGCTACAGGCGCACGCTTTGTTACAGCACCTTCAACGCTCGAAGATAACCCCCACCTGGATACGCGCTATGCACGCCAGATTGAAGCCGCAACAGCGACAGACGAAGCATTGCGGCGGGCGTGGCTAGACGGTGATTGGAACATTGCTAAGGGCGCGTTCTTTGGCAGCGTGTTTAGTGACGCTCACAACGTCATAGACCCGTGGTTGGAGGTGCCGACCCGTGGCAAGTGGCGCACCTGGATTGCAGGCGACCACGGCACAGCAGCACCTTGCGTGTTCTACATCATGTGCGAAAGCCCTGGCGCTGAAGGCCCGGACGGCAATTGGTATCCAGCGGGCAGCGTGGTGCTATTGGATGAGATCGCATTTGTTGAGTCCAACAGCTTGAACAAGGGCTTAGGGCTGACCATTCCAACAATGGCCATTGAGGTGGTCGAGCAGTGCAAGCAATGGGGCGTGCGCCCTGCTGGCTGCATGGATGACGCTTGCTTCTCCAACCACGGCAGCAACAGCGGCTCACTGGCCGACGAGTACAGACGTGCGGGACTAATCCTGCACCGCGCCGGAAAGGGCGATAGAGCATCACGCTGGGAGCGTATGCGGCGAATGATGCAAGCCGCTAAAGAACGCGAAGAACCAGCACTTTTTGTCAGTCGGCGGTGCCGTTACTGGCTTGAAACAGTTCCATACCTGGATCGACACCCGCAAAGACCTGAAGACGTGGACACACGCGGGCCGGATCACGGCGCAGACGCCGCCGCGTATGGAATTTTCTACAAACCAGCGACCGTTAAGGTCAGAAAAACGAAGGGCTTCTAAATAATGAAACCAGTAGATATGCACGGCAAACGTGCGAACGCAGCAATGGGCGCAGTTAGCGCAGCAGAACGGGCAGCAATTGAGGCCGCACACGCTCCACCGAAACGCTCAATTCCTGGGCGATTCCAAACCGGAATGTTCGACCACCGCGTAGGGCTTCAAGATAAGGACCGCGAAGACCACGTTTTGCAACTAGCCCGGCGCACCTACGCCAAACCCCGCGAAGCGCTAGAAAGCATCATTAGCGCTGAGAAAACGATTCGCGCAGATCGCACCAAGAACCGCGTAGACCATGACTTGCGGGTTCACAAACTGGCCACCAAAGCGAAGGACGAACATCTGGCGGCGAGCCTGAAAGCATCCGACGAGGTTAAGCGCGCCATTGACGAAATCAACGCAACGTTCGACAAGGGCTTTCGGAGCCGTCAGACGGAAAAGCAGGCCGAAGAAATTCGCCGTCATATTAAAGAACTGAAAAGCAAAGAAGACCGCCGGGCCTTTATGGGAAGTGCGGACGAAGACGTTGTCGCCGCCGTACTAAGCTCTAAGCCCTTCCTGTGCGGACTGTCGGACACGGACGTTGTGGCGATCAGGCACGCTGCGGAAAAGCGGTGGTTCCCCGACTTGGTGGCCCGTCGCCAGAAGCTCACAACTGCAAATGAAATGCTGGACGAGATCTATCACGCAGGCATTCGTGAATTGAACAACTTCATTTCACCAGACGCAGATAAGACCGAAGAACTGGCCCGCCAAGCAGACCTAGCGGCTAAAGGCTTGCCGCCCGCACCGCACTAGGCCCGCAGCAAACGAAGCCCGGCAGCTTTCACAGTGTCGGGCTTTAGAAGCGTTTTCTAGCCCCCCAGCGTGCCGCCTCGAATATCTCAGCCTTCCGTAGATTTTTGTCGTAATCATCAAATAGAACGGCACGGATGTTATCCACATCCATGAAGTCCGCGCTAAAGCTATCGTCAAGTTTCTTGTAAATTGGCTTTAGTTGCTTTTTCGGCAGGGTTCTCAAGAACTGCAAATGCCTGAAGCTCATGTAGTGGCGCGCGTCCCACCTCTTAACATGGACGTAAATTGCGAACCCAGCTAACGCCAGGGGCGGCAAACAGAGGAGGTAGGACGGGAAAAACTGAAATACAACAGCGCACGGAATCTGAGCAACCAATGCCATCATGAAACAACTGGTGGGGTCAGTAAGCGCCACCAATCTAGCCCATCGTGCTGTTGGGAAGTCCTTCCAACTGCAATAGGCGAGCGGCAATTCTTGTTCGTATGCCAACCAGTCGAACCAAGCGAGCGCATGTTCAGCGGAGAAATGCCCCCCCGTTTCGCGAGACTCAGCCCCCTGAAAAACCGTTGTGTTCGGATTCTTGTCTTGCTCGGGAATCATGTTGCGTCCTTATGAACCCTGTCCGGATTGTCGCAAAAATAGCGTAGCTGAAACCAAGCAACCTATTTTCAGGACAAGCGATGGAACGGTTTCACCTGTTTTTCGATGAGAACAAGCGCGCAATCGTGATTGAAGATCACCCCGACGCGTTAGACCTTGCGCCATACGACAGGATGGCAACCCGCGCCCGTGGCATGGCCGACGCTCTGACGGCAGAGTTTTGGCTGAAAGCTCACGGGGGCGTGGCGATATACGCAGACGGGCGGCAAGTTGAGGTCGAGCCCATTTAGCTGACGGGATAGTCAGTCGTGGTGCCACCAAATTCGAATTTTGGTCACGAGATACCAAACCAGCCCAATCATGGTCATGAGTACGGGGACAAGCATGTCGTCTTCATTCCCATTCCCACTTTGGGCCATTCCAATTGTTAGCGCCACCCCCAACCAGAATAGTATTGATGACAAAAGAGATTGCATCTTGAGCTTCTTGCTCGTGCCTTGCGTCGTTGTCAGCGCGGCCCCCGCAGCTTTTGACTCTACGGCACTTGCGATCGGAGCACCGCACCGAAGGCAAGAGGGTGCGCGGTCTGACACTTCCGCCGCGCAGTCAGGACAATTAATCAATGGCATGGTTACCCCCAGTCAGCCAGATAAGATGACACCCGAATAATTGGCGTTCGTTATTAGTCGTTATTCGGTCAGATAAAACATACCATGCACGCGTTACCTGAGGCTCACGTTCTGAGTCACGCGCCCTTTAATCTGCGCCCATGAATGAAGACTCATGGATTCCAGCAATACGCAGGCCGGACGGATCGGGCGAAGTGTTCTGTTTCATCATGCGCCACGAACACATACACGCAATCAGGGCGGAACACACCAGCGCCGTTTGCGGATACATGCCCCCCGCTGGCTGGGTGCCTCAAAGCAAGCTGTTCGACGAAGTGACCTGTAAGGCATGCCGGGACACTCTGCAACTCGGGCAGCTCCAGCTAGACCGCACGGACCCGCAATTCAGCAGCTTTCTGGTTTATGAATGAGCCGAAATTGCGCAAAACCGCATCGTGTTGTGCTTTTCGACTAAGCCGTAATGGGAGCGCTTGCTTAATGTGGGGTGGGGGGTTGGGCGGGCCGTCAGGCCCGCCGCAACTTGTTGTTTCTAAACAACATTTGGTGGAGGCGGCGGGAATCGAACCCGCGTCCAGAAGACCTCTACCTTCGGCTCTACATGCTTAGCTCACTGTGAAGTTTTTGACCTGCGCTACCCAGTCAGCGGAGAACGCGCAAGCCTAGCTTCTGTATTGATTTAACCCTTTCACAAGAAGCCAGTGTCCAGGCGATCTCATATGAGTCGATACCCTGATCCGGCACTATGAGCAATGACCGGGAGGGCACTGGCCTATTTAGGCGGCCAGAGCGTAGTTGTCGTCGTTGGCAACTATACTTAGTTTGCTTTGGTGTTTTACGAGGGCCAAAACAACCTCGGCATGCACCTCGGGCGTCGCGAATCCTGTCGAAACCATGTCGCCCCCGGTTGCTGTGCGGCTCACAGAATTTGTGAACCCGCAGCGCTGATCATTATAGACCGGACTGCACTGCGAGAGTTCATCTGCGGTGAAAATCAGCCTTGAACTTTGAGCAGTCGCTGTTTGTCACGGGCCCAATCGCGTTCTTTGATATCGGCGCGTTTGTCGTGCTGTTTCTTGCCCTTGGCCAAGCCAATGTCGAGTTTGGCTCGGCCACGTGTCCAGTGCAGATCAAGCGGAATGAGGGTGTAGCCGGCGCGTTCCACAGCGCCGATCAACTTGTTCAGTTCGGCGCGTTGCAAAAGGATCTTGCGGGTTCGCGTAGGGTCGGGGTTGACGTGAGTTGAGGCCGATTCCAGCGGAGTGATGTGACAGCCGATCAGCCATGCTTCGGCATCTTTGATCAGCACGTAGGCCTCGGCCACGTTGGCGCGACCTTCGCGCAGGGATTTAACCTCCCAGCCTTCAAGGGCCAGGCCGCCTTCGTAGTTTTCCTCGATGGTGTATTCGTGACGCGCTTTGCGGTTTTTCGCAATTATTCGCTCGCCAGCGTTGGATTTGCTCTTTTTCATCAGTTCGGTGCGGTAAGCTTCCGGGCGTGAACAGAATCGGGGGGATTCAGTCCATTGTCGCCACTACAATTGAGCTATTGTCGCAGAAGGCTGGAAGGCCTGTCTGCGCGAGCGTGTCAGCTTGCACGTTTAGCGCCTAAACGCGTCTGAATATGCGCGGACAGGGCATGTGGCGCCTGTCGAACACGCAAGCCATTTTGGTGCTTGCGGTTGCGGCGGTAGGACTTGGTGACATCTGGCGTTTGCCCTCGCTGGCAATCAACCACGGTGGTGGCGCATTCCTGATTGTCTACGTGATCGCGTTGCTGGCGCTTGGCGCGCCGGTGCTTATGGCCGAGCTGGCATTTGGCAAGCTCGCCGGGGCGCGTTTTTCTCCTGCTAGTCGCGAAACCGTGCGTGCGCTGAAATTATCGCGCCTGTGGTTGGTTTTGATTTACACCTTGCCGTTGGCGGGCGTTGCGGTCATCGCGCTGTATGGCTCAATGGCCGGGTGGAGTTTCGGCTACGTGTTCCGTGCGGCCAGCGGCGCGACGCAAAACCTCGATACCGATACCGCCCGCGCCCTGTTTCTGGATCTGGCTGCAGACCCCGAGCGCAGCCTTGTATGGCATACCTTGTTCTGGCTGTGCGTGGGTGTCGCCAGCGCCCAGGGCTGGCGTATGGGCATTTTGCGCGCATCCATGTGGTTTGGCGGGCTGATGGTGGTTCTGGCACTCAGCCTGGCAGACACTTTGCCCACACTGCAGCGCTCGGACAATGGCCTGGATGCGCTGTTTCGGGTGCGTTGGGCGGAACTCGGCATTGATGGATTCTGGGATGCATTGGCGCAGGCCTGTTTCACGTTGAGCGTGGGGCTGGGCATTGCCTACGTGGTCGGGCGGCGGCTGGAAAATACGACTCACACTGCACGAATTGCTGTGGGCGTGGTGATGCTGGACCTGGCATTTTCCCTGGTCATCGGCACAGCGGTGGCCTCAATGGTGGGCGGCGATCAGGTTGTCAGCAGCGGCGTACAGCTGGTGTTTGTTGATCTGGTTGTTGGCCTGGGGCATGACCGAGGGGCGCAGGTCCAGTTCTTCTGCTTGCTATTGCTGCTGTCGGCGAGCTCGGCGGTGCTGTTGATCGAGCCTTTTGTTCAGTCCATTCGTGAACGTTTCCGTTGCTCGCGCGTTGCCGCCGCTGGCAGCATGACGCTGCTGGCCTGGCTGGTGGGGCTGCTCGCCATTTTCAGTTTTGGTCCCTGGCAGGACTGGGAGATCTATGGGCGTGGGGCGGTTGATTGGCTGGTCTATCTTGGCGTCAATCTGCTGGTCCCGCTGAACTGTTTGTTAATCGCCAGCTTTGTTGGGCGCGCGCTGCCTCCGGGGCTGGTGCTGGCCGCCAGTGGTTCGTCGTTGGTCGCTATGGGGCCTTGGTATATCTGGTTGCGCTTTGGCGCCCGCCTGCTGCTGTTGCTGCTGTTGCTGCACACCAGCGGTATCATGGACTTCGTTTTGGAATTTTTTCAGCCTCTCGACACCGATGTCTATCGAAACCACGGGTGATTTGATCGCCGTTGAAGTGGCCTATGCCACGCCTGAAAAACAACACTTGCTGTCACTCAACGTGCCACAGGGCAGCACGGTCGAGGAAGCCGTCCGGCGCAGCGGGATTCTGGACCTGTGCCCGGAAATCGACCTGACCGTGAACAAGGTCGGTGTGTGGGGCAAGATCGGCAAGCTGGGTCAGACCCTTGAGGCACGCGATCGCGCAGAGATTTACCGGGCCCTGAAGGCCGATCCTAAAGAGGCGCGCCGCAAAAGGGCGCGCGAAGCCTAGCGTCTGAAACCTGGGCCGTTGGCCTAGGGCAGGTTGTCGGGCGTCAGATCGTCCGGTTCAGCGGCCTCTTCGTCACCGACCATTTTGGGCGGATTGCTATCGTCGATGCGCTGCAGCAGATCGCCATCGAAGTACATGCTGACCGTGCGGCGGTATTCTTCACCCGCGCCGGTGCGGAAATACACCACATAGTCCCAGCGCCCGGGCGAAAAATCGTCCTGCACCAGCGGTGAGCCCATCAGGTAGTGCACCTGCTCGCGGGTCATGCCCGTTTCCACCTGTTGCAGTTTCTCGTCGTCGATCATGTTGCCTTGTCGCGTGTTGAGCTTGAACACCGGCGAGCAGGCGGTGGTTACAACAAGAATCAAAGGGATCAGCAAACGCATGGAAGCTACACAGTATGGGAAGGCGTGCGATAATACCGGAATAAAGAATCCGGCTCATTCGGAGAGAGAAATTGGAAACCAAGGATTTGCGCAAGGCCGGCCTGAAGGTCACCTTGCCCCGGCTCAAAATTCTCGAGATTTTCGAGAATAACCCGGACGAGCACCTCAGCGCTGAAGACGTTTATCGCCACCTCATGGAGGAGGGCGACGAGAAAATTGGTCTGGCGACGGTTTACCGCGTACTGACGCAGTTCGAATCAGCAGGACTGATTGCGCGTCACAACTTTGATGGGGGGCAGGCCGTCTTCGAATTGGAGCAGGGCAAGCATCACGATCACATCGTGTGCGTGCATTGCGGCAAGGTCGTGGAATTTGTCGACAAGACCATCGAAGACCGTCAGAAGGCTATCGCCGAGGAAAACGGTTTCATTCTCACCGACCACAGCCTGGTCATGTATGGCAACTGCCAGGGCAAGGACTGCGCCGGCCACAGCAAATAGTGCCGGGCCGCAGGTTCAAGCCTGCTGCTGCCCCAAATCAAGCATCTCACGTGCGTGGGCCCGCGTCTGGTCGGTGATTTTCACCCCGCCCAGCATGCGGGCCAGCTCGTCTATGCGGGCCTCATTTTCCAGCGCAATGACGCCGGTTTGTGTTTGGCCATTGCTGACCTGCTTGCTGACCTGAAAATGGGTATCAGCCAGGGCCGCAACTTGCGGCTGGTGAGTGACACAAAAAACCTGATAGCGTGCCGCCAGCGCCTTGAGTTGGCGTCCGACGGTTTCGGCCACGCCGCCGCCAATGCCGACGTCCACCTCGTCGAAAAGCAAGACCGGCACTGGGGATTGATCCAGGCACACCACCTGAATGGCCAGGCTGGTGCGCGCGAGTTCACCGCCTGAGGCCACCTTCGACAAGGGGCCAGCGCTCTGGCCCGGATTCATGGCCACGCGCAGCTCGATACGGTCCTGGCCATGCGGGCCGGGTGGTGCGGCGGGGTTGGGGCTGACGTCCACCTCGCAGCGCGCGTGAGCCAGGCCCAGCGGACGAACAGCCTCGGTGATCGCCTGGCTGAGCGCCTGGGCGGTTTGCTGGCGGCGCTTGGACAAGGCCAGTGCCGCATCCGCGTATTCCTGTTTGGCGGTCTCGAGGCGGGCCGTGAGTTGATCGAGATCATGCTCGGATGATTCCAGCTCGGCCAGCTCGGCGATCAGCTGTTGCCAGTAAGCACCAAGACCTTCCGGCGTGGTGTGGTGCTTGCGTGCTTGACTCTGGTAGCTGTCGATACGTTGCGACAGTGCGCGCAGGGCTTGCGGATCGGGTTCGATTTCGCCGCTCAGGTCTTCGCACAAGCCCGCCGCTTCCTTGAGTTGTATCTGGGCCTGCTGGCACAGCTCGAAGGCTTCGGCAAAGCGCTTGTCGAACGCGCTGACGCTGTCCAGACCCTGAAGCACGCCCTGAATCTGATCGTACAGGCTGCTCTCGCCGGCGTAGAGCTGTTCATGAGCTGCGCCAGCCTGCTGCAGCAGATGTTCGGCTTCGGACTGCACACGGTAATCGTGCTCGAGCTGGGTAAAATCGGATTCACTAGGTTCCAGTTCGTTCAGCTCGTTGAGCTGATAGCGCAACAACTCGCGCCGCTGGCTGAGATCCTCACCTTGCGAGAGGCGCTCGATCTGCTCCTCGATGGCCGAGAGCGCCTGGCTGGCCTGTTTCACTTTGGACAGTTCAGCATCCAGCTGACCGTAGCTGTCGAGCAGTGCGCGCTGTGCTGACGGTTTGAGCAAGGACTGATGCGCGTGCTGCCCGTGTATGTCGAGCAGATGCTCTGACAAGGCTTTGAGCTGATTCAGCTTGGCCGGCGCGCCGTTGATGAACGCACGCGAGGTTCCGGCCGCTTGAATCTGGCGCCGGATGACCAGCTCGCCGCTGTCGTCATCGGGATCGTCCAGACCATGCTGCTCCAGCCACTCACGGGCAGCCGGGTTTTCGCTGACATCGAAAATCGCGGTGACATCGCTGCGGCTGGCGCCATCGCGAACCACCGCCACATCGGCACGCTCGCCCAGGACCAGACCGAGCGCATCAAAGAGTATGGATTTGCCCGCGCCGGTTTCGCCGGAGAACACGGTGAAACCGGTGGAAAACTCAACCGTGATTTCCTGAATGATGGCGAAATCACGAATATGCAGAGACAACAGGCAGGGTTTCATGCGTCGTTGCGGTTGCGGCCCCAGTGCAGTTTGCTGCGCAGAATGCCGAAATAGTCATAGTCGGTGGGGTGAACCAGGCGCATGCTCAAGGCGCTGCGCCGGATCACCAGTTTGCCGCCGGGCGGCAGGTGACTGTCTTTCTGCCCGTCACAGGTGAACAGCGCCGGGTTGTCCGGATCGTTGGCGATATCCACGGTCAATTCGGTCGAGGCCGGCAGCATCAGGGGGCGGTCGCTCAGCGTGTGCGGGGAAATCGGGACCAGGGCCATGGCGTCCAGACTGGGGTGCATCATCGGGCCACCGCTGGACAGGGCATAGGCGGTCGAGCCGGTCGGTGTCGATACGATGATCCCATCGGCGCGATGCTGGCTGATGAATGTGCCGTCGGCGTAGGTGGAAAAGTCCAGCATGCGCACATAGCGCTGATGACGCACCACCACATCGTTGATGGCGATCTGGGCAGGATGCTCGCCCGCCGCGTCGCGGGCTTCGAGTATGAGGCGCTCCTCAACCCGGTAGGCGCCATCGAGTATGCGGCTCAGTGAATCGGAAATGTCCTGCGGTGCGATGTCGACCATGAAGCCCAGCCGACCCAGGTTGACCCCCAACAGGGGCACGCCGGAGGCGGCCAGGGCGCGGCCAGCGTGCAGCAAGGTGCCATCTCCGCCCATCACAATGACCAGATCGCAATGTTGCCCAAGGTCGGCAATGCTCAAGCTTGAGGTTTGACCTTGCAGCAAGGCCGCGCTGTCGCGATCCAGGCGGGTGGGCAGGCCACGGGAGCGCAGGTCGTCCAGCAAGCGACATCCCACGCTGGGCGCCTGCTGCGAGTCGGTTTTCACCACAACCCCTATGGTCTTGAATTCGCTCACGATCGAGGCCGAGCTCAGGAAAAGTTCGCGGCAAGCTTAGCTGATCCATGGGGAAGCTGACGAACGCTTGACTTGTCGGGTGACGATCCCCATTAATGCGCCATGGGTGATCCAGACCGCAACAGCTCCGTCGATACGGCCAATCACGCCGATCTGAGCGAGCGTGCCTGCCAGATTCTTAAGCTGGTGGTCGAGCGCTACATCATGGTCGGCCAGCCGGTGGGCTCGCGTCTGTTGTCGGAAACCAGCAGTCTCAATGTGAGTGCTGCGACCATCCGCAACACTTTGTCCGATCTGGAGCGTCTGGGGTATCTCAATGCGCCGCACACCTCGGCCGGCCGCGTGCCCACGCAGCGCGGCTACCGGTTCTTCGTCGACACCCTGTTAAGCCCGCAGGCGCCCGAGCTGGGTGAATTCCATGCTTTGCGGCATCAGTTGCTGGCGCGTTTGCAAGCCGGGGAAGAAGCCGCGAGCAGCGCCTCGCATTTGCTGTCGCAGCTCAGCCACATGGCGGCGGTGGTCTCGGTTCCGCGGCGTAATCAGTGCCGTTTGCATCAGATCGAGTTTGTGCCGCTGACCGCGCGCAAGGTGCTGGCGGTGCTGGTGGTCAATGGCAGCCAGGTGCAAAACCGTATCTTCGAAGTGTCTGAGCCGGTTTCGGCTGAACGTCTGGCCCAGGCGACGAGTTTTCTCAATGAACGCTATGCCGGACGCGACTTGCTTGCCCTGCGTGAATTGCTCAGCCGCGACGTGCGTGAGCGCTGGGAAAAGATCGATCGCATCATGCGCGAGGTCGCGGTGTTTGCTGAGCAGGTGGCCAATCCGGCATCCCGCAGCAAGCTGGCGGTTTCCGGGCGCGGCAATTTGCTGGCCGGTGATGAGTTGCTCAATCCGCAATACCTGCGAGGGCTTTTTGATGCCCTGGACCGCAAGCGCGAACTGCTCGGATTTCTCGACCGTTGCCTGGATGCGGACGGCATCCGTATCTATATCGGGCGGGAGTCGGGCTACGACATCCTCGACAATTGCAGCTTGATCACGGCGCCGTACCAGGTCGATGGCGAAATGGCTGGCGTGCTGGGCGTGATCGGGCCGCAACGCATGGATTACCGGCGGCTCATACCGCTGGTTGACGCCACTGCAGCCGCGCTGGGCGGTGTACTGAACGGTGACAACACCTCGCGTCAGTGAAAACGGCACGGTGCATGCCTTGAAAGCCGTCGGAACACCCCCAAATAGGCGCCAGCCTGGCCTGTGAGGCCGTATTCACCCACTTCTATGGAGCAAGCGCGTGCAGCAAGAGCCGAACGCCAATCCGGATCAGCCAGAGGGGCCTGATCAAACCGACAACGCGGCTGATCAGAACGTCAGTGCGGCGGGAGAGCCCAGCGTCGATGAGCTCAAGGCTCAGCTGGCCGAAGCGCAGGCCAAAGCCGATGAAAATTGGGAACGCTGCCTGCGTGCCACGGCCGAGCAAGACAATATCCGCAAGCGCGCGGAGCGCGAAGTTGACGCAGCTCGACGTTTTGCGTTGGAAAAGTTCGCACAGGATCTGCTGGCAGTATCGGACAGCCTCGAAATGGGCCTCAAAGCCGCACGTGATGCCGGTGCCGATGAAAAGTACATCGAAGGTACCGCGCTGACCGCCAAAATGTTCGGTGATGTGCTGGCGCGCCACGGCGTTCAGGTGGTCGATCCCAAAGGCGAGAGTTTTGATCCTGCCCGTCACGAAGCCATGAGTGCGGTGCCCAGTGCTGAGGTCGCACCCAACACGGTGATCGATGTGATGCAAAAAGGCTACGTGCTGAATGAGCGCGTACTGCGCCCGGCGATGGTGATCGTCTCGCGCGCGGTGCCGACCGACGGCGCTGCTTGAAAGCGCCCCGGCCATCCCCAATTTAGACACCAATCGGGCGTAACGGCCCCTTTCATGAATACAAGGCGTGGCCAGCAGCCACGCAACACGGAGTAAACAAATGGCTAGAACCATCGGTATTGACCTCGGGACCACCAACTCGTGTGTCGCGGTCCTGGACGGTGAGTCCAGCAAGGTCATCGAGAACAGCGAAGGTGAACGCACCACGCCGTCGATCGTCGCCTACGCCGACGATGGGGAAGTGCTGGTTGGTCGCCCGGCCAAGCGCCAGGCTGTCACCAACCCGACCAACACGCTGTATGCGATCAAGCGTCTGATCGGGCGTCGTTTTGAAGACGACGTGGTCCAGAAAGACATCAAAATGGTGCCCTACAAAATTACCAAGGCCGACAACGGTGACGCCTGGGTAGAAGTGCAGGGCAAGCGTCTGGCACCGCCGGAAATTTCCGCCCAGGTGCTGATGAAGATGAAGAAAACCGCCGAGGATTTCCTTGGTGAGAAGGTCGACTCCGCGGTGATCACCGTGCCGGCCTACTTCAACGACTCGCAGCGTCAGGCCACCAAAGATGCTGGCAAGATCGCCGGTTTGGACGTCAAGCGCATCATCAACGAGCCGACGGCAGCGGCGCTGGCCTATGGCCTGGACAAGGTCAAGGGCGACAAGACCGTGGCCGTGTATGACCTCGGCGGTGGCACCTTCGATGTATCCATCATCGAGATTGCCGATGTCGACGGCGAGAAGCAGTTTGAAGTGCTGGCCACCAACGGTGACACCTTCCTCGGTGGTGAGGATTTCGATCTGCGCGTGATCAACTACATCGCCGACGAGTTCAAGAAAGAGCAGGGCGTGGATTTGAGTGGTGATCCGCTGGCCATGCAGCGCCTCAAGGAAGCCGGCGAAAAGGCCAAGATCGAGCTGTCCTCGACCAGCCAGACCGAAATCAACCTGCCGTACATCACCGCCGATGCCTCCGGTCCCAAGCATCTGACCATGAAGCTGTCGCGGGCCAAACTGGAGTCGCTGGTCGCCGATCTGATCGAGCGCACCATCGAGCCGTGCAAGGTTGCACTCAAGGATGCCGGCATGTCGGCGGGCGAAATCCACGACGTGATTCTGGTCGGTGGTCAGACCCGCATGCCCAAAGTGCAGGAAGCGGTCAAGAACTTCTTCGGCAAGGATCCGCGCAAGGATGTGAACCCGGATGAAGCCGTAGCCGTAGGCGCAGCCGTGCAGGGTGCGGTGCTGTCCGGTGACGTCAAGGACGTGCTGCTGCTGGACGTGACCCCGCTGTCGCTGGGTATCGAGACGCTGGGCGGTCGCATGACCAAGCTGATCGAGAAGAACACCACGATCCCGACGCGCAAATCGGAAACCTTCACCACCGCGGACGACAACCAGTCGGCGGTCACGGTCAAGGTCTACCAGGGTGAGCGCGAGCAGGCTGCCGCCAACAAGATGCTCGGCGAGTTCAACCTGGAAGGCATTCCGCCGGCGGCCCGTGGCACCCCGCAGATCGAAGTCACCTTCGACATCGACGCCAACGGCATCCTGCATGTCAATGCCAAGGACAAGGCCACCGGCAAGGAACAGTCGATCACGATCAAGGCCTCCAGCGGTTTGTCCGATGACGAAATCGAAAAGATGGTCAAGGATGCCGAGGAGCATGCCGAGGAAGATCGCAAGTTCCGCGAGCTGATCGAAGCGCGCAACCAGGGCGAAGGTCTGGTGCACGGTGTCGAGAAGTCGCTGGAAGATTTGGGCGACAAAGTCTCCGATGAGGAGAAGACCAGTATCCAGGCTGCAGTGGACGAATTGAAGGAAGCCCTCAAGGGCGATGACAAGGACGCCATCGAAGCCAAATCCAAGGCTTTGGCGGAAGCATCGTCCAAGCTGGCCGAGCAGGCTTATGCGGCGCAGGCGGGCGAAGCCGCGGGCGGTGCAGGCGATGCTGGCGCGCCGCCGCAGGATGACGTGGTCGATGCCGAGTTTGAGGAAGTCAAGGACGACGACAAGAAGTAACGCCGCCCAGGCCGCGTAACATCAAGGCGCGAAGAGTAAGCTCTTCGCGCCTTCGTCGTTTCCGGCGCACCCGTTTCATCGCCCGACCAAACCAGCCCTACGCCCATGAGCAAGCGTGATTATTACGAGGTTCTTGGTGTCAAACGTGACGCCTCGGCCGCAGAGATCAAAAAAGCCTATCGCCGCCTGGCGATGAAGCATCACCCGGACCGCAATCCGGGCGACACCAAATCCGAAGAGCTGTTCAAGGAGGCCTCGGAAGCTTACGAGGTGCTCGCCGACGAAGAGAAACGGGCGACTTATGACCGCTATGGTCATGACGGTCTCAAGGGCATGGGTGGCGGCGGTGCCGGTGGAGCCGGTTTCGGCGATGTGTTCGGCGATATCTTCTCGGATATCTTCGGCGGCGGCGGCGGCGGACGTGGCCGTGGCGGTGCACGACGCGGTTCGGATCTGCGCTACAACCTCAGCATCACGCTGGAAGAGGCGGCCTTCGGCAAGGAGGTCACGATCAAGATTCCGCGCTGGGACAACTGCTCGCCTTGTGGCGGTTCAGGGGCCAAACCCGGGACCCAGCCTCAGACCTGTCCGACCTGTCACGGGGTGGGTCAGGTGCGCATGCAGCAGGGTTTTTTCTCGGTCCAGCAAACCTGTCCGCAATGCCGTGGTCGCGGTCAGATCATCACCGAATACTGCCCGGATTGCGGTGGTGAAGGGCGTCAGCGCAGCGAGAAGTCACTCAAGGTCACGATCCCCGCAGGGGTCGATACCGGCGACCGCATTCGTCTTTCGGGCGAAGGCGAAGCCGGCGAGTTGGGCGGCCCGAACGGTGATCTGTATGTGCAGATCGACGTCAAAACGCACAGTTTCTTCAGCCGCGAAGACAGCGACCTGATCTGTCAGGTCCCGATTGATTTTGCCACGGCGGCGCTGGGCGGTGAACTGGAAGTGCCGACGCTGGTCGGCAAAGCCAAGCTGCAAATTCCGGCCGAAACGCAGAGCCACAAGGTCTTCCGCCTGCGTGGCAAAGGCGTCAAATCGGTGCGCGGCGGCGCCACCGGCGACCTGCTGTGTCAGGTTGTGGTGGAAACGCCGGTTAAACTGAGCAAGAAACAGAAAGAGTTGCTTGAAGCTTTCCGTGACTCTCTGCAGGGCGGCGGCGACAAGCACAATCCCAAGGCCAAGTCCTGGCTGGACAAGGCCAAGGATTTTCTTGAAACACATATCAACTGACGGGCTGACATGAACAAAGCATGGCGTGTAGGTGTGCATGGCGCGGGCGGACGCATGGGCCGCGCGGTGATCCAGGCGTTGCATCAGCATCCGCAGTTGTCACTGAGCGTCGCCACGGATGCGCCCGGTTCCAGCCTGATTGGCACGGACAGCGGTGAACTGGCCGGCGTGGGTCGCAATGCTGTGCTGCTGACCGATCAGCTGGATCAGGCCGCTGCCCAGTGCGACGTGGTCATCGATTTCAGTCGTCCGCAAGGCACCCTGTTGCTGGTCGAGGCGCTGGCCGCCAGTGATGTCGCCCTGGTCACCGGGACAACCGGGCTGGCGGCGGCCGAGCAGGCCAAACTGCTTGAACTGGCGCAGTCGCGGCCGGTGGTGCAGGCGGCCAATTTCAGCGTGGGCGTCAATGTCTGCGTCAAGCTGACCGAAATGGCGGCGCGCATCATGCACGGCATGGCCGACATTGAGATCATCGAAGCACACCACAAGCACAAGGTTGATGCGCCATCCGGTACCGCTTTGCGTCTGGGCCAGGCCGTGTGCGATGCGCTGGATCAGAATCTGGATGACGTTGCGGTCAAGAGCCGGGATGGCAACATCGGGCCGCGCCCTGACGGCACCATCGGCTTTTCGACGGTGCGTGGAGGCGACATTGTGGGTGAGCACACGGTACTGTTCGCGGCCGAAGGCGAGCGCGTCGAAATCACCCACAAAGCCAGTTCCCGCATGAACTTTGCCACCGGTGCGGTGCGCGCGGCGGCTTGGCTGCGCGAACAGCCTGCCGGTCTTTACGACATGACCCACGTGCTGGGGCTTGAGTGAGCGAAGCGACGCCGGTGGTCTCCCCGTGCATCGGGGTTTGCGAGCTCAGCGACGAGGAGATTTGCCTGGGTTGCGGGCGCACGCTGCAGGACATCGCGGTGTGGTCTGGCGCAGATGAGGCGCGCCGTCGTGAGATTGTCGAACAGGCCCGACGCCGCCTGATACAGGACGCCGCCACCGGCGGCATACAAGGACAAACACAAACATGAGTCGTGAGCGATCACTGCGCAGCAATTTTGATTTTGCCAAAAGTGTGGAAGTGCGCTGGGGCGACATGGACACGCTGGGCCATGTCAATAACGCCAAGTATCTGACCTACACCGAAAGCGCGCGCATTGCGTTCTTCGACGAGGTGTTTGCCGGCGATGAGAGTTTCATGAACGGGCAGGGCCCTATCCTGGCCGGTATCAGCTGCAACTACCATCAGCAGGTGCACTATCCGGCCATGCTGGAAGCGGCGGTGGGGTTCAAGCGTATGGGCACCAGCAGCTTGGTACTGGCCTGTCCGATTTTCCTGCGTGGTCAGGACGAGGCGGTGGCGGATGTCGAAACCACCCTGGTGTGGTTCGATTACAGGGCGCAAAAGCCCATGCCCGTGCCGCAACGCCTGCGTGACCGCTTCGGGGTGTAGCTAGCTGAGCTGGCGAAATTCCAGGCTGGGCACCGAGTCCAGCCAGGCGGCATCAAAATCATCGCGCAGGTTGTGGGCGCCGATTGGGTCATCTGCCGCATAGCTGCTTATCAGATTGTCCGGGTGATTGCGCTGCAAATGCGCTTTGCGATCGGCGATCCACCAGTCGTGTGTAAAACCATGCTGGCTGCTGCTCGGTTCATGCACGCTAAAGCGTGAACTCAAACGACGCAGCAGCGCAATGAACAGATCGGCATGGGGGCGCGCATGGCGCGGCTCGCTGACCAGGACTTTGACCTTCAGTCGGCGCTCGTCCAAAAGTTGGTATTTGAGCGCATCCAGCAGCTGCGGATCACGAAACAACGCGGGTTCCATGGCCATGGTGGCAATGTACAGGCTGCCGCGTGCCTGCCCAACAAGCTCGATGGCCGCATCGCGCAAGGCAATGCGGCCCTCCACAGCCTGTGTGCGCTGCGTCTCGCTCACAGCGCCTTGGCTTGCTCGACGGCGTTGCCGATGTAGCTGGCTGGAGTCATAGCTTTAAGGCGCGCCTTGGCCTCATCGGGCATATCCAGACTGTCCACGAAAGTGGCCAGCTGATCGGACGTGATGCGCCGCCCGCGGGTCAGTGCCTTGAGTTTTTCATACGGTTGTTCAATGCCGTAGCGGCGCATGACGGTCTGAATCGGCTCGGCCAGCACTTCCCAGTTGGCGTCCAGATCGGCGGCCATGGCATCGGCGTTGGCCTCCAGCTTGCCCAGGCCTTTGTTGAGTGCCTGGAAGGAGATCACCATGTGACCGATGCCCACGCCCAGATTGCGCTGCACGGTGGAATCGGTCAGGTCACGCTGCCAACGTGAAATCGGCAGTTTTTCCGCCAAGTGGCTGAGCAGACCATTTGCGATGCCCAGATTGCCCTCGGCATTTTCGAAATCGATCGGGTTGACCTTGTGCGGCATGGTCGATGAGCCGACTTCGCCTTCCACGGTTTTCTGGCGGAAGTAGCCCAGCGAGATATAGCCCCAGATATCGCGCGACAGGTCAATGATGATGGTGTTGATGCGGATCAGCGCGTGGAAGTACTCGGCCATGTAATCGTGCGGCTCGATCTGGGTTGTGCCGGGATTCCAAGTCAGCCCCAGGCTGCCTACCACCGCGCGTCCCAGGGCATCCCAGTCGACATCCGGGTAGGCGGCGTAATGCGCATTGAAATTGCCCACCGCACCATTGATCTTGCCCAGAATTTCAACCTTGGCGAGCTGTTCGCGCTGGCGTCGCAAGCGGTGTACGAACACGCCGATTTCCTTGCCCATGGTGCTGGGCGAGGCCGGCTGGCCGTGGGTGCGCGACAGCAGCGGCTGTTCGGCCAGATCATGGGCCAGCGAGGTCAGCTTGTCGATCAGGCCATCTACGTACGGCAACACGCAGTCGCGTCGCGCGGTATCCAGCATCAGCGCATAAGCCAGATTATTGATGTCTTCCGAGGTGCAGGCGAAATGGATGAACTCCATGTTCTGAGCCAGCTCCGGGATCAGTTTGATTTTTTCCTTGAGGAAATACTCGATCGCTTTGACATCGTGATTGGTGGTGTCCTCGATGGCTTTGACGCGCTGGGCGTCTTCCATCGTGAACTTGCTGAACACGTCGTCGAGTTTTTGATTGGCCTCGTCGTCGATCGCGGCAACTTCAGCAATACCAGGCGTCGCGGCCAGTGTTTGCAACCAGCGGATTTCAACCAGCAGGCGATGACGGATCAGGCCGTACTCGGAGAAGATCTCGCGCAGTTCCCAGGTTTTGTCAGCGTAACGTCCGTCGATCGGGGACAGGGCAGTCAAGGCATTCAGGCGCATGAAGAATCGTGTTGTAAAGTCAGACCCGCTATTCTAGTCGATCGGCCCGTTCGGCTGTGGCGGGAACCTTCTGCGCGTTCCTTCCCTCCAAGCTCACAATTTGTCCAAGACACCCTGCACGTGAACGAAAACACTCTGTACCGACTGCTCAGTTTGATGGGCGCATTGATCTGTGCCGGCGCGATGGGTTTCGCGCTGTACCTTCAGCACGTTCAGGGCCTGGAACCCTGTTCCATGTGCGTGTTTCAGCGTGTGGCCATGATCGCCGCCGGAGTGTTTTTTCTGTTCGGGGCCGTGTTCGGCCCGGTCGGCCTGGGGCGCATGATCTGCACCGGTCTGGCCGGTTTGTCTGCATTGGCCGGGCTGGGCATCGCGGCGCGGCATGTGTGGTTACAGTCGCTACCGGCTGATCAGGTGCCTGCCTGTGGTCCCGCGCTGAACTACCTGATGGACGTAATGCCGTTGTGGGAGGTGGTTCAATCGATACTGCGTGGTGATGGCAATTGCGCGGTGATCGACTGGTCATTTCTCGGGCTGAGCCTGCCAGCGTGGACAGGGGTGGGTTTCTTCCTGCTCGCGGACTGGGCCCTGATGTGTATCATCCTGCCCAGGATCCTGGCCCGTCGCCAGCACGCTCACGCTTAGGCTTCACCAGGTTTTCGGCCCACTTCGTACGAGTCCACGCATGTCATTCGCCACCACTGATCTTTCCGACAAATACACTCACGCCGTGCAGGTCGCGGAGCCGATTTTTCGAGATTTCGGTGGCAAGCTGGCATTTCATGGCCCGGCAAAAACGCTGAAGCTCTTCGAAGACAACACGCTGGTTCGCGCCAGCCTGGAACAACCCGGCGAAGGACGGGTATTGGTCGTTGATGGTGGCGGTTCCATGCGCTGCGCCCTGGTTGGTGATCAATTGGGCGAGCTGGCGGTTAAAAACGGCTGGGCCGGCATATTGGTGTATGGCTGCATTCGTGATTCCGCCGTGATCGCCACCCAGGCCGTTGGGGTCAAAGCGATGGCCACGCATCCGCGCAAAAGCCTCAAGAAAGGCGTTGGCGAGGAGGATCTGACGGTCAGCTTCGCCGGCCTGACGATCGTCCCCGGGGCTTGGGTATATGCCGATGCGGATGGGGTTGTGGTGAGTGCCGAGGAGCTGCAGTCGGTCTGAGCCACTGTGCCGGTAGCTCGCGCCGCACATCCACTTCGCGCCATTGGCCGGGCAACAGACTGCCCAAGGTGATCGGTCCTATGGCGGCCCGAACCAGGCGCAAAGTGGGATGCCCAAGCGCCGCAGTCATGCGCCGTACCTGACGGTTGCGACCTTCACTGATGCGTAGCTCAATCCAGCAGGTTGGAATGGTTTTGCGCTCTCGAATCGGCGGGATGCGTGGCCATAGGTCGGGCACGTCGATGCGCCGTGCCTGGGCCGGGCGCGTGGGGCCATCCTTGAGCGCAACTCCCTGGCGCAATGAGGCCAGGGCGTCATCGCTGATCTCGCCTTCTATCTGCACCCAGTAGGTCTTCTCCAGCTTGAAGCGCGGCGAGCTGATGCGATGCTGTAAACCACCGTCGTCAGTGAGCAGCATCAAACCTTCGCTGTCGTAATCCAGACGACCTGCCGGGTACACCTCGCCGAGCGTGATGAACTCAGCCAGGGTTCGCTTTTCTCCTGATTCGGAAAATTGCGAAATAACCTGGAATGGTTTGCAAAAAGCGAGGGTCGGCAGGGCGATCTCCAGGAGGTCTGCGTCTATGTATGGTTGCCCGCAAATCCGGATGTTGTCGAGCGTGGTCAGTCCGCTTGAGGCTGCAGGCGGGGTTACCAGCTGCCGGTGTTTGGCATGTCGACCCACGGTTGCTGTGGCGGCAACGGGTCGCCGGCTTGCAGCAATTCAATCGAGATGCCGTCGGGCGAGCGGACGAATGCCATGTGGCCGTCTCGCGGTGGGCGGTTGATGGTCACTCCACCGTCGGCCAGACGTTGACAGGCCGCATAGATATTTTCGACCCGGTAGGCCAGGTGTCCAAAGTTGCGCCCGCCATCGTAGTCTTCCTGTGCGCCGTTTTCATCCGGCCAGTTGTAGGTCAGCTCAACCATGGGGCCTTTTTTGTCGCGTGCGCGCTCTAGGTCGTCAGGGGCACTCAGGAACACCAATGTGAAGCGGCCCTGTTGGTGGTCGTAGCGACTGACTTCGCTCAGCCCGAGCAGGTTGCAGTAGAAGTGCAAGGCATCATCAAGATTGGCCACGCGGACCATGGTATGGAGATATTGCATGTGGCTTGGCTGTTGCGGTGCTGAAAGGGGACGCTATGGTCGCACGTCCTAGCTGACGTCGGGGCTGTCCGAGTTGTTGCTGCGACGTTGCGTATTGAGTCGGCGCACGTTGCGATTGCTGGGTTCAAGCGCACGGCAAACCCGATTGCGACCCTGGTCTTTTGCTTGGTATAGCGCCTCGTCGGCGCGTCGTAGCAAATCGGTCGGGGTGATGTCGCCCGGGTGCAAGGAGGCCAGTCCGATGGACACGGTCCAGTGCAGGGTCACGCCGGAAGCCAGTGGCAGCTCTTTTTCCTGCATGGCCAGGCGTAAGCGCTGCGCGGCTTCGACCGCTTTGTTGGCGTCGATCTGCGGCAACAGCAGAACGAATTCCTCGCCGCCGATACGTGCAGCAACATCCGTCTTGCGCATGAGTTGGCGCATGGTGTCGCCGACAATGCGCAGAACCTGATCCCCAACCGGATGTCCGTGGGTATCGTTGATCTGTTTGAAGTGGTCAAGATCCAGCATCAGCAGGGCGAGGTCCTGCTCAAAACGCAATGCGCGAGCAAATTCCTGATCCAGCTCCGCCATGAAGTGACGGCGGTTGAATAACCCGGTCAGCGCGTCTGTGCGCGCTTGCAGGCTCAGCTTATCCTGCAGTGCCTTTCGGTCGGTGATGTCCGTGAACGCGACCACAACTTGAGGATGGTCATCCTCATCGCCGGGCATGGGAAACGCATCCACCTTGACCCAGGTCGGATTGGGCTGATTAGGGTGTTCGATGCCGAGTGTGGCATCGCGGATGGGGCGGCCGCTTTTGATGACCCGGGGCACCGGGAATTCGTGTGCTTCGAGCACCCTTCGATCTTCATTCAGGAGGCGCCAGTTGCGGTTCAGGGGTACATCACGGTCGGCCTGCGACATGCCCAGCAGACGTTTGGCGGTGGGGTTGCCGTACTCCACGCTGGTGTCGTAATTGTGAACGACTACCGCCGTAGGCAGGTTTTCCAGCAATTTTTTGAACTTGGTCCGGCTGCGTCGCAACGCGGCTTCATTGAACTTCTGTTGCGTGATGTCCTGAATCATCGAGATGAAATGCAGCGGCCGATTGCTTTCGTCGCGCACGATGCTGACATCAAGCTGGATGTAGATGATGTGACCATGCCGATGGTAGTAGCGTTTCTCCATTCGGTAGGTGTCGCGCTGCCCATCCAGCAGCGCTTGAACATAAGCCAGATCTGCACCGAGATCATCAGGGTGGGTGATTTCCTGAAAGGTCAGCGCAGTCAGTCCAGCTTCGCTGTATCCGAGCATGTCGGCCAGCGCTTTGTTGACGGTCACGAATTGACCTTTGGTGGACACGGTGGCCACGCCAATCGGAGCGGCCGCCTGGGTCAGGCGAAAACGCTTTTCGCTCTCCTGCATCTTGTCCAAGGCATCTTGCAATTCATCATTGCGCGCAGCCAGCTCATCTTTCATGCGCCGGTGATCATCAATGAAGGTAGATGCTTTGGGAACCAAAAACCACAGCACCGACGCGGTCATAACAGACACCAGCGCGGTAAAGAACTTTACCCCCGCCGACGTGGCGTACATCGGCCGCCAGATGTTGATGATCTCGATGACATGAGTGACACCGCAGGCTGTGATGAACGCGCCAAACATCAAGAAGATGCCGCGGAATTTGAGGTCAGGTTGCTTTCTGGTAAACCACAGCAGGGCCATGGGAATAGAGAAGTACGACAGCGCAATGACGATGTCGGAGCCGACCAATGTCCACAACAGGCCTGGTTTCCACAGCAGGCAGTAGCCGTGCGGCAGAAATCCGGAGTTCGCTTGCATGAACTCGCTCAGTGCCATGTTGATGTCCGTTGACGGGCTCGATGGCCCTCACGGTGCCACTCCCAGCGTGAAAACAACGTGAGGATGAGGGTGGTTTGCAAAGGGCAGATGGCGCCCGATTCCGGTACAGTGCGACAGCTTTTATTCCAGATTCGTAATAAGCGAGGGCTGAGGTGTTTGACTATATCGTTGTAGGGGGAGGTTCAGCCGGGGCCGTGGTCGCCAGCCGGCTGAGTGAAGACCCGAACGTCAGCGTGTGTCTGCTTGAAAGCGGACCGGTCGACAAAAGCGTGCTGATTCACGCCCCGGCTGGCGTCGTTGCCATGATGCCGCGCAAGAACAAGCTCAACTACGCCTTCGAGACGGTGCCGCAAAAAGGCCTTAACGGGCGCCGTGGGTATCAGCCGCGCGGGCGCTGTCTGGGCGGTTCGAGTTCGGTCAATGCCATGCTCTATGTCCGCGGTCATCGCGCCGACTACGATCACTGGTCGGCGCTTGGCAATGCTGGCTGGTCGTATGCGGAGGTACTGCCGTATTTCAAACGCTCCGAGCACAACGAAAACATCCACGATGAATTCCACGGCCAGGGCGGGCCGCTGAATGTCATGAATCTGCGCTCGCCTGGTGCGCTCAATGCCGAGTTCATCAAAGCCTGTGAAGAGCAGGGCATAGCCGCGACCGCCGACTGCAACGGCGCCGAACAGGACGGGGCGCTGGAGTATCAGGTGACCCACATCAATGGCGAACGTTGCAGTGCAGCCAAGGCCTACCTGACGCCCAATCTGTCGCGCCCCAATCTCGAGGTCATGACCCAGACCCCGGTGCTGCAAATCCTGCTGGACGGCAAGACCGCAACCGGCGTGCGGGTGAAACGCGAGGGCCAGACCCTGGACCTGCGGGCCCGGCGCGAGGTCATCGTCTGCGGCGGCGCCTTCAATTCGCCGCAGTTACTGATGCTCTCCGGGATCGGTCCGGGTGCGCATCTGCAGGACCGCGGCATCGCGGTTGCTCATGATCTGCCCGGGGTTGGCGAAAACCTGCAAGACCACATCGACATCGTGCACAGCTACCGGGCACCCAACAGTGACACCTTCGGGCTGTCTTTCGGCTTCATGCCCAAGATACTGGCCGCGATGCTGCAGTGGCGACGTCAGCGCAGCGGCCTGATCACCTCGCCGTATGCCGAGGCCGGAGCGTTTTTCCGCAGCTCGGAGGCCGACGGGCGGCCGGATCTGCAGCTGATTTTAGTCCGCGCCCTGGTCGATGATCATGGTCGAAAAATGCATCTGGGCCATGGCTTCAGCAGCCATTGCACGCTGCTCAACCCGCAGGCCCGCGGCAGCGTGCGTCTGGCCAGCAACGACCCGCTGGCGGATCCGCTGATCGACCCGTGCTTTCTCGACAACGAGCGCGACATGCGGGTGTTCAAGGAAGGTGCGCGCAAACAGCTGGCGGTGCTCAACGCGGCGGCGCTGTCACCCTGGCGTGGCGACATGCTTTACCCGTTGAATCCGGACGACGATGCCGCGCTGGAGGAGGATCTGCGCAATCGCGCCGACACCCAGTACCATCCTGTAGGCACCTGCAAGATGGGCCAGGATGACGGGGCGGTGGTCGATCATCGCCTGCGCGTGCACGGCATCGCCGGACTGCGTGTGGCCGATGCCTCGATCATGCCGACGCTGGTGGCCGGCAATACCAATGCACCCACCATCATGATCGGCGAAAAAGCCGCCGATATGATTCGCGAAGATGCCGCCTAGTTAGAGCTGCGGTCCCGAAACTGGGCCGGCGACAGGCCGGTCCAGCGCCGAAATGCCTTGGCAAATGCGCTTTCGTCAGAAAAGCCCAGGTCCTGCGCGATGGCCAGGATTTTGCTGCCCCGACTCAGGGCATCTTCGGCCAGTCGCCGCAGTTCGTGCTCACGCAGACTGCGGAAAGACACCCCGTCCTCGGCCAGTCGCCGGTTCATGTGGCGGGCGCTCAGGGCAAGCTGTGCAGCGATCTCTTCGCGTGATGCGCACGGTGCCTGGCGGATGGCCTGGCTCACCTGCACGCTGAGGCTGTGTTCGCCGAGGTTGGCGAGATGTTGATCGGCCAGTGCGCGCAGCTGATCGCGTAAGGGGGCATTGGCCTGAATCAGCGGGCTGCGCAGGGTCTGCGGTTCCAGGCACAGGCGGTAGTCCGCGCATTCGAACTGCACCGGGCAACCGAGCAAGCCCGGATAACGCTGAGGGTCGTCGAGTGCGGGGTGGGCCAGATGCAAGGCCCGAATGCCGAAATGACCGCCGGTGCTCCAGCGTCCCAGATGAACGATTCCGGCCAGCACGGCCTCGGCCCGCTGGGCCCGGCATGTGGCGTATTGCGGGCGGTAGCGCAGATGCACCGCGTCAGCCTCCTGCATCAAAGTGGCGTCACCGCCTTCGCCGATGATCGGCAGATAATCGATCAGGGCCTCCAGCGCCTCGCCGCAGGTTTCGCAACTCATCAGCAGCAGACCCGCGATATCCAGGTGGCCAACTTGCAGACTCAGGCCGAGACGGATCCCGATCAGCGGATCTTCGCTGTGCGCGCACAGGTGCTGCCACAGCGCATCCTGGGTGCTGAGCGGAATACGTTCGCGGTCCAGAGCCAGCTTTGTTGCAGGCAGACCGAGTCTGTCGGCGGCCTGCAGCAAAGCCTGGCTGTAACGCAAAGTGACGGTTGCGGTGGTCATGGTCCCGTTTTGACCGAGGCTTGTCCCGAATCAGCCGTGACCGGCAGAGGCGGAGTCCGTATTGTGCATCGATCGTATCGTTCTGGTGGAGCATTATGTACGCAGTGATCGGCGCGGGCCCCATGGGTTTGAGCATGGCTCGCAATCTGGCCAAATATGGACTGGATTTCGTGGGGTTCGAAATACATGCGGACGTGGGCGGCCTGTGGGATATCGACAGCCCGACCAGCACCATGTACGCCTCGGCCCATCTGATCTCATCCAAGCGCATGACCGAGTTCGCGGAATTCCCCATGGACGAGGATGTGGCCACCTACCCGCATCATTCACAGATGCGAAACTACTTCCAGAAGTATGCACAAGCCTTTGGCTTGTATGACAAATACGAATTTGAAACCGAGGTGGTTTCGGTGGTGCGGCAGGGCCAGGGCTGGTTGCTCACCAGTCGCCACCAGGGGGTCGAAACACAGCGGCAATTCGACGCTGTATTCCTGTGCAACGGCACCCTGCACAAGCCCAATCGCCCGACGCTGCCCGGTACATTCAGTGGCGAGATCATGCATTCGGCGGAATACAAACAGGCCGACTGTTTCCGCGACAAACGCGTGCTGATGGTCGGCTGTGGTAACTCCGGGGCGGATATCACGGTCGATGCGGTGCACGCCGCACGTTCGGTCGATCTGTCGGTGCGACGCGGTTACTACTTCCTGCCCAAATTCCTTATGGGCAAGCCGATCGATACCTTTGGCGGTCTGATCAAACTGCCGCGCCGGGCCAAGCAGATGCTCGATGCGGCGTTGATTCGCGCTGCGGTTGGCAAGCCGTCGGATTACGGTCTGCCGGACCCGGATTACCGCTTGTACGAATCCCATCCGGTCATGAACACCCTGCTGCTGCATCACATCGGTCATGGTGATGTGCGCGTGCGCGGCGACATC
Organism: Oceanococcus atlanticus; assembly: GCF_002088235.1. Taxonomy (NCBI): domain Bacteria; kingdom Pseudomonadati; phylum Pseudomonadota; class Gammaproteobacteria; order Chromatiales; family Oceanococcaceae; genus Oceanococcus; species Oceanococcus atlanticus. The sequence goes on from NZ_AQQV01000003.1 coordinate 304,914, forward strand.
GCCCAATGTGAGGGGCAGCGCGTCACCTTCAAGAATGGCGAGCAGGGCGAGTACGATCTGATCGTGCTGGCCACTGGCTATGACCTGGATTACCCGTTTATCGATCCGGCCGAGATCAACTGGCAGGGCGCGGCGCCACAGCTGTATCTGAACGCCTTCCATCCGCAGGCCGATGATGTATTTGTCATGGGCATGGTCGAGGCCTCCGGCTTGGGCTGGGAAGGGCGCAACAAGCAGGCTGAGCTGGCCGCCCTGTATCTGCGTCAGCTGCGTGATGGTGCGGCCTCAGCGCAGCGTTTCAAACAGCTCAAGCAGCAGCGCTGCGGCCAGCGGCTCGACGGCGGCTATGCATATCTTCAGCTTGATCGCATGGCCTACTACGTCAACAAACAGGAGTACCTGGATGCGCTGAACGGGCACATCGCCGAGCTCAAAGTTGACCTTGCCAGCGCGGTGGCGGCATGAGCGATGCACAGGCCCGGGTGCTGATCACGGGCGCCGGCGGTTACATTGGGCGCCAGCTGGGGCAGCGATTGGCGCAGACCGGATATGTGCTCGGCATTGATCTGCGCGCCAGTGATGAGGCCGGGTTTCCCATACTGGCGCTGGATATCCGTGATCCCGCTCTGGCCGAGTTGATGGCACGCGAGCAGATCACCCATGTGCTGCATCTGGCCGCGGTGCTCGAAGACAGCGGTGACCGGGCCCGCGATTACGATATTGATGTCAACGGCACGCGCAACGTGCTGGACGCCTGCGTGGCGGCCGGGGTGCAGCATGTCTGCGTCAGCAGTTCCGGCGCCGCCTACGGCTATCACGCGGACAACCCAGCCTGGTTAAGCGAAACCGATACGCTGCGAGGCAACCCTGAATTTGCCTATTCCGATCACAAGCGACAGGTCGAGGAGTTGCTTGAAGCGTACCGGGCGCAACAGCCACAGCTGCGTCAGCTGATTTTGCGCGTGGGCACGGTGCTGGGCGCCAACACCAACAATCTGATTACCGCATTGTTCGCGCGCAAGCGCCTGATCGCGGTACGTGGCAGCGTGTCGCCGTTTGTCGCCATCTGGGATCAGGACTTGCTGGGCATTATCGAGCAGGGCGTGCGCAGCTCGTGCAGCGGCATTTTCAATGTCGCTGGCGACGGCGCTCTGAGCATGCGAGAGATTGCGGACTTGCTGGGCAAGCCTTTGCTCAATCTACCGGCGCCGCTGCTCAAAACCGTGCTGGCGCTGGGCAAGCTGAGCGGGCTAGGGCGCTACGGCCCGGCGCAGGTCAATTTCCTGCGTTACCGCCCGGTGCTCGACAACACACGCCTGAAAGGCGAGTTCGGCTACACGCCACAAAAAACATCACGCGAGGTGTTCGAATACTTCATTGAACATGCGCGCCAACGGGGAGTGCTATGAGCGTCTACATCATCACCGGCGCGGCCAGCGGGCTGGGTTGGGAGCTGGCCCAGCGGGTTTTCGCCCAGGGTCATGAGCTGGTCATGACCGATATGAACGAACAGCTTCTGGCTCAGCGTGGAGATGAACTGAACGATGCGCAGCGTGTGGTTTGCGTGGCCGGTGACATCACCGACGACACGCTGCAACAGAGGCTGCTGGCCCAGACCGAGGCCAGCTTCGGGCGCCTGGACGTGTTGATCAACAACGCCGGCATTACGCATCGCTCGCGCGTGGCCGACACCGACCCGGCGGTGTTTGCCAAAGTCATGGCCGTGGATTGGCAGGCACCGGTCAAGCTGTGCTGCCAGGCCTTGCCGTTGTTGCGCGCCAGCCGCGGGCAGATCATCAACATCGGGTCCATGGCCGGCTGGATGCCGGTGCCGGGGCGGGCGGCCTACTGCGCGGCCAAGAGCGCGTTGGCGCAGTTTTTCGAAGTACTGCGTATTGAAGTCGAAGACCAGGGCATTCGAGTGCTCAATGTGTACCCGTCGTTTCTCGACACGCCGATCGAGCACAACGCGCTGGGCGCGGATGGCCAGCCCGCCAAACATGCACGCTCCACCGTCGGGGTGATGCGCGATGCCGGCTGGATGGCCGAGCGCATCCTGGATGCCCAGGCGCGCGGCAAAGCCTGGATATTCGGTGACCGCCTGTCGTGGTTCGGCAGTGTGCTGTGGCGTGTCTGGCCCGCGCGCTACCTGCGTATCGTGCGCAAGCGTTTCGCCGTGGAATTGAGCGCGTGAGTCTGGCCTATATCGTCCTCGGCGTTTTTATCCTGTTCGCCTATACCGCCGAAGCCATGACCGGCTTTGGCAGCATCGTGATCGCCATATCACTGGGCGCATTGCTGTTTCCGATTGAATGGCTGCAAGCGGTGCTGGTGCCGCTGAACATCTGCATGACCGGCTTTCTGACCTGGCGCCACCGCCGCCACATCGACGGGCGCTTGCTGCTGCGCCTGATCATGCCCTTCATGCTGGTGGGTACGCTGGCCGGCTTCTGGCTGCAGCCGTATCTGGGAGGTGATGGCCTGAAGCTCGCATTCGCGGTGTTGATCCTGTGGTTTTCGGGCCGCGAGCTGTGGCGTCTGCGGGGCAACACGGCGATCAGGGTCAAACCGCTGTGGTGGAGTCGCGGCGTTATCACGCTGGCCGGCATCACCCACGGTCTGTTTGCCTCGGGCGGTCCACTGCTGGTTTATGGGCTGGCCGCCACCGCACTGGACAAGGCGCGTTTTCGCGCAACGCTGATCGTGGTGTGGTTTTCGCTGAACAGCCTGCTCACCGTGCTGCTGCTGATGCAGGGGCGTATTCAGCAGTCCTGGTGGGCGCTGGCCGCCTATTTGCCACTGATTCCCTTGGGTATCTGGCTGGGTGAGCGCTTTCATCACCAGGTTGATGAAGCGCGCTTTCGGGTGTGGATTTACCGCATCCTGGCGCTGGCCGGCTGCGGTCTGATGCTGGCCTCCGTGCGGCGCTTGTGGATGGCTTGATCCGCTATCATCGGCGGATGACCAATAACACTTTCAATGTCGTCTGTGACGACGCTTTGGGCCGTGACGATGCCACCGCGCTGGCCGCGCGTGTGGCCGCCGGTGAGATCAGTGCGCTGGAACTGGTGGATGCGGCCATCGCACGCCTGCAAAAAGCGCAACCTGTGGTGCATGGCCTGGCCGAGCCGGCCTACGAACTGGCCCGCGCACAGGCGCGGCAAAGTTCTGCCGCTGACACCGCCCTCGCGTTTGCGGGTGTGCCTTCTCTGATCAAGGACAATCTCGATCTGACCGGGCTGCCAACCCGTCATGGCAGTCGCGCGGTGCCGCCCGCCAAAGCCGCCAGTGATTCGGAATTCTGTCGTCAGTTCAAGGCGCTGGGCCTGATCCCTCTGGGCAAGTCCAAGCTGCCGGAATTCGGCCTCACCGCAACCACCGAGTATTCGCAGGGCGAGGCGGTTCACAACCCGTGGCATTTGGGGCACTCAACCGGTGGCTCATCCGGCGGTTCGGCTGCGCTGGTCGCCGCCGGTGTGGTGCCGATTGCACACGCCAACGACGGCGGCGGATCGATCCGCATTCCGGCCTCCTGCTGCGGTCTGGTCGGCATGAAGCCCTCCCGCGGGCGGCTGGTCGACAACCCGATGGCCAAGCGTCTGCCGGTCAATATCGTGGCCGATGGGGTGGTCAGCCGCAGTGTGCGCGATACGGCCGGTTTTCTGGCGGCCATGGAAACGCAACACCGCAATCCGGCCCTGCCCGCGATCGGGCGGGTTGAAGGTCCGGGCAAGGAACGTTTGCGCATCGGTATCGTCACCGAGCTGCCCGATGGCGGCATGGCTGACGATGAATGCGTAGCGGCGGTCCAGCAGGCCGCGCGTCTGTGCGAAAGCTTGGGTCACAGTGTGGAGCCGATGGCATCGCCATTGACCCAGCAACGCGCCGACGATTTTCTGCTGTACTGGGCGATGCTGGCGGCCGGCGTCGCCTGGGCCGGGGGCATGACCGTGGCTCGTGGGCTCGACGGCGATCAACTGGAACCTTTGACCTGGCAGCTGGCCGGCCATTTCCGGCGCAATATGCACCGCATGCCCGGCGCGCTTTGGCGACTGAAACGTGGCCCGCAGTTGCATGAACGCCTGACCCGCGGTTTTGACGTGATGCTCACGCCCACGCTGGGCCATCCGCCGCCTGAACTGGGCTGGCTCAAGCCGGACATCGAATTTGACGACGCCTGGCAGCGTTTGCGTGCGTTCGCCGCTTTCACCCCCTCGGACAACGTGTGCGGCACACCCGCCATCACGCTGCCCTTAGGCGCCAGTGCCAGTGGTTTGCCGATCGGTGTGCATTTCTCGGCCGGCCCAGGCCAGGAGCGGCGCTTGTTGGAACTGGCCTTCGCGCTGGAAGAGGCCGCGCCATGGCCGCAGTTTGCGCCGAGCCCGGCCTAAGCTAAGCCCAGCGATAGCTCAGCCCGGTTTGCGCTTCGGCAATCCGCCACCACTGGGCTGCGTCATGTCGCGCCAGGGTTCGGCGGTGAGGTTTGACCTCCACCGCCGGGCCGCGAAACTGGCGCAATCCGGCGGGCCCGTAGAACCCACCGGGTGACGGCTGCGCCGTGCTTGCGGCCAGAATGATGGGCTGTGCACCGGCTCGCGCATCCTGCCCCAGATAACGCATGGCGAAATGCATGGCAGCCTGGGCCAGACGGCCGCGCCAGTTGCGGCTGGGATGCTGCTCCCAGTTGCTGCCTATGGGGGTACGGGCGATGCCGGGGTGGGCAGCAACACTGATCACAGCCGCACCGGCCGCCTGCGACTGGGCCTGCAGCTCACGGGCGAACAGCAGACCGGCCAGCTTGGAACGTGCGTAGGCCCGGGTGGCGTCATAATCCCTGAGCCCTTTGGGATCCTCGGTATCCAGCACCGCGCCGGCATGGGCGATGCTCGACAAGGTCACTACACGTGCGGTCGGCGCCGCCAGCAACAACGGCAGCAGCTGTGCTGCAAGCGCAAAATGGCCATAAAAACTGATGCCCAGGGCCAGTTCGAAACCATCATGCGTGGTGGTCCTGACATGCGGCGGCAGCAAGCCGGCGTTGTTGATCAGGATGTCCAGTTGGTGGAGTCGGCCAAGCAGCGTCTCCGCAGTCTTGGTCACGGTCGCCAGATCGGCCAGATCGAGCGCGACAAATTCGGCGCTTAGATCTTGGTCCGCAAGATCGTGGGCCAAGGCTAGGCCAGCTTCGCGATTGCGGTCAGCGATATACACCCGAGCGCCGCGCTGGGCCAGTTCGATGGCAGTCTCCCGCCCGAGGCCACTGGCGGCGCCGGTGATCAACGCGGTTTTTCCGTCCAGCCGTGTCATGCGTGAGAGAAGCCTGCTGGCACGGGCTGATCGGTCAGTGCGCAATGGGTGCCACGAGCGCTGTACATGCTGGCCACGCACAGATTGCAGGCGGTGCATCCGGAGGCGGCCTGCTCACCGGCGGCCCAGTGCCTGGGGAGATCGGGATCATGGATCAGCACGCGCCCCAGCGCGATGCTGTCGAAGCCCGCCGCAAGCACCTGGGTCACGTCGTCGGGTGAGGTCACACCGCCGAGATAGGCCAGCGGTATGTCCACCGCCGCGCGAATACGACTTGACCACGGCATCAGATACAGCGGTTGAAACGGCTTGCGCGGCTGGCGCAAAGCCATCAGCGCCGCAATCGGGCGAAACAGGCCTTTGGCGGCGGCCGTCATCGAGGCCACCGGCAAACGATTGCCAAAAATGGTCCACGGTGCTTCCACATTCATGCCCGCGGAGAGTACGAGCTGATGCGCCCCGGCCTGTTCCAGCTCGCGACAGATCTGGATCATGTCTTCGATGCTGTTGCCGCGCCGGTGGCCTTCAACCACGCTGAGCTTGCACAACACGGCGAGGTCGTTGCCGACCGCATCCAGCACCGCTTCTAACACCTGCCGTGGGAAGCGCGCACGTGCACGCGCATCGGGCTCCTGGTTGTACAAGGGGGAGAGAAACTGGCTGAGCAGATAGCCATGCCCCATATGGATTTCCAGCGCATCGAAGCCGGCTTCACGGGCGAGCCGGGCGGCGTTGACGAATTGCGTGGTGAGGTGTTCAAGATCGGCTGCGGTGGCGGCGCGCTTGAACCAGCGTCCAATCATCATGCCCGGCGGATTCAAACCGCCCCGCGCGCTCAGCGGATAGCGGCGTTCCTCCAACTGTGGCAGGAAGCAGAACGCGCCGCCATGGGTGATCTGGGCGCAGGCCGCGGCCCCTTCGGCATGCACCGCGTCGGTCAATGCGCGCAACCGGGGCAGGGTCTGTGCATCCAGGCACACCTGATCTTCAAAAGTGCGCCCATCACGGCTGACCGCGCAGTAGGCCAGGGTGGTCATGCCCACACCACCGGCGGCCATGCGCCGGTGAAACTCGATCAACCGGTCGGTAACCCGGGCGCCGTCGGCCATGCCTTCATTGGTTGCTGATTTGATCAGCCGGTTACGCAACGACAGCGGCCCGAGTCGCCACGGTGCATAGGCCGCTGCGCTCACAGCCAGTTGACGCCCGTCATGCGGGCGGAGGCCTGCCACAGTCCGGCTGCCAGCTGCTCATCCAGCGCCAGCCCCCGCGGTGCCGCGCGGTCGGGATAGCCCCAGAATTCCAGCGGTCCTTTCGGGCCGTAATATTCCCCCCCCTTCACGTCAGCAGCGCTGGCCGCATACAAGGTGGGCAAAGCCCCTTTGGCAGCCGACTGAGCCATGAAAGCGCCAACCCAGGACATCGCGTTCCAGATGCGCCGGGTCAGCGAGATCTGCGCGTCGCGGGCGTAAAACACGTTGGTGGCGGCATAACCCGGATGGGCGGCCACGCTGATCGTATCCACACCGCTGCGGCGCAAACGCCGTTCGAGTTCCAGCGCGAACAGCAGATTGGCCAGTTTTGACTGCGCGTAGGCGCCGGGCATCGAATAGGCGCGGCGCTGCCAGTTCAGGTCGTCAAGCGGCAACTGGCCGCTTTTATGCGCCACGCTGGCCACACTTACGATGCGCGCGCCCGGGGTCTGAGAGATCAGCTCGAACAGCTGCCCGGTCAGGGCAAAATGGCCGAGGTGATTGGTCCCGAACAAGGTTTCGAAGCCGTCGACCGTTTGACTCAGCGGCAAGCCCATGACCCCGGCGTTGTTGATCAGCAGATCGAGCTGGCTGTAGCGCTCGGCAACTTGCTGCGCGGCCTGGCGTACGCTGTCCAGGCTGGCCAGATCAAGCTGCAGGCTGTCGAGCTCAGCTTGCGGGAAGGTGTTGCGGATCGTTGTGGCGGCCTGCTGCGCCTTGTCAGGACTGCGGCAGGCCAGAATGACGCGAGCGCCGGCCTCGGCCAGCCCGAGAGCCGTTTCCAGCCCCAGTCCGCTGTTGGCGCCAGTGACCAGCGCCGTTTTTCCCTGCAGCGACGGCATGTCGCGTTTTGTCCATTTGCCCATCGTGCGTCGTATCCCCTGAATCTGTGCTCATTGTGGGCTGCGACGCGGACATGCAACTCGTCTAAACGGCGCAGAGCCTGTCGTGATGCCAGGCGATATGTTCGTCGATGAAACTGGCGATGAAGAAATAGCTGTGGTCGTAGCCCGGGCGCCGACGCAACTGCAGCGCATGCCCGGCCTGCTGCGCGGCGTGTTCCAGCAACTCTGGTTTGAGCTGCTCACGCAGGAAATTGTCGGCCTCACCCTGATCAACCAGGATCGGGGTCTTGGCCGCGCCGCGTTCGATCAGCAGGCTGCTGTCATAGTCCTTCCAGGTGCCGCGATCCGGCCCCAGATAACGCGACAGTGCCTTTTCGCCCCAGGCGCATCGGGTCGGTGAGGCGATCGGTGCAAAAGCCGAAATCGAGCGAAAACGTTCGGCGTTCTTCAGCCCCAGGGTGATCGCGCCGTGGCCGCCCATGGAGTGACCAAAGATGCCGCTGCGCTGCGCATCGACCGGAAATTCGGCCTCGACCAGATCAGCCAGCTCATGGCGCAGGTAATCCTCCATGTTGTAATGGGTCGACCATGGCGTCTGAGTGGCATTGAGGTAGAAGCCAGCGCCAAGACCGAAGTCGTAGGCGCCATCGGGGTCATCAGGCACGCCTTCACCACGCGGACTGGTGTCAGGCGCAACGACGATCACGCCGTGCTTGGCCGCGGCGCGCTGCGCCCCGGCCTTGGTTACGAAGTTTTCGTCCGTGCAGGTCAGCCCGGACAGCCAGTACAGCACGGGCAAGCGGCTGTGCTCGGCCTGTTCGGGCAGATAGACCGAAAAGCGCATGGTGCAGTTGACGCTTTCGGCGGCATGTTCGAAGCGCAGCTGCCGACCGCCAAAGCAGCGGTTCTCCGCCAGGGTTTGCAAAGCACTCATGATCAGTCGTAAACCACCACTGAACGGATGCTTTCGCCCTTATGCATCAGGTCGAAAGCGGTGTTGATGTCGGACAGTGGCATGGTGTGGGTGATCAGCGTGTCGATGTCGATCTTGTTGTCCATGTACCAGTCAACAATTTTGGGCACATCGGTGCGACCGCGTGCGCCACCAAAGGCGCTGCCACGCCAGCTGCGCCCGGTGACCAGCTGGAAGGGACGGGTGGAGATTTCCTGCCCGGCCCCGGCCACGCCGATGATGCAGCTCTGGCCCCAGCCTTTGTGCGCGCATTCCAGCGCCTGACGCATCACGTTGACGTTGCCGATGCACTCGAAGCTGTAGTCCACACCGCCACCGGTCATTTCGATGATGTGCTGGGTCACGTCGTCCACATCTTTGGGATTGACGAAGTCGGTCATGCCGAACTGGCGGCCCAGTGCCTCGCGCGCCGGATTGAGATCGACCCCGATGATGCGATCCGCGCCGACCATGCGGGCGCCCTGGATCACGTTCAAACCGATGCCGCCGAGTCCGAACACCGCCACGGTCGAACCCGGCTCTACCTTCATGGTGAAGGCCACGGCTCCGATGCCGGTGGTGACGCCGCAACCGATGTAGCAGATCTTGTCGAAGGGGGCGTCTTCACGCACCTTGGCCAGGGCAATTTCCGGCAACACGGTGTAGTTGGAAAAGGTCGAGCAGCCCATGTAGTGCAGCACCGGTTTGCCTTCAAAGCTGAACCGGCTGGTGCCGTCCGGCATCACGCCCTGACCCTGGGTCGAGCGGATTGACTGGCAAAGATTGGTTTTCGGGTGCAGGCAGTATTCACATTCGCGGCATTCTGGGGTGTACAGCGGAATGACGTGATCACCCGGCTTGAGTGACGTCACACCGGCGCCAACTTCGCGCACGATACCCGCGCCCTCATGTCCCAGCACGGCGGGGAAAGCACCTTCCGGGTCATCGCCCGAGAGGGTGAACGCGTCGGTGTGGCAGACCCCGGTGGCCTTGATTTCGACCAGCACTTCGCCGGCCTGCGGGCCCTGCAGGTCGAGTTCAACAATTTCCAGCGGTTTTCCGGCGGCAAAGGCCACGGCAGCCTGCGTTTTCATTGCGCGTTCCTGAATCATGAAAAGGGGGCGCAAACAGTAGCAGACCCGGGCGCCTGATAGGCACGCGCCGGCCCGCATGCACAATCAGGAAAAGCGGCCGCGCAGGGCGGCCGCCTGTTTCATTTACTTGGGCTGAACGGTGCGCAGGTAAGGTTTGATGGTCTTGAAACCCTGTGGGAACAGTTCACGGGCTTGCTCGTCGCTCACCGCCGGCACGATGATGGCTTCATCGCCCGGTTGCCAGTTCCCCGGGGTGGCAAGCTTTTCGCGGTCGGTCAGCTGCAAGGAATCCAGCACCCGCAACACCTCGTTGAAGTTGCGCCCGGTGCTGGCCGGGTAGGTGATGGTCAGCCGCACTTTCTTGTTCGGGTCGATGACGAACAAGGAGCGCACGGTCAAGGTGTCTGAGGCCTTGGGATGAATCATGCCGTACAGATTGGCGACGCTGCGCTGCGGGTCGGCAATGATGGGGAAGTTCACCGCCGTGCCCTGGGTTTCTTCGATGTCGCTGGACCACGCCTTGTGGTCCTCTACCGAATCCACCGACAGGGCGATTGCTTTGGCGTTGCGCTGGGCAAATTCATCCTTGAGCTTGCCGGTCAGGCCCAGCTCGGTGGTGCACACCGGCGTGAAGTCCTTGGGGTGGGAAAACAGGATTACCCAGCTGTCGCCGGCCCAGTCGTGGAACTGGATGGGGCCCTGCGTGGTGTCTGCGGAAAAATCTGGGGCGATGTCGCCAAGCTGCAATGCCATGAGTGTCCTCCATGGGTGGATAATCGAGGGCATGAGACCACGCTTGTAGGCGATTGCTCCACGCATGGCGCAAAATGGAATCATTGATAATTTTCTGGAATAAGCGGCATCTGTTGCCTAGCCGCCTTCAAGTACTCTTTTGCACCATGACGCTTAAAAATCTGAGTTTGATACTGATCGCGCTGACGGCCCTGACGGGCTGTCAGTCCGGTGGACGCGACACTATTGATAGCAGCCCGGGTGGTGCCGCCCTGGGCAAAACCGAGTTGGGGGCGTGTGCGCTGGCCAGCCCGTTACGCCAGTTGCATGCCGGGCATGACCGGGCCGGCGATGCGCGCCTGCAGGCAATGATGAGCGCACAACCTGCGACTGCCGGTGCTGCGCTGTATGGTTCGGCCTGTGCAGATAGCAATGCTTTTCGTATGGGCTCTGGGGTGCATGACATGACCGGGCCCGCCGGTGACAGCATTTCAGCGGGCTATGAAGACCCCACCCACGTGCTGCGTGGCATACACTTGCGCCAGTTCGCGCGGGCTTTCGCTCTGGAATCGCCGTGCAATGGCGAGCGTGTGATCCTGGCCGTCACCGAAACCGGCTTCCTGACTCAGGGGCTGCGCCAGAGCGTGCTGGAGAAAATTGCAGCCGATCCGGAACTGTCGGCTCACTATGCCGGCGAAAACATCATGATGTCGGCCACGCATACCCATTCCGGCCCTGGCGGCGAAGCTCATCACAGCGCCTACAACCTGTTCCGGCTGGGTTATGACGCGCTGGTCCACGAGATTTACAGCACCGCCTTGTTCCGCGCGATCCAGCAGGCCCATCGCAATCTGGAAGCGCATCCGGAGCCGGGGCATGTACGCCTGGCAGTGGGCGAGTTGCTCGACGTCAACACCAACCGCTCCGAGCCGGCCTACGCCAACAATCCGCAGGCCGAGCGCGAAGCCTGGCTGGATAGCGCCGGCGAAGAGGTGCGGGTTAACAAGCGCATGCTGCAGTTGCGTTTTGACCGCGCCGATGGCCGCTCGATTGGCCTGCTCAACTGGTTTGGTGTGCACACCACTTCGGTCGGCACTCATGAGCCGCTGATCAGCAGCGACAACAAGGGACTGGCGGCGATCAGCGTAGAACGCATGATGGGCACGGACTATCTGGCGCCCGACGGCGAGGATCGCTTCGTCGCCGCATTCGCGCAATCCGATGAAGGCGATTCCTCGCCCAATCTGTGCTTTCGCGAAAACCCCTATCCGGACATCAGTATCGGTTGCGGGGTGGATACGCTGGAAAGCACCGCGGCCAGCGGGGTCAAGCAACTGGCCCGGGCGATCGAATTGTATGACGCAGGTGGGGTTGAGTTGCGTGGCGGATTGCGCAGCCGGCTGACCCATGTGCGTATGGATGACATCGAGGTCGATGATCCGGTGGTGTTGGCCAGCCTTGATCATCCGGCCGAGCTGGATAGCACGATCAAACGCACCTGCACTGCAGCGCTGGGGTTTTCCATGGCGGCCGGTGCCGAGGATAATCGCGGCCCCACGCAGGAAGGCATCGCGTGCAGCGATATCGATCCGGCGGCCAATCTGGCCGGTGACATCGAGACCGTGCTGGCGACCATCGCCGGCGGCGCGACCGGGTCCGGCTATCCGGCGTTGCCGGCACGCACCGTCGGTACGCTGCTGGGCTGTGGTCTGACCGTTGGCAGTGATGTGCTGCCGGCGCTACCCGATGTGGATTACGGCTGTCATGCCGAAAAGCCCATCCTGTTCCCGATCGGTACCACCGAGCTGATCAGCAATGCAGATCTTCCGATGCAGATTATGACGCTCGGGCAGTTGGCCATCGTGGCCCTGCCGTGGGAAGTGACCACCACCTCGGCGCGGCGTATTCGTGCCACGGTGATGGCTGAACTGGCCGAGGCGGGGATCGAACATGCCGTGGTGGCCGGTTTGAGCAACGATTTCGTGCAGTACCTGACCACCCGCGAGGAGTACGCCACCCAGCAGTACGAAGGCGCCTCAACGCACTTCGGACCGTGGACGCTGGCTGCCGTGCAGCAGTCGCTGCGACCTTTGGCCATCAGCCTGCGTGACAACACCGATGCGCCCGACGGCGTGCCGGCACCGCAGACCGCGCCAGGGCTGCCACCACGATTGCCATACCTGGCTGCCGATGCATTGATGCCCGGCACAGCCTACGGTGAGGTGCTCACAGATGCGGCCGAAGCCTACACCGCGGGTGACACCGTGCAGGTGGTGTTTGCATCGGCGCACCCGCGCAATGACGCGCTGGACAAGCTGAATCAGGCCTATCTACTGGCCGAACGCGAACAAGCTGATGGGCAGTGGCAAGTGGTCGCGCGTGAGCGCGATCCGGAACTGATCATGCGCTGGCACGCCAGCCCGGAGGCGCCGGTGGCGGGGCAGCTGATTGCCTTGCGCAGTTCGCAGATTGAAGCGCTGTGGCATTTGCCACGCAATCTGCCATCCGGGCGCTACCGGATTCGTCATGAAGGCACGGCGGTACCGCTGCTGGGTAGCGACAGTCTGGGACCGCGCACGCCGTTCAGCGGCACCAGCTCCAGCTTCAGCGTGAGCGGTCCGATGGATGACTGCCCGGGTTATCCCGCATTGTTTTGAACATATCCAGCGCGGACCTTACGGCGTTACTGCTGACCCTGCGTCTGGCCGCCACCGTCACCGCATTGCTGTTGCTTGTGGGCCTGCCGCTGGCCTGGTGGCTGGCGCGCACCCGCTCGCGGTGGCAGGCGCCCGTAGCCGCGCTGGTGGCATTGCCGCTGGTATTGCCACCGACCGTGCTGGGCTTTTATCTGCTGCTGGCGCTGGGGCCGCAGGGGCCGCTTGGCCAGCTCACCGATGCTCTGGGGCTTGGGAGCTTGGCGTTCAGTTTCTCCGGGCTGGTCATTGGCTCCATGCTGTATTCCTTGCCCTTCGTGGTGCAGCCGCTGCAAGCTGCCATGGCCTCGCTGGGCGATCGTCCGTTGGAAATTGCCGCCACGTTGGGCGCCGGACCGGTCGACCGCTTTTTCAGCGTGGTACTGCCGCTGATCAGGCCAGGCCTGATCACCGCCGCGGTACTGGGTTTTGCCCATACCCTGGGCGAGTTCGGCGTGGTGCTGATGATTGGCGGCAACATCGAGGGCGAAACCCGCGTGGTTTCGGTGCAGATTTACGATCACGTTGAAGCTCTGGCTTACGCCGAGGCGCATGGCTTGTCGGCGGTGATGCTGGGGCTTTCGTTCAGCATGTTGCTGGCCTTGTATCTGCTGCAACCACGCGGCGTGCGTGTCCGCGCATGATCAAGGCCGCTGTGACATTGCGCTATCCGGGCGCTGCGGATGATGCGCTGAAGCTCGACCTGAACTTGCCGGGGCAGGGTGTCAGCGCCATATTCGGCCCATCCGGCGCGGGCAAATCATCCTTGCTGCGTTGTCTGGCGGGGCTGCAAACCTGCCGCGCGGACATCCGTATCAATGGTGTCACCTGGCAGGACGCAACAAGCTGTATGCCAACGCACCGACGCCAGCTGGCTTATGTGTTTCAGGAGAACAGCCTGCTCAGCCATCTCAGCGTGCAGGGCAACCTCGACTACGCCATGAAACGTGCTACCGCACCGGTGTCGCAAGCCCGTTACGCCGAGTTGCTGGATATCTTGCGTGTAGGTGAGCTATTGCCACGACCGGCTGCGCTGCTCTCGGGTGGTGAACGCCAGCGTGTAGCGCTGGCCCGTGCACTGGTGGTGCAGCCAAAGCTGTTGCTGCTGGATGAGCCGCTTGCGGCGCTGGATGGTACCCATAAACGTGACATTCTCGAACTGTTGGATACCTTGCGCGATCTGATCGAGGCGCCGTTGATCTACGTCACACATGCACTGGATGAGCTGACCCGGCTGGCCGATCATCTGGTTTTGCTGGAGCAGGGCCGGGTTGTGGCGCAGGGGCCGTTGCGCACGGTGCTGGCGCGCACCGATCTGGCCCATCGCCTGGGAGATCAGGCCGGTGTGGTGATCGAGGCCCAGGTCAGCGCACGTGATCCACGTTGGCGGTTGATGCAGGTGCGCTGGGACAACGGCCAGTTGTGGTTGCGCGACAGTGGCGAAGCCCTCGGCAGTGCGGTGCGTGTGCGGATTCTCGCACGCGACGTGAGCCTGACCCTGAGTGAGCATGTCGACACCAGCATCGTCAATCGTCTGCCGGTGCAGATCAGGGAGATCAACAGCAGCGCGGAAGACGCCATGGCGGTGATTCGCCTGAGCAGTGGTCAGGCCGACATCCTGGCACGCACCACCGCGCGCTCACTGGATCATCTCGGGCTTGAAGCCGGCATGTCCGTGTGGGCGCAGGTCAAGTCGGCTGCGCTGGTGCGCTAGCGGCACGCGGTGCAACGGCGAACACAGCGACGGGTTCCGGAAATCCTTTAAGACTTTCTGCTTGGCGCGGTTCAGCGTGCAAGGCCGTGGCCGCATCCAGCCCCTGCAGCGTGCGCTGATCGCACAGCACTTCCCCGGCGCGGGCACGGTCGCACAGCCGTGCGGCCAGATTGACCGCGCTGCCGACCGCGACATATTCCAGCCGCCGGGCACCGCGTATCGCACCGATGGTGGTGCGCCCGGTGGCAACGCCCACACCCAGGCCCAGCTCGGGCGTGCTCCCGGCCAGCAAGGCAATGCCAACCTGGCGTAAATCATCAGCCAGCTGCAGGGCCCGGGTGGTGTGGTCGGGCATGGCCAGTGGGGCGCCGACCAGAATCAGTACGCCATCACCGGCGTGATCCTTGACCGTGCCACCGTGGCGCGCCGCGACCTCACCGACGCTGTTGTAAAAGCGTTCGAGCAGACCCACCACCGCGTCTGAATCATGCTGGCGGGCATAGTCGGTGAAGCCGCGCAGATCGCAGATGACCACGCTGAGCACGCGACGCTGGCGTTTAAGCGCTTCATCCATGCCTTCCTGCTGGACCAGTCGAGCCACCTCAGGTGACAGAAACTGGCGCATGAATTGCCCGCGCTGGTTCTGGATCAGCAGGTAACGCACCGAGCCGGCGAGAAAGGCCAGCAAACCCAGGGTCAGGGTGATGGGCACGATGTGGTTGCCGAAAATCAGACCACCGAGCAGAAACGGGCCGGCAATGGCCAGGGCGCGCAGGCGCACGATTTCGGCGCGGTCGATGCGGCTGAAACGCAAGGTGGTGATGGCGATGCCAGCAAGCAGAATGCTGGTCCCCAGCACCGGGGCGAACACCGCAAACTCAACCCCGCGCACGCGCACATTGCCGGCCACATCGGACATCGCCTGCTCGGGGAAAATGGCCAGATAGCCCAGGCTCAGGCCCCAGTACACGATGATCAGGATCTGTGCCGCGCGAAACAGTGCGGTGGAGGTCAGACGCAATCGTCCGGGCGGGCCGGTGCGGCCGATGCGCAGTCCCCATTCCAAACCGCAGAGTATGGCCAGTGACTCCAGTGTGGTGGTCAGCGCATCGATCAGCCACAGGCCCAGCGTGACCTCGATGTGAGGCGCCAGGGTGTCGTTGCCACTCAGAAACAGACGTAACCCGATCGCCATCAGACAGGCCGAAAGCGCCCGACTGGCCGGGTTGGCGCGGTCATTGAGAAGAAAGATCAAGCCAGTACCGGCCGTCATCAGGCCGACAACCAGAAAAGCCGTCTCCGGCGTTGCGATCATGTGTTTCCCCTGGTGGCGCGCGCTGGCGTTGCGGCGGACGCGCTGCGCCCGGCCTGTTGGTATCGGCGTGCTCAGCGCCCTCGCGGCTGCTGACGCACACAGTGTAGAACAGCCGGCGTGCCCGGGCGCGGGCCTTCGATGCGGGCAATCTCACGCTTTTGTATGAGGAAGGGGCCGGCGTATGCGGTCAGACTGCGCGGCAGCTATCAAAACTTCGAGGGGATGACGATGCAGACAGCATTCATTACCGGCGCCAATGTCGGACAGGCCAACTTGTTGGTGAAATCACTGGCGTCCAGCGGCTGGCGGGTGTTTGCAGGTGTGCTGCCCGGCGCGCCGACCGATCTGGAAAGTGGCGGCAACATCACGGTGGTGGATCAGGATGTTTCATCCGAAGAATCAGTGCGTGAGAGCGCACGTGTGGTCACCGAGGCGCTTAACGGACAGGGTCTGGACCTGCTGATGAATGTGGCCGGCGTGGCCAATATTGCGGTGGGGGTGATCGAGGCGGTTGATCAGCAGCAGCTGGAGCGCATTTTCCAGATCAACACCTTTGGTCAGCTGCGTGTGGTCCAGGCCTTCTTGCCGCTGATCCGCAAGAACGCGCCGCGTTCACGCATCGCCAACTACAGTTCCGGCGCGATCATTGCCAACCCGATCGGCTCGGGCGGCTACAACATGAGCAAGCACGCCATCCACGGCATGACCTTGACGCTGCGCCACGAGCTGGCGCCCTTGGGCATTCAGGTCACCTCGATCGTGCCGGGTGGGGTGCTCACCGGTATGTCAGCCAATGCCAAGGAACAGGTCACCCGCACCTGGAACATGCAGCCGGCCGAAATCCGCGAGATTTACGATCCGCATCTGTCCAACACCATCCTCAATGTCCTGCCTGAGATGCTCAACAAAACCGGCAGCACGCCGGAGGAAGCGCTCAAAGGCACCCTGGACATTCTGGCCAAGAAAAAATGGAAGCCGATGGAGTTGCTGGGCAAGGACGTCAAACCCATGGGCATCATGCGCCGTATGTTCTCCGACAGCAGTCTGGAGAAGATGATGCGCTCAGCCTTCAAAATTCCCAGCTACAAGGGCTGATGAACATGAATGCAGAATTGCAGGACAGCGCGCAGATTCGCGCCCATTTCGAGCGCATGGCCGCACGCACGCCCGAGCTTGCGCTGACCACCGCGGATGAGCGTATCGCCAAGCTCAAAAAGCTGCTTGACGTGGTGCTGGCCAGCCGCGCCGAGATTGTTGCCGCCGGTCAGCAGGAGCTGCGGGTTCACGAGACTGACATCGACGGTCAGCTGCTGATGATCAAGGCCGAGATCGAGTTCATCAGCAAGCACCTGGCCAGTTGGATGGCACCGCAGCCGGTGCAGGGTTCCTTAATGACCCTGGGCAAGAAAAGTTACGTGCGCCACGAAGCCAAAGGCATGGTGCTGCACGTCTCGACCTGGAACGCGCCGATTGCCGAAGCGTTTGTGATGGCCGCCGGCGCCATCGCCGCGGGCAATGCGTTTGTGCTGAAACCGTCCGAGCTGGCGCCACATTCGGCCCAGGTGCTGGCGGACATCGTGGCCAAGGCGCTGCCGGATGATGAGTTTGCCGTGTTCCAGGGCGGGGCCGAAGTCGCCCAGGCGCTGTTGGCCTGTCCGTTCAACCATATGTTCTACATCGGTGGTCATGGTGTCGGGCGTTTGATCATGAAAGCTGCGGCGGATCATTTCGCCACGGTGACACTGGAGATGGGCGGCAAGAATCCGACCATCATCGATGCCAGTGCAGACGTTAAAGACGCTGCATTCAAAACCGCCTGGGGACGTGCGGCCAACGCAGGCCAGGTGTGTGTCGCGCCGGATTACGCGCTGGTGCATGAAAGCGTACAGAGCGCGTTTGTCAGCGCCATGGGCGATGCGTTCAACGAGATGTACAACCCGCAAGGTGAGGGCTTTCAAGCCTCCAATCATCTCCCGCGCATCATCAATGCCAGGCATTTCGAGCGCATCCATGCATTGCTGCAGGATGCCTTGGACAAGGGCGCCAAGGTCGAATTCGGCGGCCAGACCGATGCCGATGATCTGTTCATCGCGCCGACCATCCTGTCCGGGGTCAGCGAGGACATGAAGATCATGCAGGAGGAAATTTTTGCCCCGATCATCTGCATCGTGCCGTTTGCCGACCGGGCCGAGGTGCCAAGCATTATCCGGCGTCGCCCCAAGCCGCTGAGCCTGTACATCTTCGCCAAGGACAGCGCGGCCAAGGATTGGTATCTGGCGCGCACCAGTGCGGGCAGCACGGTGGTCAATCACAACGTGATTCAGTCGGGCACCAATCCGTGCCTGGCCTTCGGCGGCGTCAACCACAGCGGCATGGGCCGGATCGGCGGGCATGCCACCTTCCTGGAATGCTCCAATCCCCGCTCGGTGGTTGAGGACGGCCCGCCGGTTGGTGACCCCAAGCTGATGTTCCCGCCGTATTCGGACAAGTACAAGAAGATGGTCGGCGACATGCTCAAGCGCCCGATTGTGGTCCCCAATGCGGTGGTCAACACCATCAACGGCATGATCAAGCTGGGTAGCCTGTTCCGTAAATCTTAGCCGCGCTGCTGCGCCAGCGTGGCCAGAATCTGACTGTGCTGGCGCCGCGTCAGTTGATAGCGATTGAGGAAATACAGGCTCACCGCGTACAGCACCATGATGGCGGGTGCGTAAGCCGTGGCCAGGGTTTGCGCACTTTGCTCGGCCAGCTCGGGTTGCTGGCGTGGAAACGCAATCAGATCCAGAGTGACGCCAGCCAGCAAGGCCCCGACGCCTGACGAGGCTTTGACCGAAAACACGATCAGTGATGTGAACGCACCCTCCAGGCGGCGCCCGGAATCGGCTTCCCCCTGATCGGTGAGATCGGCGATCATCGATGCGGTGATAATGTTGATGCTGATCAGCGCGGCGGTCAGGATGATGGTGAAAAAGAACAGCGCGGTGACCAGGTCCCGCGTGCCGTTTTCCGGAAACCATCCGAGCAGGCGCAAGCCGATCGGTAGCGGGCCGAAAAGCACGGCGAACAGGGCCAGGGCCATGGCCGAACGTTTCTTGTCCCACAATTTGCCGAGCATCGGTGAGACGCTGGCCGCGATGATCACCGAGATCACCATGCCCAGCGTGAGTATGCCCAGCTGATCACCATCCAGCCCCCAGAAATACGTGTTCACGTAGTAGCCCACGGCGTTGATGTAACCCCAGGCGCTGGATGAAAAAATGGCGCTGATGATCAGGGCCCGAAACGAGCGATTGGCCCAGACCACGGCAAAATCGGCGCGCAGGCTGCGTCTGGCATCCGGCGCATGCGGATTGAGCCGCGCCACGTCGCGGGTACCCCAGGCGCACAGCAGGATGGCAAGGCCGGCGAAAATCGCGCAGTACAGTGCAAATTCGGCGTAGGCAGAGGCCTGCATGCGACCGTCGACGCCGCCCGGCCCCTCATTGAAAAATGCAGTGAAGCCAACCACCGCAGCGCCCAAGCCGGCCAGCCAGCCGAACAGAAAGCGGATGCCGATGATTTCGGTGCGCTCGTCGTAATCGGCCGTCATTTCGGCTGCCATGGCGTTGCTGGGTACGGCGTACAGCGTCAGGCTCACGCGTAGCAACACGGTAAAGCCGAGCAGCCAGCAGAACAGCGCCGGGTGGCTCAGATCATCCGGCGGCGCGAACAGCAGGGCGAACGACAGCGCAACCGGCAACACCGCCAGGTACATGTAGGGATGGCGTCGCCCCAGACGGGAGCGCGTATTGTCCGATATCACCCCCATCAGCGGGTCTGTAAACGCGTCGATGCACAAGGCCAGGAAGATGGCCGCGCCCACCCAGGTGCCCGGCAAGCCGAGCACGTTGTTGTAGTAGAACAGCAGGAACACGTTGAAGGCGGTTTCCTTCACGCCCTCTGCGATCGAGCCTATGCCGTAGAAAATTCGCGTTTTATTGGGAACCATCCGTGTCTCCGTGGCAAAGCTGCAACGCTGCCGCCGCAGCCCGGCTGATCAGGCGACCAGCATCTGCCCGACCAGAGCCTTGCAGCTCTGGTGGTCAAGGTAGCGCGGCACCGCATAGGTGAAACGTGCTTCGGAGAGGGCGGCGCTGGCGATGCGATCGAGATCTTCGGCGCGCAGCTTGTCGAGCTGGCTGGGAATGCCAAAGGTCTCGTTCATGGCGCGAATGCGTGCAATGAACGCATCGGCCAGCTGTGCGTCGCTGGCATTGGCCGGGCCGGTTTTGCTGGCCCGAGCCAGGTCAGCCAGGCGATGGGCGCAATGTGACTTGGAGTAGTCGAGTACATGCGGCATGACAATGGCATTGGCCAGCCCATGCGGCACGTGATACAGCGCGCCGAAGTTGTGCGCGATGGCGTGCACATAGCCGACGCCGGCCTGGGTGAAGGCGATGCCGGCAACATGCGATGCACGCGCCATGTTTTGCCGCGCCTGCAGATTGCTGCCGTCCGCAACGGCGGTTTCCAGGTTGTCCATGATCAGGCGCACCGCTTCCAGCGCGTGCGGGTCGGTCTTTTTCATCGCATTGCGGGAAATGTACGACTCGACCGCATGGGTCAGGGCGTCCATGCCGGTTGCAGCGGTGATGTGCGGCGGCAGCCCGGTCATCAGGGCACCGTCCAGCGCGGCCGCGGTCGGCATCAGTTTGAGATCCATGACCGGCAGTTTGCGTTGCTGCTCGGGATCGGATACCACCGCTGCGATGGTGACTTCTGAACCTGTGCCGGCCGTGGTCGGCACGGCGTACAGCGGCAAAATACCCCAGAACACACGGAACAGACCGGCCATCTTGACCACCGGTTTGTTGTTCTTGGCACGGGCGCCAATCATCTTGGCGGCATCGATGGACGAGCCACCACCGACCGTGAGTATGGCATCGCAGCCGGCCTTGGCCAGGGCCTGGTAACCGGCTTCGATCTGCGCCACCGTGGGGTCGGGCTCTACGCCGTCGAAGACTTCATAGGGCAGGCCCAGCTGATCCAGTTCCGCCTTCATTTTGTCGAGCAAGCCAAGCTGATTGAGCACGGCGTCGGTGACGATGAAGATCTTTTTGTGCCCTTGCTGGGCCATGTAGCGGCACAGCTCCAGCGAGGAGTCGGTGCCTTCGAACATCTTGGGCCATTTCACCGGCAGAATCGCGGTGACCGCCTTGAAGATGGTCATGTAGATGCGCAGAAAGAAAACTTGCAAGGAAAACAACATAAGTCCGTGCCCCTGTCGTGACGTTGTTGATACGGCTCTTGGCTGACGCTCGCTCGTCATTGGCCGCTAAGGAACGGGACATTATCAACCAGCACAGTATTTGGTGGTAGTCGTAGTGTTCACAGCTTGCGGCCAGGGCCTCAAAACGGCATGGTGTGAACCACCTTTTCCAAGCATGCGAGGCGTGAGCACATGGCCAACGAGGGATACCACGAGCCGATCGAGGAACTCAGCGATGAGACCCGCGACATGCACCGGGCCATCACATCATTGATGGAAGAGCTGGAAGCGGTGGATTGGTACAACCAGCGCGTCGACGCCTGCAAGGACGCCGAGCTTAAACGCATACTCGAGCACAACCGCGACGAAGAAAAAGAGCACGCCGCGATGGTGCTGGAGTGGATCCGCCGTCGCGATCCGACCATGGACAGCGAACTGCGTGATTACCTGTTCACCGACAAACCGATCGCGCACAAATAACCGGGCCGAATGGGGCAGGCTTCAGGCCTCGCCAGCGGGCTGCCCCGGCAGCGCAAAGACGCGCTGAAAATACCCTTCACTGAGACTGTTTGCGGTCGCGTCCGCGTCGTCCACCTCGTCGATACCGGCGAGGATGCGGGCCAGGCGTTTCTTGTACTCCAGTTGCATGGCGCGACCGATTTCGATGCGCTGAGCCTGTGGGCTGCCGGCTCCGTGCATGGATTCGGTCAAGTAGCCAACGGCATTGCGCCCCATGGTCATGTTCTCGATCAGGCGCAGGATGCGCACGCGTGACTCCACGCTGACGTCGTCCCGTCCCTTGAGATATTTACGCAGCAAGCGGCCGATTTCCGGATGGTTGAGGTCCTGTTCCGATGGCAGGGTGGCCACCAGACCGCCGGCCATATCCTGGGCGATGCGGGAGACGTCATAGGGCAGCTTGGTCACGTGGTGTTTGCACACATTGGCAAGCATTTCATCGCAGATGTAAGCCCCCGAACGGGTTGCGTAACCCTGATAGCTGGACGCGATGCCGGTGCCGTAGATGGTTTCGTTGAGATGCGTCATCTCGACGATTTTGTCCTTGATGTGGCTGGCCTTTTCGATCCCGTTCATTTCGACAATTTCGGCAGCGGCTCCGGCGAGAACGTCGCCGAGGCCGGTTTTGCATACGTAGGAGCGACGGTGATAGGTGGTGAAGCGCTGCACCAGCATGGCGGCGAATTCGGTCTGTCCGTCCATGAACAGATGCGCGTTGGGGATGAACACATCGTCGAAGATGACCATGGCTTCCTGACCACCGTACTGGGCGTTGCCGACATCGATCGAGCCGTTTTCCATGGCCCGGGTGTCGCAGCTCTGACGGCCGTAGACGTAGGTGATCCCGGGCGCATCAACCGGCACTGCACCCACGATCGCGAAATCGCCATCGTCGGGTGACAGACGCATGGTCGGCATGACCACCATCCAGTGCGAATTGATGCAGCCGGTCTGATGCGCCTTGGCACCACGTATCCAAACACCCTCGTCACTGCGCTTGACCACATGCACGAACATATCCGGATCGTTTTGCTGATGCGGCGACTTGCCTCGATCACCCTTGACGTCGGTCATCGCGCCGCCGACCACGAAGTTGCCCTTGTGCATGTCGGTAAGAAAGGCGCGGAAGCGCAGATGGTGATCCGTGCCATGGGCCTCATCAAGCTCATAGGTCACCGAGTACAGGGCGTTGAAGGCATCCATGCCGACACAGCGCTGAAAGCAGGTGCCGGTCAGCTGCCCCAGACGACGCTGCATTTTGTTCTGTGTGACCAGATCCTCAGCCGAGGTGCACACATGCAGAAAGCGGCTGACGCGCTCGCCGGTAAAGGGCGACACCACACTGGCCAGATCGGGTTGCTCAATCGCTAGGTCGTAGGTGCGCGCCAGCGCATTGATGGACGGCCGGATCATCGGATGATCGACCGGCTCCTCGACAAGCTCGCCGAACAGCCAGACCTTCAAGCCGCGATTGCGCAAACTGTTGATGTAGTCCTCGCCGGTGGTGATGGCGGGCGCAGCGGCAGATACAGGCTTGTTCATGGTCTCTCCAGACAAATCGCGTGGGCAGAGTCTAAGCAAGCCTCGTTCGTCGGTCGACTCTCTGCACGACGTCTGGTTGTGCATCGCTCAGGCAGCGTTGGGCAAACCCACCGCGTTTTCCAGCTCACCCAGCGCTTCGTCCAGGTAGTCGAGCAGACGTTGAACACCGGGCAGCGTCTTGCGACAGGCCAGGATGCCGAAATCGATCTTGTCGTGGCGGCTGATCAAGGTGATGTTGAGGGCAAAACCATCCAGCACCAGCGAAGCAGGGTAGATACCGTCGAGTTCGCAACCCTGCCAGTACACCGGTGTACGCGGGCCGGGCACATGCGAAATCACCACATTGGCCACGGTGCGTTGTCCGCCGATACCGGGCAGCAGTGTCATCGCGCCAGGCCCCAGCATGGCCAGGGTGTAGGCCATCATCTGCGCTGGGGTCATGCTGCGTAACATGGCCTTGGCGTAATTCATGGAGCCCTGCACGCAAGTCAGGCGCGCCATCGGGTCGTCAAGATGGGTGCCCAGATTGGCCAAAGCCAGGCAGATTTCGTTGCCGGTTTCGCTCTCTTCACGGCGTATCGATACCGGCACCGCAGCGATCAGCGGGCTGGTCGGCAGTTCATTCAGCTCGCCGAGATAGCGCCGCAGCGCCGAGCCGCACAGGGCCAGAATGACGTCATTGGAGGTGCCGCCGGTGGTTCGGGCGATGGCCTTGATGCGTGCGCTGGAGTACGACTGCGCGGCAAAGCGACGTGAGCCGGTGATCTTGCTGTTCAGAATGCAGCGTGGCGCCTGCAGACTGCCGACCACATCGGGGTTGTGATGATGCAGATCCTGCAGGGTATGGCGAATGTGCTTGGCCACCACCGGCACCGACAGGGCGCCGCTGCGCGCGGTGGCGTACAGCTGGGCCATGCGCGCCGCCGGAGACAGCTGCGCCACCGGCGTGCTCAGACGCTGGCGCCGGTGACGTGTGCGCCGCGGGCGCATCTCCCACGGCGCGGGCATGTTGAGTGAATCAAACGGGTCTTCAGACATCGATTTCAACATCAGCCGAATGCCGGCCACACCATCCACCACCGAGTGATGGATCTTGCTGTACAGCGCGATGCGATTGTCTTCCAGTCCTTCGATCAGATAGGTCCGCCACAATGGGTAGGCGCGATCCAGGTGCGCGCTGTGCACGCGCGAAACCATGGCCAGCAATTCGCGGATGCGGCCGGGCTGCGGCAACGACAGATGCACGAAATGCTGGTGCAGATCAAAGTCGTCCGTGTCATCCCACGACTTCAAGGCCCAGCGCCCCTGCAGGCGTCGATTGAACGGGCAGGTTGCACGCGTCGATTCGCGTAAGTGGTGGGCCAGCGTGGCGGCGAAATCGGCCGGTGCGCCTTCGGGACGGTGAAACAGGCACAACGCCCCAACATGCAGGGGTTGATGGCGTCGTTCGGCGAGCAGGAACAAACTGTCGACCGGGCTGAGATACTTCATAAACGTGTCTCCCTGATCGGGCAGCCCCGCAGCGTGCCCGTTCGTGTCCAGATAATAAGCGACCCTCGCTCTGATGGCGCTGGGGCCGTGGATATTTGGGGTGCTATTCGACTATGGCGCCGCGGTATCGTTTCACCGTAACGCCGCTGCGCTGATAGCTCGGCGCTTTTTTGGCCACGTCCTTAATGGCTTTAGAAAACACGTCGATCATGACGCGCGTGTGAACGGGCCGGGCAAGATCGACGGGCACACCGTTTTTGTGGCTGGAAAAACGCACCAAAACCGCGTTGTCGGGTTTGGGCGAGCGGCCATGCACGTTCACGATGCAGATATCGGCACTGTGTGGTGCAGTCCACTCAAACTGGGTGTCGAGTGCCCGGGTGCAGACGCCCAGGGCAGATTTCAATGGGCGTTGATCGCTGTCTTCGAGATCGAGAAAAGCAACTTTGATCTGGCGCATGGGGGTCAGGCCTTGTCAGTAAAGATCAGATTGGTAGGAGGGAACTGCTCGGCTTCGGGCAGGGTTTTGGCGTGCTCGACGGCCCTATAGAAGAGCTCATCGGCAGGCACCGGTCCGAGGGTGTGACACAGGGCAACGTAAACGTTGTGAACCAGGTCGGTGAGTTGTTCAAAGCTGAGTTCGGGCATCCGGCCGCCCTGGATAATCCATCCCAGTGCCGGCGCGGCCATTTCCTGCAAGCCACCTGCAGCGGATAGCAGTTGGCCCAGGTCTTCGATGAATTCGGCCGGCGGACGACCTGTACGGGCAATCAGCTTGGCACGAATGGCGGTGAGCAGCGCCACAGCAACCTTGCTCCCAGCCCGAAACTCGGGTGCAGTGGTCTGAGGCTGAGCGCTGGCGCCTGTGCGTGCGCGGTGAACTGCCGTACGCAGTGCATTCCGCTGCCGCGCATCAAACTGCAGCGCTTGCGAGACCTCGCGCATAAAGCCAATAACATTAGGGCCCGGGTCGCTGGCGTATTTGGCCAGCCACAGATCTGCCGCCTGGGCGCCAACATGAACACCCAGCTGTTCCGACAGTATGTCGGGCAAGGCCATCTGCCACGGTAGTGCCTTAGCCATGCTCAACTCCGCGGCGCAAGACTGGCCTGAAATTCGGGATAGCCAATGTCGGCGTGCTCGGTGTAATCCAGGCCGTGTTGCTCGTGCAGGGTTGATGCACGGATGCCGATGAACATCTTGAGCAGACCGAACAAAATCAGTGCGGCGCTGAACGACCAGACAAAGATGGCACCAATGCCAAGCAGCTGGATCGCAATGCGCGAAACATTAAAAGTGTCTCCAGCGTAAAACATGCCGGCTGCCAAGGTGCCCCAAGCACCCGCAAAACCGTGAACCGGGATGGCACCGACCACGTCATCAAGCTTGAATTTCTCCAGCGCCAGGCCGGACAGCACCATGACAAAGCCGCCGGTCAAGCCCGTCAGCGCCGAAAAGCCGGCGGACATGGAGCCACATCCTGCGGTGATTGAGACCAGTCCGGCCAGGCCGCCATTTAAAATGGTCACCGCTGACATGGGCCGGCGCAGCAAGGCGGCGCACAGGATTGTGCCGATCACGCCCAGGACAGCGGCGATCTGCGTATTCATCAAGACAGTGCCAACATCTTGCGATGCGGCCAGGGTTGAGCCGCCGTTGAAACCGAACCAACCCAGCCACAGGATGAAGACGCCAAGCGAGACCATGGGCAAGTTATGCCCCGGAATGGTGCGTGGCGAGCCATCTTTGGCAAACCGCCCCAGACGTGGGCCAAGCAAAATGACGCCGGCTAGTGCACACCAGGCGCCCACAGAGTGGACAACAGTGGAGCCGGCAAAGTCGACAAAGCCGCGTTGGGCGAGCCAGCCCGAGCCTTCGTAAAAGCTGCCCCAGACCCATGAGCCGGAGATCGGGTAGATCAGTGCGGTGATCACGAATGAGGCGATCAGATAAGGCCAGAAACGCATGCGCTCGGCCACCGAGCCGGCAACAATGGTTGCTGCAGTCGCCGCGAACATCGCCTGAAACACGAAGAATACGGCTTCATTTCCGGGTGAAGAATCCGGCAGGAAGTGGTCGCTACCAAACCAACCGGTCAGATTGGTGCCGAACATCAGCCCATAGCCCAGCAGCCAGAAGCCAAGGACACCAAAGCACAGGTCGGCAAAGTTCTTCAGGATGACGTTTGTGCTGTTCTTGGCCCTGGAGCAGCCACCTTCCAGCAGCGCAAAGCCAGCTTGCATGAAGAACACCAGCGCGGCGGAGACGGCGACCCAAACGATATCTGCGGATGCGGTCAAGGTATCGCTGGCGGATGCGCTCAATGGCGCTGCTAACAACGCCAGCAGCGAGAAAATGCGGGCATTTTGGGTGGCTAGACGAGGCATGGAACGGTCCGTGTTTGCGTTATGTTGCAGCGAAGCAATTTCCAAGCCAGATTTTTGACAGTTCTATGACGCGTTGTTTTTCATGTGTTTAATTGCCTCGGAGGCAAAAAAATGACCGGTGAGCTAGGTGCGGGGGGCGCTCACCGGCCAAACGGGGACAGGGTTGGATTTCGAACAGGGGATCGCGGGAATGTCCCCGATGTGCCCCAGGCGACTTAGCTTTCGCGTGACGCCGTTTGCACCTTCAGTTCATCAACAACTTTGGCCACGCCGTCGGTGTTCTCAGTGATGGCAATCGCAAGCGCTGCCTGTTCCTGGGAGTCCACGGCACCGCTCAAGGTCACTTCGCCTTGCTCGGCATTGACGTCAATCGACAAGCCCGACACATTGCTGTTCCAAAGCAAGCGGGTTTTCACACGTGCTTTGATCGCCGCATCGTTGAAGTGCTGGGCAAACCCGCCAGATTCCGCGTTGGCCATCTCGGTTTGATCACGCTCGGTGATCTGCAGTGTGGATTCAACATCCTCCAGGCCTTCGACGCCGCGGGCGATTTCAACCGCAAGATCACGTTGGATTTCGTTGCCCACTTCGCCACTTAAGATGGCTTTGCGCTCCTGCACATCGACATGGATGTCTGTGGCCTTGAGATGTTCGCTCAGGGCATAGGCCGTGATCAGTCGACCGGTGATGTAGGCGTCAACAGTGGCTGATTTGGCATCTTCATAAGCCTGAGCCATGTCTTGCTGGATACTCTCATCCGACGACTTGTCGGTGTTTTTGTCGGCCAGCACAGGTGCACTCATGCTCAAGGCAGCGGAGGTGGCTAGAATCGTCCAGGTTTTCATTCGGCTTCTCCTTGTGAAGTTCGACTTCCAAGGCGCAAAGCGCTTGCCAGATTCTAAAATATGCTTTTAAAACAAAAATATAGATTTGATCTGATTGGCTGCACAAGGCGCTGGCAATGTGCCGTTGCAGGAAAGTGTTGGCGTCTGGCGACAAACCGCCGCGCCACGCCCGACAGGCTCCAGGCAAGCGGGCTCGCGCGCCACAATCGGCGGAATGCCGGTTTGTATGTGCCTCTTTGCAGTGTCGCAGCCTGACGACATACTCCGCCCATGAACAGATCATTGAGCTCGTGGATACTGCTCGGCTACCTTGCTGTGAGCTTCCCGTTATTGCTGGGCATCGGTCTGGGTCAGTGGTCCTTGATCGAGCTAACACGGCATAGCAAGGCCCTGGTGCAGGATGGCTCGCAAGTCACTCAGCTGGGCAACCGTTTGCGCGATGACGTGACCAATCTGGAGCGCACGGCGCGTCAGTATGTTGCGCTGGGCGACAACGAACTTCTGGTGCTGTTTTATCAGCGTATTGCGCGTCTGGATGAAACCCTTAGCCTGATGCGCGATCACGGGCTTGATCGGGATTTTGGTTTCAGCCTGGTGACCATGCGTGGACAACTGGCCGAGTTGGTGCGCCAATGGAACAAGGGTTTGCAATCTGGCAATGAGCTCTCCCAGGCGATACAGGGTGTACGTCAGCTGGGCGAACAGGCCGAAAAGCTGGTTAAGGCCGGACACGCCTCGATAAAACGAGAAACCGGCAACCTGCAGCGCGCTGCAGCGACAGCGCGCCAGCGTATGCTGATCTGTGCGCTGGGCCTGGTGCCGGTAGCTTTGCTTGCGATTTGGTTGCTCATGCGTCGGTTGCGACGGGCCTTGGCCAGCTTACGCCAGGCCATCAGCGTGATCGGACACGGTCATCAGGACAGGCCAATTCGCGTTGAAGGCCCGCGTGAACTGGTCGAGGTGGGGGAACGGCTAGACTGGTTGCGTCGGCGCCTGGCGGAGCTTGAGGGCGAAAAGGACCGGTTCTTACGTCATGTGTCGCACGAGCTGAAAACGCCGCTTGCGAGCTTGCGCGAGGCGGCCGACCTGATGGGGCATGACAGCGTCGGCATTCTCAACCCACAACAGGTGGAGCTGCGCAGCATCCTGCTCGAATCGGCCGATGAGTTGCACGAACAGATTGCACATCTGCTGGCTTACGCGGCATGGCGTCGTGAGCAGAAGCGACAACGCGCGACCGACCTTACGGCTGCAGAATTTGCCGATGATTTGCACGGACGCTTTGAACTTCAGATGCAACGACATGGTCTGCAGTGGCAGCCGGACATCCGCTGCGAACTCATTCACGGTCAACCGGCTCGCTTGCAGGAAGCCGCGGAAAACCTGATCAGCAACGCCATTAAGCACGCGCCTCGCGACAGTGCGATTGAATTCGGGCTTTGCTGTGTTGATGGCCACTTTGAATTGTCGGTGCGTGACCACGGCGCGGGTGTGCCGGATAATGAGAAAGACATTATTTTTGAACCGTTTCAGCGTGGACACCAGACCCATGAGCAAGGCATTCCAGGGACTGGTGTGGGCCTGTCAATTGTCTCGGAGTGCGCACTTGCGCACAGTGGAGAAGTTTTTGTCGAAGATGCTCAGCCGGGTAGCCGGTTTGTTTTTCGTTGGCCTGATCAGTCTTGAACTGAGCGGGTGCGCCTGGATGCCGCCACAACCCCCGTCTGCTAGCGAAACGGAATCAGCAATCGATGCGGTTATTGCCGCACCACGCGAATCTCGTCAGGCGCTATGGGATAGCCTTAAAACCGATCGGGACAATGACATAGCGCTTGCTTTGCTGCGCAGCTTGCCTGGCCATGCTGGCCATGCACCGACAACGGCGCGCGAGCAGATGCAGGCGTTGCTGGATACGGCCCAGTTAGCGTTACCAGAGCAACGTCTGCTGCGCCTGCGACTTGCCGACTTGAAGCGCGAGATGCATCTGGAGAACGAATTGCAGCAACGTGAACAGCGGCTCAAATCGCTCATAGAAATCGAACGGGATTTGCAGGGGGGTGTACGGTGAATCAGGCAAACCGGATTCTGCTGGTCGACGATGACGAAAAGCTGCGTCGCGTCCTGAGCATGCGCCTGGAGTCATTGGGTTATGCGGTTGATGCGGTGGCCAGCGGTGAACAGGCGCTGGACGCTTTGAACAACCTGGAGCCCGCATTGGTGCTGACAGACCTGCGGATGCCAGGGCTTGACGGCATCGAACTGCTGGAGCGAATCCAGGTTTTGCGCCCGGGCTTGCCAGTGATTCTCATCACCGCGCACGGGGATATCCCCGATGCGGTCCGCGCCACCCAGGCGGGGGCAGTGGACTTTCTAAGTAAACCGGTTGATCCGCAGCAGCTTGAGGAGTCCTTGGCTCGTCATGCGCGCCAGACGACCACGGCAACCAATGAAGCCTGGGCTGAGCACATCGTTACCCGCAGCCGCAACATGCTCGAATTGCTGGACAAAGTGAAGCGCGTAGCGCGGACCTCATCCAGTGTGCTGATCACCGGGCCGAGCGGGGCCGGCAAAGAACTGCTGGCGCGTGCGCTGCACAAAGCCAGTCCGCGGCAGCGTAAGGAATTCATGGCGTTGAATTGCGGTGCAGTGCCTGCCGAGCTGTTGGAATCGGAGCTGTTTGGGCACAAAAAAGGCGCTTTCACGGGTGCCAGCACTGATCATGAAGGCCTGTTTCGCGCCGCCGATGGCGGCACAGTGTTTCTCGATGAAATCGGTGATATGCCGCACGACCTGCAGGTTAAGCTGCTGCGTGTGCTGCAGGAACGCGAAGTTCGTCCGGTCGGAGAGACGCGCTCGGTGCGTGTGGATGTCCGTGTGCTGTCTGCCACACACCGTGATTTGCAGAGTTTGGTTGATGAGGGCGACTTCCGCGAGGATCTTTTCTATCGCTTGAATGTTGTCCAGCTCGCGGTGCCGCCGCTGGATGAACGGCGCGAGGACATACCTCTGCTGCTGGCCCATCAGCTCAATCTGTTGGTGCGCAAGGGTTCACCACGGCGGGTGTTTGCGCCTGACGCGGTGGAATTGTTGGTCTCGGTGCCGTGGCCTGGCAACGTACGCCAGCTGTTCAATGTGGTTGAGCAATGTGTTGCGCTGTCACCCGGTCGGGTGATCAGTCTGGCTCAGGTGCAGGATGCATTGGGGCGCAAAGCCGAGGTTAAGGCGGTGCCATCCTTTGATGACGCACGGGCGGAATTTACCCGCAAATACCTCAGTGATTTGCTGGAATTGAGTGAGGGCAACGTCAGCCAGGCCGCTCGTCTGGCTGAGCGCAATCGTACGGATTTCTACAAGCTGCTGAAGAAACACGGGATTGATCCGGGCGCGTTCAAGCGCGAAGCGGCAGAGGATCGGGCATAAAAAAACCGCGCCCGAGGGCGCGGCTTTAAGCAGGCAGAGGGTTGGCAATCAGTACGCGCTGGCGTGCATGCCGTTTTGGTATTTGAGCTCGACCCGGCGATTTTCCTGGTAGGAACGCTCGCTCTGACCGTTCACCACTGGATCCTCTTCACCCAGGCTGGTGGTGCGCAGCTGCTTCCGTGGTACGCCCTGCATCAACAGCGCATCTTCAACGGTGATTGCGCGGCGTTCGCCAAGGGCCAGGTTGTACTCACGCGTTCCGCGTTCATCAGCGTGACCCTCCAGGGTGATTTGTACCTCTGGATTGGCCAGCAGGTGGCGCGCGTGTGCTTCGATGATGGCCTGATGTTCCGGGCGCAGGCCGGCGCGGTCAAAGTCGAACAGCAAACGGGTCCGGTCAAGCAAAGCTTGCTGTTCGTTGCTCAGGGCGCGCGGGTCGGGCAAGTCATTGTCAGCTTGGGCCTGGCCTTGTGGGCCGCCCGCTGCGTAGTTCTGTGCCATCGCGTCGTTGTCGGCACTTGCCGTTTCATTAGGAGTGCTTGCGCAACCGGCCAGCAGGGCAAAACTTGCTGCCAGCGCGGTCAAAGCGAAAGTGTTGGATGTCATGTTGATCTCCCAGTTGATCAGAAGTTGTAGCGCGCGCCCGCTTCAAAGCGGTCGTCGTCGCCGGTCTGCAAAGCCAGTTGCAGGTCAAACGGGCGCGTGATGGCGTAATAACCGGCCACGCGCAATGAGGTCACGCCGTCATCAAAAACTTCGAAGTGACGGATTTCAGGATTGATTTCGAAACGCGGATCCGGGGTGGTCCAGCGCAGGCCGGCACGCAGGCCGATACCGGTGTCATCAGCCGCGCCTGCGTCGACCATTTCCAGCGACACCCCGCCATACCAGTCCAGATCGTGTTGCAGCGCTTGGTGGTACATGCCACCGAAGGTGAGCTGATCCAGGTCGCCCACGTCAGAAAACTCGCCAAACAAAGCGAACTGCCGGGCAATCTCTGCAGAGCCTGCGATACGCAGCCCGCTGTCATCTTCACGTCCCAGGTCGCGGCTGATGAAACCGCCTTCGACCGTGTTGTAGTTGTGCGCATTGGCGACGACCGGTGTCGCCAATGTGGCGGTAGCCAGACAAGCCAGCGTCAATGCGTTCTTAGTGTTCATGATTGTCCTCGTATCGGGATTGAAATTGGAATTTAGGAGGCCGGTACGATGCGATTGCCCTGGACCTCAACCTCGTCGCCCACAGACAACCCGGCGATGTCCACGCGGGTCAGCTCTACGCGCTCGCCAGACGGCATGCGCACGACAACGTCGTAGTGGGTTTTGGCGTTGCGGCGGCGATCAATTTCGCTACCAGCCACGGCGCCACCAACGGCGCCCGCTGCGGTTGCAGCGTCGTTCCCGGAACCACTGCCAAACTGGTGGCCGACCACACCGCCGATGACAGCGCCAGCCAAGGCGGCACCAGCGCGCGGTTCGCCTTTGACGGTGACCGGGGTGATTGATTCGATTTCACCGCAACGCTCGCATGCCGCTGCGCTGATCTGAGTTTCTCCATCTCCATCTGACGGCTGCTGACAAGCGCTTAAAGCGATGAGCGGCACACTGATGCACACGGCCAAAGTTGCATTTTTCATCTCAGAAACTCCCATTCAGGTTCTGCTCGACAAGGGCGCGATTAGCGTGCCAATTTGAAAAATGCTTATATAAAACAGATGGATGAGATGCCTTGATATGATGCCGGCTGCACCCATGCGTCGATGCGGTTGTGAAACTGTTGCTGATTGGCGACGTGCGGGGAAAAGCCGGCAGTGGAGCCGTCACTGGCCATGGCTGCGGCACCATTCAAGCTGTTAAGTCACTGTTTTGTTGATGATTCGTGCCGTCTCTGATCAGCGACAGCTAAGGGCTATGGTCATCCGAGGCAGGGCAGTACACTTGCCCCTCGGTTTTGGGGAGCACCGTAATGCTGGGAATTGATGCCGCGCTATGGCACCACTACTTGCTGTTGTCCACGTTCGTGTTGTGTCCGGTGATACTGCTCGGGCTATTGTTCTTGCCAGCGGCGTACGGTCGCCATGCGCAGGGACGAAGCGCAATCTGGGGGCCGGGGATTCCCACACGCTGGTCCTGGGTCATCATGGAAATGCCTTCATCAGTGGGTTTTGCGCTGATCTATTTCTACGGTGACAAAGCCACTGATGTCGTGCCCTTACTGCTGTTCATGCTGTGGCAGGCGCACTATTTCCATCGCACGTTTGTGTTCCCGTTTCGTATCCGGGTCAAACCAGGACAGACAACGCCCGCCAGCATTCCATTGATGTCGGTCATGACCAACAGCGTGATCGCGTTTCTTAATGCCGCCATATTGTCTTGGAGCAGCATTCGCGCCGACTACGACTTGAGTTGGTTAAGCGACCCAAGATTCATCCTCGGTATCGTGGTGTTTGCAGCGGGCTGGCATATCAACCGTAAAGCAGATGCTTTGCTGTCAGCGCTGCGCAAGCCAGGTGAGAGTGGCTACAAGATCCCGCATGGCTGGCTTTACGAACGTGTGAGCTGCCCGAATTACCTCGGTGAAATCACCATCTGGTGCGGCTGGGCGATTGCGACCTGGTCCTGGGCGGGGCTGGCATTTGTCTTTCTCACCATCGCCAATCTGGTGCCGCGTGCGTTGCAAAATCATCGCTGGTATCAGCAGCAATTCAGTAACTATCCACGGCACCGTAAAGCGATAATTCCGTTTGTACTTTAGATCCGTCGCGGAGCTTCAGGAATCGAGCACATCGCCAACCAGACCGTGGCGGAATGCCGCGAGTGTTAGCTCCACATCGTTGGCCACGGCAAGCTTGTCGTAAATTCGCCGCCTGTAGGTGCTGACAGTATTGGGGCTGATGTGAAGCATGTCGGCTATACGCTGGGTTGTGTGGCCAGCGGTGATTTTCAAGGCCACAGACATTTCGCGTTCCGACAGCTCATCAAACGGGGAGCGTGCAACGCCACCCACCAGGCGGGCTGAAAGATCGCCAGCAATTTCAGCCGAGATGTAGCGGCCACCAGCGTGTACGCGTCGAATGGCCTTGAGCATTTCGGTCTCTTCGCAATCCTTGCACAGAAAACCTGACGCACCGGCTGCAAACGCACGTGAAGGGTAGGGCTCGTGGGTGTGTGCCGAAACGATAATGACCTCGATATGTGGATATTCCGCCGTGATGCGCTCGGTGGCTTCTATCCCGCCAATTCCGGGCATATTCAGATCCATCAGCACAATCGTCGGCCGCAGCGCTTCGATATAGTCCAGCGCTTCCTCACCAGTGCTGGCTTCTCCGACCACCACAATGTCCTGCGCCTGGCTTGCCATATGCGAAATGGCACGGTGAATGATCTTGTGATCATCCACGCTCATGAGTCGAATCAAAAGGGCTCTCCAGCTCCACTTGGCAGCGCATACGATACGCGAATTTTATGTAGTGGAATCACTACACGACTCTACCCAAAGCGCTACATACAAGCCCGTGCTTGAGCATTAGGATCGATTCTCGTTAGCAAGTTGCATGGGTCCTTGGACAGCCCATCGGCATGACGCCAAAACATGATCGCGCACGGAATGCGGTGCTGACGCCAAATTTCAATTTCAAACTGGGGAAGGTTTTGAAAGCACTTCAAAAAGCGGTGGCTGCGGCAGTGATGCTGGGAGCCTCGGCAACAGCGAGCGCGGGTCTGTTTTCCAATTCCAAAGATGTCTACATCGTGCAGTTCAATGATCAGCTTCCGCTGGGTCAGACGGTCAGTAACCTGACCGGCACCGTTCTGGGCCTGGTTGGTCTCGACAATGCACTGTTTGAGTACGACACCGTATTGCAGGGTTTTGCAGCCGCTCTGACGCCTCAACAGGTGCGCTTGCTTGAAGGCCTGCCGCTCATTAAATCGGTCGAAAAAGATCGCGTTGTGCAGGCTGGTGCGGTTCAGAACAACCCTGTTTGGGGTCTGGACCGGGTCGACGAAACCGACCGCCCCATGGATGGCGAATACGCCTACGTTGATAGCGCCGGTGCTGGCGTTCATGTCTACATCATCGACACGGGCATCAACCCTAACCATCAGGAATTTACGGGCCGCGTAGGCGCCGGTCAGAACTTTGTCAGTTCTGGTCCGCTCGATGGCCTGCTTGGCGGTTTGCTTGGTGGCCTGCTGCCGCTTGACTTGCTCGGCGGTGAAGTTGACCCGGACAACTGGGAAGACTGCAACGGCCACGGCACTCATGTTGCTGGCACCGCTGCCGGAACTCAGTATGGCGTTGCCAAGCTGGCGACTGTGCATGCCGTGCGCGTACTCAACTGCGCCGGTTCGGGCACGGGTTCGGCGGTGATCGCCGGTATCGAGTGGGTGGCCGAAAACGCTGAATACCCTGCGGTTGTGAATCTCAGCTTGGGTGGCGGCGCTTCGGATGCCGAAGACCAGGCCATTGCCAATCTGTTCAATGCGAATGTGTTGCCGGTTGTCGCCGCTGGCAATGACAATGCGGACGCGTGCAGCACGTCGCCCGCTCGCGCTCCCGAAGCTGTGACCGTTGCCTCGACGGCGAGTGACGACTCGGAATCCAGCTTCAGTAACCATGGAACCTGTGTGGATATTTATGCCCCAGGCTCCAGCATCGTTTCAGCCGACTATGCAAACAATAGCGGAACGGCGAATCTCAGTGGCACATCGATGGCCTCCCCCCATGTTGCTGGTGCAGCGGCGCTGATTTTGGGCGAAACCCCCAGTCTGAATTCAGCGGACGTAGCTGCTGCTTTGATCAGTAACGCGACGGTGGGCAAGGTTGCTCGTAGTCCAGCCGGTGCCGGCACGCCCAATCTACTGTTGAATACTTTTCCTCAAGGTACCAAACAGTAAGTCGACACCACATACTGGCCTGCGCGCCGGTGTGACACACCACTGAGATGTTTATGCCCCGCTACGGCGGGGCTTTTTTTGCCCGCTCAGGCTTGTTTTTGTCGGCCCAGGGATTATGGTTGGCGCATGAAATGTCTCATTGCGTCTGTGCTGTTTGTGGGCTCGGCATCAACGGTGTTCGCGGACACTCCACGTCAGGTCGACTACCAATTCTGGGAAAACGCCAAGTTGGCCGGGCGCGCTCTGGCCTGTGGTGACGCCGCAGGCAAGGCAAGTATCCGCAGTGCCAGCCGCAGGTTAAGTCATGCGCTGGGCAGCGAACATACTGAATCGCAGTGGATGCAACGCTTTGATGACAAAGTCAGGCTTCATCACCGCTTTGCGCTGCGCGCCAGCCCGGAGCATCGCGGTTGTGACCGCAATGCCAACGCCATTAAAGATAGCCTGCGGCGGACCCGCGTGATCGCACCGCAACCCTAGAACACCGAGCCTGGCGGCAGGCTGCTTAGCGCCCTGTGAGGGCGCGCTGGAAGAAGTCCAATTGATCGGCCAGTGCACGCTCACGATCTTTTCCGACGTAAATATCAAAGTGGCCGATGTCGTACTGCTTCAATTCGACGTTCGGTCCGGCTTTGCGCGCAAGCTTTACCGCCGCGGCGGCCGGCGCAACACTGTCTTTGGTGCAGGCCTGAATAAGGATCGGGCATGCCAGCTTACGTGCTTTGGTGATCGGTCTATAGGTGGCCAGATAAAGGGCCAGCCGTGCGCTCATTTCATTGCACCAGCCGGACGGCGTTATCGCACCGTAACCACTGAGCGCATCATGGCTGCTCATCGCCGCAAACTCACCCGGAGCGGCAACCAGGGGCACGGTGATGGGCTGCATGCCGAGCAGCCCGCGAAGTTGATCAACGCTGCCATATGCGGCCAGTTTGGCAAGGCGACCGACGCCTGCGTAACGGACCATCTCCAGCGATGCGGCCAGACCGTCAACCATGGGCCCTTGCGCAGACGCCGCTGCGATGCTGGCGTCGTTGGCTGCGGTGGTGAGCACATGGCCACCGGAGAATGAGGTGCCCCACAAACCCACGCGAGCCGGATCCACACCGGGCAACTCGCGCGCGAAAGCGACGGCGGCACGCCAATCCTGCAATTGTCGCGAGATGCTCAGCAGTTGGCGTGGCTCACCGTCGCTGGCACCGAAATGACGATAATCGAACAGCAACACCGTGAAGCCATGATCGGCAAATACGGTCGCGAAGGGCTCCAGGCCTGCGTCACGTGTTCCACCCAAACCATGGGCCATCACGATGACCGCGCGATTGGGCTCTGTCGGGGTATACAACCAGGCGCGGCATTGTGTGCCCTGGCTGGAAAACTCGATGTCGCTGCGTGCGTGCTGGGTCATGGTGCGGCCTTGCTGATGTGTTGTAGTGGGTGTCTCGTCCAGCGCGCAGTGTACTGTGCCTCGCGCGGTGGCTAAAGCGCAGGGCGTGTCGCGCCGATCTGCGCCATCAGTGCGCGCAAATCCTTGCCGAGGCGCAGCTGCAGGTCCTGCGGGTGTATGGCAATGCGCAAGGGCAGATGCCCTACCTGGGCCAGTGCCAACTGGGTGCGATTCCAGGCCCGCAGTGCATGTTCGCGGAGACTGGTGTCCGCTTCGAAGCCTAGCAGGGCCTGGTGTTCGAGCCGACCCTGGTCCACACACAATTCACCGCGGGTGATTTCGACACGTCGATAGCCCGTGCTCTTCAGCTCCGCGAAGGCGATCTGACCCAAAGCCCATGCGGGGGGTACGTAAACCTGAGGCTTACCCAGTTCCTGATCGACAAACCATTGGGCGGCATCGCGCATAAGCTGGCCGATTTCGTTTGCATCCAGCGCCAGATGCTCCGCTACGTCGCGCGACACCAAAGCGGCATGCACGCGATGGCGCCAACCTCGAATCTGCCGTGCGCGGTGAAACCAGCCATGTGCGGCCAACTCGTGACCGCTGGCTTGCCAGTCTCGCAGCACCGCAATCTGGTCGGCTGTCCAGCGCTGTCCTGGCACAACCAGAAGCCGGACGTTGCCCAGCGCATGTCTATCCACCAGGCTCAAAATATCAGCCACCTGGCGCAAGGTGTGCGGCATCACATCATGAATGGACAGTCGGGTATCAAGGCGGATCGGCGCGCTCATGTGAGGTGACGACGGACCAAGGTGATCCATTGTTCAACCGTTTCCTGATTGAGCCGTTCGGCCGCCTCGCGGGCCTGTCGGGCGCGCGTCTGCCATTGGCTGGCCGGCAACGCTTGCACCCGACGTAAGGCGCTGGTCACGCTCTCATCACGGGTTTGTACTAACAAACCGTCACGCAGTTTGGGCCAGTCATGTATGCCCGCGCCTTCGGCGACCAGTGCAGGGCGCCCCCGGGCCATGGCTTCCAGCGCGATGGTGCCAAAGGTTTCCAATGCCGATGGCAGGACCAGAAGATCGCACTCATCCATCAACGCGCGCAGTTCCGGACGGCTCAGCCAACCCCAGAACTGGACATTGGGCAGATCACGCGCCTGACGCTCCAGCTTGCGGCGCAGGGGGCCGTCGCCGGCGATGGAAAACTGAATGTGCGGTAGCTGTCGCGCGGCCGCCACCACGTCCGCGACATTTTTCTCCGGTGCAAGGCGTCCGGCAAACAGCACGTGGCGCAGGCTGGCGCGATGGGCCAGGCGCGGCACGTCGAGAAAACACGGCGCGAGCGGCGTGCCCATCACATCGGTCTGGCGTGCACCAAGCCGCTCGACCGTTTCTATCAGCGCACGGTTGTGAACCATCACGCTACGGCTATGACGGCACAGTACGCTGTTGGTCAGCGTCAGGTAGCCATTGGCGACACGGCGCGAAAGCGGGTTCCAGTAAAGCCGGGAAAGCTCTTCGAACTGGGTGTGAAACGCGCTTAGAAAGCTGCAGCCAAAACGCTTGGCCAAGGACAGGCCGAGCAAACCAAAGGGCCCCGGTGTGATGGCAATCACCACATCGGGCTGCTGGGCGGCAAACTGTGCCCACAATTTAGGCACATTGGGAGTGAGCAGTTTTTGCGTGGGATCACCGGGCAGCGGCAGCGCCATCTGCAAACGCTTTTTCAGATGGGGTTGGTACAGATCGGCCACAACACCGTGCGCGCGCAGGTGGTGGCACAGATCCTGGTAGTAGCTGCCGGCGCCGTTGCGTTCGGGCAGTGCGTCGGAAAAAAAAGCAATGCGCAAAGGACGCTGTACGCGGGCGCTGGCATGTTGAACCAGTCCCAGCGCCGGGGATGCGGGCAGGGCAAGAGGAGAGTCCATGATCAAGAGGCCTTGTTCTGCGACGGGTAGGTGGCGGCTTTGAGTGCTTGATAAGCACGATGTGTTTCGGCATCGGCGCGCAGTTTTTTGGCGTGCTGATGTGGGCTAGACGTGGCCGACGTGGCAGCGCATTGCGCTTCGAGCTGGATGAGTAACTCCGCGTCCAATGGCAGCGCCAACTCGCGCGCTAGACGGGCGATCTCAGCCGGGCCATCAAGGCGCAGCGCATCCATGTCAACCACGCTGCTGCGCGTGCCATAGCGCTGCATATGCTCAAGCAGATGTTGATATTGCTCGCGGTACATTCGGGCAAAGCGTTGCTGAATCAATCGCTCATCAGGATCGACACCGAACAGCGCCTGGCCCTCGCGGATGGCACTGAGTTGAGAGCTCAAACCGGCATCGGGATCGCGGATGCACAGCACGAAACGCGCATCGGGAAACAGTTTGGCCAACGGCTGTGCCCAGGCGCCGAATGCGGCGTTTTTGGACAGCAAACGACGCGGGTCCTGATACAGATGTTTTTGCAACATGCGGCGGTAGAAGGTGAGCAGCTCTTCGCGCTCAGCATCGGGCATGCCGCCTGGACGCGTTAAGCCCCACACGGATTCGCTGTAGGGAAACGCCAGCACCGCCAGAAAACAACCAGCGGCGGGAAGCAGGGTGAGATAGTCCTCTTCGGCCGCATCCAGGCCTATCTCATGGATATCGTCCAGCGAACCGGCCAGGCTCCGGGTGAGATAGGAAAGGGCGCGCGAGGCCAAGCCGCCCAAACGCTGATCGGCTCGGCTCAGCGCATCAATCAGCCGGCGCTGTGAGATCGATGGCGCCAGGACCGCCTGCCACAAACTGAAGGTCGACCATTGGCTCTGATCACGCGCCAGCGTGCGGTGTAAAAAGGTGGTGCCGCTGCGCGGTAACCCGAGGATGAACACGGGCTGTTCGATGTCGACATCACGATATTCGGCAAACAGCAGCTCATCCAGCGCAAAGCCGAGCCAGTGGGTCGCCTGCAGCAGCAGATACGGCGGCACACCCACGGCCAGCGCGGCAACGCGGCGGGCCGAAAGCGGGGCGCCCGGATGCTGACCGGGCCGGATGGCGCGCGCCAGCCAATCGGCGTGGGCGCGCAGACTGCGCTGAGCGTTGGCCTTCATGGGCGCGCATGTTGGCCCCGCGATGTTTCAGGCAGATGACGGCCGCACACAGCCGTCATCGCAACGACATGCTATTGACGCAATGCCGCAGGCAGATGCTTAACGATCCATTCGAAATCGCGCCGGGCTTCGGGCAAGAACGGCACTAACGTGGGCCAAATGTGCAGCAGACCATCGCGCTCAAGCAGTTCTACTGCGACGCCGCCGGATCGGGCCTGGGCAACCAATTTGACAGTATGGTCATACAGGCATTCGTCGCGACTCACGGTGATGACCAGCGGTGCACAGTTGCTCAGATCGGCCAACGCCGGTGAGGCCCGTGGATCGAGGCGACTGGCCTGTGTGGGCGTGTAGGCCATGCGGAAATGATCGATCAGGGTTTCGCTCAGCATCGGATCAATGCGGTCGTGACGCGCATGGCTGCCGCCTTCAAGGCTCATGTCGGTGGCCGGCGACAGCGCCAGGCAGGCGCAGGGCTGGGGCAAGCCCGAATCGCGTGCGCCAATCAAAAGGCTCAGCGACAGAGAGCCACCGGCCGAATCCCCGCCCACCAGGATCGATTCGGCTGGCACCCCGTCAGCAAGCAGGGCGCGATAAACCGCCAGTACGTCATCCGGGGCGGCGGGGAAAGGGTGTTCCGGGGCAAGCCGGTAACGCGGCAGGATGACTCGCGCATTGATCCGCTGGGCGAGTCGGCTGCAGAAGTTGTAGTAGGTTTCCGGCATGCCGGCGACATAGCCGCCGCCGTGGATATAAATCAGCGTGCGTGTGGTGTTGTCAGCCTCCAGGGTGGCGCACGGCACGCCACCCACATCGCTTTTTCCGATGCGGTAACCCGGCGCCAGACGCAAGGGCAAGGCCGGGCGCACCACTTTGCGAAAATGCGCCACCGAATCGGACAGCTGGGCCGGGCGACGTTTGATGGTGATCTTGGACAGTGTCCGGAAAATATGCAGCCGCAGGCTCATGAAAACGGTCTTGTTGTGGGCTCAGCCCTGCATCTTAGCCCACTGACCTGGTGCGGGTTAAAGCGTTTT
This sequence comes from Oceanococcus atlanticus, assembly GCF_002088235.1. Lineage (NCBI taxonomy): Bacteria > Pseudomonadati > Pseudomonadota > Gammaproteobacteria > Chromatiales > Oceanococcaceae > Oceanococcus > Oceanococcus atlanticus. Next base: position 346,683 of record NZ_AQQV01000003.1, read on the forward strand.
CAGGTATTCGATCAAAGCACGGCGCTCGGCGTCGCTGAGCACGGCCGTGAAGGCGTGCCCGGTGTTGTCCTGCGAGTACAGATTGGTGTTGTAGACCTTGCGGTTCTCAATTTGCTGATCGGTCAAAGGCATGACGTTGAGCTCGTCCAGCGAAAGATTCCAGCTCAGGGCGATGTTCGAGTAAAGGAAATCAAGCAGCGGCTGCAACGGCGACTCCTGGGCATCGCCGGTCAGATTAACCGGTAGCGGATTGCAGCTGAGCAGCGGTGCGCTTTGGACCGCATCCTGCAGGCAGTCTAGTTCGGTGTATTTCCAGCCCAGCCGTTGATGATCGTAGGCACGTTCAAGGTCGGTATCAAATCCGCTGACCACCCGGCCTTCAAGTCCGGGGGGCGGCGGTGCCGATTGGCGTACCCAGATATCCGGACGCTCGCTGGCTGGGTCGAGCACGCCCCACACATTGGGCACCGAGGCGTTGTGGAAATAGGGTGCCGATGCCCATACGCCATACAGCGGCGGTGCCAGCATTACCGGCGTGTTGTCCGGGGTATGACCAGCCGCGCCTATGCCACAGGCCAGAAAAACGTTGTAGTCAAAAGCCGTTTCGGTGGAGCCATCGGCATTGCGCAAGGACTGCATGGCCTCGGCATAGGCCGGGTCGGTGCCGATGGTGGTCAGCGCTGTGATGTTGGCCGCCACACCTTCCAGGCGTGGATCGGGCAGAAAGGCGGGATCGTTGACGAAGCGCGGTGCGTATGCGCCATGACAGCTGGCGCAGGAACCGTTGCCGCGGTTTTGCGGTGCTGGCACCGGGTTGTCGAGCGAGTCGGCCCACAGATCTTTGGCGTGAAACAGCACCGCACCCTGTTGCGCCAGTGCTTCATCAATGGGGCCGGGGTAGGCCGGCGCCTTGAGCGACTCGGCCCAGATCTGGAAGGCATAGGCCGACTCATCAACCCAGGCCACCGCATCCGATGGACCACCAATCAGTGGATAGTAGGCCGCCATGTCGATGCGTGCCGAATCCATAGGCAGCACCGCGCCATGAAATTTCTGCGGGCGCGAGCCCATGTTCCACCACGGCGGACTTTTGATGTTGCCAATCGCCTGACTGAGCAGAATCTTGGTGTTGCTGAATTCCTGCGGGTTGCCATTGTTAAAGGCGATGAAACCGACCTGAAATTGATCAATGGCGCCGGTGCCGCGATTGGCTGCAATGGTCAGCGGCACACCCGACAACAGGCCGAAGGGCAACGCGCCAACACTAGCGAAATCGCGAAATGCTACGGTGAAATCGCCAATCGTCCCGGCACCGCCGTAAACCACCTGGCTGGCTTCGCCCTGGCCCTGAATTTGGCCGTCATGACAGAACGAGCACAGCTTCACCCCGATGGTGCCAGTCCAGTTGCCATCGTTGTCGCGCAGCTGGGTCAGCCCGATGGGCAGCTGCCCGCTGCCGCCGTTGTGATCGTTGGGGTCTTCGCCGGCAAGCGGGTAGGGATTGGGTGCCTGGCCCAGCGGAGAGCCGTAACGCTGTGCAACCAGCTCATCAAAATTGCTTGGCCGCGACAACGGCGGCTGAGCGTAACCGGTCCAGCTGCGCCACAGGTTATTGTATTGATCTGCACTGAGCGTCCAGAGCGAAGCTTCGCTGTTATATGAAGTCGGATCCAGGGGGTTGATGCCGCTGCGCGCATCACCGCTGAACATGTGCGCGGTACCGGGCTGGCCCTGGCCGCGTCCGATCAGCTCACCCTTGGCGTACAGCTGCCGGTATTCGCCGCAGGTATTTGGCCGACGTGCCTCGTTGATGCTGCAATCCATCCAGGGTGTGTTGAATACCACGGCGCCGGCCAGTTCGCTGCCCCGCTGAATCAGTGTGCGGGGATCGGCGGGCAGCGCGGTGTCATCCGGCGCGCCCTCGCAGACCTCGGCCCATAGATGGCCACCACGCTTGCTTCCGAGCAGGCCAAGATTGTCGCTGCCACTGTTGCCTGGCGTGGTCGATTCACCGCATTGCGATGCATCATCCCAGCAGGCCAGCAGATCGCGCACGGCGTTGTAGGCAGCTGAATCCACCGGCCACAGATTATCGCCACCAGAATGTGAACGCTCGCCGCTGCCTGACGGCATGGTCATGATCAGATTGCTCTCGACACCGCGCCCCATCTCATCCCAGCCGGCATAGATGCGTGCGTAATCATCTTCGCCGTCGCTGGACAGCATCAGGCGGCGACCGTCATCGACATCCGCCACGCCGCCGGGCACGTGGCATACGCGACATATCTCGAAATGCTCCTGGGCGCGTTCAAAGCGGGCTTGCGCATTGCCCCCGCCAGGGCTCGGCGAGGCACTCGGTGCTGGGGAAGATGACCCTGCACTGGGCACCTCACCGGAGTACTGGCCGCCTCCGCAGGCGCCAAGCAAAGTGCCCACAATGACAACAGCTGGTGATATACGAAACGAAACCATGATCAGACGATCCTGAGGGTGCAAACGGTTATGCATTGATGATCTGCAGGCGATAAGATTCAGACTGGATCATAAGCATGAACTGACATTAGTCAAATAAGGCTCTTATCGCTATGATGCCCGCATGAATGCGTTGACGCCTCCCGTTCTCGACCCCGCGGCCGTTGCCAAAGTGCCAACCCAGAATCGGGCCAAACTGCGCTTTGAAGCGGTGCTGCTGGAGTCGGAGCGTTTGCTCGCGCAGAGCGGGTTGGAACGCTTCTCCATTCCGGTTCTGGCGGAGCGACTCGATATCACCCGCGGCAGCATCTATGCCTATTTCCCCACTCACTACGCCATTCTCAATGAGCTGGTGGGACGCTATCTGGCGGAAATGGAAACCATGTACCGCAATCAGTACGACGATCTGATTCGCAGCCCACTGATCGAAAGCGTGCGCCGGGTTGTGCATCAGGCGGTCGAGTACCACAACAACCGACCGGTCGCCCGTCTGCTCATGCTGGGCGGGGCGGTCACCGATGCCAGCTATCGCGCCCAGGAAATGCTTCTGGCCCGACTCGGGCACATGGGGCGCGAGATCTGGGAGCAGCACGAAGGCAGCCAAGGCATACCCGAAGATGTCGACATCTTTACCGTGTCTGTGGATCTTGCGGTGGCCTGCTTCCGGCGCTCGGTGTTCCAGTTTGGCGAAATCACGCCGGCGTATCGCGATGCCGCGATCCGCGCCATGTACGGTTTTCTGGAGGCCTATCTGGACCCGTAATACGAGGCTCCGGGCCGCTTTTTAATTTCAACGGATGTCACCAGCATGACTGAATTGCAACAAGAACAATCACCGTTGGCCAGGCTCTACCACTGGGAGACACAGGCAGCGCAGGACGTTCATTTCGTCCAGCCGGTGGGGCAAGGCAAAGTTGAGGAAATCACTTGGCAGCAGGCCATGGACCAGGCGCGCCGTGTTGCCGCCTATCTGTTGTCACTGGATCTGCCGCCACGCAGCCAGATTGCATTGCTGGGGAAAAACTCGGCGCACTGGCTGATCTCGGACTGGGCCATCTGGATGGCCGGCCACGTCAGCGTGCCGCTTTACCCCACACTCAACGCGGATACGGTCGGCTACATCCTTGAGCACAGCGAGGCACGGGTGCTGATGCTTGGCAAACTGGATGACTGGGACGCCATGAAACCCGGCGTGCCATCCGACATGCCGGTGATCCGTTTGCCGTTGTCGCCGCAGACCGAAGGCCAAAGCTGGGAGGACATCGTGGCGCAGACGGCGCCGCTGAGTGGCCAACCCGATCGTGACCTGGATGAACTGGCCACCATCGTCTACACCTCGGGCAGCACCGGACGGCCGAAAGGCGTGATGCAGAGCTTTCGTTCATTCCAGGTCTGTGCGCTGCGCATGGCAGAACAATTCGAAGTGTTCGGCGTTGGCGCGGTCAGCCCCAACGACCGCATGCTGTCGTACCTGCCATTGGCCCACGTGGCCGAACGTCTGGTTGTGGGCAACAACTCCAATTATTTTGGCATGCAGGTGTTTTTCGCTGAGTCGCTGGACACCTTCCTCACTGACCTGCAGCGCGCGCGACCGACCATCTTCTTCTCGGTGCCGCGTCTGTGGACCAAGTTTCACCTCGGGGTGTGCGACAAGCTGCCGCTGAAGAAACAGAAAATCCTGTTCAACATCCCGTTGCTCGGCAAAAAGCTCAAACGCAAGGTCCTGGAGGGCCTGGGGCTGGCCGAGGTGCGTATGGCGGTGACCGGGGCGGCGCCGCTGCCGCCAGCCATTATCGACTGGTATCGCGGTCTCGGCCTGGAGCTGCTTGAAGCTTACGGCATGAGTGAAAACATGGCGTATTCGCATTTCACGCGGCCTGGGCAGGCGCGTACCGGGTATGTCGGCCACGCCAATCCCGGGGTGGAGTGCCGTATCGATGCGCAGACCGGTGAAGTGCTGGTCAAGAGCCCGGGGCAGATGATGGGCTACTACAAGAACCCGGAAGCGACGGCGCAAAGTTACACCGAAGACGGCTATTTCAAGACTGGCGACATGGGCGAGCTGGACGATCAGGGCCGCCTGCGGATCACCGGGCGAGTCAAGGATCTGTTCAAGACCTCCAAGGGCAAGTACGTGGCCCCGGTGCCCATCGAAAACAAGATGGGTGCACATCCGCGCATCGAGGTGATCTGCGTGTGTGGTGAAAATCAACCCCAGACACATGGACTGGTGCTGTTGTCGGAAGACACGCGCAATGAACTGGCCAGCGGCGCACTTGAGCGCAAAACGGTCGAGGACGATTTACTCGCCCATATGGAGCGGGTCAACAGCAGCCTCGATCCGCATGAACAAATGGCTTTTTTGGTCTTCGTGCGTGAACCTTGGACGATCGAAAATGGACTGCTGACGCCGACCATGAAAATCAAGCGCAATGTGATCGAACAAACCTACGAGCCCATGGTTGCGCAATGGAGCCAGTCCAATCAGCGCGCAATCTGGGAAGCGCAATAAGGCAATGATGAGCCGCAAGGGAGACCGGCACATGAAGCAAATCTATGCCCTGGGCACCGCCGTGGTTGTGCTGAGCTTTTTGGCTGGCTGCAGCACGCAGCCGGTCAAAGCCTGGCAGCGCGGCGATCTGGCCCGTCCGGACATGCAATGGGATGCGGCCCTGGTGCGCGAGGCGGAAATCCGCGATCACACCTATGTCAGCAAGGAAGCCGCATCGATGGGGCCGGCCCTGGGTGGCGGCGGCTGCGGGTGCAACTGATGACTCGCTTGAAGACCACACCGTCGCTCGCCGCGTTGACCGGCGCACTCGCAGCCCTGCCGGCCTATGCTCAATCTGAGGCCGACAACACGCGCGTGGGCTACCGCTACAGTCATTACAGCGAAGCCGACCTGCCGGCAGCGCGCGCAGCTGGTGGAGGCGCCAGCGAACGCTACGAAATTCGCTCGCACCAGATCGACCTTGCGCAGCGCCTCAATGCCAGCTGGACATTGGATGCCGGGTTGATGATCGAGACCATGTCAGGCGCGAGTCCGTGGTTTGTCATGCCCGGCGCACAGAACGGTGCGCCGGTTCAGGTCATGTCGGGGGCGAGCATCACCGAGGAGCGCTACGCGCTCAATCTGAAAGCCCAACGTGACGATCAGGGCATGCGCCGCTGGGCGGCGCAGCTCGGCGCGTCGGACGAGGATGACTACAACTCCGTATCGGCAGGCGTGAGCATGGAGCTGGACACCGATCAGCGCCGCCGCACCTGGTCGGCCGGCGTGGGCTTTTCCGACGACACCCTCAAACCAACCGACGGTGGCAGCGCGACCTATCCCGAACGTATCGTGCGGGCCAGCAAGCAGAGCTGGTCGGCATTTGCCGGTGTCAGCCAAATCCTGAGCCCGCAGACCGTGGCCCAGCTCAGCCTGGCCTATGGCTACGACGACGGTTTTCTATCCGATCCCTACAAGCTGGTGTTTGTGAATGGCCAAACCGAGGCTGATCGGCGACCAGATGAGCGTCATCAATGGGCCTTCAGCGCACGGGTTCGGCATTATCTGGCCAGCATGCGCAGCGTCTTGCGGGCGGACTGGCGTCATTTTCGCGATGATTGGGACATCCACTCAGACACCGTCGAGCTGGGCGCCTGGCAGCGTCTTACAGCACGCCTGCGTCTGGGCTTGTCGGCACGCTGGTACCGGCAAAGTCAGGCCGAGTTTTACGCCCCGTATTTCGAGCAGACACCGCAAAATGGCCTGATCAGCAGCGATTACCGCCTGAGTCCCTACGGCGCTGTGAGCTGGCGCGGTAGCGTGGATTACATCGGTTCGCGCTGGACGGCCAGCCTGGCCATTGAAAGCTACGACAGCGACGAGGACTACGCCTTGCGCACGGTTCGGGTGGCCAATCCCGGCTTGGTCGATTTCAGCGTGATCAGCCTGGCGTTCAGTTACAGCTTCGGCCAATCGCCAGTGGCGCCCGCCACATCCGAGGTGCAAATGGTCCCGCTGACACCCTAAAGCTTGCGATAACCAAGCGGTGTCACGCCGGTCCAATCCTTGAACGCGCGGATGAACGCACTGGATTCCGAATAACCTATGGTTTCGGCGATCTGCTCAATGCTGTAACCGGATTCGCTGAGCAAACTGATGGCAACGTCGCGGCGAGCACGGGTTTTGACCTGGGTGAAGTCCGCGCCCTCCTGATTCAGACGCCGCCAAAATGTCTGCGGGCTGAGCTCCAGTGCGCGAGCCACGTCCTGTGAGCGTGGCATGCCACGCCCATGCTCAAAGCTTTTGAGGATCACCCGTCGGGCTGCGTGACTGACACTGGTGTTGTGTATCGGTGTGAACAGATCACGCGGCGCACGGTGGATGTACGCGGTCAGGCTGCTGAGATCCTGGCGTATCGGCACCTCGAGGTGTTCACGTTTCATGACTAGGGCAATCTCGCGGCTGTCGAAACGCACCGGTGCACTGAAAAAAAGATGACGGTACTCATCCGCCCACTCGGGCGCGGCGTAATCCAGGTCCACACGCTGCAGTGGGATACGTGTGCGCCCCAGCCAGCAGAAATAGCGGTGCGCGGTCATGATCGAACTTTCGATCAGATAGGGTGCGGTGGTCTGCGGGCGCTGCTGGCGGCGCAGGCCGAATGTGACCTGATGCTCGTCGGCTTCAATAAAATGAAACAGATCGGTGGTGAGCAAGTTGGCCGAGCTGGCAAAACAGCGCATAGCTGAAAGCAGATCCGCCTCATGCAGGGTGGAGCGGGTGATCAGCTCGAAGGTGCCGAGGCGCTGCGGGCGCGACATCAGGCCTAGGCACTCATCATCCATCACGCGCATGAGCTGCTGGATCAATTTGACGAAATCATCCAGGGCCACCCGCGCACGCGAGCGTTCCAGCAGGTGAGGGGAAATGCCCGATGATTTGAGGATGCGGTTGACATCAAACCCGGCGCGCCGGGCACCTTCGGTGGCGCTGCGAACAAACGGTACCGCAATGGTGATGTCTTTCATTCCATCATGCTGTCGCACTGGAGTGAAATGTCAACATTCACAAAGGTCGCTAAAAACAGCAGACAATAAAAAAGCGGCTTAAAGCCGCTTTTTTGGGTTTGGTCGGGGAGGCAGGATTTGAACCTGCGACCACCTGCACCCCATGCAGGTACGCTACCAGACTGCGCTACACCCCGAAATAGATGCCGCCGCGTCGCGACGGGCGGGCATTATACCTTGGTTAAAGCCAGAATGGCTTCAAGTTCCGAACGAATTGCACTCAATTCGGAGGTTGGTTCGCCAGAAGCAGCGACACCGGGTTTGCCATTTTGCTTGAGCTGCTTGCGCGCACCATCAATGGTAAAGCCCTGCTCGTAGAGCAAACTGCGAATGACGCGGACGATTTCAACATCCTGGTATTGGTAATAACGCCGGTTGCCACGGCGTTTGACCGGTTTGAGCTGCGGGAATTCTTGTTCCCAGTAGCGCAGCACATGCGGTTTAACCAGGCACAATTCGCTGACTTCGCCAATCGCGAAATAGCGCTTCTCAGGAATTTCCGGAAGATCAGTTTCAGTTATTGCCGCTTGAGCGCTGTGCATCTCCGCCTTCCACTTGTGCTCGCAGTTTTTGTCCCGGACGGAAGGTGACGACACGGCGCGCAGAAATCGGAATTTCTTCGCCGGTTTTCGGATTGCGCCCGGGACGCTGATTTTTATCGCGTAATTCGAAGTTGCCAAAGCCGGAAAGCTTGACCGGTTGTCCCGCTTCCAGCGAGGTCTTCACTTCCTCGAAGACCCGGTCAACAAACTCTTTGGCTTCCCGCTTGTTCAGACCGAGCTGGAAGAACAGCGAATCAGCGAGTTCGGATTTAGTAAGCGCCACGCTAGTCCCTGATCTGTGCCCCAAATTCCCGTTCGAGTCCGGACGTCAGCTTCTGTATGGCTGCGTCTACGTCCTCGTCGGTAAGCGTGCGGGAAAAATCCTGAAATATCAAGCCCAAAGCGACGCTCTTGCATCCTTTAGGTAAGGCATCGCCGGTAAATACGTCAAACACGCGAACCTCACGCAGGATATCGCCCGCCTGTTTCTTGACATATTGAATGAGGTTTTCCGCTGCAAGTGTCTGATCGACCAGCAAAGCCAGGTCACGACGCGAACTCGGTGTTGCGGTGATCGGACTGAGCTTGGGCAGCTCCAGCGTGTCTACAACACGACGCTGAATCTCGAAAAGCAAAGGGCTGTGGGGCAGATCCAGGGGCTTTTTCAGGCGTGGATGAATCTCGCCCAGCACACCCACACACTCACCATCCAGCAGCAGACTGGCGCTGCGGCCAGGGTGCAGGGCCGGGTGCGGGTTCTGGTCGGACCATTGCAGGGCTTCGGCCTTGTCGCCCAGCAACGCCGTTACATCGGCCTTCAGGTCGTAGAAGTCGACATTACGCTTGGTGCTGGCCCATTGCTCGGGCTGAGCCAAGCCACTGATCAGACCGGCCACACATTCGATTTCTTCGATGCGGTCATCACGCTTACCGTATTTGCGCCCCAGTTCGAACAGCCGGATGCGCTCCTGTTGGCGTGCCGCATTGTGTTTCCACACGGGAATCAGACTGGCCCACAAGCTGCGGCGCATCTGGGCCATTGCCGCCGACATCGGGTTGTCGAGCATGACCGGCGCCAAGGCGCTGTCACCATTCAGCGCATCGTCGGTGCCGCTGTCGGCGAAACTGAAGCTGACCGCTTCGTGGTAGCCGCGCGCAACCAGCTCGCGGCGTATGCGGCTGGCTGCATCTGCACGTGGTGCGCTCAGGGCCACACCCACGCGACGCTCACGCCCCGGCAGATTGTCGTAGCCATGAATGCGTGCGATCTCTTCAACCAGATCAATGGCCTCGTTCAGATCGTAGCGGTGACTGGGCGGCGTAACCTTGAGCAAAGCGCCGTCGGACGTCACCGTGCATTCCAGCTTGCGCAGAATATCGACCATCGCCTCAGGTGCTACGGGGGAACCCAACAGGGCTTGCACCCGCTGCGCTGAAAGTTCAATCTGCGGCGGCGTCCATGCGGTCGCTTCTTCAATGCTGGCGGGGCCGGCCTGGCCACCGCAGATGCTGATCAGCAGATTGGTCGCACGATCCAGCGCCAGCTCCTGCAGGCTCGGATCCACGCCGCGCTCAAAGCGCTGCAGCGAATCGGAAGAGAGCTTGAAGCGGCGGCCGGTGCCAGCCACTGCTCGCGGTGTGAAGCAGGCGCTCTCGAGCAACACATCGGTGGTTTTCTCATCGACCGAGCTGTCCAACCCGCCCATGGCGCCGGCCAGTGCGACAGGCGCGCGCTTGTCAGCGATCACCAGCGATTGCTCATTGAGTTCGATGGCTTGCTCGTTGAGCAGTGTCAGCGTCTCTCCGGCGCGAGCCCGGCGTACACAGATATCACCCTCAAGCTTGCTCAGATCGAAGGCATGCATGGGCTGCCCCAACTCCATGAGTACGTAGTTGGTCACATCCACCAGCGGATTGATGCTACGCAGTCCGGCACGGCGCAAGCGCTCTGCCATCCATAGCGGGGTGGCCGCCGTGCGATCCAGGCCCCGTACTACACGCCCGGCGTAACGGCGGCAATCTGCCGCGTCTTCAATGCGAATGACTGGTTTGTCCTCAAGGGACACTAGCGGAGCGCTGGCGTCGAACGGGCGCGTCATGTCCACGCCGGTGAGGCAGGCCAGTTCGCGAGCCACACCGCGCACACTGAAGCAATCGCCGCGATTTGGCGTCAGTGCAATGTCCAGAATACTGTCATCCAGTGCCAGCGCATCACTGAGCGCGCTGCCAACCGTCAGTTCCTGTGGCAACTCAATGATTCCGTCGGTCTCATCCATGCCGAGCTCGCCACCGGAACACAGCATGCCGAAGGATTCCTGGCCACGAATCTTGCTTTTCTTGATTTTGAAATCACCCGGCAGGCGCGTTCCGATGGTGGCCAGAGCGACTTTAATGCCGGGCCGCGCATTGGGCGCGCCGCAGACGATTTGCAGCGGCTGATCCTGCCCGGCATCAACTGAGCAGACCTGCAGACGATCAGCATCCGGGTGACGTTCGGCATTGAGGATTTCGGCAACAACCACACCGTCGAGCGCAGGGGCCGCGGGCTCAAGGTCGTCGAGTTCAAGCCCGGCCATGGTCAGCACTTCGCCGGCCTGAGCCGCACTCAACTTGGTTTCGGCCCATTCACTGAGCCATTGATATGAAATTTTCATGGAGATTTACGCCTGTGCAAACGAGCGAAACTGCTTGAGGAACCTCAAATCATTCTCAAAAAACTGACGTAAATCATTGATTCCATAATAAAGCATGGCCATGCGCTCAATCCCGAAGCCGAAGGCGTAGCCGCTGTAATTGTCGGGATCGACACCCGCTTCGCGCAGCACATTGGGATGCACCAGGCCACAACCAGCCACTTCCAACCAGCTGCTTTGGCCGTCGCGCTGGACGAACTCGATATCGACTTCCGCAGAAGGCTCAGTAAAAGGGAAGAAGGAGGGGCGGAATCGAACGCGCACGTCGCGATCGAAGAACGCGTTGAGAAATTCCTCCAGATCGGCGCGCAGGTCGGCAAAACTCACATCGCGTGCCACGTACAAGCCCTCAAGCTGAGTGAACATGGGGCTGTGCGTGCGATCAGAATCGCAACGATAGACCCGCCCAGGGGCCACCACGCGCACGGGTGGCGTGCTGTTCTTGAGGGTACGAACCTGCACCGGCGAGGTATGAGTGCGCAACAAATGCGACTCGCCATCAACATAAAACGTATCGTGCATGGCCCGCGCCGGGTGATCCGGGGGGAAATTCAGGGCCTCGAAGTTGTGATAGTCATCTTCGATTTCCGGGCCTTCGGCCACCGAGAAGCCGGCGCGCTGGAAGATGTCGACCATGCGCTCACGAATCAGGGTCAGCGGATGCACGCCGCCTGCCGATTCACCACGCCCCGGTAGGCTTATGTCGATACGCTCGGATTCCAGCGCTTCGGCCAGCGCTTTCTCCTGCAAGCTGTCGCGCCGCGCATTGATAGCTGCCTGCAAATCCTGCTTGAGGCGGTTGACCTCCTGGCCCAGTGTTTTGCGTTCGTCGGGCGTTGCGTCCTTGAGGCCATGGAGCAGGGCGGTGACTTCGCCTTTTTTGCCCATATAACGGACGCGTAGCTCATCCAGCGCCTTGAGGTCCTGTGCGGCATCAACGGCCGCCAGTGCGCTTTCGCGCAGGCTGTGTGTGTTCGACATGGTGATGAGGTCTGATGGCAAGCAATAAAAAAGGGAAAGACGGCGGGCCGCCTTTCCCTTGTGAACAGCATCGCGGCAGCGCTAAAGCGCAGCGCGGTTTGGTCAGAGTGCGGCTTTGGCTTTTTCGACCAGGCCAGCAAACGCCGCAGCATCATGCAGTGCCAGATCAGCAAGTACCTTGCGATCCAGCTCGATGCCGGCTTTGCTCAAACCATTCATGAATTTGCTGTACGACAGTCCGTTGGCCTTGGAGGCAGCATTGATGCGCACAATCCACAGCGCACGGAACTGGCGTTTTTTCTGACGACGGTCGCGATAAGCATATTGACCGGCCTTGAACACCGCCTGACGGGCGGTTTTATAGGTCCGGCTGCGCGCGCCGTAATAGCCTTTTGCGGCTTTTAAAACTTTCTTGTGCCGCGCTTTGGCGGTCACTCCACGTTTCACTCTGGGCATTTTCTATTTCCTTTGGTGAGGTTGTTGTTAGAAGACGTCAAGGCAATGCCTATGGCCTTGGAGCGTCTTTGCGGGCAAGCCCGCAGCAAATCAGCTGACTGATTTACAGGTTCGGCAACATCTGTTTGACCGCGGCGACGTCGGACTTGCACACCATCGCGTTCTTGTTCAAGTTGCGCACGCGCTTGCGGTTCTTCTTGGTCAGAATGTGCCGCTTATGGCTTTGTGCACGCTTGAAACCGTTGGCCGTTTGGCGAAAGCGTTTGGCTGCGCCACGGTTGGTTTTCATTTTTGGCATTGGACTTCCTAGGGTTTATACGGGACTTCAGGATTTCCTTGGCGCCATCACCATGACCATTTGCCGACCTTCCATCTTCGGCATCTGCTCAACCTGCGCCAATTCATCCAGGTCCTGTTTCACACGTTCAAGGAGTTTCAATCCGATTTCCTGATGGGCCATTTCTCGCCCGCGGAAACGCATTGTCACCTTGATCTTGTCGCCATCCTCCACAAAGGACACTAGGCGACGCAGTTTGGTCTGGTAATCCCCTTCCTCCGTATTCGGACGGAATTTGATCTCCTTGACCTGTATCTGTTTCTGTTTTTTGCGGGCGGCTTGCTGCGTCTTGTTCTTCTGGAACAAGTACTTGCCGTAATCCATCAATTTGCAGACGGGCGGGCGGGCCTGCGGTGCAACTTCCACCAGGTCGAGACCGGCTTCGGCTGCTTTTCCTAACGCCTCTTCCAGTGAAACGACGCCCAACTGCTCTCCGTCGGCACTGACGAGCCGAACCTCCCGTGCGGTGATTTCATTATTCCGCCGGTCGTGTTTTTCTGAGCTGATGCTTTTGACTCCGTAAAAAACGAACTAAGGCCGTGATGCCTCGTCGGACAGCCTGTCAAGGAACGCGTCGACCGACATGGTTCCAAGGTCAGCTCCGTCACGCGCACGCACGGCCACTTGATTATTTTCGACTTCGCGGTCTCCCAGCACGACGACGTACGGGATACGTTGAATAGAAAGCTCGCGGATTTTAAAGCCGATTTTCTCGTTTCTCAAGTCCGCGCGGGCGCGAAAACCTGCTTGAGTCAGGCGCTCGACCACGGATTTGGCAAAATCAGCCTGCCGATCGGTGATGTTGGCCACCACAACTTGCTCTGGAGCCAGCCACAACGGTAGGGCACCGGCATGGTGCTCAATCAGTATGCCGATGAAGCGTTCCATGGAGCCCAGGATGGCACGGTGAATCATCACCGGCACCGCGCGCTCGCTGTGTTCGTTGACATATTGCGCATCCAGACGGCCAGGCATGGAGAAGTCCAGCTGGATGGTGCCGCACTGCCAATCACGCTCCAGACAGTCGCGTAAGGTGAACTCGATCTTGGGGCCATAAAAGGCGCCTTCGCCGGGCTGCAGGCGATAGTCCAGACCCTTGGATTCCAGGCAGCTTTTTAGCGCAGCCTCGGAGCGGTCCCACAGCTCGTCGCTACCCACGCGCTCTTCCGGGCGGGTCGACAGCGCCAGAGTGACGTTTTCGAATCCGAAATCCTTGTACACATCAAAGGTCAGGTCGATGAGCTCGGCCACTTCCGACTCAATCTGGCCTTCGGTGCAGAAAATATGCGCATCGTCCTGGGTAAAGCCGCGCACGCGCATCAGCCCGTGCAAGGACCCGGACAGCTCATTGCGGTGACAGGAACCGAACTCGGCCATGCGTAGGGGCAGGTCGCGATAGCTCTTAAGGCCCTGGTTGTAAATCTGGATGTGGGCCGGGCAGTTCATCGGCTTGATCGCGTATTCGCGGTCTTCTGATGCGGTCATGAACATGCCACTGGCGAATTTGTCCATGTGGCCGGACTTTTCCCACAGCACTTTGTCGATCACTTGCGGGGTTTTAACTTCTTGGTAGCCGGCCGTGCGCAGGCGCTGGCGCACGTAGTTTTCGATCACGCCATAAACCCGCCAGCCGTGATCGTGCCAGAACACCATGCCAGGCGCTTCTTCCTGGAAATGGAACAGGTCAAGGCGCTTGCCCAGCGTGCGGTGATCGCGTTTGGCGGCTTCTTCCAGCCGGTTGAGGTATTTCTTCAGCGCTTTTTTGTCGGCCCAGGCCGTGCCGTAAATGCGCTGCAGCATTTCGTTGCGTGAATCGCCGCGCCAGTAGGCGCCGGCCACTTTCATCAGTTTGAAATGGCCAAGCTTGCCGGTGGACGGCACATGCGGGCCACGGCACAGGTCAACGAAGTCATCCTGACGGTACAGGCTAATGTCTTCGTCGGTGGGGATCGAGGCGATGATTTCCGCCTTGTATTCCTCACCCATCTCACGGAAGTAGTCGACCGCCTCGTCACGCGCCATCAGCTCGCGGGCCACACTGTAGTCGGAGGCCGCGAGCTCGGCCATGCGCGCTTCGATCTTTTCCAGATCCTCCGGAGTGAACGGGCGCGAGTAGGCGAAATCGTAATAAAAGCCGTCGTCGATGACCGGACCGATGGTGACCTGAGCTTCGGGATACAGCTGTTTTACCGCATGGGCCAGCAGATGTGCGGTGGAATGGCGGATGATATCCAGGCCTTCCTCATCCCGCGTGGTTACGATGGCCAACTCAGCGTCATCTTCGATGACATGAGAGGTATCAAGGAGTTGTCCATTGATGCGCCCGGCAAGAGCCGCTTTGGCCAGCCCAGGACCGATATCCTGAGCAACCTCGGCAATGGAAACCGGACGATCGAATTCGCGACGGGAGCCGTCGGGCAGGGTGATGCTGGGCATGCTGTTTCTCGCTGTCAGTGGCGGCCCCCACGACAGGCCGCGTGATCGGGACGGATGCCCCAACGTGGAAAGGGCGCGAATTGTAAGCACAGCAGCGGCCCTCATCAAGGCAAAGCCGCGTGCCACGGTTGATGTGGCAAAGCACGTTAAGATGCGGGTTTTTCCAATAGGGGCGGAGCATGAGCGAAAAAACTCAGCGCGAATTCGATCTGGTGGTGTACGGTGCGGCAAGTTTTGTGGGGCGTTTGCTCACACGTTATTTGTGCGAAACCTACGGGGTCGATAAAGACCTGAAGTGGGCTCTTGCCGGGCGTAACGACGCGAAACTCAAGGCTGTCGCCGAAGAATTTGGCGCCCAAGACCTGCCGCGCATCATCGCCGACGCGCAAGATGGGCCGGCATTGCGTGACATGGCCGGCAAGACCAAGGTGGTCGTCACCACGGTTGGGCCTTACGCACTTTACGGTTCTGAGCTGGTTGCCGCGTGCGTGGAGCAAGGCACGGATTACTGTGATCTGACCGGCGAACCGCAATGGATGCAACGCATGATTGATGCGCATCAGGATGGCGCCGAGCGCTCCGGCGCGCGAATCGTGCACAACTGCGGTTTCGATTCGATTCCGTCCGATCTTGGCGTGTGGTTTACCCAGCAGCAGGCCCAGGCCGATTTCGGCAGCCATTGCGAACAGATCAAGATGCGCGTGAAAGCGGCCAAGGGCGGGGCCAGCGGCGGTACCGTGGCGAGCCTGCTCAATGTGGTTGATGAAATCAAAAAAGACCCGGCTCTGCGTAAAGTAATGCAGAACCCGTATGCAGTGGCGCCGCAGGGCATGCGCAGCGGCGTGCGTCAGCCCAATGTCCAGGGCCCGACATTCGACAAGGATGCCAACGCCTGGCTGGGGCCGTTTGTCATGGCCGGCATCAACACCCGCGTTGTGCATCGCAGTCACGCGCTGCTCGGGCGTCCGTGGGGTGAGGGTTTCCTGTACGACGAGGCCATGATGGTCGGCCGCGGTCCGGGCGGCGCGCTGCGCGCAACCGCTGTTGCCGGCGGCCTCGGTGGATTCATGGTTTTGGCCGCGCTCAAGCCGACGCGTGCTCTGCTCAACAAGACGGTGCTGCCGCAGCCTGGCGAAGGCCCAAGCCCGCAGGCGCAGGAAGCCGGTTTCTATGACCTGCGCTTCTTTGGCCGTACCCCCAGTGGCGAGACCCTGCAAACCAAAGTCACCGGCGATCGCGACCCTGGCTACGGCTCGACCGCCAAGATGCTGGGTGAATCGGCGGTTTGCCTGGCCCGGGATATCGGCGAGAAACCGGGCGGCTTCTGGACGCCCAGCACCGCCATGGGTGATGTGCTGATTGAGCGCCTGAATGCGCGTGCCGGCCTGAGCTTCGAACGCGTCAGCTGAACCGCGCTAACAACAACTGCGGGTGTTACAGCCCGCAGTTGTTCTTGGAGAAGACCTGGTCCGCGCGGTAGCTGGAACGCACCAGCGGGCCGGAGACCACTTCAAGAAAACCGCGTTCCAGGCCCCATTCGCGATATTTGGCGAATTCATCGGGCGTGACGTAACGCTCCACCGGCAAGTGGTTGCGGGTCGGGCGCAGGTACTGGCCAAACGTCACGATGTCCAGGCCGGCCTCACGCATGTCGTCGAGGGCGGCGAGAATTTCGTCGTCGCGCTCCCCCAGGCCCAGCATCAGGCTGGTTTTGCTCAGCACGTCAGGGCGGAATTGCTTGGCGTGGCGCAGCACGTCCAGCGTTTGTTCGTAGGAGGCCCTCGGATCGCGGACCGGGTGGGTCAGGCGGCGCACCGTTTCCAGATTCTGGGCGAACACTTGCAGTCCCGAATCCACCACGGTTTCGACGCACTCATGACGACCCTGGAAGTCAGGGGTCAAGGCTTCCACTGCGGTATCCGGATTCATGTCGCGGATGGCGCGGATGCAATCGGCATAGTGTTGGGCACCACCGTCGGGCAAATCGTCGCGATCCACCGAGGTCAACACGATGTACTTGAGGTTCATCAAGCGCACAGAATTGGCCGCGTTGTCTGGCTCGTCCTTGTCCAGCCAGCCACCCGGATTACCGGTGTCGACCGAGCAGAAACGACAGGCCCGTGTGCACACTGCGCCCATCAGCATGATGGTGGCCGTGCCATGCGACCAGCATTCGCCGATATTGGGGCATTTGGATTCTTCGCAGACCGTGGCCAGCTTGTGTTCCTTGACGTTTTTCAAGGTGTCGAAGTAACGCGGATCGGAGGGCAGCTGAGCGCGTAGCCATTTGGGTTTCTGGCCGCGTGGCACGTCGCCCGCGTTGCGGTCGTGCTTGATGCCGTCCTTGATCGCGTTAAAGCCTTGTGGTGCGGTGTATTTCTCACCGCTAACCACCACAGGAATGCCTTTGAAATCGCTCATGCGTGAAGTATACGCCGATGCCTGCGGAGACGCGGCAACGCACCGTTATACTGCGTCTCCAAGCATTGCTTGCTGCACAAGATCAAGGAAGAGACGTGAAAAAATGCATTTTTGCCGTGCTGGTGGTTTTGGCGACGCCGGCGTACTCCAAGGTTTCAGCGGAACAAGCTGCTCGTCTTGGCCAGGATCTGACCCGGATCGGCGCTGAAAAAGCCGCTGCGCCCGCTACGCCGCATGGTTTGTCGATTCCGGCCTACGCCGGGGGCTTCAGCAAGCCCAACGATTCGAATACGGCGCAGGTCCCGGCTGACCCCTATGCCGCCGATGAACCGCTGCTAGTGATCGACAGCAGCAACGCCGGGCAATACGCGGACATCCTCAGCGTGGGGCAGCAGGCGCTGCTGAAAAACTATCCCACGACATTTCGTATGCGGGTGTATCCCACACGCCGCAGCGCGGCCGTGCCTGAGCATGTCGCCCAGGCGACACAGGCGAATGCCACGGCGGTCGAACTTAAACCAGGCGGCAATGGCTTTACCGGAACCGCGCATGGCTTCCCCTTTCCGATACCTGCATCGGGGCAGGAGTTGATCTGGAACCATATGGCACGCTACCGCACAACCGGGTTTCGCGGATTCACCAACAGTGCGGCGACCACATCCAGTGGTTCCTATGTGGTCGAACGCGCCTATCTGGAGGCCGTCATACAGTACGGTAACCCCGATATCGCGTTGGGGGATTGGGACAACGACCTGGCCATGATCCTGCGCAAAGTGGTTGCTCCGGCGAACAAAGCTGGCGACACCGTATTGCTGCATGTGCCAATGGACC
This sequence comes from Oceanococcus atlanticus, assembly GCF_002088235.1. Taxonomy (NCBI): domain Bacteria; kingdom Pseudomonadati; phylum Pseudomonadota; class Gammaproteobacteria; order Chromatiales; family Oceanococcaceae; genus Oceanococcus; species Oceanococcus atlanticus. Next base: position 364,910 of record NZ_AQQV01000003.1, read on the forward strand.
GCGAAGCCGACGACATACAGATATGGTCTTACAACCCAGGTACGCGCAAAGTCCGCCGCATTGCCGAGGTGGGGTACGACAACCCGGCACAGGATGGCTTGATTACGCATGATCAGGTCGACATGTTCAACGGTCCGCTGGACCGCTACAACTTCAAGCTGATCGGCAAAAAAGCCGTGCTGGTGCCGTATAACAATTACGCGCTGCACAGCCCCGATGTGAAGTACGCCGATATCGTGCACAAAGGCCATCCCAACCCGGATTTGCTGCGTTATGAACTGCACCGCACCTGGGTCCTGGAAGCCACCATCAAAGACGATGTCTCACATGTTTACAGCAAGCGTGTGATGTATCTGGACGAGGACAGTTGGCTGATTCTGCTCGCCGACATGTATGACCAGCGCGGTGAGTTCTGGCGCACGTCAATGGCATTCGCGCTGCAATATCCGCAAATTCCTCTTCCGGACAACTCGTTGCAAGCCCACTTTGACCTGCAGTCTCGTCGTTACGTGATGCTCAACATGCAGAATGAAGAGCGTACGCCGATGAGCTACAACCATGTTGCGCCGCCAAGCCATTTCACGACCTCGGCCCTGAAGCGCTTTGCGACTCAGCAGCACCGCTAAATCGTGCGTATTGGAGTCGATCTGGGCGGCACCAAGATTGAGGGGGTCGTGCTCAACGGAAACCAGGTGGTTGCGCGCCTGCGGGTGGCCACGCCGCAAGGCAACTATGCGGCCACCCTTGATGCCGTCAGCGCGCTTGTGGACGCGCTGGAACAACAGACCGGGCAACGTGCGCTGCCTTTGGGGCTGGGGCACCCAGGCTCGATTGACCCGCACAGCGGCCTGCTGCGCAACGCCAACTCAGTGTGCCTGAATGGACGCGCGCTCAAACAAGATCTGGAGGCGCGACTTGATCGGCCGCTCGCGCTGGCCAATGACGCCAACTGTCTGGCCTTGTCTGAGCTCTACGATGGCGCAGCGCGTGGATTGCAGTCTGCGTTTCTGGTCATTTTAGGCACGGGTGTGGGCGGCGCAGTGGTCGCCAATGGCCAATTGCAGCAGGGGTTCAATGGCCTTGGTGGCGAATGGGGCCACAACCCGTTGCCCTGGGTTACAAAGCAAGAACTGCCAGGCACAGCGTGCTGGTGTGGTCAACACGGTTGTCTGGAAACCTGGTTGTCAGGGCCCGCTCTGTCGTTGCTTCACGCAAACGCGGGAGGCATCGCCGGGGATGCGCGGGCCATAGTGGCGCAAGCCGAGCAGGGGGACGCCATAGCGCGCGCATCGCTGGAGGCGTACAGCCATCGTCTGGCGCGAGCGCTGGCCGCGGTCATCAATCTGCTAGATCCGCAGATCATCGTGCTGGCGGGTGGTTTGTCGCAGGTCCGCACGCTGTATCATGACGTGCCTGCACTGTGGTCGCGATGGGTTTTCGCAGACCAGGTGCAGACCCCGCTGGTCCCTGCCGTTCACGGCGACGCGAGTGGCGCATTGGGCGCCGCCCGCCTTGGAATTGAGTGCTAACAGGCCCTGACTATGTTGCAGCTGTTTACCTATTACCGCAGCGTTTCCGCCCACCGCGTGCGAATCGCCCTGAATTACAAAGCCGTACCGTACAACTCGGTCTACATTGACGAAGACATCGGCGAGCAGCACAGCGAAACTTATCTGCGCCACAACCCGCAGGGTCTGGTGCCGGCTCTGGTGGTGAATGATCAGCTCACCATCACCCAGTCTGCGGCCATCCTCGAGTTCCTGGAAGAGTACTACCCGGAACGTCCGCTGCTTCCGAAAGACACGTTTGATCGTGCCCGGGTGCGCTCGTTCTGTCAGGTCATGGTGGCCGACATGCAGCCGTTCAACATCCTGCGCACCTACTACTATCAGCGCGATGTGATGGGCATCGACAAGCAGGCCCGGCGTGATTGGTACGAGCACTGGATGCACAAAGGGTTCGAGGCGCTGGAATCGTTACTGCACAAGCATCTGGAGCCCGGCGCCTACTGCCATGGCGACAAACCGACCCTGGCCGATGTGTGCCTGGTGCCGCAGATCAGCAACGCACGTCAGAACGATCTGGATCTCAGTGAGTACCCGACGTTGCGGCGCATTTACCGCACCTGCATGTCACTTTCAGCATTCCAGTCGGCCGATCCGGAAGCGCAACAGGATCGACTCGACCGCGCTGTGGCGGGGCGCTAACACCGGGTCTGACAAGCGAAAAAACATCACGGTTGTTCGCGTGGGTGACGTCCTATAGGCTGCCCTCAGGCTCCGGGTTGTAACCAGCGCGGAAAGCGCAGTCCCGGATTGTCCGCAACGGAGGGACCGCGTTGAACCGCATCAATCAGACCGACCACGACCTGCGCATGGCGCAGGTGGAATCCATCGCAGCCAGCCGTCACAACGGCGATGAGCGCGAGCAGGTCATAGGCTTTGTTCGCAGTTATTTCGAATCGGTTCCCGACGAAGTCCTGGCTGGATTGCATCCACCAGTGCTTTACGCCGTGGCCATTGGTCACTATCGCTTCAGCCAGCAGCGCGCCCCCGACCAAGACCTGGTGCGCGTGTTTCGCGCCGGGCGTGATAACCCGGATCACGGCGTCGATGCGTGCGTGCTCGAGACGACCGTGCGCGATTGTCCCTTTCTGGTCGACACCATCGCCATGGCGGTGCGCGCGGCAGGAGGTGTTATCCGCTGGCTGATTCATCCAGTGCTGGTGGTACAGCGCGATGCTGACGGGCACATGCAGGGGGTTGGAACGTCCTTGCACGATGGGCCGGATATGGAATCACTGATCCATATCCATTTTGATGGTTTGGTTGATGAGGCGGAGTTCCGTGCTCTGGAGCAACGCGTTGCCGAGGTCCTGCACGATTTACATACCGCAGTGGCCGATTATTTGCCGATGCGCGAAAAGCTGGCCGAGCGCGTAGACGAGTTGTCGACAGTGCCGCCCGGCATGGCCAGCGAAGATATCGTTGAGGTCGCCGAGTTGCTGCGCTGGCTGGACCTGGACCACTACACCTTTCTCGGCTATAGCGAGGCGCGTGTGGTAGGCGAGGGCGAAAACGCCCGATTTGAGCCGGTTGCCGAGGCCGGGCTGGGGCTTTATCGCGATCGCGGTGATGAGTTTGACTGGATTGCGCCGGCCTCTGAACTGGATAAGTACGCCGGCTCACGGCGCCCGGTGATTATCACCAAGGCCGACGTACGCTCGCACATTCATCACGATGAATATCTCGACGCCATCTCGGTCAAGCGGTTTGGGCCGCAAGGTGAGGTCGTGGGTACCTGCCGCTTCATCGGCTTGTTTTCGACCGAGGTCTACAACTCCCTGCCAAAAAACATTCCGGTGCTTCGGCGCAAGATCGATTGGGTGATGCAGCAGGCCCAGTCGCGTCCCGGCAGTCATGCCCACAAACAGTTGCAGGAAGTGCTCAATGGGCTGCCCACCGACGAGCTTTTTCAGAGCAGCGAGGAAGAGTTGCTGGAACTTGCCCTGGGGGTGCGCGCGCTGCGCGAAACGCAACGCCTTCGGCTGTTCGTACGGCGCGATCGCTACCGTCGTTTCTTCTCATGCCTGGTGTATCTGCAGCGTGATCAGTACAACGCCGAAGTGCGCGAGCGTATGGCGCGCCTGCTGCAGCAATGGTTAAACGGTCGTGACCTGGAATACCACGTCACCTTGCAGCGTGATGCGCTGGCACGGGTGCAATTTATTGTGCGTAGCGAGAGCGGTGCCGACGCGCAGCTCACCTGCGAGGAAATGGAGCTGCGGCTGCAAGAAGCCACCCGCTCATGGGATGACAGCCTGCGAAATTATCTTGCTGCGATTCTTCCTGACAGCGATGCGCGCAGGCTGGCTGACCGCTTTCGTGGTGCCTTCCCGCTGAGTTATCGGGAAAACGTTGCCGCACTCGAGGCCGCTACCGATCTGCAATACCTAAACCGCCTCAATACAGACGAGACACAGCTCGTACGGCTGCTCGACAAGCACCACGGCGAGTGCGATTTGCGCCTCAAGTTGTATGCCTATGAGGCGCCGGCCAGCTTGTCTGCTGTGCTGCCGACGCTGGAGAATTTCGGCCTCACCGTGGTCACCCAACGCCCCTATGAAATTGGTGCTTCCGGCGCGGCAAGCCTGTGGGTGCAGGAGTTCGATCTGATACAAACGGGCGTGTGCGCGTTGCCTACGGAGCGCATGCGCACTTTGTTTGAAGACGCTTACATGCGGACATTGAACGGTGAGCTGGAAGATGATGGCTTCAATGCACTGATTCTCAATGCCGGTTTGACCGGACGCCAAGCCGCGTTTGTGCGGGCCTTGTGCAAATACCTATTGCAGACAGCCTGGCCCTATAGCCAGAGCTATATCGAAAGCATTCTGGTCAGCCATGCCGACATTACCGCCAAGCTGGTTCAACTGTTTGAGGCCAGCTTTGACCCGCATCGGGCGCCACAGGCCCGCGACAGCGAGGTTGAAAAGCTCAGCGGTGAACTCTACAACGCGCTGGATGCCATCAGCAGCCTGGATGTAGATCGCGTTCTACGCGCTTACCTCAGCGTGATTTCGGCGTGCTTGCGAACCAACTTCTTCCAGCGCACCGACCAGGGCAAGCCCAAGCCTTACATCAGCTTCAAACTGGACCCGCGTCAGATCGATGAGTTGCCACGACCGCGACCGATGTTTGAAACCTTTGTCTATTCGCCGCAGGTGGAAGGTATTCATCTGCGCGGCGGCAAGGTGGCGCGTGGTGGCTTACGCTGGTCAGACCGGCGCCAGGATTTCCGGACCGAAGTGCTTGGCCTGGTCAAGGCGCAGATGGTTAAGAACGCGGTGATTGTGCCGGTCGGTGCCAAAGGTGGCTTTGTGGTTAAGCAGACGCTGGCCGGCCTCGATCGCGACGCGATTCAAAAGGCCGGTATCGCCTGCTACAAAACCTTTATCCGGGGCTTGCTGGATATTACGGACAACCTGGTCGACGGCCATATCAGTGCGCCCGTTGATGTGGTCCGTCAGGATGACGATGACCCTTATCTGGTTGTTGCCGCGGACAAGGGCACCGCCAGTTTCTCAGATATCGCCAACGGGGTGTCGGCCGAATACGGCTTCTGGCTTGGCGATGCGTTCGCCTCAGGTGGTTCTGCCGGATATGACCACAAGAAAATGGGGATTACCGCACGCGGCGCATGGGAGTCGGTCAAGCGCCATTTCCGCGAGCTGGGGCGCGACTGCCAACGCGAAGATTTTACCTGTGTAGGCATCGGCGATATGGCGGGCGATGTTTTCGGCAACGGAATGTTGTTGTCGCCCCACACACGACTGATCGCCGCCTTCAATCACCTGCACATTTTCATTGACCCTGACCCAGACGCTTCGCGCAGCTTCGATGAGCGCAAAAGGCTGTTTGAGCTGCCGCGCTCGAGCTGGAGCGACTACCGCAGTGAGTTGATATCTGCCGGCGGCGGTGTTTTCGAGCGCTCCGCCAAACACATTGAGTTATCACCACAAGCGCGACAAGCCCTGGGTATCTCGCATACGCGACTGACGCCAACCGCGCTGATCCACGAAATCCTGCAGGCACCGGTTGACCTGCTCTGGAATGGCGGCATCGGCACCTACGTCAAGGCCCGCCAGGAAAGCCATCAAGATGTCGGCGATCGCGCCAACGATGGGCTGCGCGTAAACGGCCAGGAATTGCGCTGCAAAATTGTTGGCGAGGGCGGCAATCTGGGCATGACCCAACTCGGGCGTATCGAATTCGCGCTGCATGGCGGCCGCGTCATCACAGATTTCAATGACAACGCCGGCGGCGTCAATTCTTCGGACCGTGAAGTCAATATCAAAATTCCGTTGAACAAACTGATGGCCGAGGAAAGTCTGGCCGTCGGTCCGCGAAATGCCTTGCTTGAGAGCATGACTCAGGACGTTGCGAACGGCGTTTTGCGCGATTCCTACCTGCAGACCCAGGCCCTGGCGTTGATGCAACGGCGCGCCGCATTGCGCATGGATGAGCACAGCAACTTCATGCGCTTGCTCGAACGTGACCAGCTGCTTGACCGCGCCATCGAATTTTTGCCCGACGACGAAACGCTGGCGCAGCGGCGCGCCGCCCAGCAAGGCCTGACGCTGCCAGAGCAGGCCGTATTGGTCTCGTACAGCAAAATCGGCCTGTACGAGCAGATTCTGGAAAGCAGTTTGCCGGACGATCCGCGGCTTGAGCGTGACCTGCTTGAATATTTCCCCCAGGCCATGCGCAGCCAGTATCAGACAGCGCTGTGCCAACATCGCTTGCGCCGCGAAATCATCGCCACCCTGGTCACCAATCAGACCGTCAACCGCATGGGGGCCACGTTCGCCCGCCGTTTGGCCGAAGACAGAGGGGTCGGCGCGGATCGGGCGGCACGTATGTATCTTGCCGCACGCGACATTTTCGCTTCGGAGAGCCGTTTTGCAGCGGTTGAGGCCACCGATGGCGAGCTTGGCACTGAAGTGCAGTACGATTTAATCGAACGCATTGTCGGCCTGCTTAAGCACGCCAGCCAATGGCTATTGCGCAACGCGCCGGCCCAGGCCGGTCTGGATGACATGGTGGCGCGCTACCGGCCAACCGTGGAGGCGCTGGAGACCGCGCTTCATAGTGTCTTGCCCCAGGAGTACACACAGCAACACACGCGCACACAGCAGACCATGGTTGAGCGCGGTGCCAGCGATGAGCTGGCCGCACAATTCGCCAATCACAGCATCATCGGATCGGCGCTTGACGTTGCCATTCTGAGCGAACAATGCGGCTTTGCCACAGCCGATGTGGCACGCGAGTATTTTCGAGTGGGTGCGATGCTGTCGCTGCCCTGGTTGCTTGCGTCGATCAACCAGCTGGACGCCGAGAATCGCTGGCAGGCCTTGGCGCGGAACAATCTGCGCGAAGACGTCTATGTGCAGCATCGCCAGGTTGTTGCCCGCGCACTGCAATGTGAGGGCGATTGCGCAACTGCGCGGGTCGATGCGTGGCAGACGCAAGCCGCACAACAGCTGGAATTTACCGCCACGCGTCTGGCTGAGCTCAACGCGCTCGGTCAGCCTGATTTCGCTGCGCTGACTATCGCAATGGGAGAGCTTCAACGCCTGAGCCTGTAGAATTCGGGCATGCAAAAGACTCTCGAACAATTCGTTGGCAACACACCGCTGGTTCGCCTTCAGCGGTTGATGCCCGACGCATCCCGCGCGGCTGGCAATACGCTGCTGGCCAAGCTGGAAGGCAATAACCCAGCCGGCTCGGTAAAGGACCGACCGGCCCTGTCGATGATCCAGCGCGCCGAACAGCGTGGCGACATACGCCCCGGAGATCGGCTAATCGAAGCCACCAGTGGCAACACAGGGATTGCTTTGGCCATGGTCGCGGCCATGAAGGGCTATCGCATGACTCTGATCATGCCGGAGCACCTGTCCGCCGAGCGCCGCGCCAGCATGAAGGCCTTCGGTGCCGAGCTCATCCTGGTCAGCAAACAGGACGGCATGGAAGGTGCGCGAGATCTGGCTCTGGCAATGCAGGCGCGCGGGGAAGGGCGGGTGCTCGATCAGTTCGCCAATGCCGACAATCCGCTGGCCCATTACGAGGGCACCGGGCCGGAAATCTGGCGCGAAACCGAAGGCCGGATCACCCACTTCGTGTCGTCTATGGGCACCACGGGCACGATCATGGGGTGCTCACGCTTTCTCAAAGAACAGAACCCGGATATCCAGATCATCGGCGTTCAGCCTGAAGGTGAATCCTCGATTCCGGGCATACGGCGCTGGCCTCAAGCCTATCTGCCGAAGATTTACGACGCCCAGCGTGTCGATCGGGTCATGGAAGTGACCCAGGACGATGCCGAACAGTGCATGCGCGCGTTGGCCGAACAGGAAGGTATTTTTGCCGGCGTGTCCTCGGGGGGCGCCATGCATTGCGCCCTGCAGATTGCTGCCGAGGAACGTGATGCGGTGATTGTCAGCATCGTCTGCGACCGCGGTGACCGCTACATTTCCACCGGCGTTTTCCCCGCCTGAGCCGTTCCAGACTATGAGCCGAAAAAAGGTCAACCGCGAACCGCGGCAGGGTGAAGTGCTGGACCTGACCCACGATGGGCGCGGGGTTCTGCGCCACGAGGGAAAGACGGTTTTTGTCCCCGACGTGCTGCCGGGAGAGGCGATCACCTACCGCGCCATGCGCCGCAAGCGCAGCTTTGATGAAGGCGAGCTGCTGGAGCTGCACAGCCGCCATGCCGACCGGGTTGAACCGCAGTGCGCACATTTCGGCGTTTGCGGCGGCTGCGTGTTGCAGCATCTGGCCCCGCAGAGCCAGTTGGCGTTCAAGCAGAAGCATCTGGCCGATGTGTTCAGCCGCATCGGCCAGGTCAGCCCCAAACGCTGGCTGGAGCCACTGACCGGGCCGCACTGGGGTTATCGCCGCCGGGCGCGTCTGGCGGTCAAGTATGTGCATAAGAAAGAACGCGTTCTGGTCGGCTTTCGCGAACGTGGCAAGCCCTATGTGGCAGACATACAGCGCTGCGAAGTGCTCGACCCGCGGGTTGGCCATCGCCTGGAGGAACTGGCCACGCTGATCGCCGGCATGGATGCGCGCGAGAGCATTCCGCAGATCGAAGTGGCCATGGGCGATCAGCATGTCTGCCTGGTCTTTCGTCATCTCGAGGCGCTCAGCAACGATGATGTCGAGCGTCTGCGCCATTACGGACGCGACACCGGCCTGTGGATTTACCTGCAGCCCGGCGGCCTGGACAGCGTGCATGCGCTGGAAGACGATGCCCCGGTCTTGCGCTATGCGCTGCCGCAGTACGAGGTCGATCTGGAGTTCACCCCGATCGATTTCGTCCAGGTCAACGCCGAACTCAATCAACGCATGATTCCGCATGCCCTGGCGCTGCTGGATCTGCAGCCGGAGGACCGCGTGCTGGAGCTGTTTGCCGGACTCGGCAACTTCACCCTGCCGATGGCAAGAGCGGGTGCTCGGGTGATTGCGGTGGAGGGCGACGACGGCCTGGTTGAACGCGGTCGGGCCAACGCAAACCGCCAAGGCCTGGATGCCGAGTATCACGTGGCCGACCTGTTCCAGCCGCAGCAGGGCGCACCGTGGTTGCAGTCCGGCTTCAACAAGGTGCTGCTCGATCCGCCCCGTGCCGGTGCTGAGCAGATCCTGCCCGAACTGCTGGCCAAAAAGCCGCAACGCATCGTCTACGTATCCTGCCATCCGGCCAGCCTGGCGCGTGATGCCGGCATCATTGTCAATGCCGGATACCGCTGCAGCGAGGCCGGTGTGATGGACATGTTCCCGCACACCGGTCATGTCGAGTCGATTGCCCTGTTTGAACGGCGTAGCTGATGCGACTGGATATCGATCTGAGCGCGCAGCGCCTGAGCCTGCATGATCACGATGGTCAGTTGCTCGCCGCTTATCCGATATCCAGTGCACTCAACGGTCCCGGTGAGACCCACGGCAGCGGTTGCACGCCGCGCGGGCGGCATCGGGTGCGCGCATGTATCGGCCGCGAGGCGCCTGCCGGGGCGGTGTTTGTCGGGCGGCGCTGGACCGGTGAAATATTCAGCACCGAGCTGGCAGAGCAGCACCCCGAGCGCGACTGGATCCTCAGCCGCATACTGTGGCTGGGTGGTCTTGAACCCGGCATCAACCGTTACGCGCAGGTCGACACCCAGTCACGCTTCATCTACATCCACGGCACCGCCGACGAAGCGCTGCTCGGCCAGCCGGTGTCGCACGGCTGTATTCGTATGGCCAACGATGACGTGATAGCCCTGTTTAACCGGGTTGAGGCGGGCTGCGCGGTGGATATTCATGAATAAACGCATGCTCGGCCCGATCATGATGGACCTGGAGGGGCCGGTGCTGCAGCCGCACGAGGCGCAGCAGCTCCAGCATCCGGCCGTCGGCGGCGTGATCCTGTTTACCCGCAACTACCAAAATCCGGCCCAGCTCGCCGCGTTGACTGCGAGCATCCGTGAGCAACGGGCCGAGTTGCTGATTGCCGCCGATACCGAAGGTGGTCGTGTACAGCGTTTTCGGGATGGTTTCGTGCAGTTGCCCGCCGCGGCCGATCTTGGCCAGCTGTATGCACGCGATCCACATGTCGCGGTGGATTGCTCATTGGCCTTTGGCTGGATCCTGGCAGCGGAATTGCGCGCGGTCGACGTCGACCTGGCTTTCGCACCGGTGCTGGACATCTGCGGCGGAGTCTCTCAGGTGATCGGCAATCGCGCGTTCGCCACCGACCCGAACGCAGTGATCGCCCTGACACAGGCCTTCAGCGACGGTTTTGAACGCGCCGGCATGGCCTGTACCGGTAAACATTTTCCCGGGCATGGCTATGTGACGCCGGATTCACACGTCGAGCTACCGGTGGATATGCGCAGCTACGCCGAACTCGATGCTTGCGATCTTCAGCCCTACCGCGCGGCGATACAGGCTGGCTTGCCATCGGTCATGGTCGCGCATGTGCTGTACAGCGCCATCGACGCCCATCCGGCCAGCATCAGCGCCTGGTGGATTGGTGAGGTGCTGCGCCGTCGCCTGTGCTTTACCGGCGCCGTGTTCAGTGATGACCTGAGCATGGGCGGACTGGCCGACTACGGGGATGCGGTGGCGCGCACGTGCTTGGCGCTCAACGCCGGCTGCGACATGATTCCGCTGTGCAATCGCCCGCAGGACGTGGCGCAGGTCTTAAGCGAGGCCGGTTTGAGCCCTGATCCTGAGAGTCAGGCACGGCTTGACGCCTTGCGCCGACCGCGTTCGTATCGGGGGCTGGATGCGCTGCGAGCAAGCCCTGATTACTCACATTATTTCAATGTCCTGCAGGACAATATGAATGTAAAGGTTGAATTTTGATTCAGGACATCATCGAGTTTTACCAGACCAGCCACTGGATTTACCGTGTCTTCACCGTGGTCTTCATCGTCGTCACCATCAATCTGCTGGTGCGGCTGGTGCTGGTGCGTCTGCACAAGAAAGTGCGCGACAGCGAAACCATCTGGGACGACGCGTTATACGATGCGATCAACCCGCCGTTGCGCTTCTTGATCTGGATTATCGGCATCGGGATTGCAGCCGATTTGGTCGAACCCCTGAGCGACGACACCATTTTTGCCTACATTGATCCGGCGCGCCGGGTTGCTGTAATTGGCACATTTGCCTGGTTTCTGGTGCGCCTGATCAAGAAGGTTGAATCGGCGGTGCTGATTCGCGCCCAGATGCGTGGTGAAACCATCGACCGCACAACGGTCGAGGCCATGGCCAAACTGATCCGCCTTAGCGTCATCATCACTGGCGTGCTGGTGGTGCTGCAAACGCTGGGCTTCTCGATTTCCGGCGTACTGGCCTTCGGCGGCATCGGCGGTATCGCAGTGGGTTTTGCTGCCAAGGACATGCTTGCCAATCTGTTCGGCGGCCTGACCGTGTACATGGACCGACCCTTTTCCGTTGGCGACTGGATCCGCTCACCGACCGTGGATATCGAAGGCACGGTCGAAAACATCGGCTGGCGAAGCACGCGTATCCGGCGTTTCGACAAACGACCGATTTATGTGCCGAATTCCTTGTTCACCAGTATCGTGGTGGAAAACCCATCGCGTATGACCAACCGGCGCATCAACGAAACCATCGGCATCCGCTATGCCGACGCCACCCGCATGAACAAGATCGTTGAGGATGTGCGTGCCTACCTGAAGGGCCATGATGCGATCGATCAGAATCAGACCATCATCGCCAACTTCAACGCCTATGGCGCCAGCTCGCTGGATTTCTTCATCTACTGCCTGACCAAGACCACGAACTGGGTGGAATATCATGAGGTCAAGCACGCCGTTCTGATGGATGTGCACGACATCGTTACCCGTCATGGTGCTGAGTTTGCGTTCCCCACACGAACCCTGCACATGATTCCGGAAAACCCCGAGGCTGCGAGCAATGAATGATTTCCTCCACCAGGCGGAAAACACCCTGGAGCATGCCGACATTCTGGTCGATGAAGGGGAGGTCAAAGCCTGTTGCGACGCCATGGCGCAGGCTATTCATGACGATTTGTATGATCGCGACCCGGTGATTCTATGCGTCATGCTCGGCGGCATGTATGTGACCTCGGAAATCACCAAACGGCTACGTTTCCCGTTCGAGCTGGATTACCTGCAGGCCAGTCGCTACCGCGGCGAAACCAGCGGCGGTGAGCTGGTGTGGAAGGTCAGCCCCAGCGTCAGCCTGGAAGACCGGCATGTGCTGGTGGTGGATGACATCCTCGATGAGGGTCACACCCTGACGCACATTCTGGCCTGTCTGGAGCAACAGCGGCCGGCCTCAGTGTCGACTGCCGTGCTGGTCGAAAAACAGCATGATCGGCGTGACCCCAAGCAGCGCGCAACCTATGTCGGGGTTAAGCTGCCTGACCGTTATCTGATCGGCTGCGGCATGGACTATCGCAACTACTATCGTCAGCTGCCGTATATCGCAGCCCTGAGGGCGATGTAATGCTGGGACTCATTGGTGGTACTGGACTCAACCGTCTACAAGGCCTGGTCATCGACGAGCAGCGCAAGCTGTCGACCCAGTACGGCAGCCCCTCAGGCGCGGTTCACCTGGGCCAGCGGGACGGGCAGAAGATCGCGTTTCTGCCGCGTCACGGACATGGCCACAGAATTCCGCCACATGCCATCAACTACCGCGCCAACCTGTTTGCATTGAAGCTGGTTGGGGTCACCCACATCATCGGCGTGGCTGCTGTGGGCGGTATCGGCGCGCACATGGCACCGGGCGAGCTGGTCCTGCCGGATGACATCATCGACTACACCTGGGGCCGGCAGCACACCTACAGCCTGGGTGCCCAGGACCCGCTACGCCACATTGAATTTGCTCCGCCGTACGATGCGGGCCTGCGTGAGGCCCTGCAACACAGCGCCAAGCGCCAGAACATCAAGATGATGCCCAGCGCAGTTCACGGCGTAACCCAGGGGCCGCGCCTGGAAACGGCGGCGGAAGTGCGCCGTATGGGCCGGGACGGCTGTGACATCGTCGGCATGACCGGCATGCCCGAGGCCGCGCTGGCGCGTGAGCTGGATATCCCTTACGCCTGTCTGGCCGTGGTGGTGAACTGGGCCGCCGGTGTTGGTGCAGGCGACAGCATCCATGCAGAAATCGAAAAATTCGTCGACATCGGCATGGACAAAGCCCTGCGTGTGATCCAGGACTTGCAGCTCAGCTGACAGTCACGCTCAGGCGTTACTGCGCGGCGTTTTGTGCACCGATGGCTGTGAGGCGGGCCAGCACGCCGATGCGCGGGTGGTCGAAGTAGGCCAGCTTGCCATCGCGCAGGCGACGTTCTGCCTTGAGGCGGTACTGACCGACCTGATCGCGGTAATACTCGCGCTGCCCATCTGGCGTCATGTTGACGGCAAAAGCCTCTGGCGCAACGCGCAGGTAACTCAGATCCATCGACAGCATGGGATGAATCTGATGCTCAAACTGGATCCAGCCAAACAGGGTTTCGGTTTCAACCGGCGGTGCCAAATCCGGCTGGCTACGCCAGTAATCCATGCTGCTCATGGCTGCCGGGCGACTGTCGCGCGCGATCAGACGCAGACGCTCACCGTCATGAATACGCAAGGGCGGCGTTGTGCTTTTCTGCGCGATGCGCAGGCTATGCTCGGCCAGGACCCGATAGCGGCTGGTTGCATTGAGGCGTCGCGCAGCCGACTGCAAGCTGGAGTTCTGCACCGACTGGACGATCACACCGCGTGATTGCGCGGATTGCACGATCTGGATCGGGACATCGCTGAGCGGCACGCCGGGATCACTGTCGATCGCCAGCATTTCGGGCCAGTCCAGCGCGCGGTAGGTGCCCGTTTCAGCGGGATCAAAAGCCGCTTGCATATCGCGTTCGAAGACCAGGATATCCAACTGCCATTCGGCAGCTTGGGCGTGGCTGGCGCTCAGGACCAGAGCAAGGAAAAGCAGGCGAAGGAAATGCGTCATGCGCACATTATTGAGGGATCAGCGCGAGGAGTACAGCGCGCTGTTGCCAGTCGCGAGGTGCACCCTCTACCAGTGACGCTCCTGATTGGTGATTGAGCCGTTGTTGTCAGCATCCCAACGCCGCTGCCCGGTATTGGTAAGTTCTAGAATGCCATCTGTGGCTTGGCGTCCACGGGGTGTAGCGCGCAGCACAAAGCTCTGGCTGGTCGCGTCTGTGAGGGCCAAGCTGTAATACAACTGCGCATCCCTAATCTGTGCGATATCCAGCGGTAGATCCGGTGGATCACCGTCTGGCGTGTAGCTGCCATGGTCGGTGTAGACCCGCTGCATGTGGTGGGCTAGTACCAGCAAGGCCGATTGCCCGGTGTGGCGACGCGTTTTGGCCAGCTGCGATTGATAGGAAGGGATTGCGAGCGCGCTGAGTATGGCCGCCAAGACCGCCGCGACGAGCACGCCAAGCAAGCTGAAACCGATCTGTTGATGGGGCAATCGCGTGCGCATCAGTTTCTACGCAGCTCCCGCCAACTCAGACGTTGATCCCAGTCCGGCGCGCAGCGCCCTTCAACGAAAGGCCCGGGCGTTCCGCCGGTTGTCACCGGCGTACCCGCAAACAATCCGCCAAGCGCCGCCAGTATGTCGCCAAGCAAGGTGTCGAGAACCAGCTTGGTGGTGTTACAGACCAGGTCAAGCACACCACAGGTGAGCGGCGCCACAAGCACGTCAAGCAAAGTGCTGATCAAGGGGTTACCAAGCAGGCCGTTGAGGTCGGTCAGAATGCCCAGATCAAGCGCCAGTGGCAGGTAGGGCCCACCGAGGACATCAAATTCAGCGGTGCCGCTGGTATCAATGATTACCGGCGCCGTAAGCAAGCCGCTGCCAGTACCGCGCATCATGTAGCTGTCGTCTCCGGCGATGTCCGCAATGATGAAGGTGGAGGCCGAGGTATCGCTGTAGATTTCGTAGCTGTCGTTGCCCGCGCCATCAACTATGAGTGCGGCATTCTCGGGCAGAATCGGGATCAATCCGGTGGGCCCAAGCAGCGGATCAGTCAAGCCGGTCACCAGATTGAGCAAACTGGTCAGGACCGGTAATCCTGTGATGGTGCCAATCAGAGCGCCAACCTGGCCATTCAAGATGCTTTGCGGGGTCGCCGTTGTATTGGTATTGATGCAGTACTCGTTGTCGATGCTGGTCTGCGAGAGCAGGGCGGTGTTGAGTATCGTAATGACCGTGCTGCCCGCATTGTCCAAGCCGATGCGGCCAACTTTGAAATTGGTCAGAGATTCGAGCAGCCCGTGCACGTCATGGGTTACATCGCGCAGGACTTGTCCTGTGATATCGGCGCGGCTGACATCGGCAACGTCTGCAACAAGGAACGTGTCCTGACCGCCGTTGCCGTTGAAGTACACCGTCATATTGTCGCCGGTCGCAGGGCATGCCGTCGGGTCCCAGCCCTGAAAGGACAAGTCAATGTCCAAAACACCGGCATTGAGGCTTAGTTCAAGCAGACCCTCGCCCAGGGCAATGACGTCGTCACCGGGCGTTCCGGTGATGCTCAACACGGGCCGGAAGAGCTTGCGAAAGTGACTTTGCACGACGCTGCGCGACATCTCCGACGCACCGACGCCGCGTGCCGTGACACGGTAAATCGCACTGTTGTCGGCGCTGTCGTACGACAGTTGCTCAACAATGTACCTCGGCTGCTCGGCAACACCGTTCAAGCTGCCGTTGTAGGCGGTCGATCCGGCCCAGCTGGTGTCATCCCAAGGGTCGGGAATGCTCGCTGCGGTGCGTTCCCAGATGCGCACGATCGCGCCGTCCGCCGCGGTAACGTCGATGTAGCCGGCTGCCGGCGGGGCGACATCACTGTGACCACAGGCAAATGGCAGAACGGCCAATTGATCTTCGGCATGACGCAGCGCCGTCTCGGCCGCTTGAAAGGCCAGTTCATGGTCGCGCATGTTGCCGGCCATGGTCTCGTCCAGTGTGGTCATGGACATGGCGCTGATGCCGATAATTGCAAGAATGATCAGCATCATCATGCCAACCACCAAAGCGATACCTTTTTGCGCCTTGGGCTTGCCGCAGCGTGGTGGGATTTTGCGGTTCATGAGACACGGTTCCTGATGCTGACAACGGCTGAAAAGGCGCGGCGCATGTAACCATCCGAAGGTGTCATGGTCTGACCCCAGAAGGAAATCGGTGCAGGGGTTTGATCAACCACTTCGCGTTCGCTGCGAATCAGTAATCCCAGCTTGATATTGAGAACCTGCGACCAGCTCACGATGTCGTCGGCGTCGACGTAGGTGTCAGTGCTGTTGTCACCATTGCTGTCAACGCCGAAAGAGACCTGAAGGTTCTCAACCCCACGGACATACACGGTGCCGTTGCGCAATAGCGCGGGTGTGCCATCGGTGTCCTGTCCCAATGACCAGGTCACTTGCTCTATGCGATAGATCTCAGCGCCCTGGTCATAGGCTTTGGACAGGGTCGAGCGCACATTGCCGGGCACCATCGCGCCACCGGCATCATGCAGCAGTGCGCCGCTGATGTGTGGGCTGCTGCCATCGACCTGGAACGCATCCACGCTGTCGCAATCATTGACGACCACAACATCACCCTCTACCAATCCGCTGGTGGGACTGACGCTCAAGGCTGAGCTGGCCGAGGACATCGGCGCAAGCAGTTCAACAGGGTCCTGATTGGCCAGCACCAACGTCACGCTGTCGGAGCCAGCGGGTCCGTCGTTGTCTGATCCGGCGATCGACGTAGCGGCCAGATCCAACCAGGTTGCCGATGCATTGAGCGCACTGATCAGCAGGCCGGCTTGGCTCTGACATCCCCAGAATCCGCTCATACGCACATCAAATCCGATGCGATCCAGGGCCAAACGTGCGGTCTCCTGAATCTGTGAGCTGGCCTCGGTGGTGTGCATCGTACGCTTACTGCTCAGATACATGGTCAGGATCCCGCCTATCAATATCAGGCCGAGCACCATGCTGATCATCAGCTCGACCAGGCTGAAACCGGCGTTTTGGCGCGCGCAAGCAACGCTCATGGCTGAAACTCAAGGGTGAAGCAGGACAAGGCTCCAAGATCTTCATCGACACAGTCGCTGCCGTGTCCGTCGTTGCGTTCGTCCTTCCACATCACGCGGATACGAAAAACGTCGCCGCCCTGACGTTCTACCGAGCCGCCACCCAGCGGTAAATCGCGGGCATTGGTGGTATTCCACTCGTGTATATCGAGTTGCGCAATTTGCTCGGGTGAACATCCATTCGTTGCACAACCCGGGTTGGCGGGGGTGGTGGATATGCTGTCGTAGGCGCCGGCCGCAACGCCGGCTTGATTGGCCCGGATGCGGTCAGCCAGATCGTAGGCCTGTATCACGGCCAGGGTGCGCAGGTGGGCGCTTTGATTCAGGCGCAAGCCGGTCACTTGCATGGACGCGGAGCCCATCAGGCCAATGCTGAACACCAGCAGAGTGATGAGGACTTCCAACAGGGTCATGCCGCCCTGCAAGCTCGGTGAGGAGGGGCGATGGGTCATCATGACGTTTAACCTGCGCTGCAGGCGTCCGCGTTGGCTGCATGCTGGGTGACGCGTATGCGTCCTATAACGCTCAGGTCAATCGCACGTGCGCCACCACGATCGCGTTGCTCACAGAGCATGAATTGACCCGCTGCACTCGGTTCACCGAGCGCATTGAATGCCACTGAGGTGGCAAGCCCGGAGGAACCCGTCAGCGTTCTGGGGCCTTCCAGTGGTGGGGCCTCAAACAGGGTTGTGCCTTCGCTGGTTACCACCAGCCAGCCGGATTCCCAGCCACCGGCATCGGTGGCACACGCATTTGAGTGCTCAGCCACCCGGCACACCGAGACAGACGCCCCGCGCTTGACCGCTTCGCTACGTGCCAAACGCAGCGCGCCTACCAAGGTGTTGGTCTGACTGGAAAGTCGATTGGTTTCCAGGGTCTGGGTCAGCCCCGGCACGCCAAGTGTGAATGTTATCGCTGCAATGACCATGGCGAATATTGATTCCATCAGCGTGAATCCTCGCGCTCTGGAAGGCATGGCAATCGCTTTCGTAGCAGCCAGTCGTGACGTCATGTCGTGTACCTGGAATCAGTGTGATTTCACCGTATCCAGTGCGACATGAGGAAATTGTAAAGTTATGACTTTGGGGATAGCCCGGAGGTCACTTTTACTGATCAGAGAACGGCTTGCGACTCACCGCAGCAACCGCGTCACCTTGTGCATAGTGAATGCCAATTTTCTGCACCAGTTTGAGCAGATTCTCGGAATGAACCTGCGTCACCATGCTTTGTTTGCCCAAGGTATAAACAATGCGATGCAGGGACTCGGTGGCCAGTCGCTCCACCGCGTCGGTGTCGATCTGGCGTGTCAGCAGGGGATCGAAGCGCACCAGCTGCACCGGCAATTGTTTGATCAGCTCGTAACTGCCCGGGCGCGTTGATACACCCGACAGGCTGAGTCGGCACCCCACCTGGCTCATGGTGTGGCAGAACGATCGCACGCTGCTGATTTGTCCCTGAACATCATTTTCATTGAGGTCAAAGCAGATTTTGTCGGGTTTCACACCACTGGATTTCAGATGTTCAAATAGAAAATCCAGAAAATGTGGCGATTGCATGCTGCGAACGGACAATGGGATGCTGCAAAACGCCATCGTAGCCAGCGTATCGGCGTCCTGCGCCAGTTGATTGAGCATGCGCGCAACCATCCAGCGATCGAGCTGCTGGACCAGATCATGTCGCGCTGCGATCGGCATAAACGAGGCCGCGGGTAGCTCAACGCCTTCGTCGTCCTCAAAAGACAACACGGTATCAAAGGCCTGTGTGGCTTCGTTGTTCTGTTGCAGGGGCTGTATTTTCTGGGTGGACAGCCGGAAGCGGTCCTGTGCCAACCCTTGGGTTAAGGCTGCGAGCCAACTGCGTTCATCGCGCAATGGCTGACGCCGTGTTTGAATTTGCGAGGC
Source organism: Oceanococcus atlanticus (assembly GCF_002088235.1). Taxonomy (NCBI): domain Bacteria; kingdom Pseudomonadati; phylum Pseudomonadota; class Gammaproteobacteria; order Chromatiales; family Oceanococcaceae; genus Oceanococcus; species Oceanococcus atlanticus. The sequence continues at coordinate 383,944 of NZ_AQQV01000003.1, forward strand.
TGATACGCGTCCACCGCCCTGTTGCTGAGCCTGCTGTGACAGTTCGCTGGCCTGACGCAGCACGTCAACTGCGCGGCCACTTTGTCCGCTGACATGAACCAGCCCGATACTCACGCTCGCCGCATGCTGCTGATCGGCGTGCTCGAATTTCCAACTGCTGATGTCGGCTCGCAACAGTTCCGCGACCACTTGCGCCTCAGCCGGATCAGCGGTGTTGAGCAGGACCGCAAATTTGTCATCGTGTAGACGATAAACCGGATTGGGCTCGCCAACATCGCTTTGTATAAGCCGGCTGAGCTGACGCAAAAATTCATCACCTGCAGCTTTGCCGCTGGTCTTGTTTAGCGTGCTCATCCGGTCAACATCAAGATAGAGCAGGGCGAAGGTGGTGTTGTCTGTTTTGGCCGCTTCACAACGCGCCTGAAGCTCTGCTTCGAAGGCCAGGCGACTCAAGCAACCTGTCAAAGCATCACGTTCAGTTGCTGCCGGATTGTTGTCTTCACGCGTAGCTTTGCCGCGACGGGTCGCGTGGAGTACCAGAACCATCGCCGCGCTGTTGTCCGGGCCAGCCTGCAACACGCGGCGGCTGATCGCAACGGGCCAATTGCGCTGCTGGGCGTCGCGCACGGTTGCAAACAGGGGCGGCTCATCTCGCTGAGAGACGTTCGTGGCGGCTTGAGCCAAATGCCCGAGCGGACGTTTGCCACGCCGATCGAGCACGTTGAAGGTCTTATCGAAGGGGCGGTTTTGCGCTTGCGCAAGGTTATGACCGCACAGTGTTTCAGCGGCACGATTCAGGTATTGAATCTGCCCATCGGCATTGGCGACCACGACAGCATCGGGCAAGGCATCGACCACCGCCCAGCCCGCATCATCATCGCGTGACGCCGAGCGTGCCTGCTGAGCGGCCTGAAAACCTGCATCACGTTTGAGCAACTCGCGCACACGCGCGTGCCGAAGGTTCAGAAGCTGGCTTAGAACAACAAACTCAGCACTACCACCAACCTCGACCGGCGTATCGTCTGCGCTGCTGTCAAGCTGGCGGATCAGCCGCCGCAATGGTGTGATCGACAGTCGCGTGGTCAGCAAGTGGTAGAGCAACACCGCGCATGCCAGCAGGCCAAGGCTGGCCAGCAAGGCCATCCAAAGGCTGCGCGGCAAACCCGCCCACTGCGCCTGGCTGTCACCAAGGATCAGCAGTGTTTTGCCACCCCCCAACTCATACCGGGTGGTGTCGCCGATGCGCATGCCCGCTATGACATTGTTGCTGTCGTCCAGGCCAGCCAAGCCGACATCAGTCAAGGTTTGTTCCAATTTCTCCTGGCTCAGGCTGTCATCAAGCTTCGCCAGCGCGGCGATGCGCGTGTCCCAGTCAGCAACAAGGCTGCGTGCCTGGAGCTTGCGCTGTTCGGCGTCGCGCTTGAGTGCTTGGGCGGCAGCAGCCAGGCGTGCATCAACGCCGCTTGGCTGAGTGAGCGCTACGCCGGCCTTGAGCCCCGGTAAGTTGGTAGCCAATACCCGAGCATCGGTGCCCACAAGTACAAATTCGCCGGTTGAGGGCTGTTTGAGCGCAGCCGGCATCAGCGTCGGATCAAGCAGTACCGCGCTGACCCCGACCAACCGCTCACCACGGCGCAACGGGATCAGGCAAGCCATGACATCCCGGTCCAGATACGTTTCGCGATACACGCCGGACCAGAAGCAGCCACGGTGCCGGTGAGATTGCAGTGCGAGCAGCCAGATGCCGGTGTCTTGTTCAACCGATGAAACCATGACTTGTCCAACGGGTTCTGAAGTCTCCGCGGACGCCGTGTTGCTCAATTGCCAGTAAATAGAGCTGATGCGCTGAGGCAGAGGCTCATTGATGTCAGGCGCGCAAACATCAAGCCAGTCGCCAGATGAACCGCAGCGCTTGGCTGCGCTGAAATAGCGAGGATCAACCCACAGAGCGGCGCCTACAATGGCTTGGCTTTGTTGCGCATTCGCCAATATAGCTCGGCCCACGGCCATGCTTCTGTTGCGCTCTCCCCATACGCTGTCCACGGCCGCATTCAATGCGACGCTGAGGTTTTGAGCCCCCTCAAAAGCGGCTTGAAACGATGCGCGCAGCACGTGTGCTTGCTCTTGCTCCAAGGCTTCATGAGTTTGCTGGAGCGGGGCATACAGCAGCTGCATGTTGACCAGCACTGCGGCACCGCCAACCAATGCGATAAGGCTGAGGTTACGTGCGAGCACACTGAAGCGCAGGCTGCGCAGACCGGGCAGTTTGACACTGCTATGAGGAGGATTTTCGAGTGCACTCATGGCGTAACGTTAGCAATTTCGTGCCGACACCATAAGCACCCGCGCCCAAAGCACGCACATGGCTCTGCCAGAGGGCTTTTGAATTAAGAGTTCAGCTCACTGAAACGTCGGAGGTCACGCTCAAATTCAGCTTCGAGTTTGTTGCGCTCTGCGCGCATTGCATCCAGCGCAGCCTGACTGCTGCGCACCACGGTTTCATGCTCCAGCAACTGATTTTGCGCTTGTGCCGACACCGTTTGGCCGGCGCGCAAGGTTTGCTCGATACGCTCACGCATTGTGCTCAGCGCGTCTTGGCTCTGCGCCAGAGCGCGTTCCGCAATGGCAAGGCGTGCATCGAGCACTGCAAGCTGTTCGTTGCGACGAGCTACGATTTCGTCGGTGTTGGCGTAACGACTAAGCAACTGCTCATCCTGGCGGCGTTGCGCCTCCTTGCTTTGAGCATCAGCGGCTTGTCGGATTGTCTCATCCGCCGCGTCTTCCGAAGGGGTGCCCAGTATGCTGACCACACCGTGCTCATCGACAACCTCGATATCCGTCTGGGTGTGTTTAGCCGGCAGGTGATCGCTGTAATGAACTTGGCCTTGCTGGTCGACCCAACGGTAGGTCTTTGCCGCGCTAGGCTGTGCACTCATCACAGCCAACGCAGCCCCACACAACAGGTGGGCAAAACCGATACGCATCCATGCATTCCGTATTTCTGAATGCATCGATGATAGCGCATCAATCAGCCAGGTGTGGGGCCGCTCAGTGCCGTCAGTACGCTTACAATCGCCTCACGCCGGTCGCTCAGTTTAAGCATGGTGAGCTGGATATCCAGACGTTTGTCGCCATGCAGGCGGTACAGCCTGGGGTTGGACTGAATCAGGCCTATGACACGCTCTGGGTCGATCGCATCCGGATTGCCGAAATGCAACCGCGCGCCCTCATCCATGGCCTCAATGCGAGCCAGTTGCAGCGGCTCTGCAGCGACCCGAACAGCATGCACCACGAACAGGTTCTCGCTGGCCTCCGGCGGGAGGCCAAAGCGGTCGATCAGTTCAATCTTGAGTTCGTCAAGTTCAGCGGCCGTGGTGGTGTTGTTGATGCGCTTGTACAACACCAGACGAGTATTCACGTCAGGGATGTAGTCATCCGGCAGCAGGGCAGCAACGCCAAGATCAACCTCCACGCCCGCACCGTCATCCAGACCCACGTCTGGGATTTCACCGCGCTTGAGCGCGCGCACGGCGCGATTGAGCATGTCGGTGTACAAGGTGAAACCGATTTCCTGAATCTGGCCGCTTTGCTCTTCGCCCAGCAGTTCGCCGGCACCGCGTATTTCCAGATCATGGGTGGCCAGCTGGAAACCGGCGCCAAGCTCACCCATGGCCTCAATCGCGGCCAAACGCTGTTCTGCATCCTTGGTCAGCTGACGCTTGTCCGGCACCAACAGATAGGCGTAAGCGCGGTGGTGTGAACGCCCGACACGCCCACGCAACTGGTGCAACTGGGCCAGTCCCAGATGATCCGCCCGGTTGATGATGATGGTGTTGGCGTTGGGGATGTCGATGCCCGATTCGATAATGGTGGTAGCGACCAGCAGATTGAAGCGGTTGTGATAGAAATCCAGCATCACCTGCTCAAGTTCGCGCTCATTCATCTGCCCATGGGCCACCGCGACGCGGGCTTCCGGCACGATCTCACGCACCTCATCGGCAATGCGCTGTATGTCCTGCACGCGGTTGTGCAGAAAATAGATCTGGCCGCCACGCTTAAGCTCGCGCTGGCAAGCCTCGCGGATGACCGCATTTTCCCATTCGCTGACAAAGGTTTTGATCGCCAGCCGGCGGGTTGGCGGTGTGGCGATGATCGACAGATCACGCAGTCCGCTCATGCTCATATTGAGCGTGCGCGGGATCGGTGTAGCGGTCAGCGTGAGCATGTCGACCTCGGCCCGCAACGCTTTCATGCGCTCTTTGTGGCGCACCCCGAAGCGCTGTTCCTCGTCGATGATGACCAGGCCCAGATCCTTGAATTTGACGTCTTTCTGGAGCAGCCGGTGGGTGCCGATCACGATGTCGACCTGACCGTCGGCGAGCTGAGCGAGCAGGCCGTCCTGCTGCTTGGCTGATTTCAGCCGCGACAGCCCCTCCACGCGGATCGGCCAATCGGCAAAACGATCCAGAAAAGTCTGCAGATGCTGGCGCGCGAGCAGGGTGGTGGGCACCAGGACGCAGACCTGACGCCCGGCCTGAGCGGCGACAAAGGCGGCGCGCAAAGCGACTTCAGTCTTGCCGAAGCCGACATCGCCGCAAACCACCCGGTCCATGGGCTGGGCCCGGGCCATGTCGCCCAGCACATCGCCAATGGCCTGGGCCTGATCTTCGGTCTCGGTGAACGGAAACCCGCTGGCAAAGCGTTCGTACTCGTAGATGTCGGCTTCGGTTTCGCGCCCCTGGCGCGCCGCGCGTCGGGCCTGAATCTCGAGCAGCTCTGCGGCCACATCGCGGATACGTTTGGCGGCTTTTTCGCGGGTCTTTTTCCAGCGGTCAGAACCCAGCCCATGCAACGGCGGATGTTCCGAATCGCCACCGGTATAGCGGTGCACCAGATTCAGACTGGTGACCGGCACGTAGATGCGGTCGCCGCCCTTGTATTCGAGGGTCAGAAATTCCTGCTCGAGATTGCCGACATCCAGCTTGCTCAAGCCCTGGTACAAACCCACACCATGATCGCGGTGCACCACCGGCATGCCGATGGACAGGTCATTGAGATCTTTGAGCAGGGATTCGGCATCGCGGCCGGCCTTGCGCTTGCGGCGTACCGGCGGGCGAGGGCCGAACAGATCACCCTCGGTCACAACCCGGATTGCACCGTCCTTGAGGCTGCAGCCGCGCTCAAGATTGCCGGCGGTGAGGCCGTAGCGGTTACGCGCCGCAATAAAATCCGCCCAGCTGTCCTGACGCTTGGCGGTAATGCCATGCTCGCCAAGCACCTCCGCCAGCTTTTCGCGACGGCCGGCGGAGGCGGCCACAAAAAGGACCCGCTCGGCAGACTCGATGGCCTCGAGCACGCGTTTGGGGTGCTCCGCTGACACCGTCTGGGCGCTGATCTCAAGCGCTGCAGCAGGTGCCGCGGCCTCGGCGCGGTGCGCCGCGAAGCCGGCCATGGCCTCGCGCGCCTGTTGCGGTGACAGAAAAACCTCTTGCGGCGCCAGCAAGGGGCGCTCGATATCGTGCCCGCGTTCGTCATGCCGCGAGATGATCTGATCCCAATGCTGCTGCAAGGCGCTGTCGTCGCAGCACAGACTGACCATGCATGTTTCAGGTAGATAATCGAACAGCGTGGCGGTGCTGTCGAAGAACAGCGGCAGGTAATACTCGATGCCGCCAGGCGCCACGCCCTTGCTGATATCGGCATAGATGCGGCTACGGTGAATGTCGCCGGGGAAACGCGTGCGGTAGCGTTCCCGGAAGTGCTCGATGGCGCTCTTGTCGAGTGGCACTTCACGCGTCGGCAGCAGGCGAATGGCCTCGATCTTGTCGCTGGAACGCTGGGTGTCCGGGTCGAACAGGCGGATGCTGTCGACCTCGTCATCGAACAGGTCGATACGAAACGCCGAGCGCTCCCCCATCGGGAAGATATCCAGGATGGAGCCGCGCACCGCGTATTCACCATGGTGATAAACCTCACCCACGGCCGAATAACCGGCCGCCGCCAGACGGCTGCGTTCCTGTTCCAGATCAAGCCGCTGGCCCTGTTTGACGAACAGGGCGCGTTGGCCGAGGTAATCCTGCGGCGGCAGACGCTGCATCAGACACGACGGCGATGTCACGATCACGCCGCTGTTCATCTGGCCCAGCTGATAAAGCAGGCCAAGCCGTTCGGAAATCAGCTCCTGATGCGGCGAATATAGGTCGTAAGGCAGGGTTTCCGGGTCCGGAAAATGAACCACCTCCAGCCCGTTGGCATAGAAGCGCAGCGCCTCTTCCAGACGATAGGCGTCCTGCTCGTCAGCCGCCACGACCAGCAGCGGTCTCCGGCTGCGCTGGGCTGCATCACACAGCCCGGGCGCCAGACGGTCAATCGGGTAACGGCCGTAATTCGCCGGCGGGGTGTCGGTACTCACGAATCGATCTGATACCGCTTGGCCAGTGCCTTGCGCGCGTCATACGCCTGTCGCGCGATCTTCACATCGTCCATGAAGTGCTGCAGTTCATTCATGTGCAGCGCTTGTGGCCCGTCGACCAATGCCACCGAAGGCTTGGGGTGAAAATCGACCAGCACCATGTTGGCGCCGGCAATCACACCCTGTGCGGTGGCATGAAACACGTCGAGCAAACCGTCCGGCGCGCGTGAACGTGTGCCCACCGAGTGCGACGGATCGATACACACCGGCATGCGGGTCAAGCGCTTGACCACCGGCACATGCGAGAAATCGACAAAATTGCGGTGCGGGTCGCCCATATTGGTTTTCATACCGCGCAGGCAGAAAATCACGTTGCTGTTGCCTTCACTGGCCAGATATTCGGCCGCATTGAGTGATTCTTCCAGGGTGATGCCGAAACCGCGCTTGAGCAGCACCGGAAACTCCTGCTGTCGGCCCACCGCCTTGAGCAGTTCGAAGTTCTGCGTATTGCGCGTGCCGATCTGCAGCATCACTCCGGTGGGATGACCGGTTTTCTCCAGCGCGGTGTAGATCTCGTCGATGTGCTTTTCGTGCGTGATCTCCATGGCGATCACCTTCATGCCGTGCTTGCCGGCCAACTCGAACACCCACGGCAGACACTCCGCACCATGGCCCTGGAAGGAATACGGATTGGTCCGCGGTTTGTAGGCGCCCATGCGGGTGCACACCTGGGCATCACCCTGCAGCTGGGTCAGCGCGTGCATCATCTGATCCACATGCTCAGGCACATCCACCGCGCACAGACCGGCGAACACGTTCAGGTTGTCCTGGGCGAAACGCACGCCGTTGTAGGTGAACTCGCTGGGGCGCTGATCGTCGGCATGGCGGCCCAGAATGCGATAGGCCTCGGAGATGCGCACCACACGTTCAACACAGGGCAGGGCCGCCATGTCATCACGTGGCAGCGTGGCGGTGTCACCAAGCAGATAGATCTCGGTCAGCACCTGCTGGGCGCCTTTGACCTGATGAACGCGAAAATCGACGTTGTCCAGGCCATCAAGCTGCTGGAGCAGGGCGCGGTAATCGGCACTGCCGTGATCGGTGTTGGGATGAAGAATCAGAATCATGGTGCAAGCTCTTCGGTGCGCAGCAGGGCATCGACCTTGGCTGCACAAATCAAATCGTTCTGGGTGATGCCCGAGGCCGCGTGGGTGGTCCAGTACACCGTGCACGCGCGATACCCGAAATGGATATCCGGATGATGATTTTCCTGATGGGCGATCCATGCCACCGCATTAACGAACGCGGTGACCTGATAATAATTGCGAAAGCTGAAACGGGCGCTCAGCGCTGGCGACTGATCCAGCGTGTCGACGTGCCAGCATTCGGCCAGTGCGTTCAAGCCGGCCTTTAGCGCAGGCTGATCAAGCGGCGCAATGCCGCCTTCGCAGGCCACGCAGCGTTGTTGATGCAGGGCAACTTCGCTCATGCTCAGCCCGTCTCGCCGTCAATCAGGGCGCGCAAACATAGCAGTGACCACGGTCAAGCTCAATTTGTGGCGCATGCATATTGCATAATGCGGCCCTTTGCACGGGAGCGCCGATGAAGTCGAATGACAACCTGATCTGGATCGACCTGGAAATGACCGGGCTGGATCCGCAACGTCACCGCATCATCGAAATCGCCACCATCGTCACCGACAAGCACCTCAACACCCTGGCCGAAGGGCCGGTGCTGGCCATCCACCAGCCTGACGCCGAGCTCGACGCCATGGACGACTGGTGCACGCGCACGCACACCGGTTCAGGGCTTGTTGCCCGCGTACAAAGCTCGAATGTGAGCGAACGCGAGGCCGAACAGCAAACGCTGGATTTTATTGCGCGCTTCGTAGATAAAGGTGTATCGCCGATCTGCGGCAACAGTATCGGGCAGGACCGGCGTTTTTTGGACCGCTACATGCCCGAATTGGAAGCCTATTTCCATTACCGCAATCTGGATGTCAGCACGCTCAAGGAACTGGCCCGGCGCTGGGCACCTGAGGTGCTTGCGGGTTTCAACAAACAATCAACCCACCTGGCGCTTGACGATATTCGTGATTCCATCGATGAATTGCGCCACTACCGCAGCCATTTATTCAAACTGGGCGCCGATTAACAATCGATATCGCCCATAAAAAAGGCCGGGATAACCGGCCTTTTTTATACCTGATCAGATCGCCAGGGTTTCCATCTTGCCACCTTTTTCCAGGTGATCCGCGACCCAGCGAGGCTTGCGCCCCCGTCCTGTCCAGGTCTGCGAGGGGTCTTTGGGATTGCGGTACTTCGGCGCAACAGAGCCTTTGCCACCTTTGCTGCCCTTGCTGGCACTGCGCCCCGGCAGGTCATCCAGGGTCATGCCATGCTCGGCCAACAGTGCTTTTACTTTGTTGACGACTTCGCGCTTTTGTTCCTGCTTCTTACGCACCATTTCCGATTGAATATCGGCTTGCAAAGCGGCCAGCTCTTTTACGCCCAGTTTTTTCAGATCCATACCTGTTTTCCGTTTTGACATTTGTATTTAAAGCCTCAATTTGCTTGATGCGGCGGCGATGATACGAGTTTTCTATCGATTTCGATAGGTTTGCGGTATTTGCAGATCACAGTCATATGACGAAAACCGCAATATCTGAGTTCCCTCGAACAAGCACGCGCAGACCCAATCAGGCACGGGCGTTGAACCACTTCCTGCTCACTTTGCTCTATTCTTTCAGCCCATCGCTCGCGAGATGATCAGCATGAACGTACTGGTTCTGGCTTTGACGACGGCACTGCTCAGCAGTGTTATGACCTGGTGCGTGGCTTATCTGCTTTACCGTGCCCGCATGCGTGCGCAAATCACGCAATTGCGCCTGGAGCTGGCCGAGGAGCTGGAAGAACGCGTGCGCCGTGGTGCGCTGGCTGCGGGCGAGGAGTTGCTGCCGGAATTTCGCCGCGAGGTGACCGAAGGCTTTCGCGAGGCCATGCGCGGTGTGGCCCGCGGTGACATGGCCAAGGAAATGGCCCGCACCGGCGCAGAAATTGTCGGCGGAAGCCTGGACACGCTATTCGGCGCCGCCAAGAAGCGCAGCACCTTCCGCCCCTGGTAAACCGCCTCAGCGCTGTTCGCTGATGGCCGCTTCAGCGCGGCGCGGCCAACGGCTCACCGCCTGCTCATAAAGACTCAGCAAGGTCGGCACCAGAATCAGCACCAGCGCCGTGGCAAAGGCCAGGCCGAATGTGATCGAGGTGGCCATCGGAATCATGAAACGTGCCTGCAGGCTGGTTTCAAACATCAACGGGGTCAGCCCGGCGATGGTGGTCAGCGATGTCAGCATCACCGCGCGCAGGCGCTGACAACTGGCTTCGATCAAAGCCTCCTGGACCTCAAGGCCTTTCTCGCGCAGCTCCTTATAAAAGGCGACCAGGATGATCGAGTCGTTGACCACAATGCCAGACAGGCCGAAGAACCCGAACAGCGACAGAATGGTCAGATCCAGTCCCATCAGCCAGTGACCGAACAGTGCACCGACCAGACCGAATGGAATGATGCTCATCACCACCAGCGGCCAGCCGTAGGAGCCAAAGACCCAGGCCAGCACCAGATAGATCATGGCCAGACCGTAAATCAGCCCCCGCTGCATGTCGCCCAGCGTCGCGGCCTGATCCTCGGCCTGACCGGTGAAGGCAAATTGCACCGGGTAGCGGGTTGCCAGCTCGGGTAGCACCTTGCTCTGCAGGTCCGCGCGGATCAGGTTGGCATTGGCGATGCTTTCAATCACATCACCGGTGACCTTGATCGCCAGCTGCCCGCCGGCATGGCGCAAACGCTCAAACCCGCGTCGTGCATGCAGATCGACAAGATTGCCCAATGGCGCCGTCTGGCCGCTGGGCAGGCGGATGGGCAGGCTGTCCAGGCCGCGCAGATGGTCGCGCTCTGCATCCGCGCCGGTCACCCGCACTTCCACCTCGTCACCGGCGATCTGGATGATCTGCACGATTTCGCCTTCAAAGCTGGCGCGCAGCTGTTTGCCGATGTCGGCAGTGCTCAGGCCCAGCGCTTTGCCCACCGGATTGAGTTCAAAAATGACTTGCTCGCGGCCGTACGGAGTGTCGTCCTCCACGCCGGCCACACCCGGCGTCGCGCTCAGCACTTCGGTAAGTTCAAGCGCGGCCTGCTTGAGCGCGGTGGCATCGTGCCCGCTGATGCGGATTTCCAGGTCGCGGCCGGGCGGCCCCAGAGACGGCTCAAACACGCCGAAGCTGTCCATTTCTGGGCGTCGCACCACTCGTGATTCCAGCTCCTGGATGAACTGGGTGTTGCGCACATCACGGTGATCGGATTCCAACAGTTCGATCTGGATATGGGCGTATTGATCACCGGTGCGGGTGAAGTTGGTCCCCGGCTGTATCGCCATGCCCAGGCGCGTGACCGCCGTACGCACCAGACCGCCCCCCAGGGCCTCATCGGTTGCACGAATCTGGGCTTCGATCTCAGCCATGTAGCCCGACATGCGCTCGCGCGGTGTTCCGGCGGCGAAGCCGGCATTGGCAATCAGCATGTTGACTTCGGGGGTGGGGAAGAACACGAAGCCGATGCGCCCACCGGCCATCAGGCCAAAAACCAGCATGAGGGAGCTCAGTGCACCCGCAACCACCAAACGGCGGTGATTCAGCGCATGCCGGATGACCGGCCGAAAGATCTCATCGCGGAAACGATCAAACGCTGCATTGAGGCGGCCTCGCAGGGCGCTCTCGGGGCGGTGATGCTGACCAACAAACGCGTGCCGCAGGTGTCCCGGAAGAATCAGGAAGCTTTCGATCAGGGAGGCGATGATGACGCATACGATCACCCAGGGGATGGCCCCAAGTATCGCTCCGATGTAGTCACCGATCAGCATCAGTGGCAGGAAAGCGGCAATGGTCGTCAGCGACGACGATATCACCGGCCAGAACATGCGCCGGGCACCACCTTCGGCGGCCTGCAGAGGTGCACCCCCTTGCTGGTAGTGGGTGAGGGCGTCTTCACCGACCACGATGGCGTCATCCACGATGATGCCCAGCGCCATGATCAAGGCAAACAGTGAAATCATGTCGATGCTGCCCCCGATCAGGTACAGCACCATCAGGGTGGCCATAAACGATACCGGGATGCCCACGGTGACCCAAAAGGCAACCCGCCCGGTCAGAAAAACGAACAGGATGAGCACCACCAGCACCAGCCCACTGGCGCCGTTCTTGACCATCAGGCTGATGCGTTCCTGCAGCGGCTTCCATTGTTCGTCATACACGCTGATTTCAAAGCCAGGCGGGATCTGCTGGCGAAAATCGGCCAGCCAGCTGTCGACCGTGCGTGCCATGTCCAGCGTATCGTCCGTGGACGAGCGATACAGGGCCAACTCCACCGCGGTCTGACCGTTCATGCGCATGGTCAGCGAACCATCGCGAGCGCGCCGCGATACGGTGGCCACATCGCCCAGTGTCAGGACGCTGCCATCGGCCTGGCTGTACAGCGGCAAACGTTCGAAGCCGAGTTCCGAACGGCGCTTCTCGACGGCGCGCAATTCGCGCGAAATATCCGCCTGCCCGAGTTCACCGGCCGGCACATCCTGGCTCTGGCTGCGCACGCGTGCCGCAATATCCGGCAGCGACAAGCCCAGTTCATGCAGGGTCTGGCGCTCAACCTGAATGGCGATTTCCTCTTCCGGCAGACCGATGATGCGGATTTCCGCAATGCCTTTGGCCAGCAGCTCCTGCTCCATGCGCCGGGCAATCGGGCGCAGCTCGGCCAGGCTTTCCGAGCCGGTCACCACCAGGCGGCTGATCAGTTCGCGGTTTTCCAGAATCGTGATCACCGGATCTTCGGCATCCTGCGGCAGGTTGCGAATTCCGGTAATCGCCTGATCCACCTCATCGGCAGCGGCGTTGAGGTTGGTGCCAGTTTCAAACCGCAGCCACACGCCGCCCCAGCCACGCTTGGACACCGAGGTCATTTCGCGCACCCCGGCGATGTTGCGCACCTTGTCTTCGATAACGTTGACCACGGCTTCTTCAACGTCTTCGGCACTGGCGCCGCTCCACGGCACCACGATGTTGATGTAGTCGATGGAAAAGGTCGGAAACAGCTGGGTGTTGAGCTTGCTCAGTCCCCACAGCCCCGCCATCAGCATCATGACCATCAGCAGATTGCAGGCCACCGGATGCTGGGCGAACTGTCCGATCAGATCATTGCGGTGGCGCCCCGCTGCATCGCTTTCATTCATCGCTGATGACCTGAACCTTCAGACCGCTGATCGCATTGGGCAGCTGTGTGGTGATGATGCGATCGCCGGCCTGAATGTCGGCGCTGCGCACCAGCAGCTGCGGCGGGCTTGATAGCCCATCCTCGGCGCTATGAAAGTCGCCCAGATTCTCAACCGTCAGACTCTCCAGACGGCCGTCATCCCTGACCCGAAAAACACGGGAAAGGTCATACAGCGCCGTGAAGGGCACCGCCACGGCCTGCGCCTGGGGCGGCAGATCCAGCTCCAGACTGACATTGGCATCCACTGCAACCGCGGCGCCGGCCACCCGGAAAAACGCGTACTGCCCCCCGCCGCCCGCGCTGGCGGCCAGGCGCAAGAACTGGGCCGGCAGGCGCTGCCCAGCCGACATCACCTGGGCGCGAATGAGCTGCCCCTGCTGCAGGGCCTGTTTGAGCGCGGGGACATAGCGATTCGGCACTTGGGCACGAATTTCCACGCGCGACTGATCATAGACGTCGATCAACGGCTGCCCCGGAGTCACCCGGTCGCCCGGCGCCACGTGGGTTTGCACCACGGCGGCATCAAACGGCGCGACGATCTGGGTACGCTGCAAATCCAGCTCGGCGCGCCGCAGCTGCGCCTCTGCGCTGGCTACCTGCGCCTTAAGCTGGCGGGTTACGGCATCGGCCTGCTGCACCGCAAGTCGGCGCTGTTCCAGTGCAATTTTCTGGCGCTGGTGATTCTGCTTGGTGGAATCAAGCTCGGCCTCCGACAAAACCCCTTGCTGGCGCAGACGCACCGCCCGAGCAACCGCGCGCTCGGCCAACGACAGCAAGGCTTGTTCATGCTCCAGCGCGGCCTTGTTGCTGCGCCGCTGTTCGGCGTCCAGGGCCAACTGGGCCTCGGCCTGGGCCAGTTGGGCGCGCGCCTGACTGAGCGCAATATCCGCTTCTGCCGGATCCAGTTCGATAAGCAGTTCGCCGTGTGGTCGGTGATCCCCCGCCAGCGCATGCACAGCCAGCACGTCAGCCGCCACGGCTGCGGTCATGCGCGCCCGCGCCGGAGACTCCGCCGTGCCGTACAGCAGCAGGCTGGGGCGGCGCGGCGCGGGCTCCACCGTGATCGCCCGTACCGTGTACACCGGCTCCTGCGGCGGATTGACCTGAGCATCCGGCTTGGTTACGACAAGCAGGCTGACCAGCACCACGGTCAGCACCGCGATGATCAGCGCGGCGAGATTTTTGCTCAGTCCAAAAGGCAGTTGTGTGGTCGGCATCGATGTCAGAACGGGAAGAGGGTCAGATCAGGCGGCCTCGGCCACCAGCAGTGATTCGAGTCCGGCAGCCAGCATGTCGCGCTGGGCTTCGGCGCAGTCCAGCTTCATCAGCTCGCGCCGTAACAGCGCGCCACCCGGCCAATGTTCGAGATACCAGGTGATGTGCTTGCGGGCCACGCGCACACCGCCTTGCGGGCCGTAAAACGCGTGCAGCGCCGCGATGTGCTGATTGATGGTTTCGGCCTGTGTTTGCAGTGCTGGGTCAGGCAGGTCTTGCTCGGCATCGAGCAGGGCGCGAATCTGGGCGAACAGCCAAGGACGCCCCTGCGCGCCACGACCAATCAGCAAGCCATCAGCACCGCTGTGCGCCAGCACCGCGCGGGCCTGCTGAGCGCTACTGACATCACCATTGGCCAACACCGGAATGCTGACCGCGCTTTTCACCGCCCGAACGGTGTCGTGCTCGGCCTCGCCACGATAGGCGTCAGCACGGCTGCGCCCATGCAGAGCCAGGGCCTGAATGCCACAGTCTTCGGCCAGCCGGGCAATGCGCAGGGCGTTGTTATGCTCGCGGGTCGGTCCGGTGCGAAATTTCAGTGTGACCGGCACATTCACCGCTTTGACCACGGCCTCAAGAATCTCGGCCACCAGCGGTTCATCGGCCAGCAAGGCCGACCCCGCCGCCTTGCGGCACACTTTTTTGGCCGGACAACCCATGTTGATGTCGATGACTTCGGCGCCCAGATCAGCGTTGCGCCGTGCCGCGTCGGCCAGCATCTGCGCATCGCCGCCAGCGATCTGCACGATGCGCGGCCCAGCCTCACCGGTGAAGTCCATACGCAGCCGCGATTTGCGCGAGTGCCACAAGCTGGCATCGCTGGTGAGCATCTCCGCCACGGCATAGCTTGCGCCCCATTCGCGGCAGATCTGCCGGAACGGGCGGTCGGTGATGCCGGCCATGGGCGCGAGCGCGACCGGGCCATCGAAGGAGTAAGAAGCGAGCTGCATCCGCGTATTGTAAGGAATTGCGCCAAGCCCGCCGCAGGCAGAACACCGTGGCAGCTGCATTTCAGGCAAAACACCTATGCTGCGACGATCAAGTCGGGCTATAATTCGTCGGATCGCGGGGGCTTTCGCCCCCCTTTTTTTGCCCACAGTTTGTGGACCTGCGAGGGATTGTCCGGATTTGAGTCGTAAAAGCGCTATTCTCGCCCTGGCTGACGGGACCGTTTTTGAAGGTCAGGGATTTGGTGCCGACGGTCATCGCGTCGGTGAAGTTGTCTTCAACACTGCCATGACCGGTTATCAGGAAATCCTTACGGATCCGTCCTACGCCGGCCAGTTCGTGGTGCTGACCTATCCGCATATTGGCAATGTGGGGGTCAACCCGGAAGACGCCGAATCAGATGGTTTGCACCTGGCTGGGTTGATAACCCGCCTGCCGCCGCGCAAACCTTCCAACTGGCGCACCACGCAGACGCTGGAAGATTACATGGCCGAACATGGGCGGCCAGGGATCTGCGACATCGACACCCGCCGCCTGACCCGGATCCTGCGCGATCACGGTGCCCAGAACGCCTGCCTGGTGGTCGGTGATGAACTCAGCGCGGAGCAAGCCATTGCCAAGGCGCAGGCTTTCTCCGGCATGCAGGGTGCGAATCTGGCCAGTGAAGTCAGCTGCAGCGCCGCACATGCCTGGGCCGAAGGCTTGTGGCGGCAGGCACCGGCAGCACCCAAATACAAAGTCGTGGTCTACGATTTCGGCGTCAAGCGCAACATTCTGCGCGAGCTGGTACATCTGGGTTGCGACCTCACCGTGGTGCCGGTCTCGACACCGGTTGAAGAAGTGCTGGCCATGAAACCTGATGGCGTCATGCTCTCCAACGGCCCCGGCGACCCCGAACCCGTCAGCAATGGTATCGCTGCGGCCAAACGCCTGATGGCTGAAAAGCTGCCCGTTTTCGGCATCTGCCTGGGTCATCAGATCCTGGCGCTGGCCAGCGGTGCCAAGACGCTGAAGATGAAGTTCGGCCACCACGGCGCCAACCACCCAGTCCAGGATCTGGACAGTGGCCAGGTCTGGATCAGCTCGCAGAACCATGGGTTTGCAGTGGATGAGTCCAGCCTGCCAGACACCCTGCGTGCAACCCACCGCTCGCTGTTCGACGGCAGCCTGCAGGGCATTGCCCGCACCGACTGCCCGGCATTCAGCTTCCAGGGGCACCCGGAAGCCAGTCCCGGTCCGCATGATGTCAGCCCCTTGTTTGCACGCTTCGTGCAGATGATGGACGCCGCCTGAACCCACCATGATTTTCGCGTCCGCTCATTAGAGCGGGCGTTTGCTCGACGAGAACGATGCCCAAAAGAACCGACATCCAAAGTGTACTGATCATCGGCGCCGGCCCGATCGTGATTGGCCAGGCCTGTGAGTTCGACTACTCCGGTGCTCAGGCCTGCAAAGCGCTGCGTGAAGAGGGTTACCGGGTAATTCTGGTGAACTCCAATCCGGCCACGATCATGACCGACCCGGATCTGGCCGACGCCACCTATATCGAACCGATCACCTGGCAGGTGCTGGAAAAGATCATCGACAAGGAGCGCCCGGACGCGCTACTGCCGACGATGGGCGGCCAGACCGCGCTGAACTGCGCGCTGGATCTGGCCCGCGAAGGCGTGCTCGAGCGCTATGGCGTGGAAATGATCGGCGCGTCGAAAGATGCCATCGACATGGCCGAGGACCGCGAGAAATTCCGTGAGGCAATGAACGAAATCGGCCTGGAATCAGCTCGCAGCCTGCTCGCGCACACCATGGAAGAAGCGCGCGAAGCACAAAAGGAAATCGGTTTCCCGACCATTATCCGGCCGTCCTTCACCATGGGCGGTTCCGGCGGCGGCATCGCCTACAACCCGGAAGAGTTCGAAGAGATCGTGGCCCGCGGCCTGGATCTTTCGCCCACCGATGAGGTGCTGCTGGAAGAATCGCTGCTCGGCTGGAAAGAGTATGAGATGGAAGTGGTGCGCGACCGCGCCGACAACTGCATCATCATCTGCTCGATCGAAAACTTCGACCCCATGGGCGTGCACACCGGCGACTCCATCACGGTGGCGCCGGCGCAGACCCTGACCGACAAGGAATACCAGATCATGCGCGACGCCTCGCTGGCGGTGCTGCGCAAGATCGGCGTCGACACCGGGGGCTCCAACGTTCAGTTTGCGGTCAACCCCAAGGACGGACGTCTGGTCATCATTGAGATGAACCCGCGCGTGTCGCGCTCTTCGGCCCTGGCCTCCAAGGCCACCGGCTTCCCGATCGCCAAGGTCGCCGCCAAACTGGCCGTCGGCTACACCCTGGACGAGCTGCAGAACGAAATCACCGGTGGCGCCACCCCGGCATCGTTCGAGCCAGCCATCGACTACGTGGTCACCAAGGTGCCGCGTTTCACCTTCGAAAAATTCCCTCAGGCCGATGCCCGTCTGACCACCCAGATGAAATCGGTGGGCGAGGTGATGGCAATCGGACGCAGCTTTCAGGAATCGCTGCAAAAAGCCATGCGCAGCCTGGAAATTGGCTCCTACGGCTTTGAAACCCAGGTCGCCGGGCTGGCCGATAACGAGCGCGATGAACGCATTCGCGAGGAACTCTCGGTCCCGCAAGCGCACCGCCTGTGGTACGTCGGCGATGCCTTCCGGCATGGCTACAGCCTTGAAGAAGTACATGAATACTCCTCCATAGACCCTTGGTTCCTCGAGCAAATTCAGGAAATCATCGAGGCTGAGAAGGGGCTGGTCGGGCGCAATCTGCTGGATCTGGGCGCGGATGAGCTGTTCCGCCTCAAACAACTCGGCTTTGCCGACCGCCGCCTCGGCAACTTGCTCGGCAGCGATGAGGCCACCGTGCACCTGCGCCGCAAGGAACTCGGCGTGCGTCGCGTGTTCAAGCGCGTTGACACCTGTGCGGCCGAATTCCCGACCTCCACCGCATACATGTATTCGACGTTCGAGCAGGAGTGCGAAGCCGCGCCCAGCGAACGCAAGAAAATCATGGTGCTGGGTGGCGGGCCGAACCGCATTGGCCAGGGCATCGAATTTGACTACTGCTGCGTCCACGCCGCACTCGCCCTGCGTGAGGATGGTTATGAAACCATCATGGTCAACTGCAACCCGGAAACCGTCTCCACCGATTACGACACCTCCGATCGTCTGTACTTCGAACCGCTGGTGTTCGAGGACGTGATGGCGATCGTCGAACTCGAAAAGCCGGTCGGCGTGATCGTGCAGTTTGGCGGACAAACCCCTCTCAAACTGGCCCGCGCACTGGAAGCGGCAGGCGCGCCGATCATTGGCACCTCGCCCGATTCCATCGATCTGGCCGAGGACCGCGAACGCTTCCAGCAACTGGTCGAAGAACTCAAGCTCAAGCAGCCCAAGAACCGTATCGCCAATTCCTCCGATCAGGCTCAAGTTCTGGCTGAAGACGTTGGTTTCCCGCTGGTCGTGCGCCCGTCCTACGTGCTGGGCGGTCGTGCCATGGAAGTGGTCTACGACCTGGAAGATCTGCGCCGCTACATGGACGAAGCCGTGCGCGTGTCCGAATCCAGCCCGGTGCTGCTCGACCGCTTTCTGGAGAGCGCCATCGAAATTGATGTCGATGCGGTCAGCGATGGCGAAAATGTCGTCATTGCCGGAGTCATGGAGCATATCGAGCAGGCCGGCGTGCATTCCGGCGATTCCTCATGCTGCCTGCCTCCGCATTCGCTCAAGCCGGAGATTGAGGCAGAACTGTGCAAGCAGGCCACCGCGCTGGCCCGCGCATTGGGCGTCAAAGGCCTGATGAACACGCAGTTCGCAGTGCAGAATGACGAGGTCTACCTGCTTGAGGTCAACCCGCGTGCATCGCGCACCGTGCCGTTCGTGTCCAAAGCCATCGGTGCGCCGCTGGCCAAGATCGCGGCCCGCTGCATGGCCGGCCAGAGCCTGCCGGATCAGGGCTTTACCGAAGCCGCGCGCCCGCCATATTTCTCGGTCAAAGAATCGGTCTTCCCGTTCAACAAGTTCCCGGCTGCCGACCCGATTCTGGGGCCGGAGATGAAATCCACCGGGGAGGTGATGGGTATTTCGCGCAGCTTCGGCGCTGCCTTTGCCAAGGCCCAGGTCGCCAGTAACGTGAATTTGCCCACCTCCGGCGGCGTGTTACTGTCGGTGCGTGACAGCGATAAAGCTGCTTTGGCCAGCCTCGGTCGCAAGCTGGCTGACCAGGGCTTCACCATCTATGCCACGCGCGGAACTGGCGTGGTTCTGGCTGAAGCCGGCATTGGCTACGAAAAGATCAACAAGGTCAAGGAAGGCCGCCCACATTGCGTTGACCTGATCAAAAACGGCCAGGTTGCGCTGGTGGTCAACACCGCTGAAGGCAAGAAATCGATTGCCGAATCGCATTCGATTCGCTCCGCAGCCCTGCATCACAAGGTGGCGTATTTCACCACCATCGCGGGTGCCGATGCGGCTTGTCTGGCCATGGACTATCTGGACAATTTCGAAGTGAATCCGCTCAAGGATCTGCACGGAGAACTGAACGTATGAGCAAAACGCCCCTGACTGTGCGCGGCGAACAGCTGCTGCAGGACGAACTCAAACGACTGAAATCCGAAGACCGCCCGCGTGTGATTGCCTCCATCGCTGAAGCGCGTGAGCACGGCGACCTGAAAGAGAACGCCGAATATCACGCCGCGCGTGAGGAACAGGGTTTCATCGAAGGGCGTATCGCCGACATCGAAGGCAAGCTGTCCAACAGCCAGGTAATCGATGTCACCAAGCTGCCGCAGAACGGTAAGATTGTGTTCGGGGTCACCGTGGATCTGGTCGACGTCGACACCGAGGAAGAACTCAGCTATCGCATCGTGGGTGAGGATGAGGCCGACGTCAAAGCGGGTCTCATTGCGTTCTCGACGCCGATTGCACGCGCCCTGTTGGGCAAGGAAGAGGGCGAAGAGGTTGCCGTGCAGGTGCCCGGCGGCACCCGTCGCCTGGAAGTCCTGGAAGTGCATTACAAATAGCATGCGCCGATGAAGCGCCGCGGCTCCAGCGGGCGCTGGCTTGACCGTCAGCGCAAGGATCAATTCGTCAAACAGGCCCAGGATGGCGGCTGGCGCTCTCGCGCCGTGTTCAAACTGGAAGAAATCGACAAGCGCGACCAGCTCATACGGCCCGGCCAACGCATTGTCGATCTGGGCGCTGCGCCCGGAGGCTGGTGCCAGTACGCCGCACGCAAGCTCAAAGGGCAGGGCACCATCATCGGTCTGGATCTGTTGCCGATTGATGCGCTCGACCATGTCGAGCTTATCCAGGGCGATTTTCTGGATGACGAGGTGCTCGCCGAACTGTCCGACAAGGTCCAGAACAAACCGCTGGATCTGGTGCTCTCGGACATGGCGCCCAATTTCAGTGGTATCCGTGATGCCGATCTGGCCCGTTCCTATGAACTTGCGGAATTGGCGCTGGATTTTGCGGTCAAACACCTGGGTCAAGGCGGTGCTTTTCTGGTCAAGGTTTTTCAGGGCGCGGACTTCGAGTCATACCGCGATCAGTTGCGTGCCGCCTTCGCCAAAGTTGCCATACGCAAGCCCGGAGCATCACGTGCCGAAAGTCGTGAGTTGTATTTGCTGGCACGCGACCCCATAAGTGATCACAATGAGCAAGAGCAAGACTGATATTCCGTTGCGGAATTCCCTGGAGCGCAAGTGAACGATCTCGCCAAAAACCTGTTGCTGTGGATAGTCATCGCCGTCGTGCTGATGGCGGTGTTCAGCAGTTTTTCCCCCAACGCGGGTGTCGCTGAGTCGATCAGCTACTCGCAGTTCCTGCAGCAGGTTGAGAATGGCAACATTCGTCAGGTCTCGCTGGAAGGGCAAAACATCCGCGGGGAAACCTCGGGTGGGATGCGTTTCTCGACCTACAGCCCGGAAACCAGCAACGAAGCCATGATTGGCACCTTGCTCGATCACAATGTGTCGATCGTGGGCGAGCCGCCCAAAGGGCAGCCGTTGCTGCTGCAGATTCTGATTTCCTCATTCCCGATCCTGCTGTTGATCGCGGTGTGGGTGTATTTCATGCGCCAGATGCAGGGCGGTGGCGGCCGCGGCGGCGCGTTGAGTTTCGGCAAAAGCCGGGCACGCATGCTCAATGCGGACCAAGTCAAAATTACCTTTGACGACGTGGCAGGCGTTGAAGAAGCCAAGCAGGAAGTCTCCGAACTGGTTGATTTCCTCAAGGATCCGGCCAAATTCCAGCGCCTGGGCGGTAAAATTCCGCGCGGCGTGCTGATGGTCGGCTCACCCGGTACTGGTAAGACCCTGCTGGCCAAGGCCATCGCAGGTGAGGCCGGAGTGCCGTTCTTCACCATTTCCGGCTCCGATTTCGTGGAGATGTTTGTCGGTGTCGGCGCATCACGTGTGCGCGACATGTTCGAGCAGGCCAAAAAGCAGGCGCCGTGCATCATCTTCATCGATGAAATCGATGCGGTAGGTCGTCATCGTGGCGCCGGTCTGGGCGGCGGTCACGATGAGCGTGAGCAGACCCTCAACCAGCTGCTGGTCGAGATGGACGGTTTCGAAGGCAACGAGGGCATTATTGTCATCGCCGCGACCAACCGTCCGGACGTGCTCGACCCGGCGCTGCTGCGCCCGGGTCGCTTCGACCGTCAGGTTGTGGTGCCGCTGCCGGATGTGCGCGGCCGCGAGCAGATTCTCAAGGTTCACATGAAGCCGGTGCCGCTGGCTGGCAACGTTAAGCCGGACATTCTGGCCCGCGCGACCCCTGGTTTTTCCGGCGCCGACCTAGCCAACCTGGTCAACGAAGCTGCGTTGTTCGCCGCGCGGGCGGACAAACGGCTGGTCGACATGGATGACTTCGAGCGCGCCAAAGACAAGATCATGATGGGCGCCGAGCGCAAATCCATGGTCATGTCCGAAGACGAAAAGCGCCTCACCGCCTACCACGAGGCCGGGCACGCGATCGTCGGCCTCAAATCCAAGGAACATGATCCGGTCTACAAGGTCACGATCATTCCGCGTGGTCGGGCCCTCGGCGTCACCATGTTTCTGCCCGATGAAGACCGCCACAGTTACACCCGTCAGCGCCTGATGTCGCAGCTCGATTCGCTGTTTGGCGGGCGCATCGCCGAGGAAATGATCTTCGGCGCGGATGCGGTCACCACCGGGGCGTCCAACGATATCGAACGGGCCACCGACATTGCCCGCAAGATGGTTACCAAGTTCGGTATGTCTGATCGTCTTGGGCCACAAAGCTACAGCGAAGAAGACGGCGAGGTCTTTCTCGGCCGCAGTGTGACCCAGCACAAGCAGATGTCGGATGAAACCGCGCATGTGATTGATGAGGAAATCAGTCGCCTGATCGATGACAGCTACAAACGCGCTCAGACCATTTTGAAAGATCACGAAGAGATCTTGCACATGATGGCCGATGCGCTCATGAAGTACGAAACCATCGATTCCAAGCAGTTGGCTGAACTCATGCAAGGCCGTCCGCCGGGGCCGCCCGACAGCTGGACCGACAATGACAACAACGGCAATGCGCCGCAGGCCAGCAGTGATGACGCGGCCGATGCCAAGGCCAAGCCTGACGTGCCACCGCCGGGTGCAGACCCGGCTGGCCAGCACTAAGGCCGAGATGACAAGCACCGCCCGCTTTGCCGGGCGGTTTTGTTTATGAGCCAAAGCGATACAGCGCGCGCGGTGCGCATCGATAAATGGCTGTGGGCCGCGCGTTTCTACAAAACCCGCAGCCTCGCTGTGGATGCCATCAAGCAGGGCCGGGTGCAGTGCAACCGTGAGCGCCCCAAGCCCAGCCGCATGCTGCGCGTTGGCGACGCGCTGGTGATCGAGAAGGGCGATCTGCGCTTTGAGATCGCGGTGTTGGAGGTGTCCGAGCAGCGCGGGCCGGCACCCGTCGCCCAACAGCTTTACCGCGAGTCCGAAGAAAGCCGACGCCAACGCGAGCAGCAGTCTGCACAACGCCGCGCTCAACGCCTGAGCGCACCACTGCCGCCACAAACACGGCCCGACAAGCACGCACGCCAGCGCATCCGACGCTTGCTGGGCAAATAAAAGGGCCCCGCAGGGCCCTTGGCAGTTTATCCGTTGATGATGCTGTTCAAGGTTTCGCTGGGACGCATGACCTTGACCAGTTTCTCGGTGTCAGGCCAGTAGTAGCCGCCGATATCCACCGCTTGCCCCTGTACAGCGTTGAGCTCTTCGACGATGCGCTGTTCGTTGTCGGCCAGCGCTTTGGCCAAGGTCTCAAAATGCGCTTTGAGCTCCGCGTCTTCGTCCTGAGCAGCAAGGGCTTCAGCCCAATACAAAGCGAGATAGAACTGACTGCCACGATTGTCCAGCTCGCCAGTGCGGCGTGACGGACTCTTGCCACTGTCGAGCAGCTTGCCCGTGGCTTCATCCAGGGCTTTGGCCAGCAGATTGATGCGCGGAGAATCATACTTTTCCGCCAACCCCTCAAAGCTCGCGGCCAGCGCCAGAAATTCACCCAGCGAATCCCAGCGCAGATGGTTTTCCTCGACCAGTTGCTGCACATGTTTCGGCGCGGAACCGCCGGCACCGGTTTCGTACAGACCGCCGCCTTTCATCAGCGGCACGATGGACAGCATCTTGGCACTGGTGCCCAATTCCATGATCGGGAACAGGTCCGTGAGATAGTCACGCAGAATGTTGCCGGTAGCGGCGATGGTGTCCATACCCCGCACGCAGCGCTCCAGGGTGTAGCGCATGGCACGAACCTGCGACATGATCTGGATATCCAGCCCCTCGGTGTCATGATCCTTGAGGTAGGTTTCAACCTTCTTGATCAGCTCGTTCTCGTGCGGGCGATAGGGATCCAGCCAGAAAACCACCGGCATGCCCGAAGCGCGGGCGCGATTGACTGCCAGTTTGACCCAGTCGCGGATCGGCTCATCCTTGACCTGGCAGGTTCTCCAGATGTCGCCCTGTTCAACCTGGTGCGACATCAACACCTCACCGGTGGCATTGTCCACCACCCGTGCCTCGCCATCCTGCGGCACCTCGAAAGTCTTGTCGTGCGAACCGTATTCTTCCGCCTTCTGCGCCATCAGGCCGACGTTAGGCACGGTACCCATGGTGGCCGGATCAAACGCACCATTGGTTTTGCAGAAGTTGACCACCTCCTGATAGATGCGTGCGAAGGTGCTTTCGGGAATCACCGCTTTGGTATCTTTGGGGCGGCCGTCGGCGCCCCACATCTTGCCGCCGGCGCGGATCATCGCCGGCATCGATGCGTCCACGATCACGTCGTTGGGGGCATGCAGGTTGGAAATGCCCTTGGCCGAATCGACCATCGCCAGCTCTGGGCGGTGCTCATGGCAGGCATGCATGGATTCAATGATCTCTTCGCGCAGCGAACCGGGCAGGGCCTCGATCTTGCTGTACAGGTCGACCAAACCATTGTTGACGTTGACGCCCACTTCATCGAACCAGAACTTGTGCTTTTTAAAGGCGTCTTTGTAGAAGGTACGCACGGCATGACCGAAGACGATAGGGTGCGAAACCTTCATCATCGTGGCTTTGACGTGCAGGGAGAACATCAGGCCGGTCTTGCGCGCATCTTCCAGCTGTTCTTCGTAAAACTCGACCAGCGCCTTCTTGCTCATGTACATGCTGTCGATGACTTCCCCGTCAAGCAGGGGAATCTCCGGCTTAAGCACATGCACATCACCATCCTTGGTGACCAATTCCATACGCACGCTGCAGGCCTTGTCTACGGTGATCGATTGCTCGCTGTCGTAGAAATCGCCATGCCGCATGTGGGCAACGTGAGTGCGAGAAGCCATGCTCCATTCACCCATGCTGTGCGGGTTCTTTTTGGCGTAATCCTTGACCGCCTTGGGCGCGCGTCGATCGGAGTTGCCTTCGCGCAGAACCGGGTTGACCGCGCTGCCAAGCACTTTCGAATAGCGCGCTTTGATGTCCTGGTCTTTTTCGTCCTGCGCATCCACCGGATAATCCGGAATTGCATAACCTTGCTGCTGCAACTCAGCGATGGCACTTTTGAGCTGTGGCAGCGATGCGCTGATGTTCGGCAATTTGATGATGTTGGCGCTAGGGTCTTGGGTCATGTCACCCAGTTCTGCCAGCGTATCGGGCACACGTTGTTCTTCGTTCAGATATTCCGGAAAGGCTGCGAGGATACGGGCAGCCAAGGAAATATCCGTGGACTCCACCTCAATGCCGGTCGGCGCTGAGAACGCCCTCACGATGGGTAGAAACGAGGCCGTGGCCAGCATCGGAGCTTCGTCGGTAATCGTGTAGGTAATGGTCGGTTTTTCAGCGCCCACAGTGGTCTCCAGTCGTGGTTTGTACGAGTGCGATCCGGTCTCCGTATTCTACGCCTTCGGCGCCTGCTTATGGGCCTTCAGGCCGATTCGCATTGCTTAAGAGAGATGCGCCGCGCTTGAGTTCCGTCATTGTTGCGTAGCGCGCTTGGCGCCCTCGCGCTGACGCAGGGCAAGCAGACTGCTGCCGACCACTAGCAAAGCGCCGACGATACTTAGGGCATCCGAGCGTTCATTCCAGATCAGCCAGCCCCACAAGGCTGCAAACACCACAACCAGATAATTGAAAGGCGCGACCTGGGCAGCCGGCGCCAACGCGTATGCGCGTGTCAGGCAAATCTGGGCCAGTGTCGCGCAGCCGCCTGCCATGGCCATGAGGAGCAGGGCGCGTGCATCAGGCATCTGCCACATCCATGGCAATGGCAGGGCTGAGATCAGCAGGCTCAGAGCAGTGAAATAGAACACGATGCGCAGCGCCGGTTCTGTGCGCGCCAGACGGCGGATGGCAACGAACGCCCCTGCCGCCATCACACCTGAGGCCAACCCGACCAAACCAACCCAGCCAGCTGCGGCCGGGTTGGAGGGGCGCAGAATCAGACTGACGCCGATAAAACCGACCAGCACCACCGGTATGAGACCAGCGCTTGGGCGCTCTTGCAGCCACAGCCAAGCGATAAAAGGCACATACAACGGTGTGGAATAGTTGAGCAACATGGCCTCGGCCAGCGGCATGTGTGCGATCGCAAAAAAGAAACAGTACATGGCCGATAATCCGATCACGCAGCGTGCGATATGCATGCCCAGACGCTCGGTGCGAAGCTTCGCTGCGCCGTGGCGCAACAGCACCGGAGCCAACGCAAGCAGGCCAAAAGCGTTGCGCAGAAACACCACCATAGCGTTATTCAACTCGGTTGCCGCAAATTTGATGGCAACCCCCATAAGGGCAAAGCAGAACGCTGCGCCGAGTCCAAAAAGGCCGGCGCGACGAATCGCAGAAACGGAAGAAAACGGGGATAGCGCGCGCTGTGGCATGATGGTGTTTTTGCCGCACTGCGGCCCTGTACCGACGATTTGATGCGCAAATGACCCAACGCAAAGCTGAGATTCTACTGGTAGAAGACAATGCCGCCGATGTTCGGCTGGCCGAAGAAATCTTCAAGGAGGGCGGACTCTCCTTCAATATGCAGGTCGCACGCGATGGTGAGCAGGCCTTGGCTATGCTCAGGCGTGAAGGTGAGCACGCAGATCTGATCATGCCGGACTTCGTCCTGCTGGATCTCAACTTGCCGCGTAAGGACGGTCGTGAAGTACTGGCCGAGATCAAACAGGATCCGAGGCTCAAACGCATCCCAGTGATGGTGCTGTCGACCTCGAATGCGCCGCGTGACGTGTTGACCTGCTACGAGCTGCAAGCCAACGCTTATATCTGCAAGCCTGTCGATCTGGACGAGTTCATTGATCTGGTCGAGTCCATCCAGGCATTCTGGATGCGCTTCGCAGAATTTCCGCCCAAGGACTAAGCATGGACAAGTTAATGGTGGCCATCGCCGCGTTCTACGGGATGTCAGGCGTTGCCATGGGTGCGTTTGCCGCGCACGCCCTGAAAAAACGCCTGGACGATTACGCCCTGGATATTATCCAGACCGCAACGCAGTATCAGATGATCCACGCGATCGCGATGCTGGCGATTGTGGCTCTGGCGCATGCGGGCAGCTTTGAATTGCGGACGCCGCTTTGGTGCTTCGTGATTGGCGTGGCTTTGTTCAGTGGCAGCCTCTACGTCCTGGCGTTGACCGGCATCAAACCGCTCGGCGCGATCACACCGATTGGCGGCGTACTTTTGCTGCTGGGATGGATTGTGTTGATCGTCAAAGCGGTTAAAGTCGCACCCAGCATCTAACCCGCATCTACGTCGCTGTGTGTTGAGCAATGAATTGCTCTGCCGCAGCGGGTGTGTCGAGTGCCTCCGGCAACGCCACGACCTGACATTCAATGGTGCAGGACATGTCGTCCGCAAGGACCTGAAGAATGCGAGCCACCACGTCTTCACCAGCTGAAGACGGTAACGTTGGCAACAACAGGGCGAAGCGCGCATTGCCAAGATAGGCGAGGGTATCGAGATTGTGCCGCGTGATGGTTCGCACCGCGCGTGCAAGCTCGATCAAACGCGCTTCGGCCGCATCCAGTCCCTTGTCAGCCACCACCTCAGCCACTTTCTCCATGTGCAAGATGACCACGCAAGATGAGGCTGCGCTGCCGCGTGCTCGCTCGGTTTCGTCACAAAGGCGGTTGTACAAGGCTTCGCGGCTAAAGCAGTCAAAACGGGTATCGATCAACTGCAAAGGGTAGTGCCCCTGCAAAGCGGCATCCATCTGGTGCCGCCATAACGCGCCACCAACCAGGCATACCAGCATCGCCGCGCCCATCAGCACGATGCGACTGCTTGCGGCCGCGGCGGGATCGAGAAACGGGCCACCAAGCGCACCCAGCGGATACAACACCTGGGTCCATTGCAAAATGCTGACCACAAGCCACGCCGCACAGATCACAAACGCGACGCTGAGCGCAGAGCGGCTGGGCAAAATGAAGAAAGAGGCCAGCACCATGGCGGGAAACAAAACCGCAAAGGGCCCGAATACACCACCGAAGAACTCATACAAGCCGGCCAGATGAAGGATCTCCCACAAACACACGGCAGCGGCCAGCATGCGTAATTTATTAAGGGCCTCACGCGGCGTGCGCCTGTACCAACCACGGAAGATCAAGGCAAGCGTCAGGATGCCGTTGGCGATCAGGGCTTCGACGAAAAGCAGCCAGAACACGCGGCTGCTGGCGGAACCCGTCGCAACCGCAGTAGACGACTGATCGAGCAAAGCCAGCATCAGCAGTAAGGCGCCCAGACCAACCCAGTTGAGCAGGCTTACGGTGCGCAGTACTGCCAGATAGTGCTCGGGCTGAGCGACTTTGCTGGGACTGTTTTGAAGTGTCTGCATAGTGTCGATCATCCCTTAGGGGCGGCAGTCCTTGGGCAGATGTTGTGGCGCGATATTGGGCGAGCTGCAGCGCCAACGCAGCACACTGCTATCGGCCGCAGTACTGGGCGTGAACAGCAGTTGCCCGAATTGAAGCCCAGGATCATCAAGGCTGACCTGGATAACGCCGTTTTCGATCACTTCGATGCCACTGACGTAACGCCCGGCATATTGGCCTGGGGCATCCAGCGCAACCGCGGCGTTGGATGCAGGCAGCTGGCCGGTTTGGGCCCAATGTTCATCCACCGCACGACGCACAGGCCCGACGATACCCAGCGCCTCACTCAGTTTGGCGCGGTTGGCGTAGTTCATATACGTCGGCAGCGCGATGACAAGAATGATGCCGATCACAAACACGATCGTCAGCAACTCAATCAGCGTAAAGCCGAGCGCTCGCGCGCGGCGATCCGACGAGAGCTTTGATGTAACGCGGGTATTGGCGTTGCCCGCAAACGATTCGACCACGACGGCACCTGTGGAATGATGGGCCAGAATCAATCAGTAAGCCCATCATCCCCAGGCGACGTAAAGTTATTGTGATTTTTGTCCTGCCAGATACAGCCAGGTGCTGAGCACCGTATCCGGGTTGAGCGACACTGACTCGATACCCTCGTCGAGCAGCCACTGCGCCAGATCAGGGTGATCCGACGGGCCCTGACCACAGATGCCGACATACTTGCCGGCTTTCTTGCAGGCCTGGATGGCCATGTGCAGCAGGGCTTTGACCGCCTCATTGCGCTCGTCGAACATGTGCGCGATCAGGCCGGAGTCACGGTCCAGGCCCAGCGCCAGCTGGGTCATGTCATTGGAGCCGATGGAGAAACCATCAAAGTGTTCCAGGAACTGATCGGCCAGCAGGGCATTGGACGGCAGCTCGCACATCATCATGATCTTCAGATCGTCCTTGCCGCGCTCCAGGCCAAACGACTTGAGGATGTCGATAACCTTCTGTGCGCCACTCACGGTGCGCACGAACGGCACCATGATCTGCATGTTGGTCAGGCCCATTTCCTCGCGTACATAACGCACCGCACGGCATTCCAGCTCAAAACAGGCCTGGAAGCTCGGATCGATATAGCGTGAGGCGCCACGGAAGCCGATCATCGGGTTCTCTTCGTGCGGCTCGTACTGGCGTCCACCAATCAGATTGGCGTATTCATTGGACTTGAAGTCGGACAAACGCACGATGACCGGTTCGGGTGCGAAAGCGGCCGCGATCGAAGCCATGCCCTCAGCCAGGCGTTTGACGTAGAAATCAACCGGATCGGCGTAAGGCGCCGACAGTTTGCCGATGGTCGATTGCAAATCCGGGCTTTGCTTGTCGAATTCAAGCAAGGCTTGGGGGTGCACACCGATCATGCGATTGATGATGAATTCCAGGCGCGCCAGCCCCACACCGGCATTGGGGATCGAGGCAAAGTCGAATGCGCGATCCGGATTGCCGACGTTCATCATGATTTTCAGCGGCACCGGCGGCATGTCGCCGAGATCAACCTCGTCCACGGCAAAATCAAGATTGCCCTCGTAAACGAAACCGGTATCACCTTCGGCACACGACACGGTGACCTCGTCGCCGTCTTTCAGCGTGGTGGTCGCATCGCCACAGCCCACAACGGCCGGAATGCCCAGTTCACGCGCGATGATCGCAGCGTGACAGGTGCGCCCGCCGCGGTTGGTGACGATGGCGGCGCAGCGCTTCATCACCGGCTCCCAATCCGGGTCGGTCATGTCGGTGACCAGCACATCGCCAGGTTGTACGCGCGCCATTTCCGAAATGTCGCTGACATTGCGAATCACGCCGGCTCCGATCTTCTGGCCAATGGCGCGCCCCTCACTGAGCACCGCGCTGCGACGCGACAGGCGGTAACGCTGCAGGCTGCCCGAACCGGCGCGGCTCTTCACCGTTTCCGGGCGGGCCTGAAGAATGTAGAGCTTGCCGTCGATGCCGTCCTTGCCCCATTCGATGTCCATCGGACGACCGTAATGCTGCTCGATGGTTAGGGCCTGCTGGGCCAGTGCCTCGGCTTCCTCATCGTTGAGGCTGAGCAAAACACGCTGATCCGCCGGCACGTCGACAAATTCGACCGTCTTGCCCAGGCTGCGATCCGCGGTGTAAACCATCTGCGTGGCCTTGGCGCCGACATTGCGACGCAGGATGGCCGGGCGATTGGCGCGCAGATTGGGCTTGTAAACGTAGAACTCGTCAGGATTCACCGCGCCCTGAACCACGCCTTCACCCAGACCAAAGGCCGAAGTGATGAACACCACATCCTGGAAGCCGGATTCGGTGTCGATGGTGAACATCACGCCGGATGCGCCCTTGTCCGAACGCACCATGCGCTGGATACCGGCCGACAGCGCAACCTGCTCGTGCGCAAAGCCCTGATGCACGCGGTAGGAGATCGCGCGGTCGTTGTACAGCGAGGCAAACACTTCCTTGATCGCGGCCAGCACGTTGTCCAGGCCGTTGACGTTGAGGAAGGTTTCCTGCTGGCCGGCAAACGAGGCTTCCGGCAAATCTTCCGCGGTGGCCGAGGAACGCACCGCAACGGACACGCCTTGCTCGCCGGCGAGCTGCGCATAGGCTTCGCGGATATCCGCATCCAGCTTGGCCGGGAAGGGCTGGTCCATCACCCACTGACGGATGGTCTTGCCTGTCTGCGCCAGGGCAACCACGTCTTCCGGGTCGAGTTTGGCCAGCTCGCTCTGAATCCGATCGGCCAGACCGTCATGGTTGAGAAACTCACGGTACGCATCCGCGGTGGTGGCAAAACCATCCGGCACACTCACGCCAGCTGATGCCAGATTGGAAATCATCTCGCCCAGGGAGGCATTCTTGCCGCCCACGCGCTCGACATCACCCATGCCCAGCTCACGAAACCAGATTACGTACTTGTTATCCACGAGTTACCTCTAGATGATGGTGTGTGTTGCGGCCTTCGCGACGTCATCTGCCACCACTGCGAGTAACACCCGACATGCCGAAAAAACGCAAAGTGTTTTTTCTTTCCGACCGTACCGGCATCACTGCAGAAACGCTGGGCAACAGTTTGTTGTCCCAGTTCGATGACATCGAGTTCCAGCGCACAACGCTTCCGTTTATCAATTCGCCGGAAAAAGCCCGGGCCACAGTTGAGACCATCAACCTGGCTGCGAGCAACGGCGAGCCCGTCATTATATTCAGTACGACGGTCAACAACGAAATCCGCAGCATCCTGCGCCAGTCCCAGGCGAGCTTTTTTGACCCGTTTGACAGCTATGTCCCGGAGTTGGAAAAGGTTTTGCAGGAGAAGTCGCTGCACGTCGAAGGGCGCGCTCACGGCATGCCGGACGTCGGACGCTACGAATCGCGCATCGACGCGATGAATTTTTCCATGCATCACGACGATGGTCAGACCCGCAAGGGTCTGGAGCGCGCAGATGTGATCGTGCTCGCGCCATCGCGCTGCGGCAAGACACCGGTGTGCCTGTACATGGCGCTGCAGCATGGTTTGTTCTGCGCCAACTACCCACTGACCGAGGACGACATGGAAACCCGTCGTCTGCCGGAACATTTGATGGAGTTCCGGCACAAGCTGTTTGGCCTGATTCTCAGCGCCGAGCGTTTGCAACAAATCCGCGAGGAGCGCCGCCCGGGCAGCCGTTATGCCTCGTTGCAACAGTGCCTGTTCGAGCTCAACGAAGCCGAGCAGATGTACCGCCGCTTCGCCATCCCGTTTGTGGATTCCACGGCCATGTCGATCGAGGAAATTGCCACCCTGATCATGCATGAGAAGGGCCTGCGCAGGCAGACATTCTGATGACAATTCTGGATTTACCCAACTGGGAACATCTTGGCCGCCCGCGCAGTTTTGCCGGCTTGATGAATCTGTGGGAAAGCAATTTCCAGCGCATGCAACGGCTGCTGCCGGACCTTAATTTGAAGGTCGATCAGGCGCGCTCGATCAGCCAGTCGGATTCCCCGCTGTATCTCGACATCCTGGAACGCAATCCCTACACCTTGACCCTGATGCTGACCTACCGGCTGGCGGATCAGACCGAGACCCCACGCCTGCGCGTGCGCATTTATCGCGATGCCGGGGTCGCCCAGGCCATGGATGCCGAGCCGGCCGAATTCGGCGAGAACCTGGACCGGCAATGGGAGCGCAATCTGTTGCTCAACAAATGGTTGGATTACTGCCTGGAGCATGGCCACGGCTTTGCCTTGGCCGACCACGTTTCGTAGGGCGGCTCGGTCAGCGCTTGCGCAGAATGTCAGCGACCTGGATGGTCGATGACAAGCGATACATGGATGTGCTTGAGCGCGTCTGCGCAAGCGCTGACCGGGCCGTGAGACGGCCCAGATTAGCGGCCGCCAATCAAATCCAGAAGCTCCCGCGTTTTGGTCTCAACCAGCGCCTTGTCGGCGCGGCTTTCCACATTCAGGCGAATCACCGGCTCGGTGTTGCTGGCGCGCAAATTGAAGCGCCAGTTGGCAAACTCCACGCTCAGGCCATCGACGCGGCTGACTGCCTTGGCCTCGCCGCTGTAGCGCTCCGCCACACGCTCGATGGTCGATTTGGCATCGTCCACGGTGCGGTTAATTTCGCCGCTCGACGGGTAGGCTGCGATGCGCTCCGAAACCAGAGTGGACAAGCCGGCGGCGCGCTGACTGACCAGTGCCGCGACCATCAGCCATGGAATGTTGCCGTTGTCGCAGTACGCGAAATCACGGAAATAATGATGCGCGCTCATCTCGCCGCCATAGATGGCATTGTTGTCGCGCATGATCTGCTTGATGAAGGCATGACCGGTGCGCGCTTCAATGGCCTGGCCGCCAGCGGCCTCGACAATATCGATGGTGTTCCAGGTCATGCGCACGTCGTAGATCACATTGGAACCCGGATGTGTCTCCAGCAAAGCCTGGGCAAGCAGACCAACGATGTAGTAGCCCTCGATGAACTCACCGTGCTCGTCGAACAGGAAGCAACGGTCGAAATCACCGTCCCAGGCGACACCGAAATCCGCCTGGTGCGCACGCACCGCATCGGCAGTGGCCTGGCGGTTCTCCGGCAGAAGCGGGTTGGGGATGCCATTGGGGAAACGCCCATCCGGTTCATGCTGGATGCGAATAAACTCAAACGGCAGGTGAGGGGCCAACGCATCCACGATCGCCCCGGCCGGACCGTTGCCGGCATTGACCACGATGCGCAGCGGCTTGAGCTCGAAGTCGGCCACGTAGCCGAGCAGGTGCTGGATATAGGCCTCGCGATGGGCCAGCGGTTTGAGCTGCGGTGCGTGTGCCGGGCAGTTCGTGTCATCGACGGCAACCAGCGCTTCGATCTCGCCCAGGCCGCTGTCTGCACCGATGGGGCGTGACTGCTCACGCACCAGCTTCATGCCGTTGTAATCCATGGGATTGTGGCTGGCCGTGGTCATGATGCCGCCGTCCATGGCGTATTCAAAGGTCGCGAAATAGACCTCCTCGGTGCCACACAGTCCGATGTCGTAAACCTCGACGCCCTGATCAATCAAACCGAGCGCGACCGCATCACTGAGTTCTTTGCTGGTCAGGCGTACATCCTGTCCCAGCACAACTTTTTCGGGCTTGATGACTTGCGCGTAGGCGCGGCCGATACGCCAGGCGATATCACGATTGATTTCGTCGCCCAGACGTCCACGGATGTCATAGGCCTTGAAGGCCGGCAGCTTACTCACACAATGTCCTTGTCCGACCGTGGTCGGCATTCATGATTTGTTCAAACGGTATTTGCGCACCAGGGTGCGCAACTGATCGTAGCTCAAGCCCAGCGCCTGCGCGGTCTGCCCCTGATGATGGTGATGATCGGCCAGGGCTTTTTTCAGCACATCCACTTCCTGCTCTTCCATGAAGGCCTTGAGATCGAAAGGGTAACGCGGCAGTGCAACAGCCTCTTGTGTTTGCGTGCTGGTTTGTGACTGGGTCTGCGGTCGATAGGGCGATGCAAACGGGTCAAAGATCAGGTGGCGCAGTGGTCTGTCGGCGGCCTCGTGCCGATACACCGAGCGCTCGACCACATTGCGCAGTTCACGCACATTGCCCGGCCAGGCGTAGTCGAGCAGGGCGGCCTGCGCCCCCGGGGCAAACCCGGCGAACACGTCGCGCTCCAGTTCGCTGGTCATGTGCTGCGCAAACTGCTCGGCCAGCAGCAGAATGTCATCGCGTCGCGCCCGCAGCGGCGGCAAGGTCACTACGTCAAAGCTCAGGCGGTCCAGCAAGTCGCCACGAAAGCGGCCCTGTTCCACCGCGCGCGGCAAATCCTCGTTGGTGGCGCCGATCACCCGCACCGAGATCTTGCGCGTTTCACTACTGCCCAGCGGTTCGAATTCGCCGTATTCGATCACCCGCAGCACTTTTTCCTGCAAGCGCGACGACATGGTCGCCAGCTCATCCAGAAACAGACTGCCGCCATCGGCAGCCTCGAAGCGTCCAGGACGGGCGCGCTGAGCGCCGGTGAAGGCGCCGGGCACGTGGCCAAACAGTTCGGCATCCAGCAGGTCTTCGCTCAGTGCTGCGCAATTGAGCTTGAGGAAGGGCTTGTCCCAGCGCGGTGAAAGATAGTGGATGCGTGCGGCGAACAACTCCTTGCCTGTGCCGCGCTCACCGATCACCAGGGCGGAGCGCTCAAGCTCGGCCAGGCGCGAGGCCGCTTCGACAGCCTCGAGAAAGGCCTCGGATTCTCCGAGCAGGACAGGCAAAGGACTTGTTGGCATGGGTTGAAATTACCACTTATTGGTTTTATTCACCACAACGTGTTGGCTCACCGCTCGCTAGAAAATATTTTTTCTCTATATTTCAATCGCTTAAGCGCCCAGCAAAAGTTGGCACGCCGCTTGTTATCTCTATGCCAAGAACATCACCAGCAGGAGATCAACATGGGCAAGCTCACCACACTTCGCATCATCGGCCTGGCCAGCATTCTGGGCCTTGCGCCGCTGACCGCGGCCGCACAGTCGGTCGATGACGACACCATCATGCGCATCAAGCATGAACTGACATCCAGCATCCCGGTGGGTGGGGTGATCGCACTCGAGCAGCTGCGTGATGCGCGAAATCTCGCATCCGAAACCCCGCTGACCGCCGCCACGCGGCCGCAGCCTACCCAGCAGCCGCATCCGGCCGCTACTATCGAACACCTGTAACGGAGAGCCTCATGGGCGTTTATTCACGACTTTCGGACATCGTCAACTCGAATGTCCACGCATTACTCGACAAGGCCGAAGATCCGGCCAAGATGGTTCGCCTGATCATCCAGGAGATGGAAGACACCCTGGTTGAGGTGCGCTCGGCCTCGGTCAAGACCCTGGCTCGGCAGAAGGAAATCAACCGCGAACTCAAGCAATTCAATGAGGGCATCGCGGAATGGGAAGCCAAGGCCGAACTGGCCATGAGCAAAGACCGCGAAGATCTGGCCCGCGGCGCGCTGATGTACAAGAACCAGCTGGTCGAAAAGCGTGACCTGCTGGCCGAAGAGCAGCAGATCGCCAAGGAACAGGTGGAAAAGCTGGATTCCGATATTCGCCAGCTCAATGCCAAGCTCAAGGACGCCAAGGCGCGCCAGCGCAGCCTGCTGATGCGCAAGGACAATGCCGGCACCCGCCTCAAGGCCAAGCAACAGATGGACGATGCACGCCTGGATGATGCGCGCACCAAGTTCGAAGCTTTTGAGCGTCGCATTGAAGGCCTGGAGGCACAGGTCGAGGCCGAGGAACTGGGCCAGGGTGACGATCTGGAGAAAGCATTCTCAGAGCTGGAAGCAAACGACGAAGTGGAGGCCGAACTGGCCCGTCTGCGCAAAAAGCTTAAGCCTGAAGCCGATTCCTGAGATCATCTTGCCAATCATCCCAAAGAGAACATAAATGGACGTTGCATCGGAGCTTCTATTTGTGCCGGCGGTGCTGTTCCTGGTCATCGTGGTGCCCTTGTGGCTGGTGTTTCACTACATGACCATCTGGAAACGCGACCGCCGCCAGCAGAAACTCGAAAATTCCAGCCATTCCGACCTGCATGCAAAGGCGGACCTGATGGAAGAACGTCTGGACGCGATTGAAAAACTTCTCGATGTGGATACGCCCGACTGGAGGTCGCGCACATGAGTATTTTCAAAGAACTGTCAGAAATCCGCCGCGATCCCGACAACGGCATCCTGTTCGGGGTTTGCGCCGGACTCGCTGATTATTACGGCTGGCGCCGCCGCACCACGCGTCTGGTGGTTTTCCTGCTGGCCTTCTTCATCAACTGGCCGATCATTCTGGCCTACGCCATTTCGGTGTTCGTGTTCCCCACGGTGGATGAGAAGCTGCCCACGCCGAAACGCGGGCAGGGCGCAACAAAACAGGCTACCGACGCTGAGCCTGCACGCCCTCGTTACAATGGCCCGCTGCGCGAGCGCTATGCGCGTATCGAACGCCGCATGCGCCGCGTCGAGGCCTATCTGCACGGCAATGAACATCAGCTGCGCGCCGCATTTCGGGATCTGGAGACCGGATGAGTTCAACACCTGAGCAACATCAGAAAACGGTGGCCGAGTCTGCCGTCAGCGAACAGATTTACAAGATCTTTCCGAATGATTTGAACTACAACGGCAATGTGTTCGGCGGGCTGATCATGGCCCAGATGGACCGCATTGCGGTTGTCGTGGCCGAGCGCCATTCCGGCAAGCTGTGCGTCACCGTGGGGGTCGACGCGGTGCAATTCATCCAGCCGGCCACCGGTGCCGACACGCTGATCTATTCGGCATCCTGCAACCGCGCCTGGAACACCTCGATGGAAATCGGCGTCAAGGTCATGGCCGAGCTGTCACGCAGCGGCGCACGCCGACATATCCTGTCGGCCTACCTGACCTTCATCGCGCTGGATGACAACGACAAGCCCAGCCCGGTCCCGGCGGTGGTGCCGCACAGTGAAGCCGAAGTCCACCGTTTTCAGGAAGCCGCACTGCGACGAGAAGCACGCTTGGCCCACGCACATGAGCTACAGCGCGTACGCGCCGCGCGCGCGAACAACCCCGCCGCGCACTAGAGACCAAGCCAGCAGCCCGGGCGCCATGTAAAATGCGCCGCTCATTTGCCACACAGTCAATGCCATGAGCACTCTGGTCCTGCTTCGCCACGGTCAAAGCCAGTGGAATCTAGAAAATCGTTTCACCGGTTGGGTTGATGTCGACCTGACCGAACAGGGCCGGGCCGAAGCGGTTGCCGCTGGGCAACTGATGAAGGCCGAAGGCCTGCATTTCGATGTGGCCTTCACCTCGGTGCTCAAGCGGGCGATCCGCACACTGTGGACCGCGCTGGACGAGATGGATGCGATGTGGCTGCCGGTGCAACGCTCGTGGCGACTGAACGAGCGCCATTACGGCGCACTGCAGGGCCTGAACAAGGCCGAAACGGCCGCCCAGCACGGCGAAGACCAAGTCAAGATCTGGCGTCGCTCCTACGACGTGCCGCCTCCGGAAATGCCGACCAGCGATGCCGGTCACCCGGTGCATGATGCCCGCTATGCCAGTCTCGACAACCGCGTGCTGCCAGGTACCGAGTCGCTCAAACTGACCCTCGAGCGGGTTCTGCCGTTCTGGTTCGACGCCATCGCCCCTGAGCTTAAGCAGGGCCGCAATGTGCTGGTCACGGCGCATGGCAACAGTCTGCGCGCGCTGTACAAGTTCCTCAATCAGGTGTCGGACGAAGACATCCTGGAGGTCAACATTCCCACCGGCATGCCGCTCAAGTTCGAACTGGACGACGAGCTGAACGTTGTGCAGTTCGGCTATCTGGGCGATGCCGATGCCGTGGCCAAAGCGGCGGCAGCGGTCGCCAACCAGGGCAAAGCCTGAGCCACAGCATGCGCATCGCCTACATTGGCCTGGGTGTCATGGGCGGCCCGATGGCGGCACATCTGTGCTCCGCCGGGCATACGCTGCGGGTCTACAACCGCACCCGCAGCAAAGCCGAAGCGTGGCAACAGCGTCACGGCGGCCAGGTCTGTGACAGCCCCGCGCAGGCCGCCGAGCAGGCTGATGTGCTGATCACCTGTGTTGGCAATGACGATGATCTGCGCGAGGTTTGCCTGGCGGCAGCACACGGCGCCTACGCCAGCCTGCCATCCGGCGCTCTGCACATCGACCACACCACCAGCTCGGCGCAACTTGCCCGCGAGCTGGACAGCCAGGCGCGCAGCCACGGCCTGCGTTTCGTCGACGCACCGGTGTCCGGCGGACAGGCCGGCGCCGAGAACGGCGCACTCAGCATCATGTGTGGCGGCACGCAGGGCGACTACCAGGCCGCGGCTGCGGTGTTCGGCGTCTATGCGGCCAGCCATGCCTTGATCGGCCCCAGCGGCAGCGGCCAGCTGACCAAAATGGTCAACCAGATCTGTGTGGCCGGGGTGGTACAGGGACTGGCTGAAGGTCTGAAGTTTGGTGAGCGTGCCGGTCTCGACATGAGCCAGGTGCTGAGCGTCATCGAAAACGGCGCCGCCAGCTCTTGGCAGATGAAAAACCGCGGACACAGCATGCTGGAGCGCGCATTCGACTTCGGTTTCGCCATCGACTGGATGCGC
The DNA here is from genome assembly GCF_002088235.1 of Oceanococcus atlanticus. Classification (NCBI taxonomy): domain Bacteria; kingdom Pseudomonadati; phylum Pseudomonadota; class Gammaproteobacteria; order Chromatiales; family Oceanococcaceae; genus Oceanococcus; species Oceanococcus atlanticus. The sequence continues at coordinate 422,870 of NZ_AQQV01000003.1, forward strand.
AAGGACCTGGGCATCGTGGCGGCCGAGGCCGAGCAGCTCGGCGCCGCGCTGCCCATCACACGCCAGATTCAGCGCTATTACGATGAACTCAGTGCGGCCGGGCGTGGGCGTCAGGACACCTCGGTGCTGATTGCGCGCCTGGACAACGACGACGAGACGGCATGAGCAAAGCCTTTGAAGATGCGGCGTTCATGCATGGCGAGGATGCGCGCCCGCTGCGCATCCTGGCTGAGTATCTGGAGCCCAAGCAGCGCCTGCGCGACAACCGCATTGAGCGCGCCATCACCTTCTGGGGCTCGGCGCGCATTCAGGCCGGCGATGACCGCGTCGGCGACGGTCGCGACTACTACGGCATGGCCAGTGATCTGGGCAAACGTCTGGCCGAGTGGACCATGCACACGCATGACAGCGGGCAGCGCTACCACGTCCTGACCGGCGGCGGCCCGGGCATCATGGAGGCGGCACACGCCGGCGCCGCTGAGGTCAATGCGCGGCTCAACGTGGGCTTCAACATTTCACTGCCGTTCGAACAGCGCGCCAACCCCTATATTCCGGACGATCAGGTCTTCGAGTTCCATTACTTCTTCACCCGCAAGTTCTGGTTTCTCAACCTGTCGGCCGCACTGGTGATTTTCCCCGGCGGCTTCGGCACTTTGGACGAGTTGTTCGAGTTGCTGACCCTGACCCAGACCGGCAAAACCCACGCGCGCCCGATCGTGCTGTTCGGGGAAAGTTACTGGCGCGAGGTGATCAATCTGGAGGCGCTGGCGCGCCAGGCGCTGATCGCGACCAAGGACCTGGAGCTGGTGCGCCACGTGGACTGTGTGGACCGGGCGTTTGACATCCTGACCCACAGCTTGCAGTAGACCCGGTTCAAGCGTCGCTGGCGGCGGTTGCAATCGCCATCGCCAATTCCAGCGCCTGCTCGCCGTTCAGACGTGGATCGACCTGCGAGCGGTAACGCTGTTTGAGATCTTCGGCGCTCAGCGCACGTGCGCCACCAGTACACTCGGTGACATTCTCGCCGGTCAGCTCCAGATGCACGCCGCCCAGGCGGCTGCCCAGCTGTCGGTGCACCCGGAAGGCGGCCAGCAACTCACCCAGCACATGGGCGAAATCACGGGTTTTGAGGCCATCCCCGGTGGTTTGGGTGTTGCCATGCATGGGATCGCACAACCACAAAGCCGGGTGACCACTGGCGGCCACCGCTTCGATCAAACCAGGCAACTCATCTTCAATCCGCGCATGACCAAAGCGATGGATCAAGACCAGACGCCCCGGTGTGCGCTGCGGGTCGAGCAGGGACAGCAGACGCAGCACATCATCAGTCGACAGCCCCGGCCCCAGCTTGACCCCGACCGGATTGGCAATGCCACGACAGTATTCGACATGCGCACCGTCGGGCTGGGCCGTGCGCATGCCGATCCACGGCATGTGACATCCCAGGTTGTAGTGATCGGGACCAACAGCGTGGGTCAGGGCAGCCTCATACTCCATGACCAGCGCTTCGTGCGAGCTGAACAGCTGAATCCGATCCAGGTGAGCCAGCCGCTGACCGGAAAGGGTTTCGAAATAGCCCACCGCATTTTCGATCTCGGCGACCAGACGGGCATATGCCTGGGCATGAGGGGTGTGCTGCATCCACGCCAGATCCCAGTTTTCCGGGTGGTGCAAATCTGCAAAACCACCGTCGATCAGGGCGCGTACATGATTGAGACTGAGCGCAGCCAGGGCATGACCTTCAAGCAGGCGCAGCGGCTGCGGCGTGCGCGCCTCGGCGGTAAATTCCGGCGCATTGACCAAATCGCCACGAAAACTCGGCAGTTCGACACCGTCGCGGGTTTCGGTGTCGGCCGAACGTGGCTTGGCGTACTGGCCTGCAAAACGGCCTATTCGCACCACCCGCTGTTTGAGCCCGTGGGTCAATACCAGACTCATCTGCAACAGCACACGCAAGCGATTGGCAATGATGTCGCCACGGCATTCGTCAAACGACTCGGCGCAATCACCGCCTTGAAGCACAAAACATTCGCCGCGTGCAGCGGCCGCAAGTTCCGCGCGCAGCGTGTCGATCTCGCCCGAGGTCACCAGCGGCGGACGCAGGGCCAGCGTATCGGTGGCGCGCTTGAGCGCATCGGCGTCCGGATAGCTTGGCTGTTGCAGGATAGGGCGATCACGCCAGCTGTGAGGTGTCCAGAGAGACATGCGCAGGTTCGTTCAATGATGGGGTGTGCATTATCGAATTCCTGAACCCTTTTGCCCAATTCGTCAGGCGCATTAAACTGCGCCCATGCTGCCGGAACGCATTGCGCACGAGCGCCTGACCCAAGACCTGGCGACCCTCAATCAAGCGCTGGGGCGCCAAGACAGCCTGCCGCGTTTGCGCTTTGATTTGCGTGGCCGCTGCGCCGGACTGGCCTTGCCCCAGCAATGGACGATCCGATTGAACAACGCGCTGTTGCAGGAGCACGGCGCCGAATTTGTCGATGACACCGTCCCGCACGAATTGGCCCATCTGGTGGCCTATGCTCATCACGGTCGCCGCATTCGCCCGCATGGCGCGGAATGGGCAGCGCTGATGGGCGTGCTCGGGCGCCCGGCCACGGTGTGTCACAACTACGCTGTCAAACCGGCGCGACAGCTAACTCGCCACACCTATCATTGCGTGTGCCAACGCCATGAACTGAGCAGCATCCGCCATGCCCGCGTGCTCAAAGGCCAGCGCTATCAGTGTCGCCGCTGCGGCCAGCCGCTGTGCCCGGGTGACGGCCCGCATGGCAGTTGATAATGTTGCCGGTCACAACAAGCCGTCTTTCTGGAACGCATCGCCGATGAGCAAAATTCTTGCGCTCGCCGTACTCTCCCTGCTGACGGGCTGCAGCACCGTCAATCATCTGGTGCAGAGCCCGTTGCGCTGGGTCGGCCTGGCCGACAGCGCGGCCCCGGGCATCGATCAGGCGCGCCTTGCCAAACATATCGAAACCCTGGCCTCGGACCGTTACGAAGGACGACAGCCGGGCACCCCCGGCGAAACCCACAGCGTCAACTATCTGACCGAGGCTTTCGCGGCGGCAGGCGCCGAACCGGGCCATCCCGATGGCGGCTATGTGCAGAACGTGCCTTTGGTCGGCCTCACCGCGCAGACCGATGTCGGCATGCAGATCAACGGCAAACCGCTGCCACTGACCCTGCAGTCCGACGTGGTCGCGTCGACACGCCGAGTCGAAAAGCTGGTGCGTGTGCGCAAATCGCCGCTGGTCTTTGTCGGTTATGGGGTGCAGGCGCCGGAGTATGACTGGGATGACTACAAAGGCATGGACATGCGTGGCAAGACCTTGCTGATGCTGGTCAATGACCCGCAGATTCCGGACCCGGCTGCGGCCGACGGGCTTGATGCGCAACGCTTCAAAGGCCGCGCCATGACCTATTACGGGCGCTGGACGTACAAATACGAAATCGCCGCCAAACTCGGCGCTGCGGCGGTGCTGGTGATCCACGAAACCGGCCCGGCAGGCTACCCCTGGGGCGTGGTGTCTGATGGCATGGGTCAGGAACATTTCACGTTGGACGCGGCCAATGGCAACAGCGACAAAGTGGCGGTTAACGGCTGGATTCGTGACACCACAGTACGCCGCCTGATGTCCGCGGCCGGGCTGGATTTCGACCAGCTCAAAGCCGCCGCTGTGCGTGACGACTTCACCCCGGTCAGCCTGCCCGGGCAGGCCAGCTTTCAGATCAGAAACCGCATCCGCAAGGTCCAGTCGGCCAACGTGGTGGCGCGGATTGAGGGCAGCCAAAAACCCGACGAGCTGATCGTGTTTACCGCGCACTGGGATCATCTGGGCCGCGACCGCAGTCTCAACGGCGACCAGATCTTCAACGGCGCGGTCGATAACGCCACCGGCACAGCCGGCCTGATCGAACTGGCCCAAGCTTTCGCGGCGAACCCCGCCGAGCGCAGCGTGCTGCTGCTCGCCGTCACGGCTGAAGAGCAGGGTCTGCTTGGCGCTGCGCACTATGCCGCCAATCCGCTTTACCCGCTCGGTCAGACGGTCGCCAACATCAACATGGACGCCATGAACGTATGGGGTCGGACCGAAGACGTGGTTTTGGTGGGCAAGGGGCAGAACACGCTGGAAGATGATCTCGCCGCCGCCGCACATGGCCAGGGGCGCACGGTGGTGGATGAGCGCACACCGGAAAAAGGCTTTTACTTCCGCTCCGATCATTTTGAATTCGCCAAACGCGGTGTCCCGGCGCTGTACGCCCGCAGCGGCACGCGTTTTGTCGGGCGCGATGCTGACTTTGGCGCTCGCATGCAGCAGCAATACATCGCCAACGACTACCATCAGGTCAGCGACGAAGTAAAAGATGATTGGGACCTGTCAGGTCTGGTTCAGGATCTGCAGCTGCTCGAAGCCGTCGCTCGCCGCGTGGCCGCCGCACCCGGCACCCCGCAGTGGAAAACCGGCTCGGAGTTTTCCCGTCCCGCCACCCGGCACCCTTGATGTCCGATCCCTCCGATTGAGGATTAAGTGATGAAAACAGTCGACCGTCTGGAATTGCTCAAAGACACCGTTCAAAACGCCATCGACAATGGTGCGACCAGCGTGGAACAGGTCCATCAGTACATTGCCGCACTGCCGTTCGAGACACTGGAGAAACTGGGTTTCTTCGAAGAGCGCGCCGGCCAGCTCAAAACCAAACAGGCGGACACCATCGGCATCGCCTACGATGCGGTGCGCACCATCAACCGCCAGGTTGGCCAGATTTTTTCCGATATCTTCGGTCAGATCGAAGATGTCCAGATCATGGCCAAGAACATGGCCAAGCGAGGTAAGCGCGGCCAATGACAAACGCTGATCCAGCCCACCGCAGCCGTGTCAGGCTGCGATGAAGTACCGTGCCAGCAATCTGCAACGGCTCAGAAATCGCAGCTTCGATGTGCTTATCGTTGGTGGCGGCATCAACGGTGCCGTTGCTGCGGCCGCACTGAGCGCGCGTGGTGCTTCGGTCGCCCTGATCGACCGCGGCGATTTTGCCGGCGGCACCAGTCAGCATTCCTCGAATCTCGCCTGGGGCGGTATCAAGTACATGGAGACCTGGGAATTTCCCCTGGTCCGCGCCTTGTGCATGAGTCGCAACCGGCTGATCCGCAGCTACCCGTCGACCGTGCAGGAGATGCGCTTCTACACCACTATCGAGCGCGGTTTTCGCTGGCACCCGTTCATGCTCTACATGGGCACCTGGTTGTACTGGCTGATCGGCAATGGTTTTACCCGCATGCCGCGCTTGCTCGGCCCCAAACGCATCGCCGCCGAAGAGCCCAAGGTTGACACCAGCAACGCGGTTGGCGGCTTCGAGTACTCCGATGCCTACCTGCACGACAACGATGCGCGCTTTGTATTCAATTTCGTGCGCTCGGCGCTCAGTCGTGGTTGCATCGCGACCAATTACGTAAGTTTCAGCGGCGCCACGCGCCAGGACGGCCACTGGCAGGCCCGCGCCCACGACGAGATCAGCGGTGAGGATTTCGCCATATCCGCCAAGGTGCTGATCAACGCTGCCGGTCCGTGGGTGGATCAGCTCAATGGTGTGACCGGCCAGACCACCGAACACCGCCATGTGCTGTCCAAAGGCATCCACCTGATCGTTGATCGGATCAGCCCGCACCGCCGCGTGCTGACCTTTTTTGCCGACGACGGACGCCTGTTTTTCGCCATTCCCATGGGCAACAGAACCTGCATCGGCACCACCGACACCAAAGTCGACAGTGCCAATGTGCGCGTCACCGATGAGGATCGCGACTTCGTTCTCGACAACATCAACAAGCGGCTCCAGCTGGATCGACCGCTGACCCCGGATGACGTGATTGCCACGCGTTGTGGGGTTCGACCGCTGGTGGTCAAAGGCGGCGATCAAAACTTCGATGACTTCCTGCAACTGTCGCGCAAACACGCGGTGGACGTGGATGGCGAACGTGGTCACATCAGCATCTTCGGCGGCAAACTGACCGATTGCATCAATGTCGGCGAAGAGATCTGCGAAGAAGTGCAGGCCCTGGGCGTCGCGCTCAGCCACGCAGACTTCCGCTGGTATGGCGAGCCACCGGATGAGGTGCGGGATGAATTCTTTCATCAGGCCGAACTGATGAATCTTGACAGCCTGACCGCCGCCGAATCGAGCGAACCGCTCAGTACGCGGCTGTGGCGCCGCTATGGGGCTCACGCCATCGGTTTGCTTGAGAACATCCGCGAGGACCCACGCGAGGCCGAGGTTCTGATCAAAGGCACCGAGTACATCCGTTGCGAGCTTCGGCAAGCCGCGCGACGCGAAATGATCGTCAAGCTGGAAGATTTTCTGCGTCGGCGCTCAAAAATCGCGCTGGTCGAACGCCCGGAGGTCATTCGCAATGCGCCCGGCCTGATCGAAGCCTGCGAAATCCTGTTCAAGGACCAGGCTCAGGCCCGCATTGATGAATACTTCGCTCAGGACGCGGGCTGATCAAAGCGGGGCAGGCGCCCAGTGGCGCCTGCCCCAAAGCACTAGAACTGATAGGTCAGACCGAGTGAATAGTTGGCCGGTTTGCCGTACCGGTACTGCTCGAAGAATGCGACCTGACTGTAGTAGGTCTCATCCGTGACGTTGTCGGCGTTGAGCTGCACCGACAGTTGCGCGTTGATGTCGTAACGCGCCATCAGGCTGACCAGCGCATAGGCATCCTGTTGCAGGCGCTCGTCCTCGCCGGTGATCGGATTGGCCAGCACATCGGAATACACATCGTCCTGCCAGTTCACGCCGCCACCGAGGGTCAGCTTTGGCAAGGCCCGCCAGGTCGTGAACAGCTTGACCAGATTGCGAGGCTGATCGGTGTTGACCTTGTTGTTGTCGGCATCCTCGGCGCGGAAGCTGGTTACGCTGAAGCTGATGTTCCAGTCTGCGGTGAGGGCACCGATGGCCTCGAACTCAACGCCCCGCGAGCGGGTGCCGTCAACCTCACGATAGGCCTGCTCAAGATCATTGCCGGGCACTGTCTCACCCGGCACAGCCTGGGCCAGATTGTCCTGTTCGATCAGGAAAAGGGACAGGGTAGTTTCCAGCGCCTGATCAAGAAAACGGCTCTTCAGACCCACCTCGTGACTGCGCCCGACCAGCGGATCAAGATTGGCGGCGTTGATGTCGCGTTCGTTCTGCGGCTGGAAAATTTCCGTATAGCTGGCGTACAGCCGATGCCGCGGCGTCAGGTCGTACAGCACGCCGGCATAGGGAATCAGGACATCATCGTCACCGTAGTCCAGGGCGGCGCCGTACTGGGTGCCGCGCTGCTCCCAGCTGGCCAGGCGGAAGCCCCCGATCACATTCAGGCGATCGCTCAAGCTGAAGCGTGATGCGGCATAGAAACCGGTCTGCTTGGTGGTCAAATCGACCGCCACGTCAGTGGTGTCGGACCAAATCGGTTCAGCGAAGGAGCCGTCCCATTCAAAGAAATTGCCAACGCTGTCCAGCTGGGCGTAATCCGGTGCGAAGGTGTTGTCACTGGAGTCCTGTTCGCTGTGCAGCGCGCCCAGCACGAGCTGATGCACGCGACCCAGCCAGGCAAATTCGCCTTTGAGCTGTAGATCAAAACTGTGTTGCTCATGGGCGCCCTGACTGCGATACGGGTAGGCAGGCAGGCCGTAAGGCGAATTCTCGATCTCACCGGTCTGCTGATTGACCGTGCCGTTGAGGTAAAGCAGACGCACCTTGGCGGCGTTGTCGATGTAATTGTAGTTGGCGTTGAGCTGCCAGGCATCGGACAGTGCGTGCACCACGCTGGCGAAATAATTGGTGTTGGTGGTGTGCCAGCGGGTCCAGTGTGCCGCCGTGGTGGTTGAGCGCGGCCAATTTGTGCGACTGCCATCGCTGAACCAGTTGGGCAGGGCGCCCCAGCTGGCCGCGTATGGATCGCTGTCCTGACGACTGGCGCCGACGCGCAACAGGGTATCGCGCCCCATGTCCGCTTCCAGCACCCCGTAGAACACGCTCTTGTCGTCTTCGTACAGGTCCATTTCCGCTTCGCCACGTTCCATGCGCGCGATCACACGACCACGAACGCTGCCGCTGGCATTCAGTGCCGCGCCCACATCAGCGGTCAGCTGGCGGTTGTTCCAACGTCCGTAGCTGGCATTGACGTGGCCTTGCAGATCGGTGAAGTCGGCACGCTTGCGGACCAGATTGATCGAGGCCGATGGATCACCGGCACCGGTCATCAGCCCGGTCGCACCACGGACCAATTCGATGCGTTCGTAAATCGCCGTGTCGGCAATGGTTTCGCCGGAATCGCCGGCCAGACTCCAGGCCAACGGCACGCCGTCGATCTGATAATTGCGGATCTCAAAGCCACGCGCGAAGAAGGTATTGCGCACATCATCAATTTCGCTGGTGGAAACACCTGGCGCGTAACGCACAACCTCGTTGATGGTGTCGAAGTCGCGGTCGCGCAGTTGCTGTGCCGTGATCACAGACACCGATTGGGGCGTGTCCTGCGGCGACAAACCCAGACCGGTGGCCATGTCGGTCTCTTCTTCCAGCAGGTAGGAGCCGGTGACAACGACGTTGTCCAACTGGGTTTGCTGATCCGGGTTTGCGGGTTCTGCAGCCTGAGTTGCAAATGCAACACAAACAGCAGTCGGCGCGAGGAGGGCGCTTCGATACATGAAAGCCTCGATAGGTTATTGGGGATATGAATAACAATGATTCTTATTAATAAACGCAACGTCAAGAGGCTCCGGCCTTGGTGCTGGCCGGTTAATGCGAATCATTCCTTTTCTGTTATGCTCCGCAGCCCGTTGCCCTAAGCTGTTGTTGTCCATGCGCAAAACCCTGGTTCTACTGCACCGCTGGTTTGGCCTGTTCATTGCCGGTTTTCTGATCATCGCTGGCTTGACCGGTGCGGTCATTTCCTGGGATCACGAGCTGGATGAATGGCTCAATCCGCAGCTGTTCGAATCGTCAAGCCAGGGTGAGTTGCTGCCCGTGCTGGAGTTGGTGAAGCGGGTCGAAGCAGCGGATCCCCGGGCGCGGGTCAGTTTTTTCTCACTGCACCAGGAACCCGGCCACAACGCCGAAATTTGGGTTGATGCCACGATCGACCCAGAAACCGGCCGGCGCCACGCGCTGGACTACGACCATGTCTTTGTTGATCCCGTCAGTGGCGAAATACGGGGACAGCGTCTATGGGGCAAGATTTCGCTGGCCCCTGAACACCTGATGTCGTTCCTGTACAAATTGCACTTCACGCTGCATCTGCCGGAATGGCGCGGCACCGACCGCTGGGGTGTGTGGTTGATGGGTGCAGCGGCGCTGGTCTGGCTGATCGACAGTTTCATCGCTTTCGTGCTGACCTTCCCGCGCCGTCGTCGCAGCGCGCACACCAGCACATCATGGCGCGCACGCTGGGCACCGTCATGGCGGATACGCCGCGGCGCCTCGGCCTACAAACTCAATTTCGATCTGCACCGTGCCGTCGGATTGTGGGTCTGGATCGTGTTGCTGACGCTGGCTTTCACCTCGTTTTCGCTGAACCTGTACCGCGAGGTCTTCTATCCGGTCATGTCCTTGGTCTCAGAGACCACGCCCGGACCGTTTGAAACGCGCAGCCCGACGCCGCTGCACGAGCCAGTCGAACCAGCCATCAGCTGGCCACAGTTGTTCGCCACCGCGCGTGCGGATGCACACAACAAAGGTTGGCCTGAACCGCTGGGTGATGTGTTCTACAGCGACAATTTCGCGGTCTTCGGCGCACGTTTCTTTTTTGCTGGTGACGACCACGCCAGCGGCGGCATGAAAATTAAGAGCCTCTACTATGACGGCCGCAGTGGTGATCTGATCGGCGAAGAAGTGCCCTGGGAGGGCACCGCTGCGGACGTTTTCAATCAGCTTCAGTTTCCGCTGCATTCAGGACGCATACTGGGCTTGCCCGGACGTATCCTGATGTCGGTGATGGGCCTGGTTGTGGCCATGCTGTCGATCACAGGCTTGGTGATCTGGTGGAAAAAGCGCCGCGCCCGCATCAGCATGCGGCGACGCCACCCGCAGCAGCGCGATCAGGCCTTCATCGAGCCCCAGACCTCTCAAGGCTCCTAAGCGCGCAGAGTCTGACGCGGCACCCACACCACGTCACCTTCAGCCGGCACCATGAAACCGCCATAGCGGTGCAGGGCGCGATCTGCGCTCAGCGCATCCAGCGCCGGCTGCCCCTCAGCAGGCTTGCGCCCGTAACGCTGGCGCGCCAGCGGGTGATCCTCAACCACGACGACCTGACCCTGCTCGTCGAAGTACAGATGAAACTTGTCCATGAATGCGCATGCTGGAAGGGGGCCTACCGCTTAATACGCAAACGCAAGGAAATCCGGACATGGCGCGGCAAATTTTTCGAGCCGGCAAGCGTCTGAGCTAAAGTGCGCGGATGAAAAGCTATCGCTACTACGACTTCCTGGTCGCCGGCATGGTCGGCGTGCTGCTGTGCTCCAACCTTATCGGACCGGGCAAGGTGGCGATGCTGGATCTGCCTTTGCTGGGGCTGGTGACATTTGGTGCGGGCAACCTGTTTTTCCCGATTGGCTATATCTTCGGTGATGTGCTGACCGAGGTGTACGGCTACGCGCGCGCTCGCCGGGCGATCTGGGCCGGCTTCGCCATGATGCTGTTCGCCAGCTTCATGGCCTGGATCGTGGTCAACATTCCGATCGATCCTGCCGAACCGTACAACCAGACTTTGCAACCGGCACTGGAAACCGTGTTCAGCAGCACCCTACGCATCGTGCTGGCCAGTATTCTGGGCTACTGGGTCGGTGACTTCGTCAATTCCTACGTGATGGCCAGGATGAAAGTCTGGACTCAGGGCCGCCATCTGTGGATGCGCACCATCGGTTCGACCATCTGCGGCCAGGGGGCGGATTCCCTGATCTTTTATCCGATCGCCTTCGGCGGTCTCTGGAGCACTGACACCATGCTGGCGGTGGTGGCCTTCAATTTCGCATTCAAGGTCATGGTCGAGGTGCTGTTCACGCCGCTGACCTATGTGGTGGTCAACGCGCTGAAACGGGCCGAAGGAGTCGACACCTTTGACGTCGACACCCATTTCACACCGTTCTCGCTGCGCGATGAGGGGCGTAACCAGCCATCGTGATGACGCCCTCAGGCTCAGGTTCTGAGCCTGAGGCGGAGTAAACTGCGGCCATGGACGATTCGGCAAGGTTTTCATGGCAAGGCTTTCAGGCGGCGACCGCGCAGTGGTTTGAACGCACGCTGGGTGCGCCAACCCCGGCCCAGACTGATGCCTGGCCGCATATCCAGGCCGGGCGCGACGTCCTGGTCGCCGCACCGACCGGTTCGGGTAAGACCTTGGCCGCATTTCTCGCCGTTATCGACAACCTCGTCGAAGAGGCCGGGCAGGGGCCGCTGCCGGTCGAAACGAGGGTGCTCTATGTCAGTCCGCTGAAAGCGCTGTCCAACGACATCCGCAAAAATCTGCAAAGCCCCCTGAGCGGCATCGAAGATGCGTTGCTGGAACAAGGCCGCCCGCCCGCCCAGATCACCGCCATGGTACGCACCGGCGACACCAGCCAGCGCGAACGTGATCAGATGCGCCGACAGCCGCCGCATATTCTGGTCACAACACCGGAGTCGCTGTTCATCCTGCTCGGGTCCGAGTCAGGCCGAGCCATGCTGTCGACGGTGCGCAGCGTGATCGTGGATGAAATCCACGCCGTAGCAAGCAACAAGCGGGGCGCGCATCTTTCACTCAGCCTGGCCCGGCTGCGCGCACTGTGCGGTGGACAGATCCAGCACATTGGCCTGTCTGCAACCCAGAAGCCCATCGATAGCGTGGCGCGCTTTCTCAGCGGCGAGCAGCCCTGTCAGATCATCGACAGCGGCCACAGCCGGCAACGCGATCTGGCCCTGGAACTGCCCGGTTCGCCTTTGAGCGCGGTGATGGCGGCTGAGGTCTGGGGCGAGGTCTACAGCCGCATTGCCGAGCTTGCTCAGGCTCACCGCACCACGCTGGTGTTCGTCAACACACGACGACTGGCCGAGCGGGCCAGCCGCCATCTGGCCGATCAACTCGGTGAGGAACTGGTCGCTGCACACCATGGCAGCATGTCCAAGGAGCACCGACTGGATGCCGAACAACGGCTCAAAAGCGGCTCTTTGCGTGTCCTGGTTGCCACCGCTTCGCTGGAACTGGGCATTGATATCGGTGAGGTCGATCTGGTCTGTCAGATCGGTTCCCCGGGCGGCATCAACGCTTTTCTGCAGCGTGTCGGGCGTTCCGGACACGCGGTCGGCGCCACCCCCAAAGGGCGATTGTTTCCGACCACCCTGGACGAGGCAGTGGAGTGCGCCGCATTGCTGGCGGCGGTGGAGCGCGGTGAACTGGACGTCCTGAACCAGGCCGACGCAGCCCTCGATGTGCTGGCCCAGCATCTGGTCGCCGAAGTCGCTGCGCGTGAATGGGAGCAGGGCGCACTGCTTCAGCTGGTCCAGTCCAGCTGGCCATACCACGCACTCACCCCGGGCCGGTTCGAAGACGTGATCCGCATGTTGTCCGAGGGCTACAGCAGCCGACGGGGACGGCGCGGGGCCTACATTCATTGGGACCAGGTCAATGGCATGCTGCGTGGCCGACGCGGCGCCCGACTGGTCGCCCTGACCAATGCGGGCGTCATCCCGGATCAGTTCGACTATGACGTGGTGCTGATGCCGCAAGGCTTCAAGGTCGGCACGCTCAACGAAGACTTCGCCTTCGAAACACTGGCCGGCGACATTTTTCAACTCGGCAACCAGTCCTACAAGGTGCTCAAAACGGAAAGTGGTCGCGTGCTGGTCGAAGACGCCCACGGCCAACCGCCGACCGTGCCGTTCTGGCTGGGCGAGCGCCCCGGGCGCAGCGACGCCTTGTCGAGCGCCGTCTCAGCCTTTCGGCGCGAAGTGTCCGAGCACTATCAGCAGGGTGAGGACGCTGCGCGGAACCAGCTCATGCAGGCCTATGGCCTGACGGCCGATGCGGCCAGCCAGCTGGTGCAGTATCTGGCCGCCGGTGAAGCTGCATTGGGCGCCATGCCCAACCATGACACCATCGTTCTGGAACGGTTCTTCGACGAAACCGGCGACATGCATCTGGTCGTGCATTCGACCTATGGCTCGCGGATCAACAAGGCTTGGGGGCTGGCCCTGCGCAAACGCTTTTGTCGCAAGTTCAATTTCGAACTGCAGGCCGCGGCGCTGGAAGACAGTATCGTGCTGTCGCTAGGTGTTACGCACAGTTTCCCGCTGGCCGAGGTGGCCAGTTACCTCAAACCCGAAAGTGTCCGCAGCGTACTCGAACAAGCCTTGCTGGATGCACCGATGTTCCCCACACACTGGCGCTGGAATGCTTCAATCGCACTGGCGATCCGGCGTCATCTGGGGCATCGCAAAACGCCCCCGGCCTGGCAACGCAATGATGCTGAGGATTTGATGGCCGTGGTGTTCCCGGACCAGATTGCGTGCGCGGAAAACCTCAGCGGCAAACGTGATATTCCCGATCATCCGCTGGTCAGCCAGACCATCAACGACTGCCTGTTTGAACTGATGGATTTGCCCGGGCTGGAAAAGGTGCTGCGCGGGCTGGGCGACGGCTCGATTGCATTGGTGTGCGCCGACCTCACCGCACCGTCGCCGCTGGCGCAGGAGATCCTCAACGCCAGACCCTACGCGTTTTTGGACGACGGGGATGCCGAAGCCCGTCGCACCATGGCAGTTGCCCAGGGCGCGGCTTTGCCGGTTGAAGATGCGCGTGCACTGGGGCGCCTCGATGCCCAGGCCATCGCCCGGGTGCGCGAAGAAGCCTGGCCCAGTCCGCGTGATGCCGATGAATTGCACGATGCGCTGGTTATTCACGGGGGGTTCAATGACGACGAGGTCAAACCCTGGATGCCCTGGCTCGAACCATTGATGGCGCAGGGCCGCGCCGCGCGGGCCGTGCTGCCACAGGGTGGTGCCTTGTGGGTGGCCGCCGAGCGCTGGCCACAGCTGCATGCCGTCGTCCCCGACGCCTGTTGTGAGCCGCAGCTGAAACAGCTGAGCGTCAGCCCGGATGCAGAGCCCTTGCGTGAGCTGGTGCGCGGGCGCCTTGAAGCCTGCGGACCAACCAACGCGGCACAGATGGCCGGGCTGCTCGGACAGCCGGAAAGCGCCATAGATCAAGCCCTGATTGCGCTGGAAAATGAGGGTTTTGCGTTGCGCGGCCAATTTGATCCGGCACTCGATGACAGCCGCGAACAATGGTGCGAACGACGGCTGCTGGCGCGCATCCATCGGCACAGCCGGGACCGCAAACGGTCCAGCATTCGACCAGTTTCAGCGCAGGTTTTTCAGCGCTTCGTGCTGCATTGGCAGGGCATAGGCGACGAACGCCCGGAAGGGCTGGACGCCATACTCGCGGCCATGGAGAAGCTCGAGGGCTACAGTGCGCCGGCCCAGGTGTGGGAGCAGCACATCCTGCCCGCGCGCATCGCGCTGTATCTGCCGGCGCAGCTCGACAGCCTGTGCGCCGCCGGCAAGCTGACCTGGGCGCGCATCGTGGCCAAGAGCTCCGGCGCAAAAGGGCGCGGCCCGGTGCGCAACACACCGATTGCCTTCGCTCCGCGCGAAACGCTGGCCTGCTGGATGCCTGTGAACACACCGCAGTCGGAGCTCACCGCCAATGCCGCACGTGTGCTGGCCGCGCTGGAGCAGCGTGGCGCGGCCTTTTTCAGCGATCTGGCGCAATGTACCGGCTTGCTGCGTGCTCAGCTGGAACAGGCCCTGGGTGAACTCGTCGCGGCCGGGCAGATCAACGCAGACACCTTCGCCGGCTTGCGCAGCCTGATCACACCCAGCAAAACCAAGCCGCGCAGCGCGCCGCGCACGCGACGGCGCCAGCCGCTGTTTTCCGGCGCCCAGGACGCCGGTCGCTGGTCGTTGTTGCAGACGGCGCAACCACCGGATGACGACGAGGTGATCGAACACATCCTGTGGACAACCCTGATGCGCTACGGGGTGATCAGTCGAAGCCTGCTGGAGCGTGAGGCTGTGCGCCCCGCCTGGCGGCGCATGTTGCAGCGTGCCTGGCGGCTGGAAGCGCGCGGCGAGATTGCCGGCGGTCGTTTCATCGACGGTATGGCCGGCGAGCAATTCGCCTTGCCCGAGGCGGTGGAAATGCTCAGGTCTATGAACACACGCCCGGCCTCCGGCGAGATGCTGCGCCTGAGTGCCTGCGATCCGGCCCACCTCAGCGGCCGTGTGCTGGCCGGCCCCAAGATCACCGAGCAGGCCAGCAATCTGGTGGTGTACCGCGACGGCGAATTGCTCGGCTGGATGCAGCGCGGCAGCCCAGAAACCGCACGCGACCTGAGCGAAAGTGATCGCCTCAAAGTGCTGGCCACGCTGACTGGCAACAGTCAGTTCGGCCAGCGCGGCTTACCCCGTCGTCACAGCAGCTAGCCGTTTTTGCGTGGCTCGAAAGCAATCATGAGACCACGCGAGTCTTCGATCAGAAACGGCTCATGCTTGAGCGCAGGGGTGACATCAATGCGCATGCGCATACCGCGCTCGTACCGCCCCAGCGAGGCGCGCGCCACGCCGAAACGCTCAACACTCAAGGCCTGGGAGAAATTTTCCACATAGCGGAATTCACCCGGCATATCGATCACGTAGTGATCATTGCTCAGGCGCACACGGTAATCGGGGATCGGGCCTTTGCCGAACACGCCAATGCGCACGCGACCGTCCAGCACGCCGTAATCAAAAGCATCCACGGCGTGCACCTTGCGCGCGCTGCTGGCCGGGGCTTCGGCATCCGCTCCGATCAGAGACTCGCTGCCACCGGTTAAGCCATCCTTGAGCGGAATCTTGCGCCCGCCGCGCTCAAACAGACCGGCTTCACCCGCGCTGTCATCGTTTTGGCTATCTACCGTTTTGCCTTCGCGTGCAGGGCGATCATCGATCACGGTGTCTTGCATGTCGACTTGCTTGATCGCCGGTGGCTCGGCCGACAAGGCAGCTTGCTCCTGTGACGGCATCTCCTGCGGCTGCGGTGCGTCTTCTTCGCTCTGCGACAGCAGATAAACCGCACCACCGGCACCCGCCACCACGAGAACTGAGAGCACAACATACAGGGCAGCGTTGCCACGCTGACGGCGAACAGGGCTAGTTTGAATCATGGTCGTCGGCAAACTCAGGGGCGGGTTCCAAAGTGTAGCGATTTTGACCGCGGTTGTTGGGCAAGTTCCGGTCACTGGTGAGCAAGTCGATGAAATTTCGCACCGACAGCCTGCTAGACTCCGCGTCATAATTCTGTCTCGGAACCCCGCTATGAAACTGATTACCGCGGTTATCAAACCCTTTCTGCTGGATGAAGTTCGTGAGGCCCTCTCAGCCGTTGGCGTCAACGGCATGACGGTAACCGAGGTCAAAGGCTTCGGTCGTCAGAAAGGCCATACCGAACTCTACCGTGGCGCGGAATATGTGGTTGATTTCCTGCCCAAGACCAAGCTCGAACTGGCCGTCAATGACGATCAGCTGGATGCCGCCATCGAGGCCATCCAGAAAGCAGCCTGCACCGGGAAAATCGGTGATGGCAAAGTTTTCGTGTCGACACTGGAGCAGGTCATCCGCATCCGTACCGGTGAAACCGGCGCGCAAGCCATCTAAACTGCTGCAGCAGTCATCAAGCCGGCGCGCATCACGCCGGCTTTTTTATGTACGCCACATTATCAAAACACCGATGAACGAAGTCGAATCCGTGCGCATCCACGACAGCCGGCTCGTCCTGGACGACGGTGAGGTGTTCGTGCGTCAGTGGATACCGAGCCGTGCAAACGCACTGCCACCGCTGGTCCTGTTTCACGATTCGCTGGGCTGCGTGACGCTATGGCGCGACTTCCCCGCAGCGCTATGCACGACCCTGGGGCGGCGCATTGTGGCCTATGATCGACTGGGTTTTGGACAATCCAGCCCGCGGCTCAATCGCCCTGAGCTGGATTTCATCGAACACGAGGCTGCCGTGATATTTCCGGCGCTGTGCGCGCAGCTCGGACTGACCGAGGTGGTGACCTTCGGGCACAGTGTAGGCGGCTGCATGGCACTGGCCGCAGCCAGCCGCCATCCGCAGCGCTGCCGCGCGGTGGTTTCCGAAGCCGCCCAATCCTATGTGGAGGAGCGCACGCGCGATGGCATACGCGCAGCGCAAAAGGCCTTTGCCGATGAAACCCAGCTGGCCAAACTGGCCCGCTATCACGGCGACAAGGCGCTCTGGGTGCTCAAGGCCTGGACCGACACCTGGCTGGATCCCGCGTTCGCCAACTGGAGTCTGCAACCCGAACTGGCCACGCTGACGTGTCCTGCACTGGTTATTCATGGCGACCGTGACGAATACGGTTCGGTCGACTTCCCGCGCCGCATAGGACAAAGTGTGGCGGGCCCGGCACAGGTCGAAATCCTTGAGCAAACCGGGCACATCCCGCATCGTGAACAGCCGGAGCAAGTGCTGAAGCTGGTTGCCCGGTTTCTGAATACGCTCGAAAATCCAGCAGCCTGAGCGTCCCGCTACAACAGCAAGAGCTGATGCCATGAACGCGCTGTCGAAAGTCCTGATCTTCAAAATCCTCGCCACCGTGGTGGTCTGGTGCGTGCCCCTGATCCTGTTTCCGGTCTCGCTGCTGCAGGCGATCGGTTTTCCCGAACAGCCCGGATACATGTTTGTACGCATGCTGGGCTGGGCATATCTGGCTCTGTGCGTGGGTTATGCCTTTGCGCTGAAGGAAGCCCTCAACGGGCGGCGTTTGATGGGGCCGATCTGGGTCGGCTTGGTCAGCAATGGTGGCGCCTGTGCCTACCTGTGTTTCTATGGCTTGTCGGGTGCTTGGAGCGACTGGTCTGCCGCGCTTCAGTTCATCGCCTGGAGCTCCGCGCTGGCGACTGCCCTGATCACCTTGGGGTTGTACACCTTCGGCCTACGTGGCAGCGCACCTATCGTGCGCTAGGCGGCCACGCGCCACGATCAAACTAAACTGACAAGATCAGCGTTTCAGGCTGCCGTCGGCCAGCGCCCGCAGCAGCGTTTCGCTGGCGCTGTCACCCGGAAAAAAGCTCTCCACGCGCAGTTCGTCCGTGGTGATGTCCTGAGCCGTGCCAAAGGTGGTTATGGTGGAGAATAGGCTGATGGTATGGCCGGCCGCGCACAGCTCCATGTTCATGACTGGCGGCAGGTGCGCCGACAGGTCAGGGGTCTTCCAGCGTGACGGGGTATCCGGATAGCTCAGCACCTCCTCAAGCAGGGCCAGCAGCTGCGGGTGCTCGTGTGCCTCCCGGAAGGTGCGATTGATCATCACCGGCGCGATCTCCTCAAAGTTGCGGATATACGGCCGCAAGCCTTGCGGATGAAAGGTCAGCTTGAACACATTTGGCGGCTCTTGCGGCGCAATTTGGGCCCAGATCTGGCCGATGTCACCAATCAGGCTGAACAGGCGTAGAAGGGCTGAATTGGGCTGCAGCATCTTCCAGTTTGCATCCACCAGCACTGCAGGGAAGGGTTCATGGTGGGTCAGGATCAGGTCTAAGGCTTTTTTGACCGGCGCCATGTCCGCATCGCTCAGGGGATTGGCCGCGTACACCGCTGCGAACCCCGCCGCACCCAACATGCGGTTGCGCTCGCGCAGCGGCAGTTCCAGCGATTCGGCCAGTTGCAGGACCATGTCGCGGCTCGGCTTCGAGCGCCCTGATTCCAGAAAGCTGACATGGCGCTGCGACACATCGGCATTCACCGCCAGATCAAGCTGACTCAGACGGCGAAATCCGCGCCAGTAGCGCAACAGATCGGGGAAGCCGGAAACTTCGGCAGCCAGGGTGCTCATGCGGTGATCCTCATCAGGCGTTGGGTCATTAAGCCGTGGCGGCTGAATTCTGTCTATTACCTGATGCGTAATTGATGAGCGACCGCCGGCGCGCTGAGATATCCCCTCACCAAACGAGGACACAAGCATGAAAGCTCTACTGATCGCTGTGCTGATCGCGTTTTCCGCCTTCACCGCATGGGTGATGGCACAGGTTGGCTATGTCGGCATCTGGACCGGCGCTTTGGCCAACCCCGGCAGCGAGCAGGTGCTCGTTGATCTGGTCATCGCTTGCGCGCTGATCTGCGTGTGGATGATCAAGGATGCCCAGCAACGCGGTGCTCAGGCCTGGCCATTCGTGCTCATCACACTAACCGCCGGTTCGTTCGGCCCCTTGCTGTATCTGCTGCTGCGGCGTCCGCAGGCGGCTTGAACTGCGCCACAAAAAAGCCCCGGGATCCTCGCGGACACCGGGGCTTGTGCATGTCCCGGCCCAGCCGGGAAACAAAGTTGTCTTACTGCGGGAACAGCGCGCCCAGCTGCTGGGCAAACATCATGTCGCCGTCGAGCTGAATCTTACCGGTCATGAACGCGGTCATGCCGTCCAGTTCGCCGGTCAGCATGGCGACCAAATCTTCGTCTTCCATGGTCACGGCCACGGTGTACTCGTCGACCGAACCTTCTACCACCGTGCACTCGCCGTTCTTGATGGTGACGGTACGCGGGGTGGAGCAGTTGAACTGGATCACGGCATCAACACCGGCCGCCGCATCGGCATTCAGTTTGCTCGGCATCGCGCCAAAGATATCGTCCAAAGTCATAAGTCTTCCTGAGTGTCTGTTGACGGTGTATGCAGGATGCAACGTCGCGTTACTGCAGCGCTGCGTTCCCCCCTGATTACCCGCCGGGTCTATGGGAGTCCCGAGTCTAGCCCACGTCCGGTAAAAACAAAACCGGTAAGAGGGCTTACTTTGTCACCATTCGGTGACACTTCCATTTTCGTGGTCAAACTGTGCTAAGTTCCGGCGCTCGCGGGCAGGTGTTACGGATATTTGATAATCCTGATTACCCGCCGCCATGACACCCGCCGGCCGATCACCCGGCGTCTCGGCGAAAGGCCCCAGAGCCCTTCGCAGCGTGAGGACAAGCATGCAATTTACATCTGAACACGAAGACATCCGCCGT
This sequence comes from Oceanococcus atlanticus, assembly GCF_002088235.1. Lineage (NCBI taxonomy): Bacteria > Pseudomonadati > Pseudomonadota > Gammaproteobacteria > Chromatiales > Oceanococcaceae > Oceanococcus > Oceanococcus atlanticus. The sequence goes on from NZ_AQQV01000003.1 coordinate 442,951, forward strand.
ACCGTCAAACGCTTTGTTGACGAGGTCATCAACCCCAATGTCGATGACTGGGAAGCGTCCCAGACCTTTCCCGCCCGCGAAGTACTGGCCAAGGCCGGTGAACTGGGCATACTGGGCATCAACAAGCCGGTCGAATACGGCGGTATGGGCCTGGATTACAGCTATCAGATGGTCTACGCCGAAGAGCTTGGCAACGCACATTGCGGCGGCATCCCCATGGCCATCGGTGTGGTCACCGATATGGCCACGCCCGCGCTGGCCCGGTTTGGCTCTGACGAGCTCAAACGCGAGTTCCTGGCGCCGACCATTGCCGGCGAGCGGGTCTGTTCCATCGGTGTGTCCGAGCCCGGCGCCGGCTCCGATGTGGCCAACATCCGCACCACGGCGGTCAAGGATGGCGACGATTACGTCATCAACGGCACCAAGATGTGGATCACCAACGGCACTCAGGCCGACTGGATCTGCCTGTTGTGCAACACCTCCGATGGCAGCCGCCATGGCAACAAATCGCTGATCATCGTGCCCATGGATGCACCGGGCATTGAAGTGGCGCAGAAGATTCACAAGATCGGCATGTGGTCATCCGACACCGCACAGCTGTTCTTCGACAACGTACGGGTTCCGCAGCGTTATCTGATTGGTCAGGAAGGTGCTGGCTTCATGTACCAGATGATGCAGTTCCAGGAAGAACGCATTTTTGGCGCGACCAGCATTCTGCGCGGGATGGAGCAGTGTGTGGAACAAACGCTGGACTACACACGCCAACGCCAGACCTTCGGTCAACCGCTGATTCACAACCAGACGGTGCATTTCCGCCTGGCCGAACTGCAGACCGAAATCGAAGCGCTGCGCGCGCTGTGCTATCAGACCTGCGAGGATTACCTCAATGGCAAGGACGTGGTGAAGCAGGCGTCCATGGCCAAGCTCAAGGCCGGCCGGCTGGCCCGCGAAGTGGCCGATTCCTGCCTCCAGTACTGGGGCGGCATGGGTTACACCTGGGAGAATCCGGTGTCGCGTTTCTTCCGTGATGGCCGCCTGATTTCCATTGGCGGCGGCGCGGATGAAATCATGCTGGGTATCATATGCAAGCTGATGGGCAGTTTGCCCGGTAAACAGAAATAACCAAGCAGGGGAGACGGGCCGTATGCCGGTCATAGCATCCAAGATCGACGTCCATTCCGACGGCTTTAAAACCAACCGCGAAGACATGCTCGCGGCCATTGCCAAATTGCGCGAAGTCGAAGACAGCGTGCGCGGTTCCGAGGAAAAGCGCCGAGAGCGCTTTGAGCAGCGCGGCCAGTTGATGCCGCGCGAGCGCGTAGCCCTGATGCTGGATCGTGGCTCGCCGTTTCTTGAGCTGTCGACCTTGTGTGGCTACAAGGAACACGATGACAAGGACGGCTCGCTGGCCGGCGGCAATCAGATTTGCGGCATCGGCTATGTGTCGGGCACGCGTTGCATGCTGGTGGCCTCCAACAGCGCCATCAAGGGCGGCACCATGTCGCCCTGGGGGGTGCAGAAAACCCTGCGCATCCAGGAAATTGCACTCAAGCAGAAGCTGCCGGTGATCTCCATGATCGAATCCGGCGGCGCCAACCTGCCGTATCAGCTGGAAATGTTCATCGAAGGCGGACGCACATTCTGCAACCAGGCCCAACTGTCGGCCGCCGGCATCCCTCAGATCACCGTGGTGCATGGCTCGTCAACGGCAGGTGGCGCCTACATGCCAGGGCTGTCGGACTACGTCATCATGGTGCGTAACAAGGCCAAGGTGTTCCTGGCCGGGCCGCCGTTGCTCAAGGCCGCCACCGGCGAAATTGCCAATGACGAAGAACTGGGCGGGGCGGACATGCACGGCACCGTGGCCGGCACCTGCGAATATCTGGCCGAAGATGATGCCGATGGCATCCGCATCGCCCGTGAAGTGGTGGCCAAGCTGGACTGGAACAAGGCCCCAGGCCGTCCCCCGCGCAAAAGTTTCAAGGCGCCGCGGCTGTCTGCCGACGAGCTGGCCGGCGTGGTCCCGGTCGACTACAAGAAACCCTACGATTGTCGCGAGGTGATCGCGCGTCTGGTCGATGATTCCGATTTCACCGAGTTCAAGGCCGACTTTGACCAGCAGACCATCTGTGGCCAGGCCAAGATCGAAGGTTGGCCGGTCGGCTTGATCGGCAATAACGGACCGATCAACACCAAGGGTGCCAACAAGGCAGGGCAGTTCATCCAGCTGTGCTGTCAGGCCGACATCCCGATCATTTATCTGCAGAACATCACCGGCTACATGGTCGGCAGCGAATCCGAACAGGCGGGCATCGTCAAGCACGGCTCGAAGATGATTCAGGCCGTGGCCAACGCCTCCGTTCCGCAGATCACTTTGGTCATCGGCGGTTCTTTCGGGGCTGGCAACTACGGCATGTGCGGGCGCGGTTTCGGGCCGGATTTCATTTTCGCCTGGCCCAACAGCCGCACCGCAGTAATGGGCGGCGAACAGGCTGCCGGAGTTATGGCCATCGTCAGCGAAGGCAAATTGCCGGAGGCCCAGATCGAGGCCATGAAGCAGAACATCGTGCGCCTGTTCGATGAGCAATCGCACCCCTTTAAGGTCTCAGGCCACATGATTGATGATGGTCTGATCGACCCGCGTGACTCTCGCCGGGTGCTGGCCTACACCTTGTCGATCTGTCGTGATGCTCGCCACCGCGAGGTGGTCAGCAACAGCTTCGGCATCGCCCGTCTGTAAGCGGAGGGACAGCCATGCAATTGAGCCACGAACACGAGGAAATCCGGCGCACCACGCGTCGCTTCGTCGAGGACGAAATCAACCCCAATGTGGAAGCCTGGGAGCGGGCCGGGGAGTTTCCCGCCCATGAGGTGTTCCGCGGGCTGGGCGAACTGGGTTTGCTCGGCATCACCAAGCCGGAAAATGTCGGCGGTCTGGGCCTCGACTATTCGTTTCAGGTGGTCTTCGCCGAAGCCCTGGGGGCCTGCACCTGCGGCGGGATTCCGATGGCGATCGGCGTGCAGACCGACATGGCCACCCCGGCGCTGGCACGCTTTGGTTCCGATGAACTGCAGCAGGAATTTCTGGCCCCGGCGATCGCCGGCGAGCATGTGGCCGCGATTGCGGTCAGCGAACCCGGCGCCGGCTCTGATGTAGCCAGCATCAAGACCAGTGCCCGCCGCGACGGTCATGACTACGTCATCAACGGCCAGAAAATGTGGATCACCAACGGCACTCAGGCTGACTGGGCCTGCATGCTGGTCAACACCTCGGAAGGCGCCGGCCACAACAACAAATCACTCATCGTGGTGCCGCTGGACGCCCCCGGCGTGCAGCGCGAAACCAAGCTCGACAAGCTCGGCCAGCGCTCGTCTGACACCGCGATCATTTTCCTCGACGGTGTGCGCGTTCCAGCAAGCAACCTGATCGGCGAGGAAGGCAAGGGTTTTACCTACCAGATGCTGCAGTTCCAGGAAGAGCGTTTGTTCCTCTCGGCCAGCATTCTGGAGGCCATGGAACGGGTGCTCACGGACACCATCGATTACACCCGTCAGCGCAAGATCTTTGGCAAAGGCGTCATCGACAATCAGTACGTTGCCTTCACCATTGCCGAGCTAAAAACCGAACTCGAAGCGGCGCGATCGCTGGTCTGGCGCGCCACCGCTGATCTGGTGCGCGGCGAAGACGTCTCGGTGACCGCCTCCATGGCCAAACTCAAGACCGGCCGTCTGGCCCGCCAGATCACCGATACCTGCCTGCAGTTCTGGGGCGGGCAGGGCTATATGTGGGAAAGCTCGGTCTCGCAGTTCTATCGCGACCTGCGCCTGCATTCCATTGGTGGCGGGGCCGACGAAGTGATGCTCAGCATCCTGGTCAAGCGACTTGGCCTCAAAAGCGAACTCTGAAAACGAACAATGACAAGCGAGATCTGATTCGTGCGCTCGATTCAAAAGGTATTGATTGCCAACCGCGGTGAAATCGCCGTCCGTATTATTCAGGGTGCGCGCAAACTGGGGTTGCGCACCGTCGCGGTGTACAGCGACGCGGACCGTCACGCGCGGCACGTGCTGGAAGCCGACCAGGCCGTACACATTGGCCCCTCCACCGTGGCGGAATCGTATCTGCGCGCGGATCGGCTGATAGCAGCCGCCAAGGCGGCCGGCGCACAGGCCATACACCCGGGTTACGGCTTCCTCGCCGAAAATGCCGATTTTGCTCAGGCCTGCGCCGACGCCGGCCTGGTCTTTGTTGGCCCCAGCCCGGATGCAATTGCCCTGATGGGCAACAAACGTGCGTCCAAGATCAAGATGATCGACGCTGGCGTGCCCTGCGTACCGGGCTATGAAGGTGCGGATCAGGACGATGCCACCTTGCTGCAGGAAATCGGCAAGATTGGCTTCCCGGTCATGATCAAGGCTGCAGCCGGCGGCGGTGGCCGCGGCATGCGCCTGTGCCACAGCCAGGATGAAGCCGCGGCGCAAATCCGCTCGGCGCGCTCCGAGGCGGAATCCGCCTTCGGCAGCGGCGAACTGATCCTGGAGAAAGCAGTGATCGGCGCACGTCACGTCGAAATCCAGGTGTTCGGTGATCAGCATGGTCAGGTCGTGCATCTGGGCGAACGTGACTGTTCGGTACAGCGCCGACATCAGAAAGTGGTCGAGGAAAGCCCGTCACCGGCAGTCGACGAAGCCCTGCGCGCTCGCATGGGCGAGGCGGCCGTGCAAGCAGCCCGCAGCATCGACTATCAGGGCGCCGGCACGGTCGAGTTCCTGCTCGGGGCTGACGGGGCGTTTTATTTCCTGGAAATGAACACACGCTTGCAGGTCGAGCATCCGGTGACCGAGCTGGTAACCGGCGTTGATCTTGTTGAATGGCAGTTCCGCATCGCTGATGGCGAGCCGTTGCCGCTGAGCCAGGACAACATCACCCAGCAAGGCCACGCCATTGAAGTGCGCCTGTGCGCCGAGGACAGCCGCCATGGCGACGTGCCGCAAACCGGCCCGGTGCTGCGCTGGCGGGTGCCGCAAGGCGAGGGCGTGCGCATGGATCACGGTCTGGTCGAGGGCGGCGAGGTCAGCCCGTTCTACGACTCCATGCTGGGCAAGCTGATCGTGTACGGGCATGACCGCGAAGCGGCGCGCCTGCGCCTGCGCCGTGCCCTGGTCGACACCACCCTGCACGGGGTGATCAGCAACATCGATTTTCTGCAGCAGATCATCCAGGAAGCCGATTTCGCCAGTGGCGATTTCCACACCGGCTACATTCCTGCGCACTTTCCGGATGAACAGCGTGCCGCCGAAACACCGGATGCCGCGCACTGGGCGGTGGCCGCGATGGTGCTGTACTGGGATGACACCTGGCAGCTCTACAGCGAGGCCGACTTCGCCACCGACATGCTCGGCTGGATGAGCGCCAACCGCAGCGAGCAATATCTCAAGCTGCGCTGGGAGGATGTCGAGCAAACCGTCTACCTGCTCAACGAAGGCGGGCGTCGCTGCACGGTCCGCGTGGGTGATCAACAATTCCATTTTGACGTCGATGCCTGCGACGGTTTCGAGCGTCAGTTCTATTTCGAAGGTGTGCGCCGCAGCGCCCGCTATACCCGCCAGGATCATCAGATCTGGGTCAGTTTTGACGCCCGCACCTGGTGCTATGCCGATCTCACCCTGGTGCCACCGGCACCGCCGGAGGCCGGCAGTGATGGTCGCATCTGCGCCAACAGCGACGGCAAGTTGCTGGATGTCGCAGTTCAGGTCGGTGATCAGGTCGCGCCTGGCCAGACCATCGCGGTGCTGGAAGCCATGAAAATGGAGTTCCAGCTGACCACACCGGTGGCTGGCCGCGTGGTGGCCGTCAATGCCAGCGCTGGTGATCAGGTCGCCAATCGCCAGCTGATTGTGGAGCTCAGCGTCGAGGAGAACGATGACGCCTGATGGCGAACACAGCCTCGGGACCATTCGTGCGTTCGCTTTCGTCCACATCCCCAAGACCGCGGGCACGGCATTTCGGGTCGCCGCCACCCGCCGTTTTGGGCAAGACGCGGTACATCTGCACTACAAGCCGCAGAATCCGCAAACCTCGGCGCTCATCCGTGCCAGCGTGCTCGATGACAAACCACAAGCGTTCGCCGATCACTTTCTCAACGGTGAGCCGCAGATGCTGTGCGGCCATTTCGCCGCGCGCAGCTACCTCGATATCCTCGGCCGCAAGGTTCACTGGTGCACCGTGATTCGAGACCCGGTCGAACGGGTCCTGTCCGACTACGCGCATATCCTCAAGAAGGCCGCTGACCCGGACAAGCGGCGTCGTTCACTGCCGCTGGAGACGTTCATCGAACGCCCCAACCAGATCAACAAACAGCACGACCTGCTTGAAGGCCTGACGCTGGATGATTTTGCCTGGATCGGCGAGACCGAAAATTTTGCCGCCAGCGTGATGGTTTTCAATGAACGCTTTGGCATGAACCTGCCGGTACCGCGGGTCAACATTGGCAACTGGGATTTGCTGCAGGGCGCCGACCAGGACAAGGACCTGCGCGCGCACATCGCCAAACTGAATCAGCGTGACATCGCGCTGGTCGAAACACTCCGCCAACACCCCTGCGTGCAACAGGCACGCCAGCACGCGGCGCAAGCCGCATCACAAGCTACAGCGGGTGACGCATCCAACCCTGCGCATCCAGGCTCAGATACTCACCCTGACGCTCGGTCCAGTCACTGAGCACCAGCCGCGTTCGCTGCGCATCAAACGCGTGTTCGGCCGGACGATGGGTGTGACCATGAATCAGCAGGCGACAGGCCGGGTGTGCGTCAAAAAAAGCACTCACGGCCTGCGGCGTGACATCGAGAATGTCCTCGGGCTTGAGACGGGTCATTTCACGCGCACTGCCGCGAATCCGTGCCGCGATGCGCAGCTTCAGCGTGCGTGGCAGTCGACGATAAAGCCATTGCAACCACGGCCAACGCACAATTCGCCGAAAACGCTGGTAGCCAACATCATCCGTACACAGCACATCACCATGCATGAACTTGATGTCGCAGCGCCCTGGCGGCGAAAAGGGTTCGCTGACCACGCGCGCACCGCTGGCCTGTTCAAAGCCCGCCCCGCATAAAAAATCACGGTTGCCGCAAATGAAGGCAATGGGGACGCCATGCCGGGTCAGCCCCCGCATGGCCGCCAGTTCGTCCGCGTAGAGTGGTGCCGAGACATCGTCATCGGCCCACACTTCAAACAAATCACCCAGGATGTAAACAGCCTCAGCCTGGCGGGCCGGGCCGTTCAGATAATCGATAAAACGGGCGCTGATCGCAGGTCGCGCGGGATCCAGATGAAGATCCGACAACACATGCAGCGCCACGGGCCAGCTTACTCGGCAGCAGCCGGGGCATCCGGCGTGGTGCTCGGCGTGGGCTGCGGCACCCGCGAGATGCTTTCAATCACCACCATGTCCTGCGGCACATCACTGCGGAAACGACCGCCGGGGCCGGTTTTGACCGCGGCAATGGCATCCACCACGTTCATACCATCCACCACTTCGCCAAACACGGCATAACCCCAGCCGTGCATGGTCGGCGCCCGGTGATCCAGGTTGCTGTTGTCGCGGTGATTGATGAAGAACTGTGCCGTGGCCGAATGCGGATCCGAGGTACGTGCCATGGCGATGGTGCCGCGCATGTTCTTGAGGCCGTTGTCAGCTTCGTTCTTGACCGGCGACGCCGTGCTCTTTTGCGCGTAGTCGGCGGTGAAGCCACCACCCTGAATCATGAAACCGGCGATGACCCGATGAAAGATCGTGCCGTCGTAAAAGCCTTCGTCCACGTAACGCAGAAAATTGGCCACCGTTTCCGGCGCCTTGTCATCGGCCAGGGCAATGCGGATGGTGCCCCGGTTGGTTTCGATATCCACCAGAGTCTGGGCGTGAGCAGTTGCAGTCATCAAAATTCCAGTCAGCAGTAGTCCGAGAAAACGGATCATGAAGAGTCCTTATTGCACGGCATCCAGTGCATGGCGGATGTAATCCACCCCACAGCCGGATTGGGGAACGGAAAGTCGGCGGCGCCAGATCTTCGCGCCGGGACGGCCATTGTACAGGCCGAGTATGTGTCGGCTGACCTGTTTGACGGGGGCGCCGCGCTGTTGTTCCGCAGCCACGTAGGGCAGCAGCGCCTCGACCACCTGCTCACGACTGGGTGCATGCATCTCACCGAAAAGGCGCTGATCCACCTCGGCCAGGACGTAGGGATTCTTGTAGGCCGCCCGGCCAAGCATCACGCCATCCAACGTTTCGAGCTGGCTTTGGGCCATGCCCAGATCCTCAATACCGCCGTTGATCACGATGGTCAGCTCAGGGTAAAGACGCTTGAGCGCGTGAACCCGCTCGTACTGCAGCGGCGGTATCTCGCGGTTTTCCTTGGGGCTCAGGCCATTCAGCCAGGCTTTGCGGGCATGCACGATGAACACGCGGCAACCGGCTGCAGCCACGCTTTCAATAAAGCCATGCAAATGCTCGTCCGAATCCAGCTCGTCAATGCCCAGCCGACATTTGACCGTCACCGGAATATTCACCTCAGCCTGCATCGCCGCCACGCAGTCGGCCACGCGCTGTGGCTCGGCCATCAGGCAGGCGCCAAAACGACCGTTCTGAACCCGATCACTGGGACAGCCGCAGTTCAAATTGATTTCGTCGTAGCCGTAGGCCTGGCCTTCGCGGGCCGCGTAGGCCAGCGCATCCGCTTCGCTGCCACCAAGCTGCAAAGCCACCGGATGCTCGCTCGCATCAAAGCCCAGCAGATGGTCACGATCACCATGAATAATGGCGTTGGCCGTCACCATTTCGGTGTACAGGCGCGCATGCCGACTGAGCAGACGGTGAAACACACGGCATTGCGTAGTGGTCCAGTCCATCATCGGCGCAACACAGAAGCGCCAAGGCGAGGTCGGATGAGAGTCGGCAGTCACGGGTACAAAGGCTAGAGCTGAGTTGTCGATGCTGACCATCATCAGCAATGCGGTAGGTACTCGACGGGCGAGCAGGGGCGTTATTGTACGCGATCAGTCTGCATGTGCCGGGCTTGCCAAGTATGGGGCTATCCCACAAAAAACGCCGCCGTATCGAATACGGCGGCGCTGGAGTTTTTGATTGCCCGACTTAACTTTCGGTCGGAGGATCAACCAGTCGGCCTGCGGTACAGAACTCATGGATGTAGAGCTTCTCACCCAGATCCAGCGACAGCAGGCCTGAACTGATGGACAACTGTGCGCGGCTGTAAGGCTTAGTTGTCTTGTAGCCGATGAGCGCATAGCCCGCATCCGTGCTCAGCTGATTGGTCGACAACCCAAGAAGCGACAAACTGCTCGTGGTGACCTTGACGCCGCTCTCCTGGACCACATCGCCCAACAAGGTTTGTACGGACAGCGTCGACAGCACACCAAGCTCAAGCAATGACGGCGGGAAGGACACAGCGAACACGGCGTAATGGCCGGCCGGCATGGTCTGCCCATCCGGCAGATTGACGATCACATCCATGGAATTGAGCAAACCACCAAGACCCGACAACGCTTGCGTCACCACGGCGGCCGTACGCAGATCCCCATCAAGGGCCAGTACGCTGTCAGACAACCCATTGAGCAAGTTGTCGACGCTGTCACCCGACAACAGGGCCAGCAAATTACCAAGCAGACCTCCGACCAGGCCGTTTGCGCCGATCTCGATATAAGCACCCGCATTGAACGAGGTTGACTGGCTGCACACGAAGCCTTTAGCCGGTGAGCTTGGATTGCCCGCAACAACCTTGATGCCTTCCATAATGGCGCCGCCAACAATGCCCGTGTTGGGGAATCCGCTGTCTGTATTGTTGTCGCCGCCGGTGTACTCGCCGCCCGGATTGTAGCCGTCGTTGCCATCAACGCCGCCTGAGGCCCGCGTGCCGCCACCATCTGAACCGCAGGCGGTAAGAAGTCCCAAAGCCAAGGCGCAGGCGATCACATTCGCTCTTGCGAAAGAAGAGTATTCCACTATCAAATCCTTTTGATAAATCAATTATTTCCGTATCAAGCCGTAGCTTGCGGGGCGATCTTTTGGGCCGCGATGTGAAGAAAATGTGAAGACGCAGTTTCACAGCCTTTGCGGGCCTGCTGAGCACACTGAAAACAACCTCGCAAAGCCTTGAGCGTCAAGCCATTGACGGTATTAGACCCGATCCTAAGTCAGCCACGTCCCGACCGACATGGGATGCATCAACGGGCAGGAAATGCGCCCTCATTTGCACATAAAAAAAGCCAACCACCTCAGTGATCGGCTCCTTGGGTTGCCACAAGCTCAAGGCCAGATAGGCCCTGCCAAACTGTCGCCGCAGCTACAGCCCACCCGCCATAAAACCGCCATCCGCAGTCAGGCATGTGCCCGTGACATAGCTGGCCGCTGGTGAGGCAAGAAACAGCACTGCCGGTGCGATCTCATCGGGCTCGGCATAACGCTTCATCGGAATCAGAGGCAAAACGCTGTTCAGGATTTGTTCGTTTTCGGTCAAGGCCGAGGCGAATTTGGTTCGGGTCAGGCCCGGCAACACCGCATTGCAGCGAATGTTGAAGGCCGCACATTCCTTGGCGAAGGCCTGCGTCATATTGATCACCGCGGCCTTGGTAATCGAATAAATGCCCTGAAAATTGCCCGGTCGAATGCCGTTAATGGAAGCGATGTTGACGATCGCACCGCCGCCTTCACGTTTCATGACTCGACCAGCCATCTGGCTCATCAGATAGTAACCACGCAAGTTCACCTCAACGGTCTTATCAATGGCTTCTACCGGCGTATCCAGTACGTTGCCAAAATGCGGATTGGTGGCCGCATTGTTGACCAGGATATCGAGCTTGCCGAACTCCTGGTCGATTCTCGTGATCAGGCCCGTCATCTGCTCCAGATCGCCAGCGTGACAGGCGAAAGCTGAAGCCTTGCCGCCGGCTGCCTGAATTTCGGCGCAGACCCGGTCTATGCCGTCCTGCTTGCGGCTGGATACAACGACGTGGGCACCTTGTGCGGCGAGCAGTTTGGCCGTGGATTCGCCAATGCCCCGACTTGATCCGGTGACCAGCGCAACCTTGCCATCCAGTGAAAATAGCGCACTCATTGATTTGTCTCCTTCGCAAATGAAAAACCCCCGTTGCCGAGCGGTCAAACGGGGGTTTCTGATTGAGTTTGTTTTTAGAACACGTAAACAGGGCCGGACGCGTCTTTCGCCAGGCTCTTGCCACCCTGGCTCTGAAGTTGTGAACCAATACTCAGGGTGTAGCGTCCGGCATCCAGTCCTTCCAGAATCAGCAGCGCAGGGTTCGCACCGGACTTCCAGTTGGCCTTGACGGTCGAACCGGACTCATCGGTCAGCCTCATGTGCTGATTGCCCTGTGCAGGATCGACCGGCTCACTGAACATGACCGCGATACCGTCGCTGACCCGCTCACCGCGATCCAATGTTCCGGCAAACAGCACGCTCAAGGCTCCGTTCGCATCAGACCACCATGCGGTAAGCGCTTCCGGTGTGGGTGCCTTGCGTGCGGTGGGGCGTGGCTGCGCCGCCGCGGTCGGCTTGGGAACCGGCTTGGCGCTCGGTTTCGGCGTGGCCGCCGGCTTGACCGTCGGTTTCGGCGTGGCTTTCAGTGTGGGCTTGGGCGTTGGTTTTTGTGTGGCTTTGACTGGCGTTGGTGTCGGGCTTGCAGCGGCTGCCACGCTTTCTGCAGCGTCTTTATGGTTGCTTGCCACATCGTCCCAATGCTCTTGCGTGCTGTCCCAATTGTCGCTTTGAGTATCCCAGCTGTCGGTATCGCTGGACCAGTCTTCATCAGCGCTGGGAGCGCCCGGTTGTGCCCAGGCATCGGCATCATCGGAGGGGTCACTGCCAGCTTCGGGTGCGCGCGCCGCGAGCTCGGCGCGGGATAACACCCGCGCCGGCTCAGCTGCCGCAATTTCACGACGTGCACTGGCTGAAAAGACGTCCTTCACAGACAGGGATTTTTCCGTTTCCTTCGAACCTTCGTCCGAACCAAACTGCATATCCATGCCGAAGTAGGTCACTGCCGCGATCACTACGATGACAACCGCCACCATGATCAGGCCAGTCCAGTTGGTCGGGACTACGGTATCGCCCCCGGATGCTGCCATAACACTCCTCCATTAATTGCCAAGCGGCCGTTTCCACGGCCTCTGGGAACCGCTGACTGTCTCCACAATGCCTGAATGCGCATGCCGGTCCTCATCACGCATTCACCCGCCCGAGCGAGCCAACCTGCTGCGGGCATCATGGACGGCTAACTATCGTGCAAGCGCCGCTTTGCGTCAACGAAATGGCGGCTTTTCGGACGCTTAAACACAGATGACCTCGGTAACAGTGTCAAAGGCCAGGGGGAACACGGCATAATGTGCGGCTAACTGGCGCTCTTGCGCCACATTCAGTTTGATCGGAGTGAGTCCCCACGTGATACAACTCAAGGCCGAATCGCTGCTGCCGACGCGTTTCGGTCAGTTTCGTATGCAAGTGTTCGAAAGCACTGAGGATGGCAAGGAACAGGTCGCCCTGAGCATGGGCGAATGGCAACCCAGCGATGCCGTGCTATGCCGTCTGCACTCGGAATGCCTGACCGGCGATGTACTGGGCAGCCTGCGCTGCGATTGCGGCCAACAACTCGAGCACGCGCTCGCTCGTATAGCAGCCGAAGGTCAAGGCGCGTTGCTGTATCTGCGCCAGGAAGGGCGCGGCATTGGGCTAGCCAACAAGATCCGGGCCTATGCGCTTCAGGATCAGGGAGCCGACACCGTAGAGGCCAATGAAAAGCTTGGCTTTGCACCTGACCACCGCGATTACGCTATCGCCCTGGAAATGCTCAAGTTCCTGCGCATTGCCCGCGTGCGCCTGATGACCAACAACCCGCGCAAAATCGCAGCGCTGGAAGCCGGGGGCGTGGACATAGTCGAACGCCTTCCGCATCAGTGCGGGGCCAATCCACACAACGAATCCTATTTATTCACCAAGGCCAAGAAGCTCGGACACATGCTGGACATGTCGCAGGCCAGGCCCGCATCGCAAAGCGACGAGAACTAAAGCCATACATCACAACCGCCTGAACTGGCGCGTTGTGGTCTGTCAATATTCATCGGATTTTCGCTATGAGCCTGTTTGACCTCGCCCGCGGCACCCTGTTTCGCATGGATGCTGAGTCCGCCCACGCGGCGACCATACAGATGATGCGGCGCCTTCCGCGTATGAGTGCGAGGCTGATGCGCGCTGACGCAGCGTTGCCAAGAGAATGCATGGGGCTGCATTTTCGCAACCCGGTTGGGGTGGCCGCTGGGCTGGATAAGAACGGCGAATGCATCAATGCGCTGGCCGCCATGGGCTTCGGCTTTATCGAAGTCGGCACCGTGACACCGCGCCCGCAAGATGGAAACCCGCGCCCGCGCATGTTCCGATTGCCAGAACATGAAGCGGTGATCAATCGGCTCGGCTTCAACAACAAAGGTGTTGAGTATCTGTGTCGACAGGTTGAGCACGCACGTCGCGATTGTGTTCTGGGCATCAATATAGGCAAGAACGCAACCACACCCAACGAACGCGCTGCCGACGATTACCTGCACTGCCTGCAGCGTGTCTATGCGTTGGCCGATTACGTCACCATCAACATATCCTCGCCCAACACCAAGAACCTGCGTGATCTGCAGCAAGGTGATGCCCTGGCCACGCTGCTGCAGGCACTCAGCATGAAACGCGATCAGCTGGCTGTTGAACACGGCCGTCGCGTACCCCTCGCGGTCAAGCTTGCCCCCGACATGAGCGCCGAACAAATCCAGGCCAGCGCCGCCATCATTGCGGACACCGAACTTGATGCGGTGATCGCAACCAACACCACGCTGTCTCGCGAGGGCGTTGCAGGGCATCGTTATGCCGACGAAAACGGCGGACTCAGCGGCAAACCACTGCAAAACCTGTCACAGCGCTGTTTTGAGCAGTTGCGCAGTGCCTTGCCTGAGGAGATTCCAATGATTGGCGTAGGCGGTATTCATGACCGTGAATCCGCGCGCCAACGCTTCGCCGCCGGGGCGCAGCTGGTGCAGGTCTACACCGGATTTGTCTATCACGGCCCCGATTTGATCGAGAGTGCAACACAAGGCGCCCACGACGCCGCCCTGGCCGAAACCGCCTGAGCGGGTCAAATCCTTGCGGTACACTAGTCGGCCGGTATCGCCCCACCGGGGGCTACGGGGCATAGGAGGCGCTCTTGCGGGAATACGGCTTTCTGTTTCTTCTTATCGCCAGCAGCGAGGCGCGCGGGCGGCGGCTCATGCACGGCTGCCAGCAGGCTCTGCAAGTCAAAGATCGGGCGCTGATCGCACACCGCTATACCGATCGTGCCACGGCAGAAGACTTCGAACTGGCATTGCCGGCGACTGATTTCGATGCGCGCCGGGAATACGGCTGTTTCATGCTCGACTGGAGCCACAAAGAGACCCGTTTTGGATTGGGCGTCGAAGTTGATCGCTGGCTGGACGGCGGACTGAATGTGCTATGCCAGGCCTCTACCGGATTGATCGAGCCAGCTCGTCGCCGCTACCGCCACCATACCCGCGTGGTCTATGCGCCGGGTGGTAAAGACCCAATGGCCTGGCTGGAACGCATGCTGGAGCGCCGCAACCCCAAAGTTCGGCAGCTCGGCCTGGGTTTTGAGGATACGCAGACCTTGAATGGCCCAATAGAAGGTCTACGCCTGTCTTCGGATGTTGAGCGCGCGGTGACACAGCTAAGTGGCTGGATGCGCCTGAATTCACCACCGGCACTGGTGGCTGCGTGACATGAGCCAGAAGTCCGAATCCAAACTCAAATCCAGGCGGCGCAAACGGCGTGAAGTAGAGCCGCTAAAGGTCAACCTGACCGTTGCCGTGCGTTTTGGCGAGGACGACGAAGATCGCGTGGTGCTGCTGGATGACCGAGAGGTCCACATGATTGGCAGCATATTTCGCTACCGTGACAAAATCGCCCGCTACACCGTCACCGGCCTGTTTCGTGCTGCCATGCTCCAGCCCAAAGTGGCGGCCAAGCTGGTTCCGGCACTCCGCACACGTCGAAAAAAAAACTGATCCGTACATGCAAATTTTCAACCTGTTTATCGGCACCGTGGCCAGCACGATGTCGATCGTCGTCCTTGTTGTCGTGCTGATGCACTACGTCTATCTCGACTTGAAGCCCGAGCTGATGCGCAGCATTCCCAAGCTTTGGTTGACCGCGATTGTTTTTGGCGCTCTGGGCGCAGCAGGCTGGTTCAGCGCCTGGGCACGCGCTCGCGAACATCGCTTTAAACTGCTGATAGAGGCTGGCATGGCCATCGTCGGCGGTCTGAGCATCGCCCTGCTTGTCGCGATTTACCGCTAGCGGCTATGGACTTCAACTGGAACCCGCCGCGCAAGTTCTATTGGGAAGGCGCGGTGATCGCCGCGGTCGGCCTGATGCTATTAATCAACCTGCTGCACTGGCACGGTGCGGTGGCTCTGATGACCCTGCCTGGCGCCCTGATCATGACCGGCGCCGGTGTCGGGCTGCTGCTGTGGACAGGCGATAGCCGGCTCACGCAGTACGCCGCTTTGGGTGCCGTTGTAACCGCGCTCGCCTTGCCGTTTCTGGCCCTGTCAGGCGAAGCCTTGAACGCCTTATTTTTCGCTCTCGCGTTGATCGCCGCCTACCTGGCCGCCGCGCGGGTCAGTCTTTATAACTATCCGCGAATCGCGGGCGCACCGGACGTTGCAGGTCATCTCAAAGCACTGGCCGTGATTGCCATGGACGAGGCCCTGATGGCCTGGTTCAAGCTGGTTGCCCGCGCCCCGCGAGGGCAAGATGCGGTGCGCATTGCCGATGAACTGGCACGCTGGGAGGACTATCTTGGTCGAACGAACTGGCGCAACGCCCCACACGCATGGCATGAAACCCCGCCGGACCTGATCAAGGTGGACAGCCGTGACCGGCGTGTTATGGGCAAGTCATTCCGCCACATCAGCTTTGAAAGCGGCTATGCGCCGGACAGCGACATGCCCGGGGCAACGCGTTGGTTGTCGTATGAGAACAATCGAACAGCTCACGCCTGGGTGCTGGAGCACGCTGGTGCTGCACGCCCCTGGTTGGTGTGCATTCATGGCTACCGTATGGGTAGCCCGATGGCTGATTTGAAAGTCTTTGACCCGGATTTTTTTCACCACAAACTCGGCCTCAATGTGGTTTGTCCCATACTGCCGCTGCATGGCCCGCGCAAGAAAGGCCTGATGTCGGGAGAAGGGTATCTGGAAGGCGACTTTATCGATTTCCTGCATGCGGAACGCCAGGCGCAGTGGGACATTCGTCGCATTCTCAGTTGGCTACGGCTGGTCAAACACGCGCCCCGCGTCGGCGTGTATGGCGTCAGTCTGGGTGGTTACAACACTGCTTTGCTGGCCGGCCTTGATGATGACCTGGCCTGCGCCGTGGCGGGCATTCCAGTCACCGACATCGCACAAACGCATTGGCGGCATTTTCCGCCGCTGGAACTAAAAATGATGGAACGCCACGGCGTTACCCTCGAGCGCGTGCAAAAAGCCTTGTCCGGCGTCAATCCGCTGAACTTCCCGGTCAAGCTGGAGTCGCACCGCCTTGGCATCTACGCCGGCAGCGTTGACACCTTGGTGTGGCCGGATCAGCCATTGAATCTACAAAAGCACTGGGGCTCAGCACGTCTTAACTGGTATGACGGCTCACATATGAGCTTCGCAGGCGAACGCGCCGTTACACGCACGCTGACAGAAACATTCAGCAACGCAGGACTGATGAATAACACCGCATGAAACAACGCCAATACCTCAAAGACTACCGTCCCAGCGACTGGCAGATACCGCACATCCAGATGCATTTTGATGTGCAGGATGCGCATGTACTGGTCCACACGCGGATGGAGCTTGTCGCGGTCGGCGATGGCACACAGACCCTGGAGCTGGATGGCCGTCAAATGGCTCTGGTGGAAATTCGCATCGACGGCGAAGCGCTGAGCCCCGAGGCCTACCAGTGCGACGACGCCTCACTGACGATCAAGGCGCCCGGCGCGCGTTTCGTGCTGGAAAGCACGGTTAAGCTCGATCCGTTTAACAACACCAGCCTGGAAGGTCTTTACGCCGCGGGCGGCATACTTTGCACCCAGTGCGAATCACACGGCTTTTCACGCATCACCTATGCGCTCGACCGCCCCGACGTCATGTCGGTGTTCAATGTAACTATCGAAGCCGACAAAGGTCGGTACCCGATACTGCTGGCCAATGGCGAGCGTAACGCCCAGCAGGAACTGCCCGATGGGCGTCATCGTGTCAGCTGGTCAGACCCGCATCCCAAACCCTGTTACCTGTTTGCCGTGGTTGCCGGCGACATGGCCTGCAAGACGCGCCCCTATATCACCAGTGAAGGGCGCGAAGTCGATATCGCGTTTTATTGCGATCACGGCATTGAGGAGCGCATGGATCACGCCATCGATTCGCTGGTTCGCTCAATGCAGTGGGACGAACAACGCTATGGCCTGGCTTATGACCTCAACACCTATTCAGTGGTGGTCGCCGGCGCCTTCAACATGGGGGCCATGGAGAACAAAGGGCTCAATATCTTTAACCCCAAGTACGTGCTGGCCAGCCCGGAAACCGCCACCGACGCCGATTTCGCCGCGGTGGAAGCGGTTATAGGTCACGAGTACTTTCACAACTGGACGGGCAACCGCGTCACCTGCCGCGACTGGTTTCAGCTCAGCCTCAAAGAAGGCCTGACCGTGTTCCGCGATCAGCAGTTTTCGGCAGATTGCGGTGCAGGTCCGGCGCAGCGCATTGAACAGGTCAAGTTCCTGCGCGCGCGTCAGTTCGCCGAAGATGCCGGCCCATTGGCGCATCCGGTGCGTCCTGAATCCTATGTAGAGATGAACAATTTCTACACTGTCACGGTTTATGAGAAAGGCGCCGAACTGGTCCGCCTGCTGCATGCCCTGGAAGGTGAAAGTGGTTTCCGTCGTGGCATGGATCTGTATTTCGAACGCCACGACGGCCAGGCTGTCACCATTGAAGACTTCCTCGCGGCTCATGGCGATGCCAACCAGCTCGACATCAGCGGCCTTCAGCGCTGGTACGGTCAGGCCGGCACTCCGCAGGTCAAAATCACGGAAAGTTGGGACAACGGTCACTACACGCTGGATTGTGAGCAATCGATTCCCAGCAATCCGAGTGCCGACGCAGTCCTCATCCCCATCCGCGTAAGTCTGCTCGACAGCCGCGGCCAGGCCATGATCGACGGCCAGGTCTTGCGCTTCGATCAGCCGCAGCAAGGTTTTAGCTTCGACCTGCCAGAACGCCCAGTGCCGGTGCTGTTCGAAGCTTTGTCGGCGCCCGTAACCTGGGATTACGCTTACAGCCAGGATCAGCTCAAGCACATCGTGCGTCATGCTCAAGACCCATTTTCGCGTTGGGAAGCAGCACAACGCCTGTACTTGATCATGATCGATGCGGCCTACGCCGGAACCACGCTTGAAGACCAGCACCTCGACGTGTTTTGCGAAGTGATGGTGGGCGAGGGCGATGGCGCGGTGATCGCAGCGTTGCTCAGCCCACCATCAGCCGATGAGCTCACCACGCGCTACACCGAACTTGACCCGCTGCGCCTGAGCCAGGCCGTGGATCAGACCGAAGCAGCCCTGGCACGAGTGCTAGGCGATGCATTGGCAACACAGACCCAGAACTTGATGGAGCACGTAGCGACGTATGCCTTCGAACCGGCCGCCGCCGCACGCCGTAGCCTGCGGGCTCGCCTGCTGCGGTTGTGGTGTTTGCGCGGTGACCAGCAGGCCTGGCAGCAGGCTGAGCAGCTGTACGACAACAGCGACAATCTGACCGATCGCTTGGCGGCCTTGCAAGCGCTCAACCAGACTGACGCTGCACAACGCGACATCCTGCTTGAACGCTTTTACCAAACCTACAAAAACGACAAGCTGGTGCTTGACCGCTGGTTTGCGTTGCAAGCTGCCCGCGCCGGCCAGGCTGGCCTTGATTCGGTGCGCACCTTGCTTGCGCATGCCGATTTCGATCAAGGCAACCCTAACCGCGTTCGCGCGTTGATCGGCACCTTTGGCATGCTCAACCTTTCAGCCCTCCATGCACAAGGCGGGCAGGGCGTTGCCCTGTTGGCCGAGCAAATTCTGGTTTACGACAAGCTCAATCCACAGCTCGCAGCACGCTTGATCACGCCGTTTGCCGGCCTCAATGGCCTTGCTGAAGAGCGCGCCGCAGCAGTGCGTAAAGCGCTGCAAGAGATCGTCGCACAGGCGTCATCGCCGGATGTTCTGGAACAAGCACAACGCATTCTGGGGCACTGAATTCCTCCAACATTCGCCGCGAAAACCTCGAAAATTCAAAGTCCTGGCCCGATTGTCACACCACTGTCATACTCGCGGTGGAGACTATGCGGGTCAAATTGGACTGTTTTGAATGACCGTGACTGATTCTTCTATGCGCGGCAAGACCATCCTGGTTGTTGAGGATGAGAAGCCGATCCGAGATTTGCTGCGATTTTCCCTTGAACGTGAGGGATTTCAGGTTGACGCTGCAGAAGACGCGGCGGCCGCGCGGCTGGCGTTGGCAGAGCACCGCCCAGATCTCGTCCTGATCGACTGGATGATGCCAGTCACCAGCGGCCTTGAATTCGCCCGCGAACTCAAGGCTGCCGCAACCTTTGCCGATATTCCACTCATCATGCTCACCGCGCGTGGCGAAGAAGGCGACAAGGTCAAAGGCTTGAACACCGGTTGTGACGACTATGTGACAAAGCCCTTTTCGACCGCAGAGCTGGTCGCCCGCATCAGCGCTGTGTTGCGCCGTACCGTTCCCGGCGGCAGCGATGAACGGATTGAATTTGGTGGCATCGAGATCAATGTGGCGGCCCAACGTGTAGAGGCCAATGGTCAATCCATCAACCTGGGCCCCACCGAGTATCGTTTGCTGCACTTTTTCACCAGCCACCCGGAACGGGTGTACAGCCGTGAACAGCTTCTTGACCGCATCTGGGGCCAGAATGTCTACATCGAAGAACGCACCGTAGATGTTCACATCCGGCGCTTGCGCAAGGCTCTGGCTCCGGCGGGCAAAGACAACCTGATCCAGACTGTGCGCGGCACCGGCTACCGCTTCTCGGCCACGCCGAGCTGATGAACAGAGCACTCCAGGCTGAGCTTTTGCGGCTGTTTGGCTACGCCAGCCTGGGTGCATTGCTGGCCGTACCTTTCCAAGCGCCAATGGTCGGCCTGTGCCTGGGGCTGCTGGGTTTTATCTGGCACCACCTGTGGCATGCCGCAGCGCTGGTTCGCTGGCTCAACGCGCCGAAGAAGCACGAGCTTCCAGATGGCGTGGGCATCTGGCGTGAGATTTACACCGGCTCCTACGAGCGCTGGAAACAAGGCAAGAAACGCAAACGCCAGCTGCGCGCCATCGTATCCGAATTTCGTGCTTCAACCGCGGCCTTGCCTGACGCCGCCGTGGTGCTGGATGCCGATGGTTGCATAAGCTGGTTCAACGAAGCCGCGACCAATTTGCTCGATCTGGAAGGCAAGCGTGACCGTGGCATACGCATCAGCCATCTGATCCGTCATCCCGAGTTTGCCAACTACCTTAAGGCGGACGACAGCGAAAAGGCGGGCATTGAGATTGCCGCCCCCGCTGAATCCGGCCGCATGCTGTGGATTCGCGTCATTGCCTACGGACAGGGACAGAAGCTGTTGATTGCCCGGGATGTCACAAAAATGAAACAACTCGAACAGAGCCGCCGCGACTTTGTCGCCAACGCCTCCCACGAGCTGCGCACCCCGCTGACCGTCCTGCGTGGATACCTGGACATGATGGCTCAAGAGGCCGAATCAGACGAGATCGCTGCACAGGCCGGCGAGAAGGACACCACCGATGGACTTGCGCCCTGGCATGCGCCGCTGCAGGAAATGCGCAGACAGGCCAGTCGCATGCAGAAAATCATTGCCGACCTGCTCAAGCTCGCCAACCTTGAAGCCAGCGGGCGCCACGCCAGCGATGAACTGATTGATATCCCGGCCTTGATTGGCGCATCGCTGGAAGAAGCCATGGTGTTGTCGGATGGCCAGCATGAATTCATCGCCCACGTTGATGAATCTCTCAACCTGAGAGGCAATCAGGCAGAGCTGCACAGCGTGATCTCCAACTTGCTGAGCAACGCACTGCGCTACACACCGCCCCAGGGCAAGATCGAAATCTTCTGGGAAAACCGCAGCAACGGCGCATTGTTACGTGTTTGTGACACGGGCATCGGTATCTCTCCCACCGATCTGCCGCGGCTGACCGAGCGTTTCTACCGCGCGGACACCGCACGCTCGCGTGAAACAGGCGGCACTGGGCTTGGCCTGGCCATTGTTAAACATGCACTTGAGCGCCATGAAGGCCAGCTCAAGATCCGCAGCCAGCTCGGCCAGGGCAGCGAATTCACCTGCCATTTTCCGCGCACGCGCAGTGTCACACGGGACGCGCTCGCCAAAGCCGGCTAGGCGCCTCAAACCGCGCTACGACAAGGTGTTTCACACTTTGTCATAAAACTGTCACAGTTGATCTCTAATGTGCGCCCATCAAACGCCGCAGGTGCGTCAGTGCACCGCTTCGGCGTCCCGTCCAACAACCAAAGGAATGGACAACCGATGAAGCTCATTTCTGTGATCTCCGCCGCGACGCTCGGTCTGGGTCTCGCCACCTCTTCACTGGCCAATGGGGTTGACCCGGCGCTGCCAGCCTATGCCAAAGCCTCTGGCGTGTCCGGCAACATTTCCAGTGTTGGCTCGGACACGCTGGCCAATCTGATGACCTTGTGGACCGAAGAGTTCAAGCGCATCTACCCGAATGTGAACATTCAGGTGCAGGCTGCCGGCTCCTCCACGGCACCGCCGGCGCTGACCGAAGGCACCGCCAACTTTGGCCCCATGAGCCGCATGATGAAAAGCGGTGAAGTTGAAGCCTTTGAAAAGAAATTCGGCTATGCCCCAACGCCCATCGGTGTCGCCATCGATGCACTGGCCGTCTACGTCAACAAAGACAACCCGATCAAATCGCTGAGCATCCCGCAGGTGGACGCCATTTTCTCCTCAACCCGCAAATGCGGCGCGCTGAACGATGTGCAGCGCTGGGGTGACCTGGGCATGTCAGGTGATTGGAGCAGCCGCCCGTTGCAGCTGTATGGCCGCAATTCGGTATCGGGCACCTATGGCTACTTCAAGAAAGTCGGCCTGTGCAAAGGCGACTTCAAGAACAACGTGAATGAACAGCCTGGTTCGGCGTCGGTCGTGCAGTCCATCAGCACCGGCCTAAACGCCATCGGCTATTCCGGCGTTGGCTACCGCACCTCCGGTGTGCGCGCGCTGCCGCTGGCCAAGAAAGAAGGCGACAAGGCCTATGAGCCGACCCCGGACAACGCGGTATCCGGCAAATATCCGTTGTCGCGCCTGCTCTATGTCTACGTGAACAAGCACCCCAACAAACCGATGGCCCCGCTGGAGCGCGAGTTCGTCAAGCTGGTCATGTCCAAGCAGGGCCAGGAAGTGGTGGTAAAAGACGGCTACGTTCCGCTGCCCAAGAAGCTTGCTGACATCCAACTCAAAAAACTGAAATAAACCGCTGTCATCATGACCGGATGCGAACCGTCATCCCCACGCACGGTTCGCATCTTTTGCCGCAAGGACAAAGAAGTAAAAATGAAAACAAAAGCCACTCTGGCCTTGGCCAGCCTGATCGCCGCACCGGCTTACGCCAATGTTGAAATGCCGCACATCTATGGGCGCGCCGACGTATCCATCAACAGCACCGAAGAAGCCGGCTCGGACAGCGCGATCCAGACCAACAGCAATGCATCGCGACTGGGTTTTCACAACACCCATGCGCTGACCGACAGCCTGGACGTGTTCTACCGTCTGGAATATGAAGTCAACTTCGACGAGCGTCTGCGCTCCGAAGATCGCGACATGCTGCGTCAGCGCAACAGCATTGTGGGCTTGAAAGGGACCTGGGGTAGCGTGTTCGTCGGGGTTCACGATACGCCGTTCAAGAAGGCCGAACTGAAAGTCGACCAGTTCAGCGACTATCACCTGGCCGATATCGATGAAGTCATCGGTGGCCAGGACCGCATCTCTGACACCATCAACTACATGTCGCCGAAATTCGGCAACCTGCAGTTCTGGGCGATGCTGATTCCCGGTGACGATGAAGCCACCGCGCCCGGCACCGACTCCGGTGGCGGTGCTGATGGATCGCAGGGTGATGGTCTGGCCGACGCCGTATCGGCTTCGGTGACCTACAAGCACGACAAATTCCAGCTCGCTTTTGCGATCAACAGCGAAATCGATGCGCGTGACAGCTTCCGCCTGAGCGGTCAGACCAAGCTGGGCATGTTTCAGCTTGGCGCGCTGATCCAGCAGTCCGAGAATTCAGATGGCAGCGGCACCGACGGTGTTGCCTACGTGCTCAGCGGCGCCATGAACATCACCAGCCAGACCAAACTGAAACTGCAGTGGGCCAGTGCTGATGAAGATTCGGTGGAAGCGTCACCGGGCTCAGATCTGCTGGTCGCAGGGGTTGATCACAAGCTGGCCAAAACCACCAAGGTCTATGCCTACTACAGCGATCGCTCCAATGACGTCGAGGCGGAAGAATTTTCCACCATTGGCGTTGGTATTCAGCACAACTTCGGTCAGGCGAAGTAACCGCCTCTGATCCATTGACGTAAAGGCCTTCGCCCTGGCGAAGGCCTTTGTACACCCGCAAAACCACACCCAACAGGCAAACGGCATGAGCAACGCCAGCGACACCACCGACGGCACGGTCTTCGCCAGCCCCGGTTTGATGAAGTGGCGCTACACCAAAGACAAGCTGGCAGCGGCCAGCGTCACGGTGGGCGGCATCGGCGTTATTTTCGCCGTGGTTCTGATCTTCTTCTATCTGCTTTGGGTGGTGCTGCCGATTTTCAAACCGGCATCGCTTGAACCGCTGAACCAGTTCACCATGCCGGCCGACAGCGGTGACCAAAGCCTGCTCTATGCCATCGAAGAGCAGGGCGAAATCGGCCTGCGTATTTCAGAAGATGGGCGTTTGCGGTTTTTCACGCTGGCTGACGGAACACTCAAGGCCTCGGACGACCTGCAAACCCGGCTGCTGGCCGCCACCCATGTCGACCAGTCCAAGAACACCATTGCCGTCTTGACTGAGGCTCAGCGCGTTGTCCTGTTACAACATAAATATCGGCTCGATTACCCGGCCGAGGGGCAACGCACCATCACACCACGGGTGGAATTTCCGTACGGTACAGAAGGCCTGGATGCGCCCATCGGTCAACAGATGGTGGTTCGCGAAGATGAAGACCTGCTGACGCTGGGCACCGCCCAGGGAACCTCGATCACCCTCAAGCAGTTCGAAAAATCGACCTCGTTTTTTGATGAATCTGTGAACTTGGAGGAGCTCGGGGAAATCACGCTGACCCTGCCGCGGCAGGTCGACAGCATGCTCATGGATCCGCTGCAGGACTGGCTGTATGCCTTTAACTTCGAAAATGCGGAAATCTATTTCTACGATATTCGTCGTTTCGATAACGCCAAGCTGGTCCAGACCATTTCTGCCGCTCAGCATGGCGATACCATTACCGCAGTCAATATGCTGGCCGGCGGTTTGTCC
Source organism: Oceanococcus atlanticus (assembly GCF_002088235.1). Lineage (NCBI taxonomy): Bacteria > Pseudomonadati > Pseudomonadota > Gammaproteobacteria > Chromatiales > Oceanococcaceae > Oceanococcus > Oceanococcus atlanticus. The sequence goes on from NZ_AQQV01000003.1 coordinate 467,703, forward strand.
CTGGTTGTGGCCACCAATGACGGATTGATCACTCAGTATTTCCCGCTGCGACGGGAAAACACCGCAGATTACACGCTGCAACGCGTGCGTGATTTCGAGGCGGCAGACGGTGCGGTTGTGGAAACCCTGATCACCGAGCAGCGCCGCCGTGGGTTTATGTCGCTGGCTGCCAACGGCACGCTTGGCGCCTACTTCTCCACATCAGAGCGTGAACTGGCCGAGCAGCAGCTTGAGGTCAATGGGCTGCAGATCGGCGCCATCTCGCCGCGCGCCAATGTCATGCTGGTCGAGCATGCCAACCGTGGCATTCAAATCGTAAAGCTGCATAACGAACACCCTGAAGTGTCCTTCAAGGCGTTGTGGGGCAAGATTTGGTACGAAAGCTACCCTGAGCCCGATTACACGTGGCAATCCTCGGCGGCCAACAGCGATTTCGAACCCAAGTTCAGCCTCTCGCCGCTGGCTTTCGGCACCATCAAGGCCGCGTTCTACGCGATGCTGTTCGCGGTGCCACTGGCCTTGGCTGGCGCCATCTATACCGCGTACTTCATGTCATCCGGCCTGCGCCAGCTGGTTAAGCCGGCGATTGAGGTGATGGAAGCCCTGCCAACCGTCATCCTCGGTTTTCTGGCCGGTTTGTGGCTCGCACCGTTTATAGAAACGCACCTGCCCGGCGTTTTCCTGATGATCCTGTTCCTGCCCATCACCATGCCACTGACCGGCTGGCTGTGGAGCAGGGCACCAGCGCACATTCGCCACCGCGTGCCGGAAGGATGGCAGCCGTTGCTGCTGCTGCTTCCAATCATGCTGTCGGTAGCCTTGGCATTGGCCTTGAGCCCGATGGTCGAGGCGGCCTTTTTCGGCGGCAGCATGCCGCACTGGCTGGACAACGAAATGGGCATCACCTACGACCAGCGCAACTCCCTGGTGGTTGGTCTGGCCATGGGCTTTGCGGTTATCCCGACGATTTTCTCAATTGCCGAGGACGCGGTGTTCAGCGTGCCCAAACAGCTAACCCAAGGCTCGTTGGCGCTGGGCGCCACGCCGTGGCAGACCCTGGTCAGGGTGGTCTTGCCGACAGCCAGCCCAGGCATGTTTTCGGCGCTGATGATCGGTTTCGGGCGTGCTGTGGGTGAAACCATGATCGTGCTCATGGCGACCGGCAATACGCCGATTATGGATTTCAATATTTTTGAGGGTTTCCGCACGCTGTCGGCCAATATCGCTGTGGAGATGCCGGAATCTGAAGTCGGCAGTACACACTTCCGCATTCTGTTCCTCGCCGGCCTGGTGCTGTTCCTGTTCACCTTCGTGTTCAACACCCTGGCCGAAATCATCCGTCAACGCCTGCGTAGCAAGTACAGCAACCTATGAGCGAACATCACACGATTAGCGCGCAGCGCAACTCGGCCTTCAAAGCCTGGTACAAAAGCGGCGATCCGTGGATCTGGATGACCGGTGGTGCGGTGGCGATTTCGCTGCTGCTGGTAGCCGGCTTGCTGGGTTTGATCGCGTTCAGGGGGCTGGCCCATTTCTGGCCCGCCGACGTGGTACAGGCAAGCTATCAGGTGCCGGGCAAGCAGCCGATGAAGGTGCTGGGCGAGATGCTGGACAGCGAACTGGCCAGCAAATCCCGGCTTGAATCGGCCGGTTTGCCCGTCGAAGGCGACAAAGAGTTCTACGATCGCTATCTGTTCAAGGTCGGCAATCGGGACATCTACGGCAGTGATTTTCGCTACGTCATCGATGATTGGCTGGTGGAACGGGAATACCCCGAAGACATCACCGTGTTTGAGCGCCTGGAGTGGGGCAACCTGTACGGCTGGATCGAGTCGGTCAGCGAAAACGGCGAAGTTGTCGCCAGTGGAGAAGAAGCCTGGGCGGCATTGAAGCTGCGTCAAGACCGCGCCAATGATTTGCGCGCGCAGATCGAAAAGATCGAAAAGCATGACATCGGTGCGATTAACTACGGCCTGGAAAAACTGCGCCTCAAGCGTCGTGGCCTGGAAATTCGCGATGCGCTTACAGCGCAGGCAGAGCAGGACATCGCCGCACAGGAAGCCGAACTGCAAAGCCAGTACAAAAGTTATGAAGACGAACTGATCGAACTCTACGGTCAAATCACCCGCGACAGTGTCACGGTTCGCGTAATGACTGGCGAAACGCTCACGGTCGAGCTGTCAAAGGTTGTGCGTATCTTCCGCCCGAATGCCATGGGGACATTTGGGAAGCTTGGTCATTACGCTGCGAAATTGTGGGAATTTGTCGCCGACGAGCCACGCGAAGCCAATACCGAGGGGGGCATTTTTCCGGCCATCTTCGGCACCGTGCTGATGGTTTTGCTGATGTCCGTGTTCGTCACACCGTTTGGTGTGGTCGCGGCGTTGTATCTGCGTGAATATGCCAAGCAAGGCGTGATGACCCGCATCATTCGTATCGCGGTCAACAACCTCGCCGGTGTTCCATCGATTGTGTACGGCGTATTCGGCCTGGGCTTTTTCGTCTATTTCCTCGGCGGCTCGATTGATGCGCTGTTCTTTCCCGAAGCCTTGCCCACGCCCACATTCGGCACCGGCGGGATTCTGTGGGCATCGCTGACCTTGGCCATCCTGACCCTGCCAGTGGTTATCGTGGCCACCGAAGAAGGCTTGGCGCGGATTCCGCGCAGCCTGCGCGAAGCCTCACTGGCGCTGGGCGCCACCAAAGCCGAGACCTTATGGAAGGTGGTCCTGCCGATGGCCAGCCCGGCCATGATGACAGGCCTGATTCTGGCCGTCGCCCGTGCCGCCGGCGAAGTCGCACCGTTGATGTTGGTCGGCGTGGTCAAGCTGGCACCGTCGTTGCCGCTTGATGGCAACATGCCCTTCATCCACCTCGACCGTAAATTCATGCATCTGGGCTTTCACATTTACGATGTGGGCTTCCAGAGTCCGAACGTAGAGGCCGCCCGGCCGCTGGTGTACGCCACCGCGCTGCTGCTGGTGCTGGTCATCATCGCCCTGAACCTGTTCGCTGTCCGGGTTCGTAACCGTCTGCGCGAAAAATACCGCGCGCTCGAACACTGATCAGTGAGACCATGGTCCAGACCAAAGAGAAAACCAACATGACGCATGCCATCGACATGGGCGCAGCCAACCGGTCGCCGCAGAATCGCAAACTTGAGGACGAAACGATCGCACTGACCGTGCGTGACCTGAGTCTTTATTACGACGACAAGCAAGCGCTCAAGACCATCAATCTGCAAATTCCAGAGAAACGGGTAACGGCCTTCATCGGTCCCAGTGGCTGCGGCAAATCCACGCTGCTGCGCTGTTTCAACCGCATGAATGATCTGGTCGACAGCGCCCGTATCGAAGGCCAGCTGCTGCTCGGCGACAAGAACATCTACGATAAAGATGTCGATGTAGCACGCTTGCGTCGGCGCATCGGCATGGTGTTTCAAAAGCCCAATCCGTTCCCCAAGAGTATCTACGAAAACGTGGCCTATGGCCTGCGTCTGGCCGGCATCAACAAGAAACGCACGCTGGATGAAACCGTAGAGTGGGCACTCAAGGGCGCGGCTTTGTGGGATGAGGTTAAAGATCGCCTGCACGACAATGCCTTGGGCATGTCCGGCGGTCAGCAACAGCGTCTGGTGATCGCACGCTCCATTGCCGTCAAACCGGAAGTGCTGCTGCTGGACGAGCCGGCTTCGGCCCTGGACCCGATTTCCACGCTCAAGATCGAAGAGCTGATCAACGATCTGAAAAACGATTACACCATCGTGATCGTGACCCACAACATGCAGCAGGCGGCCCGTGTGTCGGACTACACCGCATTCATGTATCTGGGCGATCTGGTGGAGTACGGGGCTACGGACAAGATCTTCACCGTGCCCGAAAAGAAGCAGACCGAAGACTACATCACCGGCCGATACGGCTGATCGATATAACACCGAAGACAGCGCAGGTCATGACAACGTGCCCTCGGCAGGTTGTTTCAAACTTACAGGAAAGCGGCTATGGCATCTCCCAATAATCGTTACGACACACACATCTCAGCCCAGTACAACGCTGAGCTTGAGGATGTGCGCCAGCGTGTGCTGGCTATGGGTGGCATGGTGGAACATCAGGTCACCCGTGCCATGCAGGCATTGCTGGAGATCGATTCAGACCTGGCCCGCGAGGTGATCGAGAACGACCATCGCGTTAATGGCATGGAGGTGCACATTGACGAGGAATGCAGTCGCATTCTGGCCCGCCGCCAGCCTGCGGCCAGTGACCTGCGTCTGATTGTCGCGGTGATCAAGACCATCACCGATCTTGAGCGCATCGGCGACGAAGCCGAACGCATTGCGCGTATGTCGCTGGACCTGGCCGAGCTGGACGCACCTCGCGGGCCGCATTTTGAGATCGAAACCCTGGGCCGCCAGGTTCAGACCATGCTGCATGACGTGCTTGATGCTTTTGCCCGCATGGACCCGGAAGCGGCGCTGGCCGCAGCCCAGCACGACATCCGAATCGACCGCGAATACGAAAGCATCATGCGCCAGTGCATCACCTTCATGATCGAAGACCCGCGCTCGATCAGCCGCGTGTTCGACATCGTCTGGTCTTTGCGTTCGCTGGAGCGAATTGGCGATCACGCCCGCAACATCGCCGAGTACGTGATCTACTTCGTGCATGGCAAGGATGTGCGTCATATCTCGCTGGAGCAGGTTGCTGAAGAGCTCGGCGCCGAGCCGTTGAGCAAGGATTGAGGCACCGCGGCAGCTCAGGCATGGGGTAACATTCCCACCCCATGTCGAAAATTGCCTCCCTGACTCTCAAGCTGGCCGTGGTGCTCGGATGCATCGCGGCGCTGGCCCTGATCGCCTACACCCTGGTGCTGGACCAGCAGATCCGCAGCCGCTTTGCCGGCGCCCGCTGGGCCTTGCCCGCGCAGATTTACGCGGCGCCGCTGGAACTTTATCCCGGCCTTGCGCTGAGCAAGTATCAGCTGATCGAAGAACTGGAACGGCTCGGCTACCGGCGTCATCCGCGTGCCGAACTGGCCCAGGGGCGTTACGCCCAGCAGCGCGATCGTATCGAGCTGCAAACCCGACCGTTCAGCTTCTCTGATGGTCCCCAGCCCAGCCGCACGCTGAGCCTTGATTTCGGGCCCAGCCAGCTCAAGCAGATCAGCGAGGGCGGGCAGCCGGTCAGCCTGGTGCGTCTCGATCCGCTGCTGATCGGCAGTATCTATCCGCGCCATGGCGAAGATCGTGTGCTGGTCAATCTGGCCGAAGTGCCCGCGCTTTTGCCGCACGGCCTGATCCAGACCGAAGACCAGCGCTTTTACAAGCATTTTGGCTTGGACCCGCGAGCCATCCTGCGCGCCGCGGTGGTCAACATCCGCGCCGGACGGGTGGTGCAGGGCGGCAGTACCCTGACCCAGCAGCTGGTCAAGAATTTCTTCCTGCACAATCAGCGCAATTTCAGCCGCAAATTCAGCGAGGCCATACTGTCGGTCCTGCTGGAAGTGCATTACGAAAAAGACGCCATACTCGAGGCCTACCTCAACGAGGTGTATCTCGGCCAGGACGGGCAGCGCGCCATCCACGGCTTTGGCCTGGGCAGCGAGTTCTACTTCCACAAACCGCTGGCCGAGCTCGGCGTGGCCGAGATTGCCACCCTGGTCGGCATGGTCAAGGGCCCGTCCTACTACAACCCACGGCGTCATCCGGAGCGTGCGCGCGAACGCCGCAATCTGGTTCTGGCCCAGTGGCACGATGCCGGGCTGATCGATGAAGAAACCCTGGCCGCGGCCCAGGCGCGCGACGTCCACACCTCGCAACAGACCCTCAATGCCAACCGGCGCTATCCGGCTTTTGTGCAGCAGGTTCACCGTGAACTGGCGCGTGACTACCCCGATGATGTACTCACCGCCGAAGGCCTGCGCATCTACACCAGCCTGGCGCCACATGTGCAGGCCGCCGCCGAAACCGCAGTGATTGAAGGGCTGGACAGCATCGAGGCCAGTCGTGGCCTGAGCAGCCTGCAGGCGGCTGCGGTGGTGGCCTCGGTCACCGACGGCTCCATACTGGCCCTGGTCGGGGGGCGCAAACCCGGCGAGGCGGGTTTCAACCGGGCGCTGGATGCACGCCGCCCGATTGGCTCGACCATCAAGCCGGTGGTCTACCTGGCCGCCCTGCAGCAATCACAGCGCTATCAGCTGACCAGCCTGCTCAAGGATGAACCCCTGCGTCTGGACATGCCCAATGGCTCGGTCTGGGAGCCGGAAAACTACGACAAGGAAAGTCACGGCGAAATCCCGCTGTTCCAGGCCCTCAGCCAGTCGTACAACCTGGCCACGGTCAATCTCGGGCTGGAGGTCGGCCTGGACCAGGTGATCGAGACCCTGCATGGTCTCGGTGTGGAGGATCAGGTACCGGCGTTGCCATCGCTGCTGCTCGGTGCCTGGGACCGCAGCCCGCTGCAGCTCACCCAAATCTACGCCGCGCTGGCCAGCGGCGGTTTCGCCCAGAAACTGATCAGCATCCGCTCGGTGCAGACGCGTGAGGGGCAGCTGGTCAAACGCTATCCGCTGGAACTGGCCGACCCGTTGCCCGCCGATGCCGTGGCCCTGCTCAACTGGGCCATGCAACAAGCGACCCAGAACGGCACCGGTCGTAGCATATACCGCCAGATTGACCCGACGCTGCGCATTGCCGGCAAGACCGGCACCTCGGATGATCTGCGCGACAGCTGGTTTGCCGGTTTTGGCAGCAACTACCTGGGTGTGGTCTGGGTTGGCCATGACAACAATGATGTGACCCAGCTGACCGGCGCCAGCGGTGCTTTGCCGGTTTGGGCGCGGATGATGCGTATGGCCGGCCTGCAAGGGCTGTCCGCACGGCCACAATCTGGCCTGGAGTGGGTGCCGGTGGACACCGAAAGCTGGCTGCCTGGCGATGAGGCCTGCCGCAGCGTCTTGCGCGTTCCCTACATTGCAGGCACTGTTCCCGATCAACAGGCGCCGTGTGCGCGCTCCGGCTGGAACAAGTTCTTGGATTTATGGCGCTAATGTCGTTTCAACGTCTTCTCATCGCATGTTTTGCACTGTTTCTCTCGGCTTGCGCGGTATCCCCTGAAGGGCCGGTCTGGCCCTATCCGGAAGCGCCCGGCGATGACAGCTGGGGACGCCAGCCGGCACCGCCAGCGCCCGGCCAGGACAGCCCGTCGGACGGTGATCAGCCTGCGACCAGCAGCGACGAGGATGCTGCGGTCAGCCACCACCCCACGGTTCTGGCCCTGGTCAGCCAGGCTGAAGAAGAACGCGCTGCGGGTGATCTGGAACGCGCATCGGGCACGCTGGAGCGCGCCATTCGCATCGTCAGCGATGACCCGCTGCCATGGTTGCGGCTGGCCGAGATTCGCTTCGAGCAGGGCAATATGGTGCAGTCTGAGAATCTTGCCCGGCGCAGCATCAGCTTCGCAGCGCCGGGGCCGCTGACCCGTCAGGCCTGGTTGCTGATTGCCGACATCAAACGCCTGCAAGGCGATGACAGTGCGGCGCGACAGGCAGAGGACAAGGCCCGCGGCGGCTGACAGGCACCCCACACGTGGATGACATTGATTCCGTTCTGGGTCCGGACGGTGCGCTGGCCTCGGTAATCCCCGGCTTTGCCGCGCGTGAAGGCCAGATTGCCCTTGCGCATGCGGTGCTCAACACCCTCAACGACGCAGACACCCTGGTGGCCGAAGCCGGTACCGGTATTGGCAAGACCTTTGCCTACCTGGTACCGACGCTGCTCAGCGGGCACCGCGTACTGATTTCGACCGGCACCCGACATCTGCAGGACCAGCTGTTTCATACCGACATACCGCGTCTCAGCACGGCGCTGGGCTTGCCGCTACGCGCCCAATTGCTCAAGGGACGCAGCAACTACTACTGCGCCCAGCGTGCCGGCAAGTTCATCCCGCAGAGCAACAGCGAAGCCGACAAGCTCAAACGTGTGCAGCTGTGGGCCAGTCAGACCGACAGCGGGGATCTCGCCGAGCTGAGTGATCTGCGCGACCACGACCCCATGCGGATTCAGCTCACCTCGACCGCCGAGAACTGTCTCGGCGCACAGTGTCCGGAGTACGAGAACTGCTTCGTCGCCAAAGCGCGCAATCGAGCCCAGAACGCCCAGGTCGTGGTGGTCAATCATCATTTGCTGTGCGCCGATCTGGCCCTCAAGGAAGACGGTTTTGGCGAACTGCTGCCGGAAATGGATGGCGTCATCATCGACGAGGCGCATCAGTTTCCCGATGTGCTGGCGCAATTTTTCGGATTTGGCGTTTCGGCTCGGCAATGTCGTGATCTCGGGCGAGATATCGTCGAGGCGGCTGATGCGTTTGGCGATATTCCTCAGCTCAAGGATCAGGTCGCCGCCATGGGCGACGCCCTGCAGCATCTGCTCGCCTGTTTTCCGTTCAGTCGCCAGCGTCTGGAACTCGACGACCTCATGCGCAATGCCGATTTCGTGGCCGAGCTGGACACCCTGACCGACATTTTCGAGCTGCTCAACAAGCAGCTGGAAGAGCAGGCCGGTCGTGGCCCGGAGCTGGCCACCGCGTGGCGTCGCGTGGGCAACGTGCTGACCCGCCTGCGCCGCTGGCGTCAGCACATCGACAGCAGCGACAACCAGACGCCCCAGGCAGGCGATGAACTGGTGCGCTGGGCTGAACGGCAGACCAACGGTTTCAGCCTGCAGGCCATCCCCATGGATGTGGCCCCGGCCATGCAGACGGCGCGGGCGCGACAGAGCGGGGCGTGGATACTCACCAGCGCCACTCTGTCGGTGTCCGGTGCATTCCGCCATTTCACCGAGCGATTGGGGCTTGAAGACAGCCGTACGCTGGATATACACAGCCCCTTCGACTACGCCAACAACGCCCGCATGCTGCTGCCACGGCGTTTGCCGCCGCCCAACGACCGGGCCTATCCACGCGCTTTGCTGGAGCTGGGAAAACCGCTGATCGAGGCTTCGGACGGCGGCTGTTTCTGGTTGTGCACCAGTGCCCGCGCGGTCGAAGAGTACGCCCGCAGCCTGCGCCAGTGGGGCAAATACCGCGTCCTCGAGCAGGGCGAGCAGGAACGCACCCAGCTGCTCGACAATTTTCGCAATGATGGCCATGCCATTCTTGTCGGTACGGCCAGCTTCTGGGAAGGCGTCGATGTGCGTGGTGCGGCGCTTCGCCTGGTCATCATCGACCGTCTGCCTTTTGCCTCGCCCGACGACCCTCTGGTCAAGGCGCGCAGCCTGCAGCTGGAGCGCGAAGGGCGCAATCCGTTTTTCGAATTTCAGGTGCCGCAGGCGGTGCTAACCCTCAAACAGGGTGCAGGCCGGCTGATCCGTGATGTTACCGACCGCGGCATGCTGGTCCTGGGCGACACCCGCATCCAGCGCATGCGCTATGGTCGCCAGTTTCTCGACAGCCTGCCGCCGATGACACCGATCTACGATGAAGCCGAAGCCGCCGCATTCCTGCAAGGGATACGGCCATGAATCTGTTGGTCGTCGATTCGGCAGATGGCCAGGCATCGGTTGCCCTGCTGCAAGGTGATGCACTGGACCTGCGCGTGAACCAGGACACGCGCGACAGCCTGAGCTGGCTGCAGCAACAGGTCGAAGCCTTGCGTCAGACATTCGCCGACTGGTCAACGCTGGATGCGCTGGTCTGCGGTGTCGGACCCGGTGGTTTCACCGGCGTGCGCGTGGCAGTGGGGTATGTACAGGGACTGGGCCTGGCAACGGGTTTACCCTGTTTGCCGGTCAACAGCCTGGATGCGCTGGCCTGGCGACTCTATCTGGATGGCGCCCGTGGCCCCGCCTGGATTGCCCTGGATGCGCGTATGAACCAACTCTACGCCGCGCGTTACAACCTGGCACAGGGGCCGCAGCGCGAGGGAGATCTACAACTGCTTGATGCAGATGCGCTGGTCGATCAGCTCAGCCCCGATTGTCTGTTCGCGGGTCCCGGTTTCGAGGCCTGGCCCGAGCACTATGCTCAACACACCCATGCCGGTTTGCGACTGGATGCGGCAGCTGTCGCCCTGGCTGCCCGTCATATGGGCCTGGATGCGGCCGGCCCGGCGGCCGAGCTGCAGCCACTCTACCTGCGTAATCAGGTGGCCAAAACGCTGGCCGAACGACGCGCCGAGAAAAACGCCAGCTAGAGCGCCCCGCTGGCGCGCAACAGCGCTGCCAAAGCCTCAGCCACTTGCGCGTAACCCTGTGCGTTGGGGTGGAGCGGGTCAGACTTGGCGGCCTTGTTGCCGAACACCTCGGACAAAATGTCGTTCTCCAGCGGCAGCTGATAGGTTGTCGCCAGTTCCTCATACAGCGGGTGTGCTTCAAGACCGAAAAGAGCCGGGGAGGGCACTGCAAGCAGCACGACAGGTATCCCCTGATCGCGTGCCCGTTCAATCATGCTGACCATGTTGTTGCGGGTGACCGGCAGCGGCACCTTGCGCAGGAAATCGTTACCCCCCAAACACAGTATGAGCAGATCCGGACGATGCTCATCCAAGGCCTCGTCAAACTTGGCCAGGCCATCCGACGTTTTGTCACCCGGAGTAGCCTCGACCACCACCGTGCGCCCGATCAAGCCAGAAAGTATCGCCGGATAGGCCTGCTCGCGGCGTGCGCCGGTGCCATAGGTAAGGCTGTCACCAAAGGCCAGAATGACCGCGTCATCACCCAGGTAGGGCAGTGCAGGTGGCGGCGCGCTGCGACTGCACGCCGCCGCAAACAGACTCAGGCAGAGTAGGATGACGGCTTTTCGCCAAGGGAAGAACTTCAGCATGCTGTACCAACTGGGTGAACGAACACCGCAACTCGACGGCGGCAATTTTGTGGCGGATGACGCCCGCGTCATCGGCTCCGTGCAGCTCATGCAGGATGCCAGCATCTGGTTCGGCTGTGTACTGCGCGGTGACAACGACGACATCGTGATCGGTGAACGCAGCAACATTCAGGACGGCTCCGTACTGCACACCGACCCCGGCATCAAGTTGATTGTGGGTAACGATGTGACGGTCGGTCACCAGGCCATGCTGCATGGCTGCACGATCGGCGACAACACGCTGATCGGCATTCAGGCGGTCATCCTCAACCGCGCCAAGATCGGCAAGAACTGCATTATCGGCGCTGGCGCATTGATTCCGGAAGGCAAAGAAATTCCCGACAATTCGCTGGTCATGGGCACGCCCGGCAAGGTGGTCAAGGAGAATCCGCCCAACGTAGCCGCCATGCTCAAAATGCAGGCGGCGCACTATGTGCAGAATGCTCGTCGCTATCTGAACGATCTCAAACCGCTGTAAGACCGCACCACACACAATGGCATCGCATGCACGATGCCGTCTCACAAGAACATCATTGGGGGGAGACCCATGACGACACCGTCCCGCGCGCTGCTGGGCGCGCTCTGCCTGTGCTTGCTGGCCGCATGTTCAGGCGCCGATCGCACGCCCACTCAGGCCAGCAGCACCGATACCGGCAGCCCCCCGTCATCGTCCCCTGCTGACAAGACCCTGGCCGATCTGTGCATCGCAGTCGGCGGCAGCGCCGCGCTGTGTGACGCCCTCACTGCTGTGGGTCTCAGTTCGGCCGACTTCCCGGGCGTACGCAGCGTCCCGGACCTGGCCTGTGCCGATGACTACCTGGCCACCGCACGGCTGCCGGTGAATCCGCTGCCCTTCGCGATCGTGCCGGAGGACACAACCGGGCAGGGTGGCGGCCCGGCCGAACCCGAGGTGGCGCGAGCCTTGCCCGGCTTGATCCATCAGCGTGGTCCCACCGCCAGTTTCACGCATGAATTCGATTTCGCCGTGCACGAAGGGCGCATCTACAGCCGTCCAAGGCCACAAACCACCGGCGTGGAGGAAGCTTGGCATGAGGTGCTGCTGCCGCGTTGCCTGCACGGTCAGGTCAGCGAAATTTCCGCGGATGGTTTTGTCCTGCTCGCTGCCAATGCGCAACGTGACATCTACACGCTGGATTTTGGTGACAGTGGCTGGACACGTCGCTGGGGACCACTGTTCTGGCTCGATATGGGCGTCACCATTCCACCGGATGTGACGCACTGGGCTGCCTCTGAACTGCACTCCGGTTTCGATGATTACTTCGTCGATATCGCCGGTCGCAAGAATGATTTTTGGGGCATATTGATGCTCTACATGTTGCGTGGCGATGGCCAGCGCATCACCCATTTCGATCCCTGGCTGCCGGCCGACGAAAGCCGCGAAATCTGTCCGCCTGAAGAAGGCGCGGCCATGATGGAAGGCTTATCGGCCAGCGGCTCCACCATGATGGTGGTGACCAGTCGTGGGCGCATCTACACGCGCCTGTATGACTTCGATATCTCCGGTGCCAATACCGTGTTGCACGACTATTCCTGGTTTGATCAGGAGGGTGTGGAGGACTACAAGATTCAGCTGCCCGCACCGGACTGGATTCGTCACCCGGACGTTCCCGGCAGCGTGACCAACCGCGTCAGCATTCGCAAGATCAGCCCGGGCACCGAACACCGCATCATGCGCATCGAAGGTACGGATGCGTCCGGCAACAGCGGATTCTGGGAAAAGGACATCAGCGAGCTGGGTGATGAAGCCTGGCATTTCGTCTTCACCGGCCAGGCGCTGCAGGGCAAAGCGCTACCGACCCAGGGCCCGCATGAACAGGAGGTCGAACGATTCGACTATCAGGGCATGATCGCAGGCCATCCGGCACGCGTGAAAGGCTTCCGTCCGTACTGCTCGCCCGCCACGCTGGAAATTGATTTCGGCGAAGAAACCTTGCCGCTGACCCTGCACAGCCTGGATGGGATGCGTCAGGAACGTCGTGCACCAGGGCTGGATGCGTTCCCGCACTATTACCGCAGCGCTCTGGAAGTCCCGCAAGACATCTGGGACAAGCGCGACAGCTTGAGCGCGGACATCCAACAATTCATTGGCAACCATTTCAACGAGCGCCAGTTGCCCGGCCCGATGCAGGCCACCCTGAACCTGATGCAATTCCAGGCACCGTGCTGGAACCTTGTCCGACTGCACGACAATCTCGGCGACTATGTGACCCAGCCCCCCTTGCCGGATGTCGGAAATGTTGCTGCGGAGAGTCCGCTGCTCAGCGCATTGGTGCCGGAGTTATTGTCCAGCGATCCGGATCTGGCTGCGGTTTTTCCGGCGCTGGGTGAAGGCGTGCTCGGACTCGGACTCAGGCCGTGTCCGGTGACCTTGCCCTAGCCAGGCCCTGCTAACGCGCTGGCGGGCGCAGATACACGTCGTAAACCACGCGTCCGCCGCCAAAACTGAGATCCGGCTTGGCCAGTCGCACCTTGGCGCCGCGCGGCGGACGTTTGAGCACAACGCGGCGCGCCCCACTGTCCATGGCACGCTGCCACAGCTGCTGTGCATCAGCGTCGGGCCCGACCAGGCTCTGCATGATCTGCATCTCAAGCGCAGGGGCGGCACGGCGTCCGCTGTCGGGAAACATGGGATCAAGAAAGATCGCATCGGCTGTTGCGGCCTGAAGACTGCGCCCGTCATCGTGGCGCAGACGGATACGCGCCGCCGTCTCACCAGTGGCTCGGGCGAGCGCATCGCGCAGCAGGGCATGGATCAACGGATGGCGCTCGTACCAGTCCATGCACGCGCCCAGACTGGCCAAGCACCACGCGTCCCGGCCCAGGCCAGCCGTGGCATCCACAATGTAGGCGCCAGGATGCTTGTGCAGGCCGCAAGCTTTGGCCAGAGGTTGCTGACGTCCGGCCGAGACGCGTCGACGCATCTCGGCACTGAAGAAATCGATCCGCAAGGGCCGTTGTCGAGGGCTTTGCGCATTACCAACCACCAGTTCGCCGGCCTCGCGTCGCAACACCCAGCGCGTGCTGGCCTCGGCAGGCGGCAGTGACAGCTCGGCCAGCGCAGGGTCGTCGGGCGCCAGCACATGCCCGGCGTCGGCCAGGTCGGGATATCCAGGCTGCTCCGTTAAGTGTTTATCCACCTGCGCCCACCATCATCCTCAGGCACCACTCAGGGCGCCGCGCCTCCGCATGCGGGATCACGCCATGGTCAGGGCTAGGCCAGCTGGCAAGGCGTGCGTAGCGGCCGGTCATGAATGCGGGCTAGAATCGATCATCAATGCATTATGCCGATGCCCAGGCGGGCAAGGCACCCAATTCCTGATTTTATGAACGCACTGGAACAACTCGGCCAGTTGAGCACGCTGGTTGCAGACAGCGGCGACCTCGACGCCATTCGCCGCTTCAAACCCACTGACGCCACGACCAATCCGAGCCTGATCCTGGCCGCGGCGAGCACCGATCATGCCGCCACCTGGGCGCGCGAAGCGCTGGTGGCAAGTGGCGGCAACATCGACCGGGCGCGCGAGAAACTGACCGTGCGCTTCGGCTGCGAAATTCTCAAATCCGTGGGCCGCTATGTCTCTACGGAAGTCGATCCGCGAGCATCCTTCGACACCCAGAAAACCATACAGGCGGCCGAACGCATCATTGCGGACTACGCCGCCGCCGGGGTTGGCCCCGAGCGGGTACTGATCAAGATCGCTTCAACCTGGGAAGGCATCCGCGCGGCGCGCGTGCTGGAATCGCGCGGCCTGCGCTGCAATATGACGCTGCTGTTCGGTTTTGCCCAGGCGCGCCAGTGCGCCGACGCCGGGGTCACCCTGATTTCGCCGTTTGTGGGCCGCATCCTCGACTGGCATGTGGCCAATGGCCTCAAAGTCGAAAGCCCTGAGCAGGATCCCGGCGTGCAGTCGGTACGGCGCATCTACCGCTGGTACAAGGCGCACGGCTACCCCACGCAAGTCATGGGCGCGAGCTTCCGCAACACTGGCGAAATTCTGGCCCTGGCCGGCTGCGACCTGCTGACCATCGCGCCCAAGCTGCTCGACGAGCTGGCTGCAGACACCAGCACACGAGTTGAGGCCCAGCTGAGCGCCGATCAGACCAGCGAGGATCCGCGCGAGATTCCCGACGAGGCCCGCTTTCGTGCGGAACTCAACGACGACGCCATGGCCACTGAAAAACTCGCCGACGGCATTCGCCGCTTCGCCGCCGACCAGGCCAAACTGGACAGCTGGCTGGCCTCTCTGGCGTGATCCGCACTCAATTGGTTGATCGGCTCGAGGACGTACTCGAGCACACCCACGCCGAGCATCCGCGCCGCATGGCGCGCTGGGAACTGCCCCTGGGGCTGGATTACGTCCTGCAGAAGCGCTGGACCCGTCGACTGCGACCGGCCAGTGTGCTGGTCGGTGTTCGCGACAAGGATGCACCCAGCATCATCATGACGGTGCGCTCGGAAAACCTGCGCGCCCACGGCGGGCAGATCAGCTTCCCCGGCGGGCGCAAAGACGAGGGCGACGAATTCCCTGTGGGCACGGCCTTGCGCGAAGCCCAGGAAGAAATCGACCTTGATCCCGCCGCGGTGAAGGTCATCGGCTATCTCGACGATTACCCGACCATCTCCAAGTTCCGGGTCACCCCGGTGGTCGCCCTGGTGGATGCCGCTGCACCCGTGCATTCGGACTCCGAAGAGGTCGCGGAAGTGTTCGAGCTACCGCTGTCCTTCGTCCTCGAACGACGCAACTACCAGATGCGCAAACTCGGCCGTCTGGGGCTCAAGTACTACGAGCTGAACTACAAGCACTACCGCATCTGGGGCGCCACGGCCGGGATGCTCTATAACCTGCAGCAGATGTTCGAAGCCCATGAGCTGGTCTGATCACAAGGCCGATGCCGCAGCGCCTCTGAGCGAGGCCCGCCGCCTGCAACAAGCGGCGGCCGAACTGGGTTTTGACTGGCCGGATCTGCCACCGCTGTGGGACAAACTCGAAGAAGAACTGGGCGAATTCCGTGAAGCGGTGGACAGTGGCGACAGCCAGGCCATGCAGGATGAGCTGGGTGACCTGCTGTTCATGCTGGTCAATTTCTCTCGCTTTCTGAAGCTGTCACCAGAGCAGGCGCTGGACAGTGTCAATCGCAAGTTCATCCGGCGTTTGCGTCATGTCGAACACAAGCTGACCGAACATGGCCGCGACTGGGCCGACTGCACGCTGGACGAACTTGAAGCCTGGTGGCAGGACGCCAAAACCAACGGCCCAGAAGTCTAGGCCAAACGGTTCATCCCGTTGAGCGCCGCAACCCGGTAGGCCTCGGCCATGGTCGGGTAGTTGAAGGTGGTTTCAATGAAGTAATCCAGGCCAGGGCCGCCATTTTGCGTGGCCATCACGGTCTGACCGATGTGGATGATTTCCGATGCCCGGTCGCCAAAGCAGTGCACGCCCAACACCTCGCGTGTATCGGCATGGAAAATCAGCTTGAGCATGCCCACGGTTTCACCGGCCATCTGGGCCCGCGCCAGGTGTTTGAAGTAGGCGTAGCCGGACTCGTAAGGCACGTTGGCAGCGGCCAGTTCCTGCTCGGTGCGCCCCACCGATGACAGTTCCGGGATGGTGTAGATACCCGCTGGCATCAGATCAAACAGTTCGTTGACCCGCTCCGGATTGAGCCGGTGAGACAAGGCGAAACGTCCCTGGTCATAGGCACTCGACGCCAAGGCCGGGTAACCGATAATGTCGCCCACCGCATAGATATGCGGGATGTCGGTCTGATAGGCCTCGTTGACGCTGAGCTGCCCACGCGAATTGACCGGTAGGCCTAGATCCTCCAACCCCATACCGGCCGAGTTGCCGGTGCGGCCGTTGGCCCACAGCAGCACGTCAGACTTGAGCCTGCGGCCCGATTTCAGATGCAGCACCACGTCATGCTCACGCGCTTCGACGTGCGAGTACTCTTCGTTGTGCCGGATCGTGATGCCCTGATCACGCAGGTGATAGGACAGGGCTTCACTGATCTCCTCATCCATGAACGACAACAGCCGTCCCTGGGTGTTGACCAGATTGACCTTGATACCGAGATTGGCAAAGATCGATGCGTACTCGCAGCCGATCACACCGGCACCATAAATGGTGATGGAGCGCGGGTGTTCCTTGAGTTTGAGGATGGTGTCGCTGTCGAGAATGCGCGGGTGATCGAAATCCAGCCCCTCGGGATGATAGGGCCGAGAGCCGGTGGCGATCACGATGGTCTTGGCCTTGATCTGCGCCACGGTGTGGCGCTCATGCTCAATCATCAGCGTATGCGCGTCTTTGAAGCGCGCCGCACCTTCGATGATCGGCACATCATTGCGCTCGTAGGCGCGGTGGCGACTGGCAACCTGGCGCCCGACCACGCCGCCCGCGGTTTCCAGCAGTTCCGGGTAGGTCACCCGGATCTGACGCCGCAGGGATTGCAGCAGCGGATTGTGACGCACCTCGTTGATTTGCTTGACCGCGTAGCGCAAGGCCTTGCTGGGTATGGTGCCCCAGTGGGTGCAGCCTCCGCCGACATCCACATAGCGTTCGATGACCACCGTGCTGAGGTGGTTCTTGGCCGCCATCATGGCAGCCCCTTCACCGGCAGGGCCGGTGCCGATTATGGCGACGTCAACGTTGTACTTTTTCACTTGAGACTGCGGTAGAGATCCTGAAACTGCTTGGAGATTTTGTGCGAGGGTGCAAGGTAGACCAGCGGAATCGACTGATCATGTGATTCCTTGACCTTGATCGAGCTGGCCAGACGGGTCTTGAGTATCGGCATGCCTTCTTCGGTCAGTTCCTTGACCAGCCGCTGTGGCAGATTGGCGCGCTCCTGAAACTGATTGACGATGATGCCTTCGATACTCAGATCTTCGTTGTGGTCGGCCTGAATCTCTTCGATATTTTCAGTCAGCGTGTACAGGGCCTGACGGGCGAAATCGTCGCAGTCGAAGGGAATCAGGCAGCGGTCGGCCGCGATCAGGGCCGAACGGCTGTAGAAATTCAGCGCCGGTGGGGTGTCGATATAAATCTCGTCATAATCCGACAGCTTGCTCAGGGCATTGCGCAGCTTGTAGATCTTCTGCCGTGATTCCAGCTTGACGATCAGATGCTCAAGATCCGGATGCGCCGCGACCACATGCAGGTTGTCGAACGGGGTGGGGGCGATGTGCGGGCGCAGGTCGGCAGCCTTGAGGCTGCGCCCCAACGTGCCTTCGAAGAAGTCCGCCATGCTGCTCGGCGCCGGCGTGTCCTGGCTGCCCAGCAGGTACTGGCTGGTGTTGCACTGAGGATCCAGATCCACAACCAGGGTCTTGCGTCCGCGCGATGCGCTGATCGCGGCCAGATTGCACACGATCGTGGTTTTGCCCACACCACCTTTTTGATTGAACACCACTCTGCGCATGCCAACTCCCACGGGCGATTTTCAGGTGGCGCAATGTTAGCGCAAGCCCTGCTGCATGGCACAATACACGGGTGAATAAATTGGACTGAATGTGGACTCAAGTCAGCACATCGAAATACCCACCTATGACAAGCTGCTGGGCGAAACCGCACGCGTCAGCTGGGCCGAGATTGAACGCATGTTCGCCGTTGGCCGGGTGGTCGAGGTCGCCGAACCGCTGGATCTTATCGACGTGGCGCAAGCGTTTGCCGACGATGACAAGGATCGCGTGCGCGACTGGATGCAAGCCGGGCAGGTTGGCCATCTGGCCGATCACAATGCCGCCCGCTGGGCGGCGGACAACTCCTTGGAGCTGTGGGCCGTGGTGGTCAGCCCCTGGGTGCTGGTTCAGGAACGTAGCAAACGCTAAAAGAAAAGCGGCCCTGGGGCCGCTTTTCACCTCCGCCTTGATCCCTCAGGCTGCCTTTGCTGGCTTGAAATCTGGTTTTTCGCGCACCGCACAGTCTGGGCAGGGCCAGTCGTCTGGCAGCGCCGCCCATGGCGTACCCGGGGCATAGCCCTCACGCGGGCAGCCTTCGGCCTCGTCGTAGATGTAGCCGCAATCCGTGCAGGCGTAGCGGGTTGCCCCGGTCGCAGCATGCGCAGTGCTGGGGCTTTCGCTGTCATGGTGCGCGTCGCTGAGTCCGGCGTCCGGTTCAGCACGCTGCCAGCGCGCCAGCAACGCTTGGCGCTTGGGCGCATGCAAATGGGCTTTGCTGATGTCGCCGTTGTGGTGCGCCGCCACCAGCGGATCCATGACCCGGAACCACAGCCACGGCACATAGGCCAGCATCAGCATCGAGGCATAACCGGACGGCAGCTGCGGGCTTTCGTCGAAATGGCGCAAAGCCTGAAAGCGACGGGTCGGATTGGCGTGGTGATCGGAATGACGCTGCAGCTGGTACAGCACCAGATTGGTCACAATGTGATTGCTGTTCCAGGAATGGCGTGGTGCGCAGCGCTCGTAACGACCATTTGCGGCTTTCTGACGCAGCAGGCCGTAGTGCTCGATGTAATTGATGACTTCAAGCAGGCTGGCGCCGAAAAAGGCCTGTGCAAAGAGGAAACTCAGGGCCCATGGCCCCAACCACAGGGCCAGCCCGCCAAACAGCACGGCCGTCATGGCCCAAGCCTGCAGATTGTCATTCTCAAGGGCCCATACGCTCTTGCCCTTGCGCTGCAGGCGCTGTTCTTCGATCTCCCAGGCTGAACGCACGCTGCCAAGCATGGTCCGCGGCAGGAAAGCCCAGAACGATTCGCCCATGCGTGAGCTGGCCGGATCCTCCGGCGTGGCCACATTCTTGTGATGGCCACGGTTGTGTTCCACGTAGAAATGTCCGTATGCCACCGGCGCCAGGGTCAGCTTGGCCAACCAGCGGTCCAGGCTTTCTTTCTTGTGACCCAGCTCATGCGCCGTATTGATGGCCACGCCATTGATGGTGCCGCAGGTCAACGCCAGACCCAGTATGGTCCAGCCACCCAGATCCCCGGTCATAAATACCCAGGCTCCCAATATGGTCATGGCGAACTGGGCTGGGATGTAGGCGTAGACGATCAGACGGTAGTAAGCATCATTTTCAAGCCGCTCGACCGCAGCTTCGGGCGGGTTGCTGCGGTCCGTCCCGATCAAACGATCAAACAGCGGAATGACGGCATACATCAAGATCGGCCCGCCCCAGGCAAATACGCTGTACCCGGTCAGGTAGAACAACGCTACGGACAGGAAACCAAGCGTTGGCAACAGGGGACTCAGCAGCCACAGGTAGCGCTTGCCGTCCTGCCACTGCATCGCATCCGAAACGGACATGGATTGGGTTGTGCTCATGCTGATTCTCCTCATGGCTATTCTGGTGCACGACCCGCCTCGGGGCCATGACATGCAAGCATTGTGGGGCGCTGCTCGCACCGCGGCTTGTCATTTCTTGACAAGTTCCTGTCATTTTCAGACAGTTCAGGTATGAACACGATGTCCACCAGCGACACCAAAGACCTGCGCATCCCGGCCCGCTATTACGCCCGGGTCGCCGACCTGCTGCTACGCGATGGTGTGGATGTGGACGATTTGCTGCGACCGCTGGGCCTTGATCTGGGCACTTTGAGCCAGCCCGGTGCTACCTTGCCGCTGTATCAGGTCGACCTGATGGTCCAGGCCGGTGTGCAGATGACAGGGCGTCGTGACCTCGGTTTTGAACTGGGCAAGTCGCTCAAGCTGAGCTCGCATGACATCGTCGGCTACGGCATCCTGAGCAGTCCGAATGTGGACTACGCGTTGCGCCTAGTTTCACGCTTTTTCCGCTTGATCATGCCCAGCTTTCAAGCCCGCTACCGGCGTGACCAGCGGCATATGGAATTCACTTTTCAGGCCGTCGCGGCCACCTCGCAGGTGTGCCTTGATGTGCATCTTGAAGCTCTGGCCAGTGCCGCACACTTCGAAATCCGCGAACTGATGCAGGGCCAGATGCCCGATTACGCGCTGTACCTGTCACTGAGCGAGCCTGCTCACGTGCAGCGCTATCAGGAATTGCGTGAGGCGCGCTGCCACTTCATTCCCTCTGTGCCCCCGGAAGTGCGCTTCGTATTCCCAGCCAGCGCCGGCGACAAAGCCCTGGCCCTAGCCGACGACGTGGCCCTCAAAGCGGCTGAGGAACGTTGCCGCAGCATGGTCCAGCGCGCCCTCAACCGGCAGGATGTCAGCGGCTGGGTGCGCATGATGCTGCGCGAAGCCCGCCACGGCATGCCCAGCATGGACGAAATGGCCCATACCCTGAACATGTCGCCACGCTCTTTAGACCGATATCTGCAGCGTGAAGGGGCTGGCTACCGTGCCCTGTTGCAACAGGTGCGACACGAACGGGCGCAACGGCTGCTGCTGAACAGCGGCACGTCGATCACCCAGATTGCACTGGAGCTGGGCTACACCGATGCGGCCAACTTCACCCGCGCGTTCCGCAAGATCGAAGGCGTAAGCCCCAGCGTATTCCGCACCCGCTCCACATAAAAACGCCCCGCAATGCGGGGCGTTTATGCTGTGCTGCGGACCTGAGATTAGGCCGCTGCGAGCTGGCGAATCACATACTGCAGGATGCCGCCGTGCTCGTAGTAATCCCACTCCTTGGGCGTGTCGATGCGCACCTTGGCCTGGAACGTGGTGACCTTGCCATCGTCCGTGGTGGCGGTCACGCTCACGCTCTTGGCTCCGCGCTGCAGACCTTCGATGTCGTAGGTCTCAAGCCCGGTCAAACCCAGGGATTCGTGGCTGTCACCGTCAGCAAATTGCAACGGCAGCACGCCCATACCGACCAGATTCGAGCGGTGAATGCGTTCGAAGCTTTCACAGATCACAGCTTTCACGCCGAGCAGAATCGTGCCCTTGGCCGCCCAGTCACGGGATGAACCGGTGCCGTATTCCTTGCCACCCAGTACCACCAGCGGGGTGTTTTCGGCTTTGTACTTCATCGCCGCTTCGTAGATCGACATCTGCTCGCCGTCGGGCAGATGTCGGGTCCAGCCACCTTCGGTGCCGGGTGCGATCTGATTGCGCAGACGCACATTGGCGAAGGTGCCGCGCATCATCACCTCGTGGTTACCGCGACGGCTACCCAGCGAGTTGAAGTCGGCCTGCTGTACCCCTTTGGACATGAGGTACTCGCCCGCATCCTGATCCGGCTTGATCACGCCCGCAGGCGAGATATGGTCCGTGGTGATGGAGTCACCCAGCTTGGCCAGGCACCGTGCGCCTTTGATCTCGCCGATGTCGTCGGTGTCTAGGGACATGCCTTCAAAGTAGGGCGGATTCTGCACGTAGGTCGATGTGTTGTCCCATTCGTAGATCTTGCCGGTGGGGATTTCCAGCCCTTGCCAGCGTGCATCACCGGCATAAACATCGGCGTAGCGGGTCTTGAACATGTCCGAATTCAGGCTCGCCGCGAGCGTTTCCTGAATTTCGGCATTGCTCGGCCAGATGTCCTTGAGATAGACATCATTGCCGTCCTGATCCTGACCGAGCGGCTCATTGACCAGATCGATATCGACCGTACCGGCCAGCGCGTAGGCCACCACCAGCGGTGGTGAGGCCAGGAAATTCATGCGCACATCGGAATGCACTCGACCTTCGAAGTTGCGGTTGCCGGACAGCACCGACGTCGCGACCAGATCGTTGTCCTGGATGGCCTGGGAAATCGCCGCTTTGAGCGGCCCCGAGTTGCCGATGCAGGTGGTGCAACCATAGCCCACCACGTGGAAGCCCAGCGCTTCCAGGTCATCCATGAGGCCGGCTTTGTTGAGATAGTCGGTCACCACCTGGGAGCCCGGCGCCAGCGACGTCTTGACCCAGGGTTTAACCTTCAGGCCACGTGCCGCAGCTTTCTGCGCAACCAGGCCAGCGCCAAGCAGTACAACCGGGTTGGAGGTGTTGGTGCACGAGGTGATGGCTGCAATCACCACCGCGCCATCTGAGAGTTCGAACGACTCACCATCGATAGCGAGTTGGGCAACGCCAGACTTGACCACCGGGCCACCTTCGCTTTCCAGCCGCGCCTCGGCCTGCGACTTTTCGCTACGCTCGGCCACCATCGGCTTCAGATGACTCTGGTAGCTGGATTTCATGTCGGACAACAGAATCCGGTCCTGCGGGCGCTTGGGGCCGGCCAGCGAGGGCTGCACGGTGGACAGATCCAGTTCCAGCACGTGGCTGTACTCGGCATCGGGATCGTCATCGTGACGCCACATGCCATTGGCCTTGGCATAGGTTTCCACCAGCGCCAGTTCATCCTCATCACGACCGGTCAGCTTGAGGTAATTGATGGTCGCCTCATCAACCGGGAAAATGCCGCAGGTGGCGCCATATTCCGGTGCCATATTGGCGATGGTGGCGCGATCCGCCAGCGGCAGATCAGCCAGGCCTTCGCCGAAGAATTCGACGAACTTGCCCACCACACCGAGCTCACGCAGGCGCTCGACTATGGTCAGCACCAGGTCCGTGGCGGTGACACCTTCCGACAGCTTGCCGGTCAGGCGATAACCGACGACCTGCGGGATCAGCATGGTAACCGGCTGGCCCAGCATCGCGGCTTCGGCCTCGATGCCGCCCACGCCCCAGCCCAGCACACCGATGCCATTGACCATCGTAGTGTGCGAGTCGGTGCCGACCACGGTATCCGGGTAGGCCACCCCAGTTTCCTTGCCGAAAACCACGCGGGCGAGGTATTCGATGTTGACCTGGTGAACAATGCCGGTATCCGGCGGCACAACCTTGAAGTTGTCGAATGCGGTCTGGCCCCAGCGCAGGAAGGCGTAGCGTTCCTTGTTGCGGTCGAACTCGATCTTGGCATTGAGATCCAGAGCATCGTTGCTGCCGGATTTGTCGACCATCACGGAGTGGTCGATCACCAGCTCAACCGGCACCAGCGGGTTGATCTTGGTCGCATCGCCACCCAGCTTGGCCACCGCATCACGCATCGCGGCCAGATCGACCACGCAGGGCACACCGGTGAAATCCTGCAGGATCACGCGGGCCGGAGTGAACGCGATTTCCGTGCTGGGTTCTGCCTTGGGATCCCAGTTGATCAGGGCGTTGATGTCGTCCTTGGTGATGTTGACGCCATCTTCGTGGCGCACCAGGTTCTCCAGCAACACCTTCAGGGAGTAGGGCAGACGGTCGAGTTGAGCCTGAGAGGCCACCGCGCCGAGACGGTAGTAATCGTAAGACGTGCCGCCAACCGCGAGTTGGCCGCGAGCACCGAAGCTATCGGTCATGAACAGATCTCCCTGTTTTGAAAGAGGGGACAGCGGAGCGCCAAAAGCGCTCGAATTCGGGGCGCAAATTATACCGAATTCTGACGCCTGCCTGCCTCGGCGACATCCGGTGCAGCACCTTGTTCCGGCACGGCGCGGGCAATCACGGCACTGCCCAGGCACTCTTCATCCTGATAGAAAACGGCCGATTGACCGGGCGCAATCGCCCACTGCGGTGTATCGAAGCTCAGCACCGCGGTATCGCCATCCAGCTCAAGCGTGCAGTCCTGCAGCACCTGGCGATGACGAATACGTGCCCGCCCGCGCCAGTGCGCCGCAGCGGGTGCCTCATGCAACCAGTGCGGCGTTTCAAGCTCGGCCACGCGGCAATTCAAGGCCGGGTGCTGCTCGTTCTGGGTCACATACAAGGTCGCGCTGTGCTCGTCCTTGGCGTACACATACCAGGGCGCATCGGTGGCGTGCTTCTGGCCACCAATGCCCAGCCCCTTGCGCTGGCCGATGGTGAAGAAACACAAACCGGGGTGCTCGCCCAGATCGTGTCCGGCATCATCAATCATGCGCCCGCGCTGGGTCGTCAGATAACGTGACAGGAACTCACGCATCGGGCGCTCACCGATGAAACAGATGCCGGTGCTGTCCTTGCGCTGATAGTTGACCAGACCACGCGCCTGGGCCATCTCGCGCACCTGCGGCTTGGTGAACTCGCCCAGCGGGAACAGCACATGATCCAGCGCCTGGCCATCGACGGCTGCAAGGAAATAGGTCTGATCCTTGTTCTGATCGACCGCCTGCAACAATCGGCTGCGCCCACCGCTGCGATCCAGCCGGGCGTAGTGGCCTGTGGCGATCGCATCGGCACCCAGCTGCCGCGCGTAGTCGAGAAACTCTCGAAACTTGATCTCCCGATTGCACAGCAGATCCGGACTCGGCGTGCGCCCACGCCGGTACTCGTCCAGAAAATGGGCAAACACCCGCTCGCGGTACTCGCGACTGAAATCGGCGCGATGCAATTTGATGCCGAGATCAGCAGCAACCTGGGCCGCGACGGCGTAGTCCTCGGCCGCCGTGCAATAAGCATCCTCATCCTGAGCCCAGTTGAACATGAACAGCCCCTCGACCGAATGACCTTGCTCCAGCAACAGGGCTGCGGTCAGTGAGGAGTCAACGCCGCCGGACATCCCGACGATGATGTGTGTCATGAAAGCTGGCTCTTTTGGGAGTAGTATCAGGGTATTGTGCCGTATGTGCTCAGGGGTTGGGGTTCAATGACTGATTCAAGACGTCGCAGACCGGGCTTGTTCCTCTCTGCGCTGTTTGCTGCTTTGTTGAGTGTGCCGGCAACCGCACAGCAACAATACGGACCAACCGGCGTGGGCGAGGGGGTTTACTCCATCGCCCGGCAGTTCCGTGCAGCGCAAAGCGACCTGAATCTGCGTCAGTGGGCTCTGGCGATCTACGCCGCCAATCGCAATGCTTTTAACGGTGATTTGAACAGCTTGCGCGCAGGCGTGATGCTCAACATTCCCTCTGTCGAACAGGTCCGCCTGAGCTGGTCACAAGGACTGAACGCCGAACAAAGCGCAACGAACCCACCACCAATCGCACCAGCACCCACGCCTTTTTTGAGCGATGCAGAAGTCGCCGCAATCGATGCCAATCAAGCCGTGCCAGCTCCGGCCGGACTTGAGTCGCTCCAGATCAAGCAAGTAACGCCAACGCCGCGGGCGCAAGCTGCCGCCCCTGCGCCAGCTGTGCATGCGCCGCCTCCTGGGCCTCAGACCATGCTGGCTGCAGATACGCAACGCACGCCCGCATTGCCTGACACGAATGGCGATGATACATCCGCTGCGCATGAGCACTTCACTGCGCATCCACTGCATGCTCAAGCAGTAAATGTGAGTAACGCCGCTCAACGCGGCGAAGTGCTTGAACAACTGCTCGCCATGGAAGCGGCATACGCCGGCGACCCTGATTACGATTACCTGCTCGGCGTCCTGTTGCTCGACAGCGGGCGCCCACAGGACGCACTGTTCCCTCTGCTGCGGGCAACACAAGTCAAACCACAGGGATTGGGGATTCGCCTGGACTTGGGTCGCGCCTATTTCGAAACCGGCGAAAACGAATCGGCACGCCAGGTTTTCGAGCAGCTCAACAAGCAAAACCCGCCGCCCCGAGCGGCTCAGGTTATCGACAGCTATATGCAAGCCATCGACCGACGCGCAGCCCGCTATGAGCCGCACTGGCAGGCATTGATTGAACTGCTTGGCGGTCACGACTCCAATGCCAACAGTGCCACCGACCTGCAGAATTTCGCCGGTTTTGTGCTCGACGAGCAGGCCCGCAGCAGCGACTCGCCGTACGCGGAACTGGCCGGCAACGTGCAGTATGTGCGCCCGTTCAGCCCGCGCTGGCGCTGGCTCAACCTGGCCCAGGCCTCACACCGCAGCTATACCGATGCTGATGAGTTCAACACCCTGCAATGGCGGGTTGGCAGCGGACTCAGCTACCGCCAGGGCGATTGGGAATTGAGCGGTCGTGTGAGCGGCGGGCAGACCTACCTGGATGGCGAGCAGAACAATGATGTGACCGCCTTCAACGCGGCCTGGCGCCTCAACGTGTCCCCTCTGCTGAGCACGCGACTGCAGTTCAAACTCGGCAGCATCCGCTACGCAGATGCTTTGTCGGTGCGCGATGTCGACCAGTGGCTGGTCTCGGCCGGCTTCAGCCGCCGTGTCAATCTGGCCTACGGCAGCGAATTCGGACTGGATCTCATCGGTGGTCGCGATGATGCGGTGGAAAACACCTCACCCAACAGCCGTGACGTGCTCGGCGCCGGCCTGTTTGCGAGCACCCAGCTGTCGCCGCGCTGGCGCCTCCAGCTGAACAGCAACCTGCTGCAGGCTGACTACGAAGGCCTGTTTTTCGGAATCGAACGCAGCGATGTGCAGTGGTTCACAGTCGCCGGACTGCGCTTCACCGATAATCGGTGGCGTAACTGGGCGATCGGCCTGGAGGCGTCTTATGTCGACAATCAGTCCGATGTCGACATCTACGAATACGATCGTCTCGACATCGCGCTCCGTGTGAGCTGGATGCTGAATTAGGGGTAGCACCATGATGCGAATACTACTGTTGCTGCTGATGACACTCCCGGGGCTGGCCATGGCGGATTCGGGCCGCATTCTTTATGTGACAGGCCAGGTCACGGTGGAGCGGGGCGGCAAGCTCTACCGCGCGGTAAAAAATGCCCGTGTGGTCGAAGGCGACACGATCAGCACCAGTGCCACCGGGCGCCTGCACATCCGCATGAGCGACCGCACATTGTTATCGCTCAAGCCGGATACGCGCTTCACTATCGAAAGCTATCGGCATGCAGCTGCGCGCAGCACCAGCACGCTCGGCAGCAGCAGTGCGAGCGAAGATCGTAGCGTTTTCGGTCTGCTCAAAGGCGGCTTTCGAGCCATCACAGGGCTGATCGGGCAACGCGACAAAAGCGCTTTCAGCGTCAACACGCCGGTCGCCACCATCGGGATTCGTGGCACATCTTTTGTTGCAGACTTGCAGGTGCCGGATAACCAGCAGGCGGTGGCTGATGACGTGCTGAATCCCCAGCGTTATGTGCAACTGGCTCAGGCCGGCGCCATGCAACCGGGTACGCTGGCACTGCCAGACGATGCCGGGCAAACCCGCCTCACCGTCGGCGTGGGCGACGGCGCAGTGATTCTGAGCAACGCCGGTGGCAGCCTGGTGCTGGAGAATGGCGAATTCGGTCAGGTCACGGCGCAAAGTCAGGCACCGCAGCGGCTGTTGCGCCCGGTCCCGGATGAGGAGCTGGAAAATGCCAGTTTTGATGACGAGGATCTTTCCTTCTCATCCGACGACGACACCCAGACCCAGCTCGGTCTGCGTACCATGCCCGGCAGCAGCGATCCTGCAGGCGGTTCCGACGCTGCGAACAACGAAGCCGAGGAAACCGTGCCGCAGGACAGTGAACCGCTGTCACGACGCAACCTGGCCTACGCCTCGGCGCTGCAGAGCCAGGGCAGCAACGCCACAGCGCTGACGTTGGCCGATCAGGCCACGCTGGTCGACAGCAACGGCGATGTTGTCGGTTTTGTCACCGGCATCGACAACAACGGCCAGGTCGAACCCGTGGTGGTTCAGCTGGATCAGGGTCAGATCGTCAATCGCGGAGCCGACCCGCAGACCGGGTTGAGCTGGGGCCGCTGGAGCGGCGAGGCCGTTTCGCTGACCAATGCCGCGGGCGAAAGCACGTCGCTGAGCACCGAACAGCTCAACCTGCACATGGTTCAATCCGACAGCAGCAACGGCAGCATCGCGGTTCCCATCACCGGCAGCCGTGAATTCACGCTGGTGGGCAACACCGACCCGACCAGCAGCACCGGCGCGACTGGTTTTCTTGGGCATGCTGCCCTGAGCGCAAACTTTGATACCCAAAGGGTCACGTCCAGCCTCAGCCTCAGCGTTGATCAGCAAAACTGGCAGGCCCAGGGGCAAGGGCAGCTCGGCGCCGGACTGGGCAGTGGTACACCAGAGCATCTGTTTGGCGGCACCTACAGCAGTGTCCGGGTTAACGGTGTGGCCGGTGGCCAGGGCCAGTTCAGCGGCTTTTTCACCGACCAGGCTGGCGCTGCCGGCCTGAGTTACGCGCTGCAGAACAATGGCGAATCCGTCCACGGCAGCGCCGCTTTTGAAGCTGCTTCACCTTAGTGTTTCAGCGCCCTGAGCGGGAGAAACCTGTGTCATGAGCATGATCAAGCATTCGATTTTTCTGTTGCTGCGACGCGCGCTCCTGTGCGCCAGCGCACTCATACTCATCAGCGCCTGTTCGCAGCAGACATCGGGCAGCGCCGAACCCCGTGCCGCCAGCCGCGATGTTCATGGCGCGGTGGTCAAAGGTCCGGTCCGTGGTGCCCGCATCGAAATCTTTGCCATTGCATTCGATGGACAGCCGGTCCTGCCCGCTGTGGCGACCGCACAGACCGATGCCAGCGGCAACTTCAGTGTCAGCGGTCTGCCGGACATCCCGCTGCTTGCGCGCAGCCGTGGCGGAAGCTTCTTCGACGAATCCGACCCCAGCGGCCAGCGCAGCATCCAGCTCGGTCCGCAGCAGGGCTTTGAAACCCTTATTCCCGCCGGAGAAACCAGCGCCACCCTGAACCCATTCACCCAGGCCCTGGTCGACAAGCTGCGCCAGCAGAGCGCTCGTGATGATGTGCCCATGGCCAGCCTCATTGCGGGCGGTCGGGCACTGTTCAGCCAAGCCTTCGGCTTCGACATTCTGACCACCGTACCGGCCAACCCGACCGCACCGGCAACCGGCAGTACAGCCGCGCAGCTCAACTACGCCATGGCCCTGGGTGGCTACGCCAATGCGGTCAACAGCATGATCACCCGGCGCGGTCTGGATCAGCCACGCTTTGCCTACATCCGCGCGCTGGCCCGCGATATCAGTGACGGCGCCCAGAACAGCCAGGCTGGTGACCAGGCCATCACGGTGGCCGACCAGACGCTGCCCGAGACCGTCATCAACCAGGAAATCCGACGCTTCCGCAACAACAATGATGCGGCGTACACCGGCGCATCGCCGTTTGAAATCGACCTGTCGGCACTGGCCGGCGATGCCGTGCAAGGCCCGGTCGTGGAATTTGATGAAGCCACCTTCAGCGCGGATGAAGGCGCGCAGAATCTGGCCGTCAGCGTCAGTATTATGCCAACGTCCAGCAATGCCATTTCGCTGCGCATCCGCGCGCTCGATGGCACCGCCACGTCTGATGACGACTTCGCCGGCATCGACCGCAGCGTGACCATCCCGGCGAACCAGGACAGCGCTCAGATCAACATCGCGTTTATCGACGACGACCGTTTTGAAGCCGACGAAACCTTCCGTCTGCTGCTGAGCGATGCGCGCGGCGCAACACTGGGCGCTGCAATCGAAATGCACGTTGTCATTGTCAATGACGACAGCGCACCGACGCCGACGCCAACACCAAGTCCCAGCCCGACACCGAGCCCCACACCAAGCCCAACGCCGACGCCAACTCCGGTGATCACACCGAGCCCGACGCCGATCGCAACACCAACACCGGTGATCACGCCCAGCCCGACGCCGTTGGTCACGCCAACGCCGACACCGGCCACGCTCAGTGTGACAACCTCAGGTTTGGTGGTTCAGAACAAATCGCAGGCCCGGGTTCAAACCATCAACCTTGCGGCCACCGACCCGGCTGCGACCTCACCACCGACTTATACGGTGCCTTCACCGAACACCTCCGGTCTGGAATTTTTCCTGCCCGAAGACGCCGTTAATCCAGCCACCAGCTTCACCCAGGCAGACATTGATAATGGTCGGGTATTGTTGATTCCTGACCCGGTGATCTTGGATAAAGCCTTTGCCGAGTCACGCTCGATTACGCTGGCCGTCTCCAGCGACAGCGGTGCAACGGCCAGCGCCGTTTTGCCCGTGGACATCGATTTCGAATCTTTCGTGGGTGATTATCACCTGATCGAGTTCGGCATGGGCCTTGAGCGACGCAATTCGGGCAGCGTGGCAGCGCCCGACTATTTCGGCGCTATCCGTACCTACAACGCGCTGATTGACAGTCGCCTCGACCTGGTTGATGGCGATCTGTTTTGGGACCGAGCCGAAGATCCACAGTTCCAGTTCTACGCTGTCACTGTCAGCGAATCTGAAGATCCGCCAAACTCTGTCGACGTGTCGGGTGATCGCTACGGGTTGTTTTTCTCCAACGAAGCGACGCCAACCGGATTCATTACTGGCCAAGAGATTGGCCAGGGACAAATGGACTTCCAGGCCGACTTTGACGAAGAGGTCATCGAACCCTTTGCCAAACGCGAGCTGCCTTACACCATCCGCTCATTGCCGTTGGGTGCCCGGGGGTATATGAGCAGCGTGCGCAGTGCGAAAGAAACCTACTCAACCGCACAAGGCAGTCTCTACGCCCCGGATTTGCAGTCGCATAAGCAGCACGTGGTCACCCGAGTCATGCTGCAAAAATCCAGCACGGCGGATTTTTTTCCGCTCAATGGCGACTACGCATTCGCCGGCATTCATCTGGAACTTGGTGCCGATAGTGACAGCTTAGGGCGGCGTTACGCCGGCACAACGTTGTTGGAAACCACGATCAACGACAACGTAGCCAGGGTGCTGGAAGAGTCCAACACGGTTATCTGGCGCAACTACACCGGTGGGCAAGGATCACCATCCACCACAACCGTCAGCTGTGATCCACTGAGCGCCCCGTGCGAGGAACTGACCTTCGCAATCACCTCCAACGGTGGCGTGGAACTCAGCGATGCTTCGGCGACGCCGCTGCGTTACGGCGCGATCGACGAAAACCACAGCCTGATCGCTCTGGTTGGCCACAGCCTGGAGCTGAATCCACTGGGCGGCGTCAAGCAGGCGAGCGCAAAAGCCTCCGCTGTGGGCAGCTTCACCTTGTCTTTCAATGAATCCTCCAGGCATGAGATCAGTATCGGCGTGCGTCGTTTTAGCGGCGATAGCACGGCGCTTGAGTCGCAGCTCGAGGGGCGCCGTTTTCGCATCACCGGCCTGGAATATGCAGCCGCGCAAGGCGCAACGGCGGAAGCCATTGGCGAGATGCGCCATGGCGAGTTGATCTTCAGCACCGGTGGTACGGTGCAACTGGTGGCCAGCGCTGAAACCACCCCCGCAGTTCTGTGCCCCTCGATACCAGCCGGACCGCTGCCTGTAGCCACGACGGTCGTACGTCGTGATGCTGAACTGGCGGCACTCGAACAGCCTGCCGCGATTTCCGAGCACTGTGATGCGTCCGACAGCAACTCGGCAGCACATTATGAAGGTCTGGACTCGACCGTGGTCTTTGGAGACAAGGGGCGCGTGTCATTCAGCCTTGGCTACCACAGCTACAGCGGATTCGTGTCGGACGATGCTCGCAGTCTGGTCCTACAAGCCCACTACGATGGATTGTCAATTGGCAATCACTTGTCCGGCGCGGCTTCAGAATCCAGCGTGGCGCTGTTCATCGGAACACGCGACATTGGCTTTAACCTCAATGATTTGCCGCCGCAACGCGATGCCGATAACAGCTGCGGTGGTTCTATTCCAATCTCCGACAGCACCAAACGCCTGTTGCGAAACGGCGGCCCGGCCGAATCTCAGGAAAACATTATCGTTGCACCTGGCAGCACCATCGCCATGGAGTCTTGCTTCGAACACCTGGATCTTGATCTTGGCACCGTGACACCGATCAAGAAGGCCGCTGGCAGCTACCCAAGCGACACCAGTGCAGGCTGGCAAAGCACCATTCCCGGTGACATGTTTGCCGATCCAAACGCCGACCAGACGTCCTGGGAAGCGCCCACAAGCAACAGTGGACGCAGCTTCCTCAACGCCATCGCGAAGAACCCTGTGTTTCAGAGTGTGCTATCCACCATCGTCGCCTTTGGCGCCGACTGCGACAGCGACGGCGAGTTGGACGACATCGAAGATGGTGATATCGGCAGCTGCCTCTAAGCCGACGGGAGGTTAAGGCTAAAAGCTGCCGTCCTGGCGAACGCGGTACCAACCCTGGGCATCCGTGCGGCCCAGGGCCTTCATCTGATTGGCCACGGATGCTGGGGTGTCGAGCTTGGGCTTAAGCTGGATATCGACCGCGTACGCCCGCTCGGCGGACAGCTCGGCTTTGCCCTGAATGCTGACTTTTGCCGAATCGCTGTCGCTGAGGGTTGCAACCACAGCGTCTTCTGGTGTGCTCAGCGCAATGCGATAGTCGCCCAGAGCGACCGGCTGCCCCAGTTTCCACTGGGTCTGAGTCAGGTAAGCCAGACCTTCAACACGCTCAGGCGCCATATCGACCACGCGGAGCTCGTCGAGGTTGAGGCGGATGACCGCATCCACCGGCAAGTAGGGCAGCTTGAGAGGTTTCTGCAACGCACTAAGTGGGGCCGCAGCCTGAATCTCACGCGCCACGATGGTATTGCCGAACAGGCTGCGCGCGACACGGGCCGTGAGCCAGGCATTGTCTTCGTCCAGATCGCGGCTGTGCATCGACACCTCCAGATCGGCGCTTACACGGCCCAACAGCAAGCTCCCCGGATGCAACACCCAACGAACGTCATCGGCGCCGACGCCCTGCGCACGAACATAGCCGGCGTGACCGTCGAGCAAGGTGCCATCGAGTTCGTACAATTCGACGCCGGCCGAATCCGGCAGCACCCGAGGTAAAATCTTGTTAACCGGTGCCTGCGTCACCAGGCCAAGCAGCACACCCACGAAAAGGGCAACAACTATCTTCCAGGTCATGCGCCACCTCGTACCAGCGTCAGACGGGCCTTGACCGTACCTGCGATATCATCGCGATCCAGACTGCCATCACTGAGCACGATACCCAATTGGTTCTGCAGCTGATCCATCCAACGCAGCAATTGCTCGAACGGCACACCCTCTATCCACACACGCACGCTGGTTTGCCCCTCAGGTTGAATACGCTTGATCTTGTCGCCCAACCCGTTGCGCTTGCTGCTGCTGTCCACATCCGACAACAGCGAGCGCCCGGAGCTTTGCGGTGCGCCCGCATTCTGGCCGCCCAGCTGCGCCACTTGCTGACGGGTGCTCTGCATAAAGCTGACCAGATCACGCGCATCGGCCAGGTCGTTGTGCAAACGTGCAGCTTTCTGGCTGAGCGGATCCCAGACCAGTAGGAAATACATCATCAGCGCGAACACCACGCCGCCAGCACTGACGATCCACCGCTCACGCGGGGCCAGATTATCGAACCATTCACGCATCAGGCCTGATCCACCTTGAGTCGAATTTGAACGCCGTCGGTACCGGCCTGGGCAGATTGGACATCCAGCGCCAGACTGCTGATTTTTGCGAATTCGGCGCGCAGCTTTTCCAGCGCCTGAAGATCACTACCGGACAACGAGATGTACAACGCGCTGTCGCGAAACTGCACGCCGTCGACCTTGAGTTCGGACACGCTGGCCAGCGCCGCTGAGGAACGGCTGAGCAAGCTCAGAAAAACATCCTCGGAACCACCGGATATCAGACGTTCAAGTTGCTGTTCAGCCTGCACTCGCAGATCCACAATACGGGTGATTTGCGGGAAAGCCTGGCTGAATTCATCCTGCGCGCGATCCTGCAGGGCCTCGTACTCACGTTGCTTCTGGTGATTGTTCACGGCCAGTGCAAGCGTGCTGACCAGCACCCAGGATGCCGCCAGAGCAGCCGGCCAGCGCGCAGCTTGCAGCCACTTTTCAGTGGCACGGCGCGGTGCAAAGGCGCCCTGCAAAAGATTGATGCGCAGTGCCGGATCGGCGAACTGACTATACGCATCCAGAGGCTGCGCCAGGGGCAGGCTGCGCCCAATGGTGTAGTCATCCGGCAGCGCGGTTTTTTCGCCTTGCAACAAAAACAGAGCCGGCGCTTCAGCCCCTGTGGGCAACACGCTGGTGAGCAAACTCAGTGGAGCAACGTAGCCAGCAGCCTTGCCGCTGCGCACCAGACAGCGCTGACCATCGATGTGCAGCGTCACCAGCGCCTCGTCGTAGGGCAGGGCGAGAACATCCGGCATCAGCACGTCAGGCTGAATGCCCGCCTCATTGAAGGGCGCAAGCCAGTTCTGCATCTGCTCGATCGACACCACTGCGACCGGCGTGCTGCCATCGGCCTGACGCGGGCCGGGAGCAAAATGCAGCGCATCAACGTCCTCGGCCAGCTGCTCCTCAAGCGCGAAAGGAATCGCCTGCAGCAAACGGCTGGCCTGACGCACAGGCAATTCAACCTGAGTCAGGGTCATGCGCTCGGCCGGGGCCAGCACGATCACCCGGGCGCCACCAACCTCACCCAGCACCTCGTCAAGCGGCCCACTGCCATCACGGCTGGGCTGAGTCGCACCGGTCTCCCAGCGTCGCCAGACGCAAGGCTGTTCCGGCACAGCGGGGAGGTGAATCAACAGGGTTTCGCGCACGCGCTAAGTCCAGTAAACAAAGGGGAATATTCTAGAGCCTGACACCCACAAGACCAACCATCGCAAGGTTTGGCTCACAGGGTATTACGGCTGTGCGCAATCGGGCGGGTGCGCGCGCCTTCCAGGCGCTCAAGCAAACTGACATAGCTGAGCCTTACGTTGCCAATCATGGCGGCCGCTTCTGCCTGGAAGTAATGGGTTTTTACCGTGATGTCCTCAGTGGTCATGCTGATGCCGGCGATCAGTTCGTCGGTGATGAACTGCTCATCCGTCTCCCACGGCACCTCCTCACGCTTGTTCATAAGCCCTTCAACCACACCCGGATTCATGTTCTCGTTGAGGCTCATCAACACCGGCGCTGTCGCCGTGTTCACGTTGATCTTGTGATCACCTGGATGAACCGTCACATGCGGCTGCAGCGCAGCATAAATTTTGGGCGTGACCCCGTTGACCAGCAGCAACTCACTGACGCTGGCCATCGGCCGGTTGGGCGTTCGATAGGGGCGGTCCTTGGACAGGTAAAGGCTGTCCTCGGCACCTGACGGAAAACCCGGCTCGGTATCCTGATCCATCCAGTCCACGATCGCGATGGCCAGTTCTTCGGCCGTGCCGCTTTTCAGACCCTCAACGTTCTGCAGCAACCTGATCAATTGCTGCTTGCGCGGCTCAACCACGACACCATCGCCGCTCACCACTGATAACAGATTGAAACGGCCCTGCAGGTCCACCAATCGGCCGGACAGGGCGCCTTCATCGACCGGCAGGAAGTCGACCGGCTGCGCCCAGGCCTCGCCCAGATAATCGAACTGATTGTCTTCAAGATCACGATCGAGCAGCGTGCCGGCCCATTGTTCCATGCCGACCAGATACCACCAGGCCTGATCCTGATGAATCATGTTGGCGCTGCGGTGCACCGCCAGATTCTGGCTGACCATCAGGGCTGCGGCCACGGTGCTGGCAAAAGCCACCACCATCACTGCCGTAATCAATGCCACCCCGCGTTGTGCTCTCATGCTTCTACACCGGTGGCAAAGATGAATTCCAGCTCACCCAGACGCTTGGACTCGATACGCAACTCCACCGCACGTGGTGGCGGCAGATCCTGGGGCAGGGTGCCGGCCAACTGGGCCGGCGGCCAGTCTTCAACCCACGTGTCATCACTGTTGAGGAAACGCCATTCCAGGGTTTCGATATCTTCTAAAATGGTTGTTCGCAACGGCTTTTCCGACTGCGCCCGATCCAGCCCCAACCAGCTCTGGCGGATCAAGGAACCGTCGGTATCGAGAAACCAGGCCACCCGCTCAAGGGTGGAGCGCGGCTGTCCCAGCGGATTGCGCCGCCCACCATGGGTCAATTCCAGACGGCCTTCCTCAGGCTCGTGCAGGGCCGGTTGAACGTCGCCGAACTCGTCGCGCACCGGGCGCTCTCGCACCTGCGTTAGATCCAGGCGCAGACGGTGAGTGGCGAGCTGCCAGTTCTGCAACCGTTCGTAGCTGACATCCAGCCCCTCGCGGGTCGTAATCAGCGCGCTGACCCCGCCATAGGCCATCACGCTCATCATGGCGAAGATGGCCAGCGCGGCCACCAGTTCAAGCAGGGTAAAGCCACGTGCGTGCATGCTCATGGACCGGCACTCACACCCTGATTTTCACCCTGTTGCTGCTGGCGTTGGGCCTGGGCCTGTTGCGCCGCGCCCTTGGGTATGGGCTGGGCAAAGAAACCGGACAGTTTGGCCAGCCAGGCATCATCGTCATCCGCATCGGCCAGGCGCACCCGGATGGTCACGCGGCGCAGGCGTTCGTCGGGTGTTTCTTCAACTTCGCGCTCCCACTGCCACTCGCGCTGAGCCATTTCGATTTTGCCGTTGCTGCGCCCCTCGGGTACCCACGTGCGATCAAGCTGCACCTTGACCATCTGATTGTTGGCCACCCAGCCCGCCAGCGTGCGGTCCTGCAAATAAACCGCATTGCGACCGTAAAACGCAGCGGCATTCATGATGCCGCCCAGCGTAAGCGCTAACACCACCAGCGCAGCGAGCACTTCAATGAGGGTGAAACCGCGCTCAGCTTTCACGCAGCACCAGATCGTCAGGGTCGACTTTTTCCAGCGCGATTTCGCCGAGCAGATTGCCACTGATCAGGAATACAAAATCCAGATCCGGCGCGCCCAGCTCAATGGCAAAGGGGGTCATCTCACCGCTGGACAGAATCATCACCTGGGGCAGCAGTTGATCGTCATCGGTTTCGATCGGCAGATCATCAACACGCACGGTCATTTTGAGCGGTGCCTCAATACGCCGCGGGCGCAGCGGCGTACGTTCGCCGTATTCCGCCCAGCCGTTGTCGGACAAGGCCACAAACCGATAACCCTCGTCGGTTTTGAGCCAGCCCAGCTCCAGGCCGGTGAGCCCGGCCTCATCGCGGGCCAGACGCAGGATTTCACTCAAACGCCGAGCCTCCTCCTGCACCTTGTCGTCCAGCGCGCGGCCAGACAGGCTCAAGGTGGCGAAACCGAGGATGACACCGATGATGAACACCACCACGAGGATTTCGATCAGGGTAAAGCCCTGTTGCCATCGCCGTAGCTGCGGCATGCCGGTCAGCCTCAGGAGTTGGCGTCGTCGGTCCAGTTGCCGATATCTGCAGCGGTTTCGCTACCGCCGGGGCGGCCATCCGAACCATAAGAGAAGATATCGATCTCGGATTTCACACCCGGATTGAGGAACTGATATTCATTGCCCCAGGGATCTTTGGGCATGGCCTTGATGTAACCACCACGCTTCCAGTTAGGCGCGGGCGGATCACCGCTGGGCTTTTGCACCAGCGCTTCCAGGCCCTGCTGGGTGCTGGGGTAGTTGAAGTTATCCAGACGGTAGAGTTCCAGCGCGCTTTCCAGCACGCGGATATCCTGCTTGGCTTTGGTTACGCGTGCTTCGTCGGGGCGGTCCATAATGCGCGGCACAACCGCCGCGGCCAGGATCGCGAGTATGACCACGACGACCATGATTTCGATCAGCGTAAAGCCCTGAGAACGGGAAGGAAGCATCGGTTTTGTTCGCATATAAGAAGCCATGAGCCTAATGATAATCGATCGCTGGTTCGAAGACCGCCGCGCGGCGCTGGCGTGTATGACCACCGCGCTACTCATTGGTGCCCTGAGCCTCGGCGGTGAGAGCCTCACTGAGCTTTTGCGCTATGACCGCAGCGCGATCTTTGCCGGACAGTGGTGGCGCGCACTCAGCGGTCATCTGGTGCATGCCAGTGTGGGCCATACATTGCTGAACGTCGCTGGACTGGTACTTATCGCGCTGCTGTTCCCAGAGCCGCTGCCGCTGTGGCGCTGGGCCTGGCGCTTGCTGATTCTGAGCCTTGGCATCAGCGCATTGATGCTATGGCGCCTGCCTGAGCTGGGCTGGTATGTCGGACTCTCCGGGACCTTGCATGGCTTGTTCGTGCTCGGCTTCTGGTGGTTGTTTCGTCAGGGTGACAAGCTTGCGCCCCTCCTTTTGATAGTGCTCATCGGCAAATTAGTGTGGGAGCATTTCAACGGTCCGATCACCAGCAACGAGGCGCTGGTCGGCGTTCCGGTACTGGTGGAAGCGCACAGTTATGGCGCATTGTGCGCCGTGATCTATCTCGCGCTGGCCCGGTTGGGGGCGCGCCTGAGCGCGCCACGTACGAACACAGGAGACATTTGATTTGAGCGCATACGCTTTCGTTTTTCCCGGTCAGGGCTCACAAAGCCTGGGCATGCTGGATACCTGGGCTGAGGCCAGCCCGGTGGTTCGCGACACCCTGCAGGAGGCCAACGATGCCATCGGCTTTGATCTTGCCGGGCTGGTTGCCAGCGGGCCGCAGGAGGAACTCAATCGCACAGCCAACACGCAACCGGCCATGCTCATGGCTGATGTTGCGATCTGGCGCGCCTGGCAGGCGGCCGGAGCCCCACAGCCAGCCGTGATGGCCGGGCACAGCTTGGGCGAATACGCCGCGCTGGTCGCAGCCGATGTCCTCGATTTCGCCGACGCCATGCGTCTGGTGCAAAAGCGCGGCAGCTGGATGCAGCAGGCGGTCCCCGAAGGCGAGGGCGGCATGGCTGCCGTGGTCGGACTGGATGATGCTGCCGTGATCAGCCTGTGCCAGACCCATGCTGGCGAGGATGTGCTGGAGGCGGTCAATTTCAATGCCCCTGGCCAGGTCGTGGTGGCCGGCCATCAACGCGCCGTGCAGCGTCTGCTCGACAACGCCAAGGCGGCCGGAGCGCGCATGGCCAAGGCCTTGCCGGTCAGCGTCCCGGCTCACAGCGCACTGATGGCGCCCGTGCGTGACCAGCTTCAGCAAGCCCTGGGCGAGCTGAGCCTGCGCGCAGCGAAAATCCCGGTCCTGCACAACGTGAATGCGAAGTTGGCAGACAACACCAACGTGAGCCCGCTGATTGCACAGCAGGTATGCGCCCCGGTGCGCTGGGTCGACACCTTACTGAGCATGTCCAACGACTACAGCATCACCCATGGTCTGGAGTGTGGCCCCGGGCAGGTGCTGTGCGGGCTGGCCAAACGCACCATCAAACACATACCGTTCGACAGCTTGGCGCAACCCGCGCAGCTCGAACGCTGGATTACAGCAGAGGACAACGTATGAGCAGCTTGAGCGGCAAGACTGCCCTGGTCACCGGCGCCAGCCGCGGCATCGGCCAGGCCATTGCGGAGCGTCTGGCCCATCAGGGCGCCGTCGTTATTGGCACCGCAACCAGCGACGCCGGCGCGAAGGCCATCGCAACCCACCTTCAGGCGATCAACCCGGCCTGCACAGGACATGCGCTCAACGTCACCGACGCTGATGCCTGCAAGGCGCTGATCGATGAGCTCGGCAGCCCCGACATCCTGATCAACAATGCCGCCATCACCCGCGACACGCTGCTACTGCGGATGAAAGATGCCGATTTTGATGATGTCATTGCCACCAACCTGGCCTCGGTTGCGCGCATGAGCCGCCTGGTCCTCAAGGGCATGATGAAAAAGCGCTGGGGACGCATCATCAGCATCAGCTCGGTGGTCGGATTCTCCGGCAATCCGGGGCAGACCAATTACGCCGCGGCCAAGGCAGGGGTGGTCGGGTTTTCCAAGGCACTGGCGCGTGAAGTCGCCTCGCGCAACATCACGGTCAATCTTGTTGCCCCGGGCTTTATCGACACCGACATGACCAAATCGCTGCCTGACGACGTCAAAACCGGCCTGCTTGAACAGATCCCGCTGGGGCGGCTGGGCGCCGCCGCTGACGTGGCCGCTGCGGTGAGCTTTTTAGCCAGCGATGACGCCGCGTATGTCACCGGACAAACCCTGCATGTCAATGGTGGCATGCTGATGCCCTGAGTGGGGTAAAATCCAGGCTTAGACTGGAATCCGAATCACCGATCCCAGGCTGTGCTGGCCAGACCATATCGATGCTGGCAGGGCAGGGGGCAATTCACTAGAATGTCGCGCGCAGTCCGAAAGGCTGCGCTACTACCAAGAGAGGGAGCAAACCCAAGATGAGTAATATCGACGAGCGAGTCAAAAAGATCATTGCTGAGCAGCTCAGCGTGGAAATCGAGAAGATCACGCCCGAAGCCCGCTTCGTGGACGATCTGGGTGCCGATTCGCTCGATACCGTCGAGCTCGTAATGGCACTGGAAGAGGAATTCGAAATCGACATTCCTGACGAAGAAGCTGAAAAGATCGTCACCTTCCAGGACGTGCTGAATTACGTACAGTCCAACGCCAGCGACGCCTAAGTCGCAGCGGTTCTTTGTTCCCTCCTGCGACCCGTCAGGGCGCAGGAGACTTTCCTTACGCTGTTGCACTGTCGTCCTGACAGGGTCGTCAACAGCAGCAAGTACCTTCACGAGGTGCTGAAATGATGCCGAAACGACGCGTCGTGGTGACCGGTCTTGGAGCCGTGTCGCCGGTGGGCTTGTCTGCGCAAGAATCCTGGAATTCGGTCAAAGCCGGCCGCAGCGGTATCGGCCCGATCGACACCTATGATGTCAGTGCCTATCCCACCCGTATTGCCGGGCTGGTGCGGGGATTC
Source organism: Oceanococcus atlanticus (assembly GCF_002088235.1). NCBI lineage: Bacteria > Pseudomonadati > Pseudomonadota > Gammaproteobacteria > Chromatiales > Oceanococcaceae > Oceanococcus > Oceanococcus atlanticus. The sequence goes on from NZ_AQQV01000003.1 coordinate 508,854, forward strand.
GACATCGAGCAGTACATGAGCCCCAAGGAAGCACGCAAGTGCGACCCCTTCATCCATTACGGTATTGCCGCCAGCGATGAAGCGCTCAAGGACGCCGCCCTGGACCTTCAGAGCGCAGATCTGGACCGCATTGGCGTCCATGTCGGCTCGGGTATCGGCGGCATCGGCAACATTGAAAAGAATCATCAGGTGTTGCTCGACAAAGGGGTGCGCAAGGTTTCCCCGTTTTTCGTGCCGAGCAGCATCATCAACATGATCTCCGGCAACATTTCCATCCGTCACGGCCTGACCGGGCCTAACCTCGCTACGGTCACGGCCTGCACCACGGCCACGCATTGCATCGGGCTGTCGGCCCGGCTCATTGCCCACGGTGATGCCGACGTAATGATTGCCGGTGGCGCCGAGGCTGGCTCAAGTCCGCTCGGCATGGCCGGATTCTGCGCCGCCCGCGCACTGTCTCAGCGTAATGACGCGCCCGCAGCGGCAAGCCGGCCGTGGGATCAGGATCGCGATGGCTTCGTCCTCGGCGACGGCGCCGGTGTACTCGTGCTTGAAGAGTACGAGCATGCCAAAGCGCGCGGCGCCAAGATCTACGCCGAGCTGACCGGGTTTGGCATGAGTGGCGACGCCTACCACATCACCTCGCCGCTGGAAGATGGTCGCGGGGCGTACAAGTGCATGGAAAACGCCCTGCGCGATGCGGATCTCGGCATCGAGGACGTGCAATACATCAACGCCCACGGCACCTCCACCCAGGCTGGCGATGTGGCCGAGAGCAAGGCCATTCGACGTACGTTTGGCGCGCACGCCGACAGCCTGGCAGTGAGCTCCACAAAATCCATGACCGGCCATCTGCTTGGCGCGGCCGGGGGGCTGGAAGCGGTGCTGTGCCTGCTCGCCATGCGTGACGGCGTGATCCCGCCGACCATCAACCTGGATCAGCCGGGTGAAGGCTGCGACCTGGACTACGTGCCCAACACCGCGCGTGAGGCCAAGCTGGATGTGGTCCTGTCCAACTCCTTCGGTTTTGGCGGCACCAATGGCACGCTGATTTTCCAGCGCGCCTGATCGCATCATGCCTGCGGTGCGCCGTCTGGACGGGCAACTCGACCTGTTCGCGATCCACCGCAGTCATGCCCAGCGCTTTCCCTTTCTACTGGAAAGTCGCCAGCACAATCCGCAAACCGGCCGTTACAGCCTGCTCATGGGCCAAGCCGGTGAGCAGCGACACTGCTACGCCGTCGATGAGCTTCCGGCCTTCTTTGCCGCCTTGCCAGATCCGCACGGTTGCGACAGCGACAGCCGTGTGCCGTTTATTGGCGGCTGGTTCGTGTATTTGTCATACGAATCCGCCTGGGGGTTGCAGCCCCATCTGCCGGCACTCGACAGCGCCCCGCATACACAGCCGCTGGCCAGCGCGGTGTACTGCGAACAGGCCCTGATCGTTGATCACATCGACAATTGCAGCTGGAGTATCGGGCTTGAGGATGATGCGGTTCAGGCCTTGCTCAACAGCAGTACTGCAAACGCCGTGGACACACCCTGGCAGCCCCTTGCGTTTCGCAGCGATGCGGCCGAGAAGTTTCACGCCGCTGTGCATCAGGGCGTGCGCTACATTCAGGCGGGCGACATCTATCAAGCCAATCTGTCGCGACGCTGGCACGGCGGCGCCGTCGCCAGCTCTCGCATGCTTGAAGCCTATGCGCGTCTGCGCTTGCGCAACGCCGCAAGCTTCGCGGCCTCGGTTCAATTGCCCGACCTGCAGCTTGCCAGCGCCTCACCGGAACGCCTGTTTCTGCATCAACACGGCGTGGTTGAAACGCGCCCCATCGCCGGCACCCGTCCGCGCCACCACGATCCGGCGCAGGACCAGGCCCTGATCAGAGAGCTGATGGCGCATCCCAAGGAACGCGCCGAGCACATCATGCTGGTCGACCTGGAGCGCCATGACCTTGGCCGCATCTGCGCGCAAGGCAGCGTCGAGGTCAACGAGTTGCTGGCCCTGGAGAGTTACGCCAGCGTGCATCACATCGTGTCCAATGTGCGCGGTCGCCTGCACACGGAGGTCACAGCGACCGAGCTGTTTGCCGCGCTGTTTCCCGGCGGCACCATCACCGGATGCCCGAAAATTCGTTGCATGCAGATCATTCATGAGCTGGAGCAGCGCAGCCGAGGCCCCTACACCGGCAGCCTCGGCTACATCTCGGATTGCGGACGTATGGACTTCAACATCCTGATCCGCACCCTGGTCTGGCACAACGGTACGGTTCATGTTGATGCCGGCGCCGGGATCGTGGCCGACTCGGTGGCCGAACTGGAAACCGCAGAAACCGAAGCCAAGGCCGCCGGGCTGCTGCGCGCACTGGGGCCGCTGGAATGAGTGCACACACGCTGATCGATGGCCAACCCGGCGATGCGTTGCCGCTGGCTGATCGTGGTCTGCAATATGGCGACGGCGTGTTTCGCACCATGCTGGTTTGCAAAGGTACGGTTGAGGTTCAGGCCCAGCAGCTCGACAAGCTGCTGGCAGATGCCCGCGCGCTGGGCCTGACACCACCGCCGCGCGATGCGATGGCCACCGCGCTTAACCAGGCCGCATCAAACCTGGGGCAGGGCGTCATCAAACTGCTCATCACCGCCGGCGACAGCCAACGAGGCTATGCCCGCGCTGAGAACGCCTGCCGTTGGCTGCTTTATCACAGTGCACTGCCGGCGTGGCCGGCCGCGTTATGGCGCGAGGGCATCATCATCGGAGATGTCGGCTGGCCCTTGAGCCAACAACCCCATCTGGCGGGCCTCAAACATCTCAATCGTCTGGATCAGGTTATGGCTCGTCGGCAGTTGTCGGCCAACTGCCAGGAAAGTCTCATGCGCAACCTGGGCGGGCAGCCGGTCTGCGGCGGTATGAGCAATTTGTTCTGGTTCGCCGACGGCCACTGGCACACCCCGGACCTGAGCCAGGGCGGAATTGCCGGCCTGATGCGCGAGCGCATCCTCGCTGCACTGGCGCAGGATGGGCAGCCGCCGCGTATCCTCAATGCCAGCGACCAGGCCCTGGAGCAGGCCGAATTGCTGCTGATGTGCAACTCCGTCATCGGCTTGTGGCCTGTGCGAGAATGGCGGGACATCCATGATCAGTCGCGTCGGCGCTGGGAACGTCCCGGCGCACACCCGGCCCTGACCGCACTGCGCGCACTGATCCCGCACCCGTGGCAAGGAGAGCATGTCTAAAGCCAGAGCGCTGGTAACCGGGCTTGTGCTGATCGCAACCGTCGTGGCGATCGGGCTGTGGCTTGACTATCTGCGCTTCGCACGTACGCCGCTGAACCTGTCTGATGAACAACGCATCGAGGTGCCGCAGGGGCGCAGCCAGACTGCACTGGTGCGGGAATGGGCGAAGCAGGGCTGGCTCTCGCATGGCCTGCGCGATCAGCTCTGGCTGCGCGCGCATAATCGCATCGAAGCCGGCGCACGCGAGCTCAAACTGGGTGAATATGCCTTGCGCCCGGGCCAGAGCCTGCTCGAGGCCCTGGCCATGATTCGCGCTGGCGAAGTGATCAGCTATCGCCTGACCATCATCGAAGGTTGGACCTATGCCCAGCTGCGCGCCGCATTGCGTGAACAGCCGCGCCTGGAACAACACACCGTTGACTGGGACGATGCCCGGCTGATGGCCGCGCTGGACAAGGCCGACGTCCATCCCGAAGGTCAATTCCTGCCCGAAACCTACACCTACACCGCCGGTGTATCTGACCTGGACCTGCTGCGCCAGGCCAGTCAGGCACTCGACAAGGTGCTCAGCCAGGCCTGGGCCGAACGCCAGGACGACCTGCCGCTGCAAACACCGCAGCAGGCCCTGACCCTGGCCTCGATCATCGAGAAGGAAACCGCGCTGGCCGAAGAGCGCGAACTCATCGCAGGCGTATTCGTGCAGCGGCTACGCAAAGGCATGCGCCTGCAAACCGATCCCACCGTGATCTATGGCCTGGGCGATGCCTTTGATGGCAACCTGCGACGCCGTGACCTACGCACCGACACGCCGTACAACACCTATACACGACACGGCCTTCCACCCGGGCCCATTGCATTGGCCGGGCGCGCCTCCATCCACGCCGCGCTCAATCCGCAAGACACCGACAAGCTGTATTTCGTGGCCACCGGCGAGAACGGACGCCACCATTTCAGCGCCTCCCTGAACGAGCACAACGCGGCCGTGCGCCGCTATCAGTTGAAACGATGAGCGGCTATTTCTTTGTCTTTGACGGCATGGACGGCGCAGGAAAATCCACGGCCCTGAACGGGGTCGCGGCCAGCCTGCGCCGCATGGGACACAGCGTGGTCACCACCCGCGAGCCGGGCGGCAGCCCGCTGGCCGAACAGATTCGTGAATGCATGCTCGGCGACTGGTCGGATGGCGTGCCGCCGCAGACCGAGTTGCTGCTGGTGTTCGCCGCCCGCGCCGCCCACATGCAGCACACCGTGCTTCCTGCCCTGGCGCGTGGCGAGATCGTGCTGTGCGATCGCTTCATCGATTCCAGCCATGTATACCAGGGCGTGCTCGGCGGCATCACAGCTTCGTGGATCGATCAGCTGGGCACGCAGACCATCGCTCGCCTGCCAGAGGCCAGTTTCATTTTTGATCTGCCCGTCGAGCAGGCCTCACAGCGCCTGCAGCAGCGTGGCATCGAAAACCGCTTTGACCGGATCGATCTCGAGCGCATGCAAACCATCCGTGACGCCTTCGCCCAACGCGCGCAGGCCCCAAGCCACCACCTGATTGACGCAAGCCGTGAGCAGAGCGCGGTTCACGCCGATGTGCTGGAACGCATCGAAGGCCTGTTGGCATGAACGCGCCATACGACTGGCAAATGCCGGCCTGGACCGAGCTGCGCAACAGCTTGCAGGCCAAACGTCTGCCGCACTCACTGCTGATCAGCGGGCAAGCTGGTGTAGGCAAGACCGCGCTGGCCCGCGAACTGGCTCGGACCGGCCTGTGTGAGGCACCAGAACTCAGCGCCTGTGGTCAATGTGACAGCTGCCACCAGTTCGCAGCCGGTGCCCACCCAGACTGGATCGAGATCGAAAAGCCGCAGGACAAACGGGAAATTCTGATCGATCAGATCCGCGCGTTCTGCACCGATATTCAGCTGACCGCCAGCCAGCCACGTGGTCGCTATGCGCACATTCGCGATGCCGATGCGCTCAATCGGGCATCCGCCAATGCATTGCTCAAAACCCTGGAAGAGCCACCACGCGGCGTCACCATCATGCTCAGCGTGAGCAATCTGTCGCGCCTGCCCGCCACCATTCGCAGTCGCTGCAGTCGCATCAGCATCGCCATGCCCAGCGTGGATCAGGCCCGCGCCTTTCTCGGTGCGCAGGCCGAGGTGCCGGCCCATTTGCTCGGTCGGGTCGGGCCGTGTGCGCTGGCCGCTGACGACGCCAGCCTGGATACCCTGATCAAAGCCGAAAAAAACTGGCAACAGGTGCTCGAACGCGTGGGGCGCGATCATGACGCGATCAGTGCGGCCGAGGCCATCAACGAGGCTCAGTTCGACGCCTTTCTGAGCTGGTGGCAAAGCCGTTTGCTGGACGACATGAAAAGCGGCCGCCAGGGCATGGCGCAACGTCGCCTGTGGGATGCACTGATCAAGGTGCGTAAAGACGGGCAGGGCAGCTTCAACCGCTTGCTCGCCCTGGAAGGCCTGTTTATTCTCTATCTTGATCTACAAGCACGGCAGCGGGAGAGGGCATGAGTCAACCGGGGATACTGACGCTTTCCATCAAGGAAAAGAATCAGCTTTACATGGCCTACATGCCGTTCGTGAAGAATGGCGGGCTGTTCATCCCCACGACCAAGCCCTACAAGCTGGGCGACGAGGTGTTCATTCTGCTGACTTTGCTCGACAACGCCGAACGCCTGCCGGTGGCCGGGAAGGTCATCTGGATTACGCCCAAGGGCGCGCAGAACAAACGCAGCCAGGGCATCGGCGTGCAGTTCTCGGAACAGGACGGCGGCGAAACCCAGAAAAAGATTGAAAGCGCACTGGCCGGCGGCGTGGATTCGGACCGCCCGACCTACACCATGTAGCTAACCGGCCTCGACCGGAATGCCGCCATCCAGCACTTTGGCTTCGAAGCCTTTCTGGGTCAGCACAAATGCACCCACCTGGCTGCGGCGACCTCCATCGCAATAAACGAGATAAACCAGATTCTTGTCCAGGCTGCCAAGTTTGGGGCGCAGCATGAACAAGGGTAGGTTGATCGCGCCGTCCAGATGCTGGTTCTTGTACTCGCTGGGTAAACGGACATCCAGCCAGCGTGCCTTGCCCGATGCCACCAGGGCTTTGCCTTCGTCCAGTTTCACGTTCAACGTCAGCGGTGCGGTGAGCAGGGCGCGGAAGTCATCCTTGGCCAGGCGCATCAAGGTACCGGCTTCCAGCATGGTCACGGACGCATTGCGTTTATCATCTGAAATCAATGACTCTTCGCCGAAACATGAACCCGTTTCGAGCTCAGCAAGGCGAATCGGCTTGGGCGAGGTCCGGGTCTCCCGGGTGACCATTGCCCGACCTTTGATGATGACGTAGAAAAAATCACCATCGCTGTCCTGACGCACCACCACATCACCGGCCTTGACCGGGATCTGCTCCATACGCATGAACATCGCCTGCAGATTCGACGGCGGCACCTTCTGAAAGGCCTTCATCTGAAGCAGCCGGGTCATCCAGTCACCATCAGCATCCTCGCTGTCGGCACTCAACTCATCAACTTCGAAAGAGCCGGTCTGATCCCAGGTCAGCATCACATCAAGCAGGCCGGAATCGATGCGGATATATTCCACAGCCGTTTTACACCGGGCGCTGACCACGCGGGGAATCTGATGGGCAATACGGTGCATGGCATCAGCGCTGCCGGCCACCAAGGTGCGCGCCACGCGACCCTCGGCATCAATCAACTCGATCTCACCGCTGAGCAGATAATATGAATCGGCGTTCGCGCTGCCGCGTGCAAAAAGGTCTTTGCCAGATTTTTCCGTCAAAGTGGCAATGCGCTTATACAGTTGCTGCAGACTTTCCTCGCGCAAGCCATTGATAGGACTCAGCTTGCGAAATTCGTCGATGCTCAATTGGGTTGGCGTATTTGCCATCAAAGCGCGCCTTGCTTGCGGTTGTTCCACGACAATGCCGGCATGATACCGAAAAAAGCGTGAAGTCCGCCTGTTGCAGGCGCCTTGCCCTGGCAACGCGTTGAACGGAGCAGGGCGCCACAATCGACTTCTACCATCGGCAAAATCAATAATTTCTATCATTTCCGATAGTTGAAGGCGATTCCTAGAATTCGTGATACTCCCTCTACCGTATCCGCAGGTGGAATCGATCGTGCGCCTGATCTTCGTTATATGCATTCTGTTCAGTTCGGTCACGCTGGCGCAGACACAAGAGCCCCACAGCCACTCAAGCTTTGTCGAAAAGCTCGGCCGCGCTTTCAGCGCACCCTTAACTGACACGATGCAAGCCGGGATCCCGCGCTGGGAAGCTTTCAAGCCTCGACCGCGCAAGGAATGTCTGGCGGCAGCAAACGGCACGCTTGACGACGATTACAAACGCTGTCGCTTTGGGTACGAAGAATATGTGCGTTATGACTCGCAAGGTCATCGCATCGTGCTCAATAGCCGCGCTTTGACCCGGTATTAAACGAAGCATGGATCTTCTCATCACGTTCGCAGCCTTTTTCGTACTCGCGCTGTTCCTCCGTGCAGCTGCACATGCAGCTGACCACGACGCGCACCCTTATGCCATGCGCAAGTATCTACTCAGTAAAGCTGAACGCTCGTTTCACGGTGTATTGCAACAAGCTGCGCCCCCGGGAACCCAGATTTACAGCAAAGTCCGAATGGCCGACGTCTTACAGGTGCGCAAAGGCGCGCGTAACAGGCTTGGGTTTTTCAACAAAATCTCATCAAAACACTTTGACTTTGTCCTCACCGACGCAAGCACCAGCGCGATCATCGCCGTCATCGAGCTGGATGATGCTAGCCACCGATCCAATCGAGCAAAAATCAGCGACACATTCAAAAACAAAGCCACAGAGGCAGCGGACTTGCCATTGATGCGGGTAGATGCTGCTCGCAGCTATGGCGTCGCAGATCTGCGCATGAGACTCAAAGCCCTCATGCCGGCCGGCGAAACTGAGCAATCTCGTAGCAACGGAAGGCCACACAGCAGCGTCGACACCGAATCGACCAGCGTTACACTGGACTCGACCACAATCTAACGATCGATCTGCCAGCGAGTGGAACGTTATGCGCTCACCATTCGTTTACCGTCCTGCAATCTTTCGGGGGACGAGCCGAACGTATGTGCCCACAACGAGAACCAGAATGTTTTTCGGAATTTCTGGCAACAGATGCGCCCAGAGCCATCATGGCCGATGAAGGGACATTCTTGAGCGCGAACAAAGCGTTTTGTCTTGGGTTCAACCTGAAACCCGAGGCCGTGATCGGCACACATATCTCGGAGCTTTTTTCACCTCGCAGCGTAAGCCACGCCAGCAAGGCGGCAAACACCGTGTCGAACACCGCTCGACAACGCGTAGACAACTTCTGCAACTGTTGGGTTGGTGGTGACGAAGGCGATGTTGTCTGGTTTGCCGAGAAGGTGGACCGCTTCGGCCATATCTATTGCGAAGTCTGCTTTCCAGTTAGCGAAAGCAGCGCATGCTGCGGCACCTGACGGACAACAATCGATTGGTGAATGAGTCCGGATACATTAATGCGCATAATATATATTATGTTAAATAATATCTGGATCACACATAGAACACGGCCAGCCATGACGACCAAAACGATCTGGCAGCGATTTGCCGCTTGCCAACATGGCAGCCCCATCCGCACTATCCCCCGTCCAACGACATCAAATGAGCATCTCCACCGACTGCCATGGTATTGGTCGTGATCACTTTTTCATCGACGAATCGCTGCCAATAGCTGGCACTGGGTTCATCCCGCACAATCCTGGGCAATGCGCCGCACTGCTGATCCAGCAAACGCGACATCGTCGGCTGAAGCAAAGCGCTCCCGGGCGGGATAACCAGCGTGTGATAACACGCTGCGGCGTCCAGTTGAACTGGATCATGCAGTACCACAGCCCCTAATTCGCCCAGCTCACTGCGTAACGCATGCTCACGTTCGAGCACCACGTCTCGCCAACCTTCGGGAATAACAAGATGCAGCACGTTCCCTGTGGATAGCACGGCGTCCATAGTCGCCAGGCAGTGGCTCACCGGATCACCCGCTGCATAGAACGCAGCGACCACGCCTCTGGGCTGGATGAGATACAGATTGCGCTCGCCGGCAGAACTGCTCAGCGCAACCGGCGCCGTGTCTGCTGCCTTGTAGCGTTGTCTGCCCGCTCCGGAATCATGCCGTCTCAGATTGGGCACATAAAGTGGCCCACCGGCTTTGGGCCCGGTGCCGGAGAGCCCTCGCCCACCAAACGGCTGCACGCCGACCACCGCACCGACCATGTCGCGATTGACATAAACATTGCCAACCTTGATGGCGGCAGCGAGATAGTCCGCGCACCGCTGAATGCGCGTGTGTATGCCCAGCGTCAACCCAAAGCCTGCGGCGTTGATCTGCTCGACCACGGCCGGCAATTCATCTGCAGCATAGCGAATCACATGCACAATCGGCCCGAACACTTCCTCCGGCAACTGTTTCATATGCTGGATTTCATAAAGCCGTGGAGCGAAAAAGTAACCCTGGCTATGCGTCGGCGCTGACTTAGCTACGTGCAGCAAACGCGCCTCTTTATCCAGACGCTGGCAATGTGCATGCAATCGTTGGCGCGCCGGCTCATCAATGAGTGGCCCCACATCGGTAGCCAGCTCCTGCGGGCTGCCAAGTTTCAGTTCATCCATGGCGCCCTTGATCAATTCGATCACCCGATCTGCCGTGTCCGCCTGCAAAAACAGCACGCGCAGGGCCGAGCAACGCTGACCGGCGCTATGAAAACCCGAGCGGATGACATCGTCCACCAACTGCTCTGCCAGTGCTGTCGAATCGGCGATCAGGGCATTCTGCCCCCCCGTTTCAGCCACCAGTGGAATCGGCGCATCGGTGCGCTGAGCCAGCGTCCTGAACAACCAGCGCGCCGTGCGGTTGGAACCGGTGAACAGCACCGCCTGAATCCGGCAATCCGGGACCAGCACCCTGCCCGCATCAGCACCTGGCGCAATCACACACTGCACCCGGTCGGGCGGCAGGCCGCACGTCTGCATGAGCTTCAGCGCGTGCAAGGCCATCAAGCTGGTCTGCTCGGCGGGCTTGGCCAGCACCGCATTGCCGGCGGCCAGAGCCGCGGTAATCTGGCCGATGAAAATCGCCAGCGGAAAATTCCACGGGCTGATACACAGCACCACGCCATGAGGGCGCCCTGGCGGCAAGCGCTGAATTTGCGCCGCGTAATAGCGACAAAAATCGGCCGCTTCGCGCACTTCGGCCAGCCCATCGAGCAGCGTTTTGCCCGCTTCGCGTGCGCACAGATCAATCCAGTGCGCCTGCTCGGCTTCCAGGGCATCGGCCAAGCGCAGCAGAAACGCGGCCCGGGCGGGCGCCAGCCAGTCCTTGCGCGCGAAGGCGCGCTGGGCGCGCGCAAGCTTGTCCTGCATGGACGCCGTGCTATCCCAGGCAAAGCTCCCCACACGCTGGCGGATGTCCGCCGGACTGTAAACAGTCTGCTCTGCCCTGCCCGCGTGCTCGTACGTGGGCAGGGTTCTGGCCGCATCATCCAAACGCTGCAATGCACAGATATCCGACACATCAAACCCACCGGAGTTGTCACGCGCTGGTGCGTACAACGCGCGGGGTGCCGCGATGGCCGGGTTATGCACATCAGCGCACTCGCGCAGTTTGAGCAAAGGGTCCTGAATCAGCGCCTGAACAGGGATGTTTTCATCCGCCATGTTGTTGACGAAGGAGCTGTTGGCACCGTTTTCCAGCAGACGCCGAACCAGGTACGCGAGCAAGTCCTGATGCTCACCCACCGGCGCATAAACCCGGCAGGTAACACCGCTGTCTCGCATCACCTGATGATGCAGCTCCGCACCCATGCCATGCAGGCGCTGGAACTCGTAGCCTGTACGCTGCTGATCCATGGCCAGAATCGCAGCCACCGTCCACGCATTGTGGGTGGCAAATTGCGGATACACGTAGGCGCGCTGATCCAGCAGCTTGCGCGCACAGGCTTGATAGCACAGGTCAGTGCTGAGCTTGCGCGTGAATACCGGGTAGCCAGCCAGGCCCTGCACCTGGGCGCGCTTGATCTCGGTGTCCCAGTAAGCGCCCTTGACCAGCCTGACCATGATGCGCTGACCGGCCCCGCGGGCCTGCGCAACCAACCAGTCGATGACCAGCGGTGCACGCTTCTGATAGGCCTGAACCGCCACCCCAAAACCATCCCAGCCGCGCAATGCCGGCTCGCGCAGAACGGCCTGGATGACCTGCAAGGACAGATCAAGGCGCGCGGCCTCCTCCGCATCCAGCGTAAGACCGATGTTGTAACGGCGCGCCTGCACGCACAGATCCAGCAATGTCGGCACCAACTCGTGCAGCACACGCTCACGCTGGGCCGCCTCAAAACGTGGGTGCAGCGCAGAAAGCTTGATTGAAATACCCGCCGCCTGATCGGGATGTCCGCTGGTGTTGCGCTGTCCGATTGCATCAATGGCCTGGCGATAACGGTGCGTATACGTGGTCGCCGCCGAAGCGCAACGCGCCCCCTCTCCCAGCATGTCGTAGGAATACAACTCGCCTGGGCTTGCCGTTTTTTCGGCGCTCACCAGAGCTTGCTCGATCGTGCAGCCCATCACGAACAGCTTGCCGATCATCGCCATGGCCTGCCGAATCGCGCGGCGCAGTACGGGCTGACCCAAGCGCCCGAGCATACGCGGGACAACACCGTGCAACGCTTGGCGTTCGACGTCGCCGTAGCGCAGCACTTTGCCGCTGATCAGCAGCGCCCAGGTGGTCGCATTGACGAATAATGCATGGCTGCGGCCGCGATGCGCGGCCCAGTTCGTGTCCTGCAGCTTGTCGCGGATCAGGGCATCCATGCTTGTCACGTCGGGCACCCGCAACAAGGCTTCGGCCAGACACATCAAGGCAACACCCTCTTCGCTTGATAACGAATATTCGTGCAGCAGCGCCTCAACGCCACCGCGTTGGTGCTGCGTGGCGCGAACCTGCTCGACCAGCCTGCGCGCATATTCACGTGCCTGCTGGCGAGCGCTTGCCCCCAGATCAGCCAGCGTCAGCAGCGGCGCCAAAGCGGCTTCATCGGCCTGAAGCCAGTGCTGGTGCATGGCTCGGAGCAGCGGATCATCAGCGGATGGCAGCGGTGGCGTCCAGGGCATATGCATCACTCGTTGGTCATGCACCGCATGGTAAAAAGCCTGACAAAAAATAGTGTGGCTTTTTACACGCCTATTCAGAATAATAAGCGGTAAACTTCATTTTTATAGGTGTTTTATGCCGCCCCGCGCGCCAGATCGCATTGATTGCCTGATTCTCAAGGAACTGCAGAGCGACGGGCGCCTTGCCAATGTGGAACTGGCCCGACGCGTCAATCTCAGCCCCAGCCCATGCCTGGAGCGGGTCAAGCGCCTGGAAAGCGAAGGCTATATTGCCCGCTATCAAGCCCATCTGGATGCGCAGCGCCTCAACTACGGAACCACGCTGTTCGTGGAAATCACCCTGGATCGCACGACCAGCGAAGTGTTTGCACACTTTCGCGATGCGCTGGTTGATCTGCCGGAAGTCGCCGAATGCCACATGGTGGCGGGTGGGTTTGATTATCTGGTCAAACTGCGCATGTCGGGCATGGATGACTACCGCCGCGTACTGGGTCGCCTGGTTGATCTACCCGGCGTCGCGCAAACGCACACCTATACCGTGATCGAGCAGGTCAAGGACGATCTCGGCCTGCCCTTGTAGCGCGCCGTTACTTGAGCGCCTGACAGATGACCACCCGTCCGGGCGCTGTGCTGTGTTTGTTCAGCACATCCTGAACACGGCGCGCCTTGTAGTCGAAACTCCACAGCCCGTGCAGGCAAGCTGGCAGCGTGTCATGCAACACAGGCTCATCAACCTGATCTCCGCAAAGCACCAGGTAGTCACCTTTTTGTGCATTGACCAGATTGCGATCGATCTTGGGGCGCGTGCGCCCTGGAGCGCCTAACTGACTCATGCGCTCGGTGGTGACGAGATATCCCCCGCCCCCGCCGTCGATATCGCGGGTCAGCGTCAGCACACGGCGCTGGCGGACCAGAAACGCCCGCATGGCCCCGACCCAGGCCAGTTCAAAGCTGTTGCCGTGACGGCGCAGCGCCACGATACGCGCGCCCGGCGTGTTGAGCTCTCGCTGGGCGCGCCCATGTGCACTGAGAAAGGCGGCGGTAAGGTCTTCACCGCGCGCAACCTGGGCCTGCACCGCAGCGAGCAACAACGCGGCGGCCCCGCCAGGCGTCGCCACCACATCCTGGGCCAAGGCCCACAAGCCCACCTCTGGCGCCTGGATGTCATGCAAGCCAGCGCTGGACTTCGCACCGAAGCCCAGCGCCAGACTGCGCCATTTCCCGGGGAAAGCCCCCACGCCAGACTCAGCCGGCTTTGGCTTCGATACGGCGCGCGTGCAGGACCGGCTCGGTGTAGCCGCTGGGCTGCTCGCAACCCTTGAAGACCAGGTCGCAAGCCGCCTGGAAAGCCACAGACTGATCGAAGTTCGGCGCCATGTTGCGGTACAGCGGATCACCGCTGTTCTGACGGTCGACCACTTCAGCCATACGCTTGAGCGTTTCCATGACCTGCTCCTGCGTGCAGATCCCGTGACGCAGCCAGTTGGCGATATGCTGGCTGGAGATACGCAGGGTCGCACGGTCTTCCATCAGGCCCACGTCATGGATGTCCGGAACCTTGGAGCAGCCCACGCCCTGATCAATCCAACGCACCACGTAACCGAGGATGCCCTGTGCGTTGTTGTCCAGCTCCTGCTGGATCTGCTCGGCAGTGAGGCTGGCCGGGTCCGTCAGCAGCGGAATGGTGAGGATATCTTCCAGCTTGGCACGGGCCCGCTTGGCCAGTTCCTGCTGACGCGCCAGCACATTGATCTGGTGGTAGTGGATAGCATGCAGGGTTGCCGCGGTCGGCGACGGAACCCAGGCACAGTTGGCGCCGGCCAGCGGGTGATTCTGCTTGGTCGCCAGCATTTCGGCCATTTCGTCCGGTTTGGCCCACATGCCCTTGCCGATCTGCGCCCGGCCGTTGAAGCCGCAGGCCAGACCGATATCAACGTTCCAGTCTTCATAGGCTGTCAGCCAGGGCTGCGACTTCATGTCGCCCTTGGGCAGCAGCGGACCGGCTTCCATGGAGGTGTGAATTTCATCACCGGTGCGATCCAGGAAGCCGGTGTTGATGAAGATCACGCGCTCGCGTGCTTCAAAGATGCAGGCCTTCAGATTGACCGTGGTCCGGCGTTCCTCATCCATGATGCCGACCTTGAGCGTGTTGCGCGCCAGCCCGAGCAGATCTTCAACCCGATTGAACAACTCGCAGGTCAGCGCCACTTCCTCGGGGCCGTGCATCTTGGGTTTAACGATGTACACGCTGCCGCTACGCGAGTTGCGCGCACCGCTGGTCTTGGCCAGATCATGCATGGCACAAACGCTGGTCACGGCCGCATCAAGAATGCCTTCCGGCACTTCGTTGCCTTCCCCATCCAGCACGGCGTCCACGGTCATCAAATGGCCGACATTGCGCACCAGCAGTACACTGCGCCCCGGCAAGCTCAAGCTGCTGCCATCCAGCGCCGTGTATTCGCGATCCGGATTCAAGCGACGCGTCATCAGCTTGCCGCCCTTGTTGAACGACTCTTCCAGCGTGCCTTTCATCAGGCCCAGCCAGTTGCTGTAAACCACGCTCTTGTCCGGGCCATCGACAGCAGCAACCGAATCCTCGCAGTCCTGAATGGCGGTCAACGCCGACTCAAGATGCACCGCACAGACATGTGCCGGATCGTCCCGGCCAACCGGATGATCGGCATTGATTTCGATTTCGATGTGCAGACCGTTCTGCACCAGCAACACCGCGCTCGGGTTCGGCGCATCACCGCGATACCCGACCAGCGCAGTGGTGTCTTTCAAACCAGTGGTTTCGCCCGACGACAGTTTGACCTCAAGCTGACCATCAACAATGCGATAAGCCGTGCTGTGCAGATGGCTGCCAGCGGCCAGCGGCACACTTTCGTCCAGGAATTTGCGTGCAAACTCGATCACCTTGGCGCCACGCACCGGGTTGTAGGCCCCGGCACGCTCCGCCCCGCCCTCTTCCGAAATCACATCGGTGCCGTACAGCGCGTCATACAGATTGCCCCAGCGCGCGTTGGCAGCGTTCAGGGCAAAGCGTGCATTCATCACCGGCACGACCAGCTGCGGGCCGGCCACCTGGGCGATCTCCGGATCAACATTCTGGGTGGAGATCTGGAAGTCAGCCGGTTCTTCGACCAGATAGCCAATCTCCTGCAAGAACGTCTTGTACTCGTCCATGTTGATCGGCTGGCCGGCGCGCTCGGCGTGCCAGACATCAATTTTCTTCTGCAAATCTTCACGCTTTTGCAGCAGCGCGCGGTTTTTCGGCGCCAGATCCGACAGGATGGCTGCAAAGCCGTCCCAGAATTTGTCGACACTGATGCCGGTCCCCGGAAGAGCCTGTTCAACGATGAACGAATCAAGAACAGCCGCAACCTGCAGGCCAGCGCGCTCCACGCGTTGGGTCATGGTGAATACTCCGGTTTGTGAGGACTGTGGCTGCGTTTGCACGCCGCCGAAAAAGCCGGAAATTATACCTGAGTGACCGCAATACCGCGTGACGTGAGCGGGTGATCGCACTCGCCTTGTCGCGCGCACAAAAAAGCCAGCTCAAGGCTGGCTTTTTGCGGACGCCCTGATGGCGCGCCCCGGTTTCGTTAGGCCGGCCTACGCCAGCGTGAAACCTCGATATTTATGGTGGGCCGTCCGCGACTCGAACGCGGGACCAGCGGATTAAAAGTCCGATGCTCTACCAACTGAGCTAACGGCCCGGATGCTGCTTTTACTGCACCGCGTTTTCTGCGGAGCGCGAAAGGATAGTCATTTTCGCGACGAATTCAAGTGCTTGCACTGATATATCTTGTCGGATCGTTCACCCCGGCCTGCACAAAACCTTCCTGGCGCAGGCGGCAGCTATCGCAAACCCCACAGGCACGGCCCTGATCATCGGCCTGATAACACGACACCGTCGCCGCATAATCCACACCCAGCGCGATGCCTTGGCGAATAATTTCACCCTTGCTCATGTGCAGTAATGGCGCATGAATGCGCAAACCCTGGCCGCTTTCAACCCCGGCTTTGGTCGCAAGCTGACTGAGCTTCTGGAACTGCTCCAGAAAAGCCGGACGGCAATCAGGATAGCCCGAATAATCCACGGCATTCACGCCGATAAACAGATCCTGCGCACCAAGCACCTCGGCCAGCCCCATCGCGAGAGACAAAAAGACCGTGTTGCGCGCCGGCACATAGGTGATGGGGATATCGTCGCTGGGCGTGGTCGGCACCTCAATCGCCGGGTCAGTCAGGGCCGAACCACCGATTAGGCGCATATCCATTTCGATACGCCGATAGCTCAGGCAGCCTGCCTGTTCCGCCAGGGCCCGCGCCGCCTCCAGCTCTGCCACATGGCGTTGGCCGTAGGAAATGCTCAAAGCGTGGCAGCGAAAGCCCTGCGCCTGTGCCATCGCCAGCACCGTGGCTGAATCGAGACCGCCGGAAAGCAGGATGACCGCATCGCGCGGTGCGTGTTCAATGTCCTGGTTCATCGCCCCATAACAATTTGTGCAGTTGTAGCTGAAAGCGCAGCTCAAGCCCGCTGTCCAGGACCCATTGCGCAAGCGCACTGGGATCGACCTGACCAAAACTGGGCGACACCAGCACCGCGCAACGCTCCAGCAAACGGTACTGATCAATAATAGTGACCGCCCAATCAAAATCAGCCCGACTGCAAATCACCAGCTTGACCTGATCATGCGCACGCAGGCCATCCAGGTTGTCCCACAGATTACGCCGCACTTCACCGGAATCGGGGGTTTTGATGTCCACCACCCGGCTGACGCGCGCATCCACGGGCGAGATGTCCAGCGCACCGCTGGTTTCCAGCGACACCGCATGCCCGGCATCGCATAGGGCACGCAGAAACGGAATGCAGGTTTTTTGAGCCAGCGGCTCGCCCCCGGTCACGCAGATGTGCCGGGTGCCCTGAACCAGAGGGTCGCTCAGCAGATCTTCAAGCTCACGCCACTGGCCACCATGAAACGCGTATGCGCTGTCGCAATAACGGCAGCGCAGCGGGCACCCGGTCAATCGAACGAACGTGGTCGGCAACCCGACCTGCAGCGCCTCGCCCTGCAAAGAGCGAAACACTTCAGTGATCTTCAGGCGCGCGGCGGTAGGGGCTCGAACTTGGGTCTGCGCGCTGGTCAGCGCGTCACCCACCGCCCATCTGCTGCAGGCGCTCACGCGCCAGATTGGCCGCCGAGCTGTTCGGATAGTCGCTTACGACTTTATTCAACACCGTCCGCGCTTCAGCATTCTTGCCCTGCTCGACCCTTAACAGGCCTTGTTTAAGCAGTGCATCGCTGGCTTTGGAACTCGCTGGGTAACGGTTGAGAACTTTGGAAAACGCATCCCAGGCTTTATCAAAAGCGCGGTCTACGTAAAACGCCTCGCCGATCCAGTACTGGGCATTCGGCGCATAGGGGCTTTCCGGGTATTTGCTCAGAAAGTCCTGGAACGCACCAACGGCCTGATCGTAACTGCCTGACTTGAGGCTCTGGAACGCTGCCAGATACGCCTTTTGATCGGCATTGTTATCTTCTTGCAGCAGCGCAGACGCAGCGCCCCCGGTCGATCCACCTTCCAGCCCTTGCAAGCGGGTGTCGATGTCGACGTACAGCGCACGCTGACGTTCGTTCTGCCGGTCCAGCTTGTACTGCAACTCTTCCACCTGACCGCGCAGCATGCGCACTTGCTCTTCCAGGTTGGCCACGCTGCTGCCCAACCCCACCGCTCCCAGGCCGCTCAGACGCCGCTGGGTTTCCGCCAGCTCCGAACGCAGCTCCTGATTTTCGGCATCCAGAGCATTGAGCTTGAGCTGGACCGGATCGGGCTCCGAGCCCATGCTTGCGCAGCCGCTGAGCGCGGCCACGGCCAGAACGATGGGTATACGCATTACTGATAAACCATAACGACGCGGCGATTCTTGGCCCAGGCGGTTTCACCTGAGCCCAGCACCGCTGGCTGTTCTTCGCCGTAACTCACAACCAACAGCTGAGCCCGGGCCGCACCGCGCAGCAGCAGTGCGCGACGCACGGCTTCGCCGCGACGCTCGCCCAGGGCGATGTTGTACTCACGCGTGCCACGCTCGTCGGTGTGGCCTTCAAGCCGAATACGCGCACCAGGGTTGTCACGCAGGTAGCGGGCGTGAGCATCCAGCACCGGCAGGAAGTCCGCACGGATCTGGCTGCTGTCGTAGTCGAAATAAACGGTCAGTTGCTGACGCAGCGCGGCGTCGCGCTGTTCGGCCTGGCTCAGCGCATTAGCCTGTCCCAGCTCGCGGTCACTGACGCCCTGCCCGTCCAGACCACCGCTCTGACCCATGCTCTCCTGATCGTAGGCGCTGGTATCCTCCGGCTGATCCGGCGTTGAACTGCAACCCGCCAGCGCCAGCGCGGCGGCCATAATCCAGATGCCAAACTGATTTTTCATTGTGTCGTCCTACTTGTTGAACGGCGACCAGGCCGGTTCCCTGACATCACCCGGCTGACTCAAACCCTGCTGTATGCCGGTGTCTATCGCTACAGTCGCCAACTCGGCCCCACGGGGCCCTTTGGTCGAATAAATTATAACAACGCCGTTGGGTGCAAAGCTTGGGCTTTCATCCAGCGGGCCGTTACTGAGCACACGCAGATCACCGCTTTTCAGTTCCAGCGCGGCAACACGGAAACCACCGTCGTCACTTTGATGCACCAGGCTCAGAAAACGCCCATCCGGCGAATATGTTGCACGGGCATTGCTGCGACCTTCAAACGTGAGGCGCTTGGGCTCGCCGCCGCCAGCCGGAATGCGATAGATCTGCGGCCGCCCGGCCCGATCCGAGGTGAATACGATGTACTGGCCATCGGGCGAATAGGACGGCTCGGTATCGATAGCCGGATCATTGGTCAGACGCCGGGTGTTGCCGCTGGCCACCTCCAGTTCATAGATTTCCGGGTTGCCTTCATGCGACAGCGTAACCACCAATTTGCGCCCATCTGGCGAGAAGCTCGGCGCACCGTTGATGCCGCGGAAATTGGTCAGCTTGCGCACCACCCCGGTCGAGACCGTTTGCAGGTAGATCGCCGACTGACCCTGGTCGAAAGCCACAAAAGCCATCTGGCGACCATCCGGTGACCAGGCCGGTGACATGATTGGCTCGCGCGAGCTGACCAGCTGGCGCGGATCATGCCCATCGGCATCGGCAATCATCAGCTTGTAAGTACGGCTCTCCACCGTACCTTCCGCCGTCACATAGGCGATGCGCGTGTTGAACACGCCCCGATGGCCGGTCAGTTTCTGATAGATCAGGTCACTGATCTGGTGGCTGGCATAACGCAAGCCGCTGGCGCTGACCGGAATCTCGTAAGCCAGCGACTCGGTTCCACGAAACACGTCCAGCATGCGGAACTCGACCAGCCAGTTGCCCATGGAACCACGGCGGATGCTGCCGATAACCAAGTGCTCCACGCCCAACGCACGCCAGTTCTCGTAGCGCACGTTCTCCGCTTGACTGGGCTGAGCCAGCATATCTTCACGCGGGAACGGGGCAAACAGACCGCTGCTCTTGAGGTCGGCCTCGACGATGCGCGCCACGTCGGTGTCGAGATTCTCCAGCGCTTCAACCTGGAACGGCACAACCCCGACAGAGACCGGTTCGACCTGGCCTCCGGTGATGGTGATTTCCAGGTTGGCCAGCGCCGGCGTGCACAGCAGCCACAGCAGGGGGATCAGAATTCGGCTCATCATCACGGTTGGAATATCAAAGTCAGTGTTCGTTCAAAAACCCGGGGGTTATTGGGCAAGGGTAGCGGATCAGCGCTGCGTATGGCTTTTTCGACCGACGCGTCGAGGAAACTGTTGCCGCAGCTCTGCAGCAGCTGGAAACTCTGAATCTGACCACCCGGCAGCTGCTTGATCTGAATCCGGCAGGAGAAATCCTCATCCACGCCCGGTGGTCGTGACCAATGGCGCTGGATGTGTTCGAACAGCTGCCGCTGATAAATCTCGCGGTCGCTGGCGTCACGTTTGGCCTGGGCAGCCGCTTCACGTTCAGCCTCGATCGCCGCCTCTTCAGCGGCCAGCGCCTCACGCATGCGCCGCTCGTTCTCTTCCTGGCGCCGCTTGCGTGCCTCTTCCTCGGCTTTACGCTTGGCCTCGGCTTCCGCTTTCTTGCGCGCCTCCTCTTCAGCTTTGCGTTTGGCTTCTGCCTCGGCCTTCTTGCGCGCCTCTTCCTGCGCCTTGCGCTTGGCTTCTTCTTCCGCCTTGCGGCGCGCTTCCGCCTCGGCTTTTTGACGCGCCTCTTCTTCCGCCTTGCGCTTGGCTTCTTCCTCGGCTTTGCGCTGTGCTTCGGCCTCAGCTTTTTTGCGCGCCTCTTCCTGTGCCTTGCGCTTGGCCTCTTCCTCGGCCTTGCGCCGGGCTTCTTCTTGCGCCTTGCGCTGGGCTTCCTCTTCGGCTTTGCGTCGGGCTTCGGCTTCCGCCTGCAAACGCGCCTGCTCTGCCTGATTCTGCCGCTGCGTATCCAAAAAAACCGCTTTGACTGGCACGATCTGGGCTTGCTGCTGGAACAAGGACGGCGCACCAAACCACAGCAGGGCGACAGCCAGCACATGCAAGGCCACCGCCAAGGTCAGAGCGAACACGTCTTGGGCGTCGAATTTCATCGCGCAACCCTACTCCGGTGATTCAGTGGCGAAACCGAGAGTTTTGACGCCTGCCCCCTGCAACAACCCCATGGCGTACATCACCCGGGCATACGGTACCTGCTCGTCACCTTCGACCACCACCGAGGTGTCTGGCTTGTGCTTGAGAATGTTGACCACAATGCGATGAATGTCCTCGTCACTCACCGGCTCTTGCGGATTCTCACCACGGTTGAGGTAGTAGTTGCCCTGCGCATCCACGCTGAGCACAACAGGTTCATTCTCGCTGTCATAGTCCAGCGTTTCGGCCGCGGCGTCGGGCAAATCCACTTCGACCCCCTGGGTCAGCAGCGGCGCGGTGATCATGAAGATCACCAACAGAACGAGCATGACGTCGATATACGGCACGACGTTAATCTCGTGCGCCAAACGGCGTCTTTTCTGCTGCATCATGCCGACGGCTTCTGCAAACCGCGTTCAACAATGCCGATGAATTCTTCGGAAAATGCGTGGAAACGCGATTCCAGACGATCGACCTGACTGGTAAACATGTTGTACGCGATCACCGCCGGAATTGCCGCAACCAGGCCCATGGCGGTTGCAATCAGGGCTTCGGCGATGCCCGGCGCAACCATCGTCAAGGTGGCGTGCTTGGCGTTACCCAGGCCGATGAAGGCGTGCATGATGCCCCACACCGTGCCAAACAAGCCGACATAGGGCGAGGTGGAGCCAATGGTGGCCAGCACCGGCAGACCGCTTTCCAGTCGGTCGATCTCGCGCATGTGGGCAACCCGCACCGCGCGTTGTGCCGCGCCCAGCACTTCGTCGCGATCACCACCCTCGCCACGACTGCGCTCGAACTCTTCGAAGCCCGCCTGGAACAGCGATTCCAGCCCCAGAGGCTGCTGATTGCGCCGCCGCATGGCATCGGCAATATCGTGCAATCGCCCACCCGACCAGAAGTTGTCCTCGAAACGATCGGCCGCCCGGCGCAACGCATCCAGCGTGGCCTTTTTGCGAATGATCATGAACCAGGACACCACGGAAGCCAGCACCAGCAGACCCATGACGATCTGCACCAGAATGCTGGCATTGAGAATCAAATGACTGAAGGACATAGGGTTTTACTTGCTCTGCAATGCGGTCCGCACATCCTCGGGCATGCGGGTGACTTGGAAGGAAGGATACGCCACACACCCGGCGCGCACAGTCAGTTCCGCCAGATCCTGATCCGCTGCGGCCGCGAGCCACATACGTTGACGGAACTGCACTGACGCCGCACCGGCCTTTTCGACTACAACCGACACGATGAGTTCATCATCCAGCCGCGCCGGGCGGCGATAACGCACCGCCAGATCGCTCAGGGTAAAAGCTATGCCCTGCTCCTGCATCAGCGCTTGCTGGTCGAATCCCAGTGCACGCAGATACTCGGTGCGGGCGCGCTCGAAGAAAGCCAGATAGCGCGCGTGGTACATCACCCCGCTCGCGTCAGTGTCTTCGTAGTACACACGAAATCGCTGCTCGAACATGAGATTCAGCCTTGAAACAAATCACTGTTGCCCGGCGCATCCAGGCCCAGCAATCGGTAAGTTTGCGGTGTGGCCTGGCGCCCGCGCGGGGTGCGCAGCAGAAAGCCCTGCTGGATCAGATACGGCTCGATGACATCCTCAATGGTGTCCTTGCTTTCACCAATCGCCGCCGCCAGTGCATCCACGCCCGTAGGACCACCGCCATAGCGATGCACCAGCGCGCCCAGCAGCTTGCGATCCATCAGGTCAAAGCCTTCTTCATCGACCTCAAACATCTTCAGCGCGGCGTCAGCCAGCGCTGCGTCGACGCGCCCATCCGCCTTGACCTCGGCGTAGTCACGCACCCGCCGCAACAGCCGGTTGGCGATACGTGGCGTGCCGCGCGACCGTCGTGCGATCTCACGCGCACCGGCATCGTCCATCTCGACATTGAGCAGCTTGGCGGAACGCGCAACGATCGAGGTCAGATCAGCCGTGTTGTAGTACTGCAGCCGTTGCACGATGCCGAAACGATCGCGCAACGGCGAGGTCAGCGCCCCGGCTCGCGTGGTCGCCCCGATCAGCGTGAACGGCGGCAGATCCAGCTTGATCGAGCGGGCCGCCGGCCCTTCGCCGATGATGATGTCGATCTGGTAGTCCTCCATCGCCGGATAGAGAATTTCCTCGACCACCGGACTGAGGCGGTGAATCTCGTCGACAAACAGCACATCATTGGGTTCGAGATTGGTCAGCTGAGCGGCCAGATCACCCGGCTTTTCCAGCACCGGGCCGGAGGTCTGGCGCAGATTGACATCCAGTTCGCTGGCGATAATGTGCGCCAGCGTGGTCTTGCCCAGGCCCGGCGGCCCGAACACCAGTACATGATCAAGCGCTTCGCCCCGTCCACGTGCAGCGTTGATGAAGATATCGAGCTGCTCGCGCACCGGCTGCTGGCCAATGTATTCGCTCAGTGAGCGCGGACGGATCGCCCGATCAATGCGCTCTTCCTCGCCGCCACCCTGCGGCGACAACAAGCGCTCTTCGAACGGCACATCGTTCATCGCGCAGCCGCCTGCAGAGCCAGACGAATAACATCCTGGGCACCACTGACGCTGGCATCAACCTTGCCAACCAGTTTGCGCGCTTCCGCCGCCGAGTAGCCCAGCGCCTGCAAGGCATCCTGCGCTTCGGCGCGGTCCTGCGACGCCGCACCGCCAGATGCGCTCGAGCCGGCAGGCCCAAGCTGCTCGAAGCGGCTGAGACGCCCGCGCATTTCCAGCAACACCCGCTGCGCAGTTTTTTTGCCGATCCCCGGCACCCGGGTCAGGCGATCATCATCCCCCGCCTCGATGACGGAAAATAGCTCGGAGGTGCTCATCGTCGATAACACGGCCAGCGCCATCTTGGCGCCAATGCCGGTAATACGCAGCAACTCGCGGAACATGGTGCGCTCCTCACGGCTGGCAAAGCCATAGAGCAACTGCGCGTCCTCACGCACCACCATATGGGTGTGCAACACCACGGCCTGACCCTCGGCCGGCAAAGCGAAAATGGTCGACATTGGCGCTTCCAGCTCGTAGCCCACGCCCTGCACGTCCAGCAGCACCTGTGGCGGGGCTTTCTCCAGCAGAGTTCCTGACAGCCGCCCGATCATCGCGCAATCCCCCGCCGCTGCGAACGCATGTGAAAGGCGTGACACACCGCTATCGCCAGCGCATCGGCCTGATCCTCCTGCGGCGCCTCGCGCAATGCAACCAGACGCTGAACCATGAAGTTGATCTGCTGCTTGTCGGCACGTCCACCGCCAACAATGGCCTGCTTGACCGTCGCCGGCGGGTATTCAGCCACGCTGAGCTGCTGACAGGCGATGGCCGCGATGGCCGCGCCCCGCGCCTGTCCCAGTTTGATCGCGCTCGCGACATTCTTTTGAACGAACACCGTTTCCACCGCCGCAGCCTGCGGCTGGTATTGCTCGATCATGTCATTCAACCCCTGAAAAATGCGGGCCAGTCGCTGAGCCATGTCACCCCGCCCCAGCGCCAGGTGGCCGCTGTGCACATGGGTGAATTGTTGTCCGTGAAAATCGATGATGGCAAAACCTGTACGCACCGAGCCCGGGTCGACCCCCAGAATGCGCACCGGCAAGCTCACGCGCTACTCGCTCAGTTCGGCGTTGGCATAGACGTTCTGCACATCATCCAGATCTTCCAGCGCGTCGACCAGACGCTGAATGCTGGCGTAGCTCTCTTCATCCAGATCCACGCTGGTCTGCGGACGCATGGTGACATCATTGTCTTCGGCGACCAGACCCGCAGCTTCCAGCGCATCTTTGACCGCTTCGTACTCATCCGGACCGGTGATCACCTCAACCGATTCGTCGTCGTAGCTGACAATGTCTTCCGCCCCGGCTTCCAACGCCACTTCCATGATCTGCTCTTCACTGCTTCCCGGCGCGAACAGGAAGTAACCCTTCTTGTCGAACAGGTAGGCCACCGAGCCATCGTTGCCGAGGTTGCCGCCATGCTTGCTGAACGCATGACGCACTTCCGCCACGGTGCGATTGCGGTTGTCGCTCATGCAGTCGACCATCACCGCGACCCCATTCGGGCCATAGCCCTCGTAGCGGATTTCCTCGTAGGCGTCACCTTCAAGCAAGCCGGCGCCACGCTTGATCGCGCGCTCGATGTTGTCCTTGGGCATCGACTGGGCCTTAGCCTTGTCTACGGCCAGGCGCAAACGCGAGTTGGTCGCCGGATCCGGATCACCCATGCGCGCAGCAACGATGATTTCCTTGGCCAGCTTGGTGAACAGCTTGCCGCGCTTCTTATCCTGCGCGCCTTTGCGGTGCTGAATATTGGCCCACTTGCTGTGACCCGCCATTAGAACACCATCCTCAAACCGATGAAGGCCGAGTCTTCTATATCGACATCCGGACCACCGTCCAGGCCGGCTTCGAGCTTGCGGTAGCCGGCCACGATATAAGCCTGGCGAATCAGCTGGTAATCCACGCTCAGACCGAATTCGAAGTATTTGTCGATGTCGTCGAAGGCGCTGACGCTGGGGGCATAGAACACCCAGGCACGCCCGCCGATACGGTTGAAGTCCGGCACCCGACCATCCAGCGTGCCGCCCAGCGCGACCGCCGCACCGGTCAAGCCGCTGTCACTGTCGAGAATCACGGCACGGCCACCCACGCCGGCTTTGACATTGGCTTTGGGGGCGCCGGTGTCACCGAGAATCATAAGCCCGACGTGACCGAGCAGCGCATCGCTGCCACTTTCGTCCTGGTACAACACGCCCAGGTCGAGAGAGGCCACGTTGTCAGCCCGGTTCGGGCCCACAGCAACGGCATATTCGCCGCGAATCGAATCTTCGCCGAAGGTCAAATCCAGCGACGCCGAAAAAGCCGGCATGGCCAGTGCGGCCAAGCCCAGAGCGATCAAACCACGAATCATAGAATCAACGTTTTTTGTTAATGGCGTGAATGGCGCGTCCGTCAACCGACAGCGCCGCTTCGTGCACGGATTCCGACAAGGTCGGGTGCGCATGCATGGTCAAGGCAATGTCTTCGCTGGTGGCGCCGTATTCCATGGCCAGGACCATCTCGGCAATCAGCTCAGACACATAAGGCCCGACCATATGAACACCCAAAATGCGATCAGTTTCCGCACAGGCCAGCATTTTGACCTGACCGGCAGCGGCTTCCAGCGCTTTGGCGCGGCCATTGGCGGTGAATGGGAAGCTACCCACGCGGTAGCTGACACCGGCCGCCTTCAGAGCTTCCTCGGTCTTGCCAACCCAGGCCACTTCCGGCGCGGTGTAGATCACCGAAGGTACACAATCGTAGTTCACCTTGGCTTTGTGGCCGGCGATGATTTCGGCCACGGCCACGCCTTCTTCGCTGCCCTTGTGAGCCAGCATCAGGCCACCGATCACATCACCCACGGCATACACATCGGGCATGCTGGTGCGGTAAGCCTCATCAACCGCAACAAAGCCCTTCTCATCCAGTTCCACACTGGCGTCGCTGCTGCACAGATCGCGCGTATAAGGACGCCGGCCCACGGCCACGATCAGGCGATCAAAGCGCTCGCTGTGTTCTTCACCGTTGACGCTGAACTTAACGTCCACACCGGCGCCTTTGACATCGGCGGACATGACCCGCGCGCCAAGCCGGATATCCAGGCCCTGCTTCTTGAACTGACGCAGTGCATCCTTGGCGATCTGACCATCGGCAATACCGGCCAGGAACTGATCCTGCGCTTCCAAAAGCACGGTGTCCGAACCCAGGCGTGACCACACGCTGCCCAGCTCGGTGCCGATCACACCGGCGCCGATCACACCGACGCGCTTGGGCACGCTTTCAAACTCAAGCGCACCCCAGGAATCGACGATGTACTTGCCGTCGAACTTGGCCATTGGCAGTTCCACCGGTTCGGAACCACTGGCAATGAGAATCTTGTCGCACTCCAGCATCTCGGCTTTTTTCTTGCCCAGGGCGGTGAATGCGACCTTGCCCTGGCCACGGATCTGCCCGGTGCCGGCCAGCCCATCCACACCATTAGCCTTGAACAGCTGGGCGATGCCGCCCGTCAGCTGCTGGCTGATGCCGGTCTTGCGCGCCTGCATCGCAGCCACGTCCAGCTTGACCTTGCCGGTGGCGATGCCGTGCTTTTCGAACTCGTGCTGTGCCCGGTGATACAGCTCCGATGATTCCAGCAAGGCCTTGGACGGGATACAGCCAGCGTTGAGGCAGGTGCCGCCGAAGGCCGCTTTACCGTCGTGATTGACCCATTTGTCGATACAGGCGACGTTCATGCCGAGCTGGGCCGCGCGTATGGCTGCGACATAGCCCGCCGGGCCGGCGCCGATAACGATCAGATCGTACTTCTTGCTCATGATCAGTTCCTTGTCGCGGATCCATCTCTCCGCGGTAGTAAAAAGAGCCGGCACAGCCGGCTCCTGGAGTTTGCACGCGCGGCGTCCCGCCGCGGCGTTTAGATTTCCAGCAGCATGCGTGCCGGATCTTCCAGCACTTCCTTGATGGTGCGCAGGAACAGCACGGCTTCACGGCCATCGATGATGCGGTGATCGTAGGTCAGCGCCAGATACATCATCGGACGGATCACGATCTCGTCATTCACCACAACCGGCTTCTTGTTGATGCCGTGCATGCCCAGAATCGCACTCTGCGGCGGATTCAGAATCGGCGTCGACATCATGGAACCGAACACCCCACCATTGGTGATGGAGAAGGTGCCGCCAAGCAGGTCGTCCATGGTCAGCTTGTTGTCCTTGGCGCGCGCCCCGAACTCACCGATGGAGGATTCCACCTCGGCAAAGCTGAGTTTGTCGGCATCGCGCAGGATCGGAACCACTAGGCCACGCGGCGAGGACACCGCAATACCGATGTCGTAGTAACCGTGGTAGATGATGTCGTTGCCGTCCACCGAGGCATTGACGATCGGATAGCGCTTGAGCGCTTCAACCGCAGCACGCACGAAGAAGCTCATGTAACCGAGACGAACCTTGTGGTTCTTCTCGAACACGTCGCGGTATTGCTTACGCAGTTTGTCGACGGCGTGCAGATCAACCTCATTGAAGGTGGTCAGCATGGCCGCGCTTTGCTGAGCCTCAACCAGACGCTCGGCGATACGCGCACGAATACGTGTCATCGGCACACGCTGTTCGATGCGTTCATCCTGAGCCGGGGCCGAACCCACCGCACCCGCATCACGATCACCCACCGCCGCATCGGCTGCTTTGGGCGCCGCTTTGGCTTCTGCCGCCGGTTTGCTGCTGGCGTTGTCTTTCAGGTACTTCTCAACATCAGCCTTGGTCAGGCGACCACCCTTGCCGCTGGCCGGAATCCCTTCAGCCTTGAGGTCATGCTCGTCGAGCAGGCGGCGCACTGCCGGGCTTTGCTGCACGTCGCCAGCCGGCTCGGCCTCATCCGCGGCCTTGCTTGGCTGCGAGGCGGCTGGTTTGTCATCGCTCTTCTTGGCCGCGGCATCGCCAGCTTCAAGCACGGCAAGCACGTCACCCGCGGTGACCGTGTCGCCCGGCTGAACCATGATCTTGACCAGAGTACCGCTATCGGTGGCTGGCACTTCCAGCACGACTTTGTCGGTTTCCAGGTCGGCCAGATTCTCATCGCGGGTGACGCTGTCGCCTTCCGCTTTGTGCCATTCCGCCACTGTGGCTTCCGTGACGGATTCCGGCAATGCCGGCACCTTGATTTCGATACTCATTGAATTGGCTCCTCGCGGGATTCCTGCCTGTTCGTGACCTTGAATGTGTTACGCGCCGACCAGCACTGAACCTTCCTTCAGCGCGGCCTGCATCAGAATGTTCTGCTGAATTACATGAACCTTGTTGTAACCGGTTGCGGTGGACGCCGCGCCTGGACGGGTGGCGTACATCATGCGGTGGTTCTTGCTCAGCGGGATCTGCAAGCGATGCTTGATCTGGTACCAGGCACCCTGATTCTCGGGCTCTTCCTGACACCACACGATATCGCGTGCATTGGGATAACGTTTGAGCGCCGCACCGTAAGCCTCGGTCGGGAACGGATACAGCTGCTCCAGACGCACGATGGCGACATCGTCGATACCGGCTTCCTGGCGCGCCTTGTAGATGTCAAAGAACACCTTGCCGCTGCACACCACGACCCGCTTGACCTTCTTCGGATCCAGATCATCGATCTCGTCAATGACGTGCTGGAACTCGCCTTTGGTGAGATCTTCAAGCTGAGACACCGACAGGGGGTGACGCAACAGGCTCTTGGGCGTCATCACGACAAGCGGTGAGCGCAGCTTGCGCAACTGCTGACGGCGAATCATGTGGAACATCTGAGCCGGCGTGGACGGCACACACACCTGCATGTTGTTTTCGGCGCACAACTGCAGATAGCGCTCCAGGCGCGCCGACGAATGCTCCGGCCCCTGCCCTTCGTAGCCGTGCGGCAGGAACATGGTCAAGCCGCACAGGCGCCCCCACTTGGAGTAGCCGGAGGCGATGAACTGGTCCATCACCACCTGAGCGCCATTGGCGAAATCGCCGAACTGGGCTTCCCAGACCACCATAGTGGTCGGATCTGCCGTGGCGTAGCCATATTCGAAACCGAGCACACCCTCTTCCGACAGCAGGGTGTCGAGCACCTCGAACTGGCCCGGCCCGACATGGGCCAGCGGCGTATAGCTCAGGGTCTCTTGCTGGTTGTGCAGACGCGCGTGGCGATGGAAGAAGGTGCCGCGACCGCAATCCTGACCGGTCAAACGCACATTGTGTCCGTCATCGATCAGACTGGCATAGGCCATGGTTTCGGCAAAG
Organism: Oceanococcus atlanticus; assembly: GCF_002088235.1. Taxonomy (NCBI): domain Bacteria; kingdom Pseudomonadati; phylum Pseudomonadota; class Gammaproteobacteria; order Chromatiales; family Oceanococcaceae; genus Oceanococcus; species Oceanococcus atlanticus. The sequence goes on from NZ_AQQV01000003.1 coordinate 538,738, forward strand.
CCCCAATCCAGCGGCGCCGCACCTGCGGCCATACGCGAGCGGTCCTTCATGATGCGATTGACGCGATCATGCACCGTGAAGCCTTCCGGCAACTGCAGCAGACGTTCGCTCAGATCACGCAGTTTTTTCAGGGTAATCGCAGACTTGCAGGCTTCCGCATGATCGCCACCCTGATAAACACTCCAGTCCACCGTGTGCTCGTTGCCGACCATGCCCAGGGTCTTGCGCGCGATGTTCTCGCCACGATCCAGGCCTTCACGGTAGTCATCCAGCATCTGGGCCGCATCATCTGCGGACACCACATCACGCTCGGCCAGACGCTCGGCAAACAACGCCCGCGTGGTCGGCCATTTGCGGATCTTCTGGTACATCTGCGGTTGGGTCACCGCCGGTTCATCAGCCTCGTTATGGCCATGACGGCGGTAACAGACCAGATCGATGATCACATCTTTCTTGAACTCGGCGCGGTAATCCGCCGCCAAGCGGGTGATGAACACCACCGCTTCCGGATCATCGGCGTTAACGTGAAACACCGGTGCCTCAAGCATCTTGGCGATGTCGGTGCAGTACAGCGAGGTGCGTGAGTCGCGCCGACCGCTGGTTTCAATCGGGTTTGGGGTGGTGAAGCCGATCTGATTGTTGACGATCAGATGGATGGTGCCACCGGTCGAAAAACCGTTGGCCTGCGACAGCTGCAGGGTTTCCATGACCACACCCTGTCCGGCAAACGCGGCATCGCCGTGAATCAGCACCGGCATCACTTCCTTGCCAGCCTCATCGCCCCGGCGCACCTGACGCGCGCGCACCGAACCCTGCACCACCGGGTTGACGATCTCCAGGTGACTGGGGTTGAAGGCCAGCACCAGATGACAACGGCGACCATCCACATCCACATCGGTGGAGAAACCCATGTGGTATTTCACGTCACCCGATGCACGCGGATCGTCTTCGATGTTCTTGCCTTCGAACTCGGCAAACAGGTCCGCCGGCGATTTACCCAGCGTGTTGACCAGCACGTTAAGACGCCCACGGTGTGCCATGCCGATGATGACTTCCTCGACATCATGCGTGGTGCTGCGACGCAGTAGCTCATCCAGTGCCGGAATCAGGCTGTCGCCGCCCTCCAGCGAGAAGCGCTTCTGGCCCACATATTTGGTGTGCAGGTAGCGTTCGATGCCTTCGGCCGCGCTCAGCTGCATGAGCACGGTGCGCTGCTCCTGCTCGGTCAGCCACGGCTGGTAGACCTGCCCTTCCAGACGACGCTGAATCCAGCGCTTTTCGCTGGTTTCAGTGATGTACATGTACTCGGCGCCAATCGAGCCGGTGTACACGGTGCGCACCAGATCGAGAATATCGCGCAGCTTCATACGATCTTCGGCGGCCAGCGACCCGGTGTTGAACACCGTGTCCATGTCCTGCTCGCCCAGGCCGTGGAAGGCTGGCTCAAGATCGGGCACGTGCGGCCCTTTGGTCAAACCCAGCGGATCGAGATTGGCCGCCTGATGCCCGCGCACGCGGTAATAATTGATCAGGCGTAGCACCGCAGCCTGCTTTTCCGCAGCCTCGGGATTCATGGCCTCGCCGCGGCGCGCGCGGCGCGCACGCTCTTTGGCCATCTTGACGAAGGAGGAGCGAATCGGTCGATGCGCCACCTCGGCCTGTTCGGCCTCACCCAATCCCCGGAAATAGTTGCGCCAACTTTCGTCGACTGCATCCGGGTTTTTCAGGTATTCCTCATACACCGCCTCGACGTATCCGGAACTGACACCCGACATCGGGGTGCTGGCCAGAAACTTGCGAATGAGGTCCCCGCTCATGGGTATCTCCAGGTCGTCAGATTACTTCGGTTATTGTACGAGAACGTGAGGCAAAAAGCGCTGTTTTCACCGGGAAAATCTCACTTTTTTGCATCCCAGGTGTTGGTCAGATCACTCAGATAGCTTTTGAACTCGTCCGCGAACTCCGGATGCTTGAGTCCGAACTCCACATTGGCCTGCAAATAACCCAGTTTGCTACCACAATCAAAGCGCGTGCCTTCGAACTCGAAAGCCAGCACAGTCTGTTCTTCAAGCATCTTGGCGATGGCATCGGTGAGCTGAATTTCACCGCCGGCACCACGCCCGGTGGAGCCAAGGATCTTGAAGATGCGTGGCGGCAGAATGTAACGCCCCACCACAGCCAAATTGGACGGCGCTTCCTCCGGCTTGGGCTTCTCCACGATGCCTTTGATTTCGCTGACCCCATTGCCGATGGGTTCGACATCGACGATACCGTATTTATAAGTCTCTTCCGGCGGCACACGCTGGACAGCAATCACGGCCGTGCCGTACTCGGCATAAACACGCTGCATCTGAGCCAGACAGGGACGCAGTTTGCCGTCAATCAGGTCATCCGCCAGGATCACCGAAAAATCCTCATCGCCGACCGCCGGCTGGGCACATAACACCGCATGACCAAGCCCCATGGCTTCCGGCTGGCGGATGTACATGCAGCTCACCCCGATCGGCAGCACCTCCCTGAGTTCTCGCAAAGTGTCGGTTTTACCCTTTTGCTCCAAGGTGTGCTCGAGCTCATAGGAGCGATCGAAATGATCCAGAATCGAGTTCTTGTTGTTGCTGGTGATGAACACCAGCTCTTCGGCACCGGCGCTGATCGCCTCATTGACCGCGTACTGAATCAGCGGTTTATCGACGATCGGCAACATTTCCTTAGCGCTGGCCTTGGTCGCGGGCAGAAACCGCGTACCCAGACCAGCCACCGGAAATACAGCTTTGCGAATACGCATGTCTTAGGCTCCTGCTGTCCACTTACCGGACAGGATCGGCTTGTGATTGTTGGCGTCCTTGACCTCGAAGACGAAATCGCTGGCTTTGGCCTCACCATGCAACTTGGCCTTGCCCGGCAGGAACAAAGGCGTTTTGAACTCGACCTCGAGCACACCGGCTTCCTCGGTGTTGACCGGCAGTGTCGCGGCACTGCGCGCCAGCGTCCACATACCGTGAATAATGGCCCGTTTGAAGCCCAGCAGTTTGGCCGTCGGTGCCGAGATGTGAATCGGGTTGATGTCGCCAGACACCAGCGCGTAGCGGCGACCGAGATTGCCTTTGAGGGTCCACAGCGCCAACTCGGGCAGCGAACTGGGCTTGGGTGCCGGCGGCTTCTTCTTGGCACCACTGGATGCCCCGCTCTTGTCGCTGCGACGACTCAGAATGGAGGTGATGCCACGCCACACGACCTTGCCCTGCGCATCCTGAAATTCGGTGACCAGATCAAACTCGTAGCCACGCGCGGTCTCATTGATACCGTTGATCTCGACCGATACGTCGTAGCTGGCGTCGATGCGCATGGGCTGAGCCTGCTCGATGCGATTGGAGACATGCACCATGCCCATCGCAGCGAGCGGGAAATCGGGATGACCCATAAGATGCAAATGCAACGGAAAAACCATGACCTGCGGGTAGCACACCGGCAGGAACTCACTTTTCGTGCCGCCGCAGACCCGCCGGTAGGCCGCAACCATCATGGCGCGGGGCTTGACGTTGTCGGCCGTGGCAATCAGCGGCTCTTTCAGCTCAACAGTTTTGGATGCACGTGACACCACCACTTTGCCAAAGGCTGGCAACGCGGGCGGCAGTCGATCGAAATTCAGTTCAGCCATGATTGAAAACTCCGGATTAAATAAATGCGTGCAATGCGCTTCAGGGCAATTGCTGCTCAATGGTTAAATCAAGTATTCCGTCTGGCGGCTCATTCAGGGTGACACTGGCCTGCCAGTCACCCGATTGCGCCTGCGCCTGACCGCTACGACTGATTCGTGCAACCACCGTCCAGGCGTCAAAAGATGCCAAGCTGGTGTTTTCCAGCATGCGCATGCTGTCATCCAGCGTAACCCGGACCGGCCAGGATTGCGGCAAGGCTTGGCGCGACACCGCAAGCGGCATCGGCGGACCGTGCAATGCACGAACGAATACAAATAATGTGGCGTCCTGCGCCACTTGCGATTGCGCCTCGGGCGCGAGTGCTATATCGATTTCGAAGCGGATGTCTTGAGCATCCACCTCATCCGCAGATGCTGCGGGCTCAACACCAAACTCGGCGCGCAGCCAGGTGGCCATCTCATCCGGCAGATCGGGCAATGCGCGCAGACGCTCGATGTAGCGGGTCTGCGCAGCATCATCGCCGCGCTGGGCCGCCGCCAGCAGCGCATACCACAAGCCGCGCAAGTGCCCCGGCTCCAGGGCAAGCGCCTTGTCGATCAAACTCAGCGCTGCCGCATCGAGCTGTTGACCATTGGCCAGCCCCAGGGCTTCGGCCTGCGCCACAAGCAGGTCCGGATTGCCTTCGGCGGTCAATGCATTGGCTCGGGCGTAAGCCTGAGCCGCATCGGCATGCCGCCCCATAACGCTGTAGGACCGGCCCAACATCATCCAACCCTGCGGGTCATCCGGCTGCTCCTGTAGCCGCGCGTGCAAGGCGGTGACCAGCTCTTCCAGCGACGGCTGCTGATCCGCATCGACAGGTGGCGCCGCTGCGAAATGTTGGGCGCCATGACTCAACTGAAAAGTCAGTGCGGCCAGCGCGACCGGCACCGCGCACAATGCCAACTTTTGCACCAGCGACCAGCTTCGGTGTGCCCACTGCGACTGTTCCGGTGCAACCGCATGCATCTCCGCGGCAAATGTTTGCTCAAGCTGAGCCAGCGCTTCGGCGTGCTGCTGTGCATTCAATTCCTCAGCCCTGGCACGCCGCTCAAGCGTTTCACGCTGCTGCTTGAACGCTTCCGCATTGAGTTTTCGGCGCTCTTGTAACTGAACACCGCGGGATCCGCGCTGACTCCCGACAACCAGCCAGAGCCCTGCCGCCAGAGCCAGTAACAGACCAGTGATCCACACCAATTCAATCATTGATCAATGTCTTTCAGCAGACGCTCGACATCTGCATGTGTCTGTTCTCTCTCACCTTCGGCAGCGCTTTGCATGAGCGCTGCCGTGCGCCGCATACGCAACACCATGGCGGCACCAACAAGCAGCATCAACAGCGGCCCCAGCCATAACAACCAGGTTGTGGGCTTGAACGGCGGGCGGTAAAGAACAAAATCGCCGTAGCGTGCCGTCATGTACTGCCGAATGTCTTTGTCGGACTTACCCGCTTCAATCATTTGCCGGGTTTGTGCACGCAAATCTTCGGCCAAAGGTGCCGCGGATTCCGCAATCGACTGGTTTTGGCAAACCAGGCAGCGCAGCTCGTCATTCAGTGCGCGCCAGCGGTTTTCGTCCTGGTCAGTCCAGGCGTGAGCCAACAACGGCAGCATGAAAAAAACCAAAGCGATGCGACGCATGTCAGGACTCCGCCTTGAGCTGCTGCAACAGCGGCAACAGGTCCTGGTTGACGTAATCCCAGGTCAACGGCCCGATGCGCTTGGCCCGAATCACGCCGCGACGGTCGATCACGAACGTCTCCGGAACGCCGTACACCCCCCAATCGATGCCGACCAGACCATCGTAATCACGCAATGAGGTGACATACGGATTGCCCCGCTGTTCAAGCCAGCGCTGCGCATCGCCGGCTTCATCTTTGTAGTTCAGCCCAATGATGCGCATGCCAGGCTGCTCGCTCAAAGCGTTCAAAATTCCGTGCTCAGCACGACACGCCACACACCAGCTGGCCCACACATTCAGCAGACTGACCTCACCTTCAAACAACGCCTGGGTTGCAAGCTGATCACCCCCCAGCACCGGCAAGCTGAACGCGGGTGCAGGCTTGCCTATCAACGGCGAGTCAACCTCGCGCGGATCCAGCGACAGACCGCGACCAAGGACCGCGATCAAGGCCAGTAGAACCAGCAATGGCACAGCCACCAGCAAACGCTTCACGCTGCAGCCCCGAGCTCGGCGGTGGACGCGGACGCCTGAAGCTTGCGCTCCATGCGATAGCGTCGATCTGTCGCCGCGACTCCGCCACCAACTGCCATCAAAATTGCACCGAACCAGATCCAGCGTATGAACGGCTTCACATACAGCCGCACACTCCAGGCATCCTCGCCCAGCGGCTCGCCCAGAGAGACATAAAGATCGCGAAACAATCCAATATCAATCGCCGACTCGGTCATGGGATTGTTGGGTTGCGAGTGGTAACGCCGTTTCTCCGGCTCCAGCACGGTCAGCTGTCGCCCGTGGGAATCGCGAATCTCAATCACCCCATGTTCGGCGCTGTAGTTCGGCCCTTCAAGGTGATCCGTCCCCTTGAACAACCATTCGTAACCACCAAACGTAACCTGCTGGCCGGGGCGCATGGCCAGATCTTTCTCCGCGTCGGCCTGGCTGACCAAGCCAACGCCAATCGCGAAAATACCCAGGCCCAGATGCGCCACACTCATGCCCAGAATGGATGCCGGCGGCAACCGCCCTTTGCGCAACCAGGCAAAAATTTCGGCCAGCGCCGTCACCGTGCACCACATCGCCAGCACACAGGCCACAAAAATACCCACCCCACGCACATCAGGTGTCATCAGCGGTAGGGCCAAGCCGCCAACCAATGCGACCAGCATGGCCACACGATTGGCGCGCACCGCTGCGCCCCAGTCAGCCTTCCACCAATTAACCCGCCAGGAAAACCCAACCAGCGCCAACATCGGCAGCATCAACGGCACGAACGTCGCGTTGAACCAGGGTGGCCCCACCGACGGCTTGGGCAACCCCAAGGCATCAACCATGAGCGGATACAACGTGCCCAGCAGCACGCTGAATGCGGCCACCACCAGCAGCACGTTATTCACGAGCAGCAGGCCTTCACGTGAATTCAGGCGAATCGGTGCCTGCAGGCTCATGCTCGCCGCGCGCCAGGTGTACAGAGCCAGCGAGCCACCAACCACAACACTGAAAAAGCCCAGAATGTAGACACCACGGGCCGGATCAGTAGCGAATGCGTGCACCGAAACCAGCACCCCTGAGCGCACCAGGAACGTGCCCAGCAGGCTCAACGCAAATGCGGCGATAGCCAGCAGAATGGTCCAACTCGCCAGCACGCGGCGCTTTTCGGTCGCCGCCAGGGAATGAATCAGTGCGGTGCCGACCAACCAGGGCATGAAAGACGCGTTCTCTACCGGATCCCAGAACCACCAGCCGCCCCAGCCCAGCTCGTTATAGGCCCACCACGAGCCCAGCATGATGCCCAGCGTGAGGTAACTCCAGGCCCAGGTCGCCCACGGCCGGGTCCAGCGCAGCCATGCGGTATCAAGGCGTCCATGCAGCAAGGCCGCAATGGCGAACGCGAACGGCACCGTAAACCCGACGTAGCCCATGTACAGCATGGGTGGGTGTATCGCCAGACCGGGGTCCTGAAGTAGCGGATTCAGGTCACGCCCTTCCAGCGGCGCTGGCAGCAAGCGCTCGAACGGATTGGAGGTGAACAGGACAAACAGCAAAAAGCCCACCGTCACGCCCGCAATAACGGCCAACACCGTGGCACTGATCTCCAACGGCAGCTTGCGCGAACGTGATGCCACCGCCAGCCCCCAGCCTGTCAGCATCAGCAGCCACAACAGCAGTGAACCTTCATGGCCACCCCACACCGCCGAAATCTTGTAAATCAACGGCAAGGCACTGTTGGATTGGTTCGCTACATAAGACAGCGAGAAATCATCCTGCAGGAAGGCCACCGTCAACAAACAGAAGGCACAAAGAATCAGTACAAAGGATGCGCGCGCGGCCGGCAACGCCAGAACAAGCGACGCTGTGTTGCGCGAGCGCAACCCCCACAGGGGCACCACGAACTGAATTAGCGACACGGCCAATGCCGTGGCCAGCGCAAAGTGACCCACGGCCGCGATCATGAACGCTCCAGCGATTTGAATGGCGCGCAGCTGTGGCCGGTGCCATCGGCGCCGAGCTTCTCAGCCAGTTCCGGCGGCATGTAGTTTTCGTCATGCTTGGCAAGGACTTCGTCGGCAACGAACAGCCCGTTTTGCAGTCGCCCGGTCGCCACAATGCCCTGCCCCTCACGGAACAGATCCGGCAGGATGCCTTCATAGCTGACCGGCACGGCGTGCTCACAGTCCGCCATACGGAAATCAACCCTCAGACTGGCCGGCTCGCGCTGCACACTGCCGGGCACCACCAGCCCGCCGAGACGAATGCGCGCCTGCGGCGGCACATCACCGTTGACCACCTCCGTTGCGCTGTAAAAATACATCAGGTTTTCGCGAAAAACCTGGCTGGCCATGGCCACGATTGCCGCGACCATCACCACCAAACCCAACACCATAAAGGTGCGTCTTTGTCGTCTTGTCATTGAATTTCGTTGCGCCCCCGGCGTTCTCGCACAATCGCCTGGCGAATTCGACGCCCGCGCCACAGCGCGGTTCCCCAAGCCCCAAACAAGACCGCCAGAAATACCGCGTAACTGGGCCATAGATAGACGGCATAACCGCCCATGGCGAAGAACTCACTCATTGTTCCGCCTCAACAATTTCCCCGACCCAGCGGCTGTGCCGTTCGCGCCACAGCAAGGTCGCGCGCATGCGCACCAGCACGATGGTGCCGAATAACAGCGTGCTGGCCAGCGTCAACTCCAGCAGCGGCACCAGCATGCGCATATCCATGGATGGCGAATCAAATTTACTCACCGTGGGGCCCTGGTGCAGCGTGTTCCACCACTCGACCGAGTAGTGCACGATCGGCACGTTGACCGCCCCAACCAGGGCGAGCAGCGCACAGGCCCGAGCAGCTTGGCGTTTGTCTTCGATAGCCTGATCAAGAGCCAGCACGCCCAGATACAGGAACAGCAAAATCAGTTCGGAGGTCAACCGCGCATCCCACACCCAGTAGGTTCCCCACATCGGCTTGCCCCACAGCATGCCGGTGATCAGCGCTGCCGCAGTAAAGCCCGCCCCGGGTATGGCTGCGTCAATGATGTAGACCTCGGCCACCTTCATGCGCCAGATCAGTGCCACCACCGCGGCCACAGCCATGGAGGTGTATATGAACAATGACAACCAGGCAGCCGGCACATGCACGAAAATCATGCGGTAGCCCTGGCCTTGCTGATAATCCACCGGCGCCGCCCACAGGGCGCCGTAAAGGCCGTGCAGCAGCAGCAACAGACCAGGAATAGCGAGCAACCAGGCCAGACGCCCGGCAAACGGATAAAAGGTCGGGCCGGAGCCAAGCCTGTGAAACCAAAGCCACATAGAGATCAGGAGGATTCGCTTGCGATCTTAAGAGCCGCGGCGCTGGCCCAAGGAGCAAGAAACATGGCCGCGACGAGCATACAAGCGAGCAAGTATAACTGACCGGTGATGGGCAATCCGTCGTGTGCAGCAACCCCGCAGCCCGCGCCAAAAATCAGCACCGGCACATACAACGGCAACATCAACAAACTGGTCAGCAAACCACCTCGTCCCATGCCGGCTGTCAGCCCTGCCCCAATGCCCCCAAGCAGCACCAGCACCGGCGTGCCAAGCAGCAAGCCATAGAGGACCGCCCAGACCTGCTCGGCGGGAAAATACAAAGCACGACTCATCGGCCAGGCCAACAAAACCACCGGCAAGCCGGTGAACAACCAATGCACCAGGGCTTTGATAAACAGCACCAATGGCATGGGCCACGCCGAGAGCAGCATGGCGTCCACCCAGCCCTCCGCCATTTCCTGGCGATACAAAGCTTCCAGACCAAAAATGCACGCGGTCAACGCGCCAGCCCAAATCACCGCCGGCGCATAGCGCGCCAGATGCTCCGGTGAGGGCACGCCACCCAGAGGAAACAGCAGGCAGATCAGACAGAAAATCAGCGGCGCCTGCAGGGCATCGCCCCGGCGGCGCCAGTAGCGCTGCAATTCACGCCGCAACAACGCCGTCAGGCCGCGCATGCACCCTCCAGCGTCTCGATCCGTGGCGGCCTAGCCAACGGCAGCTCATCATGGCTCGCAAACACGCACACGCCACCCTGCGCACGATGGGCTTCGATCAGAGCCGACAAGCGTGCACGGTTGGTGTCATCCAGGCCGTTGGCCGGCTCATCAAGCAACCAGACCACGGCGTTTTCCAGCAACAGACGGGCCATGCCCACGCGCTTTTTCTGTCCGGTCGACAACTGGCCAACCCGCCGCGCGAGCAGCGGCGCAAGCTCAAGGGCATCGATTGCAACAGCGGTTTGTGTCGCGCAGGTGTCGGCGATGTAACGCAGATTGTCGGCGACACTCAGATCGCGACTCAGACCAAGTCGCTCATCAAGAAAGCCAATCGCTTGCCGAGATTCATCCATGCGGCTGGCAAAGCCTTGGCCACGCCAACTGAGACGGCCTGTTTCGGGCGTCACCAAGCCCGCCAGTATGCGCAGCAAGGTCGTTTTGCCACGCCCATTGGGCGCGCGCAGCCACAGCACGTCCGCCGCATGCAGCTGCAATGAATAACCGTTGAAGAGTTCGCGCTCGCCGCGCCGCAACCACAGATTTGTGGCGCTAAGAATCGCCTCAGACATACTCAACCCCAGCCTGACGTCGAGCGATACCGCCGAGTCGCGTGATGGACAAATCCGAAGGCGGGTTCAGCGGCAAAGTGAGGGCGATCTGGGCACGGACGAAACTGGTGCCCGAGGCCGGAATCGAACCGGCACGGCCGCAATGGCCGGCGGATTTTAAGTCCGCTGCGTCTACCAATTCCGCCACCCGGGCCATGCACGATTGAATGGAGGCTAGGACCGGAATCGAACCGGTGTACACGGCTTTGCAGGCCGTTGTATAACCACTCTACCACCTAGCCATTGTGCTGATCATACAAAAAACCCCGGATGAACCGGGGTCAGATGTCGCGGAAGCTCCGACAACGCATCGGACCGCAGTAACTGGAGCGGGAAACGAGATTCGAACTCGCGACCTCAACCTTGGCAAGGTTGCGCTCTACCAACTGAGCTATTCCCGCATCTGGGTCTATTTTACGTCATTTTGATGACGCCCGGAAACCCTTCCGGATTCACTGACTTGCAGTGGCTTGAAGCCGCTGCCTCAGCGAGGAAGGCGGCATTTTAGGGGTTTTTCTGTGGGTGTCAACCCAAGCCGGAATTGGCCCCGTGATGGTCAGTCGGCTTGCGACAACAAAGGCCATGCGGCGCGCAAATACACAGCCATCGACCACAGGGTCAAAACGCTGGCAATCAGCAGTAAAGCGTAGCCCAGATCGTAGACCGGCAAGTTGAAAGTGGACTCTTCCCACAGCAGCATGGAAATGGCCGTCATCTGCGTGCCGGTCTTGAGTTTGCCGATACCGCGCACCGCCACACTGGCGCGCTGACCAAGCTCTGCCATCCACTCGCGCAGGGCGGAAATAGTGATCTCGCGCCCGATGATCACGGCCACCGGCAGCAGCATGGCCACGCCTGGATCATTTTGAAGCAGCACCACCAGCGCTGTCGCCACAATCAGCTTGTCGGCCACCGGATCCAGGAATGCGCCGAAGTTGGACATGGCATTCAAGCGTCGGGCGAGGTAGCCGTCCAACCAGTCGGTAATTGCGGCCAGGATGAAGATGATCGCGGCAACAATCGTGTTGTGCTGAAAATCGAGATAGTAGACGAGCACCAGCAAGGGGATCGCCAGCACGCGCAGCAGCGTCAGTTGCGTCGGCAAAGTCAGGCGCAAAACAGTTATCCGGAGGGGTTTTCGTGCAAATGATCATACACGCGCCGTGCCAGGGCGCGATGAAAGCCTTCGACTTTCTGCAGCTCATCCAGGCTGGCGCGGCGCAACTGACGCATGCCGCCAAAGCGCCGCAACAAAGCCTGGCGCCGCACCGGGCCTAAACCCGGTATGTCGTCCAGCTCGGAACGTGTGCGCGCCTTGGCCCGTCGCCCACGATGCCCGGTGATGGCAAAACGGTGTGCCTCGTCCCGGACCTGCTGAATCAGATGCAGAGCCGGATCATCATCATCCAGGCGCAGTGCCTCGTTCTTACCCGGCATGAACAATTGCTCCAATCCCGGTTTGCGAGCACTGCCCTTGGCCACACCCAATATCAGCGGCGGCTCAACCGCAAGCTCCTCCAGCGCACTCATGGCCGAGGCCAACTGCCCCTTGCCGCCGTCAATCAGCAGCACGTCTGGGCACGGGCTCTCGCCGCTGACCACGTGCTTGAAGCGACGCAGCACCGCCTGGCGGATAGCCGCATAGTCATCGCCCGGGGTGATCCCGTTGATGGCAAAGCGCCGGTACTGCGATTTATCCGCCCCTTCGCTACCGAACACCACGCAGGAGGCCATGGTCTCTTCACCGCGGCTGTGACTGATATCGAAACATTCCAGGCGCTCGGGCACACGCTCCAGCGCGAAACGCGCCTGCAGCGCCAACAGACGACTGCCAATGTTCTGGCGAGACAAGACCCGGTGCTTGAGCGCCTCGCGCAGGCTGGCGCTGGCCATGTCACGCAGGCGCCGACGCACGTCGCGCACTTGCGCCTTGATCACCAGCTTGCGTCCGGCCGCCTCACTCAAGGCGTGTGTCAGCCAGTCGGCCTCGGCCGGGGCCACATTGACGATCAGCTCGTCGGGTGGCGCATGTGAGGTGTAATGCTGAGCCAGAAATTCGCCCATCAACTCCTCCGCGCTGACATCCTTGGGCACGCGCGGGAAGTGCTGCACCTGCCCCCGGTTCTGCCCTGCCCGAATACTCATGACCCCAACGCCGGTCAGGCCGTTGATGGACTCCAGCACGACCACATCGGCATCGCCCTTGAGTCCGGTCACGATTTTGGTCTCCTGCATGCGCCGGATGGCCGCAATGCGGTCTCGGGTGCGTGCGGCTGACTCGAAATCCAGCGCCGCCGCCTGCTCATCCATGCGCGACTGCAACGCGCGCACCAGGGATTCGGCGCGGCCCTGCATGACATCACTGACCGCATCAACGCTGGCGGCATAGTCGGCTTCGGAAACCAGCCCCACGCACGGTGCGCTACAGCGTCGAATCTGGTGTTGCAGACAGGGGCGCGTGCGCGCTTCGAAATAACTGTCTGAACAACCTCTTACCTCGAAAACCTTCTGTAAAGTCGAGATTGTTTCACGGACCGTAGCCGCACTCGGGAACGGGCCAAAGTAACGCTCATTCGGCTTGCGCGCACCGCGGTGGAACACGATGCGAGGATAGCGATGACCGGTCAGGCGCAGATAGGGGTAACTCTTGTCGTCGCGCAAACACACGTTGTAGCGCGGCTTGAGCGATTTGATCAGGCTGCTTTCCAGCAGCAGCGCTTCATCCTCGGATGCGGTGATGCTGATCTCGATCGCAGCGACCTGATCGACCATGGCCTCGATACGCGGGTTACCACTGGCGCGCAGAAAATAGCTGGAAACGCGCTTCTTCAGATTGCGCGCCTTACCGACATACAGCACCTCACCGCCGCCATCGAGCATGCGGTAGACGCCGGGCTGAGTGGTCAGCCGGCGAACAAAAGCCTGTGCATCAAATGCCTCAGCTGCCGTCATCCAGCACGCCGTAACGCATCGCCATGCGGGTCAGCTCTACGTCGTTGGTGACATTGAGCTTGTCGAACAACCGGTAGCGGTAGGTGCTGACGGTCTTGGGCGAAAGACACAGGCTGTCGGAAATCTCCTGATTACCCAGCCCCTTGGTCACCATCAGCATGACCTGCATCTCGCGCTGCGAAAGCCGATCGAACGGTGATTGGTCGGCATCGCTGCCCTTGACCAGGCTGGCAGCCAGATTGCTGGCCACGCTGGCGGCCACATAAATACCGCCATCAGCAACACGCCGGATGGCACTGACCACTTCGTCGGCCGCGGCGTCCTTGCTGATGTAACCGCGCGCACCCGCCGAGAGCAAACGGCTGGGGTAAGGCTCATCCATATGCATGGACACGGCAATGATGCGCACCGAGGGATGCCGCTGCAGGATTCGGCGGGTCGCCTCAAGCCCCCCAATACCAGGCATGTTGACGTCCATCAACACCACATCCGGTTTGAGTTCGCGCACCTGCTCAATCGCATCTTCGCCACTGCCGGCCTCGGCAACGACCTCCATACCCGGTGTGTCTTCCAACACCCGGCGCAAACCGGCTCTCACCAGTCGATGGTCATCGCACAGAATCAGTCTTATCAAAGCTCACCTCCGCTGCGTGGATTCTAGCAGTGATCAGCGCGACGTCCCGGCTTTTTAAGGCTGCTGGCCTACTGCGCAGGCTCGGGTTATGGTGCGCCTCCCATCACCGGGATGAACCTCGATGCGCCTTGTTATCAAGCTGCTTGTGCTCGCTGCCATACTGGTTTCGGCCACCTGGCTGGTACTGCCACACCTCTGGCAACCCGGACTCGAGCGTTACCAGCAGGCGCAGCTCAAGGCCGCTACGCCCGACGCCCCCGGCGTGACGCTGACCTGGCTGGGCGTCAGCAGCCTGCTCGTTCGCGACGGACAACATGCCTTGCTGATCGACCCTTTCTTCAGCAGGCCGCCGGGCCTGTGGGGGCTGTTGAGCAACCAGAACATTGCACCCGATCATGCCGCCATAGAACGCGGCCTGAAACAACTCGGCGTCGAGCAGCTGGATGCCGTACTGGTGTCCCATTCGCACTTTGATCACGCCATGGACGCCGGCGTGGTGGCGCGTATCAGCGGCGCAGATCTGATCGGCTCATCAAGCACCCTGAACATTGGCCGTGGCGCCGGCCTGCCGGGCGAGAGGCTCAAGCAGGCCAGTCCCGAGCAGCCCATGCGCTACGGCCCGTTTACCCTGCACTGGATACGCAGTCAGCATGCCGGAGCCACCGGCGGGCGCCCGACCGGCGATATCACAGCACCACTTACGCCTCCTGCCGGCTATATGGACTATCGCCAGGGCGGCACCTGGTCGATCTTGATCGAACATGCTGATGGCACGCTATTGCATCACGGCAGCGCCGGCTTTGAACCTGGTGCGCTAGAGCCCTACCAAGCCGATATCGCCATTCTGGGCGTTGCGCTGGTCGACGATTACAGCCGCTATTTCGACCAGGTGATCGACGCCACCGGCGCCAAAACCATCATCCCGGTGCACTGG
The DNA here is from genome assembly GCF_002088235.1 of Oceanococcus atlanticus. NCBI lineage: Bacteria > Pseudomonadati > Pseudomonadota > Gammaproteobacteria > Chromatiales > Oceanococcaceae > Oceanococcus > Oceanococcus atlanticus. Next base: position 553,772 of record NZ_AQQV01000003.1, read on the forward strand.
GATGATTTCACCCGCCCACTCAATAAGCCGTTACGACCCTTTCCGCTGATCGTGAGGCTGGACCGCTTCTTCAATGCGGTGGATTACCGCGCTGACCTGGAAGCGGTCACGCTGCCGCTGGGCCAGGCAACGCAGGCGCCCTGGCCGGCGTCGCCTGCACTCAACTAACTGCCAATACCGATCGCGTTGAGGTTGTTCTCACGCGATTCGATCGCCTCGCGGGTGCGCTGTTCCAGCTCGTCCTGGCTGCGCGACAATTCACGAATGCGCTCAATTTCCTTGAGCGTATACGACTCCCATTTATTGGCCGAGGCGAAGGTGTCGCGTGATTGCTTGGCACGGCGGAAGGCCTGCAGGGCCGGCTCGTATTTGCGGTCGTTGAAATAGGCCATGCCCAGCAACATCAAATTGCCAGCCGGATTCTTCAAGCCGCCCTGTTGATCGGCCTGGATCGCCGCCTCGGCCGCGGCGGCGTAGTCACCGGCATTGAAATGCACCCCGGCCAGTCGCGCGTAGTACAGCCCATCGCCGCTGATTTGCGCCGCCTTGCTGAGGGTCGGAATGGCCTTTTCGTACTCGTTGGCCTGTGCCCAGGCATTGGCCAGCGATTCCACGTTTTTGGGCGATTCTTCGATCGCACCTTTGGCCATGCCCTGCTCGATGATGCGTCCAGCCTTGTACGGCACCTGCTCGCCCTGCCACATGTAGGCCAGATTGAGCAGGTCCGATTCGGTTTTCAGCGCGCCGTGCTCGTACAAGGCGTCGAACACAGCCAGGCGCTCGCCGCCCTGCCCGGTCTCGCTGTACATGCCCGCCAGCTGACGCAGATAGGTGCTGTTGGGGTACAGCGATATCAGCTCTTCGTAGGTCTGCGCGGTCGAAGCGTAGTCACCCTTGGTGTAGCTGAGCACCGCCTTGAGGCGCAGCCAGCCCTCCTGCACACGATTGCCAGCGGCCCGCTCAAGCGCAAGTGCATCGTCCACGTGGGTCATGGCGCGATCGTACTCATGCGTCTGATAGTACGCCTGAGCCAACATAATATGCGCGGTCGGCGTGGGCTTGTCCGCCGTTTCCAGCCATTCGTTCATGAAGCGGATGCAGTCGCCATATTGCTCCATCTGAAAATACAGTTGAGCAATGGTGTACTTGGCCGTAAGGACCAGCCCGTTGGGTGCGTCCTCCTGCTCCATAACCTTGAAATAGGCATCAATGGCCTGCTGATACTCATCCCGGCTGGCGTATATGAAAGCGTAGAAATTCCACAGCTGAGCCGTGGCATAACTGTTCAGGCGCCCGCGCTCCTTGAGTCGGTCAAGGATGTACAGCGCATCATCATGGCGATCCTCGGCGGCCAGTTCCTGGGCCTTGGTCAACTGATCAAAGGTGCGTGCGTCGATGGCACCGTTTTGCGCCCACAGGGCGCCCGCCGGGGCCAGCAGTGCCGCCAGCATCAGCATTTTCAAGCGCTTCGCCATGCTCTTATCCATTGCTCATGCGGAATTTGATACGCGTGCGCACCGCCGGCACTTCCTGGGCTTCACCATTGATGACGCGCGGCTTGTACTTGTAACGCAGGGCCGAATCGATGGCCGCCTGATTGAACACCGAGTCGGTGCTCTGCAGCACTTTGGGATTGCGCACAGAACCTTGCTTGGTGACCGTGTATTCCAGCACGACGTCACCTTCCAGCCCCCGCTTGAGGGCACGCCGTGGGTATTGCGGGGCAACCTTCACAATAGGCAGATATTCCCCATCCGACGCGGACAAACCAGCCCCCATGCTGAGGTCAAGCTTGGCCACCAGTTGATCCACGCCCCCCAGCGCGCCGATCTGAGCATTACCGTCGATGTTATCGAAAGCCTGCTCCGGCACGTCCGGCGGAGGGGTGTCGTCAAGCTGCGGTTTTTCGGGCTTCTCCAGCTGGCGCTGGGTCTTGATCTCGACCTCCGGCATGGCGATTTCCGGCAACTTCACCGTGGTCGATTCATCCAGCCGGCGGTCAGCAAACTGAATCAGCGACACCATCACCATTTGCAGACTGAACGTCACAATCGCAGCCGGGAACACCACCATCAATAAACGCATCCCCGACTCCTACTGCTCTGTGGCCAGTGAAACGCGTTCCGGCGGCACCACCTGGCGCGCCTGATCCAGCACTTCGGTGAAGGTCTTCACCGAAGCCAGCTCATCGGCCTGAATGATGACCGCGCCCTCCGGGTTTTCCGCGTGCAGGCGCTCGATGTTGGCGCGCACCGAGCGAATGTCGACGCGGCGGCCATCCATCCACACCGAGTTGTCAGCATTGATCGCAACCAGCACCGCGGCGTTTTTCTGTTCGGCGGTATTGGCCTGCGGGCGATTGACTTCAACCCCGGCTTCCTTGATGAAGCTGGCGGTCACGATGAAGAAGATCAGCATGATGAACACGACGTCGAGCATCGGCGTCAGGTCGACCGTGCCCTCTTCTTCCAGTTCGTCGTTGGATACGTAGCTACGTGCCATGAGTAGTCCTTGTCACGAGCCGGCTAAAGCGCCGGCTCCAGATGATGTCGAGGCAGTTCGTGATCAATGGCCTCGCGGCGGCGCCGCGCCATGCGCTCGAGATAGATGTTTCCGAATACGCCCGACAGCGCGGCCACCATGCCGGCCATGGTCGGGATGGTGGCGCGTGAGACGCCGCCCGCCATGAGCTTGGCGTCGCCACCACCGGTCAGCGAGAGCACGGTGAACACGTCGATCATCCCGGTCACCGTGCCGAGCAAGCCGAACAGCGGACACAGAGCGATCAGCACCTTGATCACGCGCAGGTTGTCGTTGACCTTGACCTTGAGCTCCGAGACCAGCATGCGGCGCACCGCATCGCCGTACCAGGAAAACAGATCCTGGCGAGCATGGAAGTCATGCGCCGCATGTTTGAGCTCGCTCTGGAACGGGCGCAGGTAGTACACCACCCGCTCCAGAATGAGCATCCACATCACGAAGGTCAGCACTGCGATCAGCTGCAGTACCGGCCCTCCTGCGGTGAAGAAGTCATCGATCGCCTCGCGGGCATCGAGCAGAAACAGCAACATGGCTGCGCTCTAACGCCCGGCGCGCTGAGCAACCAGCCCGGCGGTCTGTTCTTCCAGCACATGCAGCAGGCCACGCGCGCGGCTGTGCAGCAAGGTGTGGCAAAGCAGCATGGGGATGGCCACGATCAAACCCAGCACCGTGGTCACCAGCGCGCTGGAGATACCACCGGCCATGGCCTTGGGATCACCGGCACCGTAGATGGTGATGGCCTGGAACACGATGATCATGCCGGTCACGGTGCCCAGCAGGCCCATCAGCGGCGCGACCATGGCAATGATCTTGATCAGCGGCAGACCGCGCTGAATGGCCGGACGCTCCTTGATGATGGCCTCACCGAGTTTGACCTCCAGGGTTTCGACATCGTCATTGGCATGCGCTTCGCCGGCCAGCAGCACACGGCCCAGCGGATTGTCATCACGCGCGCTGTCCGATTTACGCTGGCGATTGACCTTGGCCATGACCGCACCCAGCGCAACAAAACGCCACAGGGCAACGATCAAACCGAACACACCCACCGCGGTGATCACGTAACCCACCAGCTTGCCCTGATGCCAACGCTCGGCCAGGGTCGGGTTGTTGATCAGCGCACGCAGATAACCGCCGCCGGCAGCGCCGGTCGGGTCAACACCCAGCGCGGTGTAGCCGCTGTCGGCCTGTTGCAGCTTGGCAGCGCCTGCGGTGTAGTCGTCGGGCTGACGCGGCAGCACCGAGACGGCATCGGTGTCACCGTCATAGCTCAGATAATCGCCATCCGAAATCAGGTTGAACAGACCAACCCGAACCACCTCACGGCTGGCCTCGGTTCCGACCTGGGTGGTGAAGGCAACCACGCGACCGGATTCGGTCAGCTCGCGATGCAGTTCAAACCACAGCCGTTCGATCTCTTCAATGGTCGGCAGTTCGGTATCGTCATTCATCTTCTTGATGAACGCAGTAATGAAGGCGCTGCGGTCTTTGAACTGCGCCGAGGTGATCGACTGCGCAAAACGTGCCCGCAGATCACCTGCGGTGCCGGTCAGATGACCGAACAGTTCTTTCAGCGAGCCAAGACGCTCATCGCGCTGCGCCCGCTTCTCCTCAACCGCCAGCTCATTGGCATTGAATTGCTCTTCAAGCGTGGCGCTGCGGGATTCAAGCGCCGCAATTTGAGCCTGCGCTTCGGCGATCAGGGCATCCTGACGTGCTGCATCCTGCTTAAAGGCGTCCTCGCGCTTGCGGTTTTCATCCGCATCACGCAGGCGCCCCTGACGCACCTCCTGCAGCAGTTTGTCCATGGCCAGGGAATCCTGCCCCTGAGCCGCCAGCGGCGCGGAAAAAGCCACGGCACTCAGTGCGGCCGCAGCGACCATTGCAGTTTTGAACGCATTCATTGCGCCACCTCCGGCGCCGAAATCGGCAGCGTCACCATGTCGATAGAAGCCTGTTTGCGTGCCATGCGAATGCCGTTACGCACGCTGTTGCGGTAGGTGCCCGCGTCAATCACGTCCCAGCGCTGGGCCTGATGATTCCAGGCGGCAGTGGTGGTGGTGTCTTTGGTTTGAGCGACCATCGCGATGCGCCCAAAACGCAATACATCGACTTCCTGCGGCTGACCATCGATGTCGATGATGTCCTGATAGGCGTCGATCTTGCGGCCGTACTCGTTTTCCACCTGATAGGCCTCGAGGACCTGGCGGAATTTTTCGGCGACATTGATATCCGCCTTGCTGATGGTTTCATCAATGAACGCCAGCCGTTCGCGGCGCTCCACTTCATGAAACGGAAGATCCAGGTTGACGTAAGCCTCAAGGCTTTCGGCCATGCGCGTCACCAGCGGCAACATCTGCCGTTCGATCTTGGCGACCTGGGCGATGGACCCGTCAAAACGTTCGATCAGCGCTTCCTGACCCTTGATCTGAGTCTCCAGCTGCTGGTTGTAATGCTCCAGGCCTTCAATCTGCTTGAGCAGGGCCCGGTAGGTAATCAATTTGGCTTGCTGGGAATCGACCATGGCATCGATACGCGCTTGCGATTCGCGCGCCGAGTCCGCCTTGGTCATGCCCTCATCCACCACCTTGTCCAGCGGGGCTGCGGCCATAACCGACGTGGACGCGCACAGGCCTATAGCCAGAAGCAGAGATGATTTTTGATGTCTGCTGAAGCGCTTCGCCATCAGTCCATCCTCAAAAGTATTCATTGCAATCGGAAGAAGCGGCGACCTCATGCGGCCGCCGCCTCTCAGTTCAGAGGGCTCTTTCAGAACCCTTCAGGTCTCAGTCGACCGACACCGAATTCGGAATCGTCCAACCGTTCCACCAGGCATCAGCCACGTTGGTACCCGGCGCCACGGCACCGATGTAGTTGGTTTCGTCGAAGCTGAAGCCGGACCCGTTGGCCACTGCGGTGATGCTCGGCGCGCTAACCTGAGCTGCGGCACCGGTCACAACCAGGGCCTGATTCAGGTTCACGGCGTTGCTGACGTAGTTGGTCTGGCTGTCAGCATCACGGTGGGTATAGAGGCCACCACTGCAATTGCCGAGGATGTTGACCAGGGTCACGTCGGAGAACGCATCGTTGGTGTCGTCACCATTGGTGTCTGCATCATCGATGCGGATGCAGCCTTCGTCCCACCCGGTCAGGGCAGTGTTGAAGATCGACACGGTCAGGGCGCCGCGCAGGCGCATGCCCGGCTCGTTGGCACTGACGGTGTTGCCGACCAGCAGGATGTTGGCCAGCGTGGCCTGGGTTTGCGGCACGTAGTCTTCATCCGAGCTGTTGGCCTCGATACCGCGCGGGTCATTGCTGCCCTGCGGCGTGGCGTTGTCGCTCTTGATCACGATGGCGTACTGGATGTTGCCCTTGTAGCCTTCATCGAAATCGATGTCGTCATCGTCGTTGCCGGTCAGCACCAGGTGCTTGGCGTTCACCGTACCGCCGAACCATTCCACACCGTCATCCAGATTGTTGTGCACCTGGATGTAGTCCAGCGACGTCATGTAGCCCACACCTTGCAGGGTCAGACCGTTGACTTCGTTGTTCGGACCCGCAACCAGGCCACCTTCAGCGATACGCACGTAGCGCAGCGAACCGCTGTTATCGGCCGGATCGTCACCGCCGTAGAAGGCCACGCCACCGCCGCCTTCACCGGCCACGTTGCAGTAGCTGTTGGCGCCATGACAGTTGCCGGTGTTACCCGCGCCAAACTGCGGGGCAAAACCCTGCAGCACGACACCACCCCACTCACCCAGGCCGTCGAAATTCTCGTCCAGGCTGGAGAAGGTGATCGGGGCCGAGGCGGAACCGTTAGCGATCAGTTTGGAACCACGGGTCACCACCAGCACGCCGGTTTCGGTGCCTTTGACATCCACGCCCGGACGGATCGTCAGGGTTACGCCGTCGGCTTTGATCTGATCAGCTTGGCTTTCGCTGTTGATCTCGACATTGCCATCGCCAACCTTGACCAGGCCGTTCAGAACCCAGGTGTAGCCGGCAACAAAGGTGTAGTCCTCGTCGATGGTGCCGGTCACTTCGCAGATCATGGTGCTGTCGTTGCAGCTCACGAAGCTGGCCGAAGCCGGCGCTTCATCCGCATCGCTGAGCGAACCCGGAATGGTCCAGCCAGCCCACCAGGCATCACCCATGGACGTGCCCGGCTCAACCGCACCGACATAGTCCGTGGTTTCGAAGGCAAAGCCCGAACCGTTGTCGACAGCCACGATGTTGGTCGCACTCGCCAGCGATGCGAAGCCTTCGTTGATGGCATAAGCATCGTCCAGGCTGATGGTCTGGCTGCCCACGCCACCGGCGGTGCTGTCGGCATCTTCGTGGGTGTAAAAGCCGCCAGCGCAGTCGCCGAAGACATTTTCCAGCGATACGTTGGAGAACTGATCCGCCACGTCGTCAGCATTGGTGTCGGCGTCATCGATACGGATGCAGCCTTTGTCCCAGCCAACCAGCGCCGTGTTGAAGATGGACGTCGTCAGCGCGCCACGCAGACGCATACCCGGCTCATTCGCGCTGACCGTGTTACCGATCAGCAGAATGTTGGCCAGGCTTGCGGTGGTCTGAGGCACGAAATCTTCATCCGAGCTGTTGGCTTCGATGCCGCGCGGGTCATTGCTGCCCTGCGGTGCATCGTTGCTGCTCTTCTTGACGATGGCGAACTGAATGTTGCCCTTGTAGCCTTCGTCGTAGTCGATGTCGTCATCGTCGTTGCCGGTCAGCACCAGGTACTTGGCATTGACCGTGCCGCCGAACCATTCCACACCGTCATCCAGGTTGTTATGGACCTGAACGTATTCGATGGTCGTGGCATGGCCCACACCCTGCAGGGTCAGACCGTTGACTTCGTTGTTCGGGCCAGCCACCAGGCCACCCTCGGCGATACGCACGTAGCGAATGCTGCCGCTGTTATCAGCCGGGTACTTGCCGCCATAGAAGGCCACGTCCGAACCACCTTCACCAGCGACGTTACAGTAGTTGTTGTCGCCAAAGCAGTTGCCCGTGCCGCCAGCACCGAACTGCGGCGCAAAGCCCTGCAGCACGACGCCACCCCATTCACCCAGGCCGTCGAAACCATCGTCGACGCTGCTGAAGGTGATCGGATTGGCCGCGGTGCCATTGGCAATCAAGCGGTTGCCGCGGGTCACGATCAAAACACCGGTTTCCAGTGCCTTAACGTGCGTGCCCGCCGGGATGGTCAGTTCCACACCGTTGTTACGCAGGTCATTGGCCTGCGCATTGCTGGTGATTTCAACGTTGCCGTTGCCAACCTGGACGAACCCGTCGAGGAACCAGTTGAAGTCCGTGCTCAGGGTGAAATCTTTGTCGATGGTGCCGGACAGCGTGGCATTGGTGCCGCTGCAGCTGACAAAGCTCTCATCACACACGGAATCGCCGGCGCCCGGCGTTGCAGTGGGTGTCGGGGTCGGAGTCGGCGTCGGATCGGAGCTGCCCCCGCCGCCGCCACCGCCGCCGCAACCAACCATCGCGGCTGCGGTCAGGCCCAATACTGCCAGGCCAGTTTTCTGAATCGTCATGGGGTTTTCCTCTCCATTGAAACGTCAGGTGAAATGATCAAAAGCTCAGCGAGTAACCCAAAGACAGGCTCATGCCTTTCTTGTAGGTCTCGATAACCCGCCCGCCCTGTGTGCGCTCGATCGGCTCGTCGAGCAGGTTTTTCAGCTTGAGGCTGAATTTGGAACCGTTGCGCAGGGTCTTTTCCGCGGTCACGTTGATGTCCAGGCGCCCGCTTTCCTTGATCGGCTCTTGAGGCGCACGGGCGACCGCGTCGATGCGGTCGTCGAAGTAATTGGCCACGAAGGTCAGCTTGGCGTCCCAGGCGTAGTTGTCGTAAGCAACCTGCAGATTGGCCAGAAACGGCGACTGGCCCTGAAGCTCGCGGCTGTCGCGGCCCTCGAGGCGCTGTCCGTCCTCATCCAGGCTGATTTCGGATTCGATCACCGCGATGTTGCCGCTGAGGTCGATGACGTGATCGATGCCATCGAGCACGCGGCTGCTGGCGTCAAGCTCAAAACCCTGCACAGTGGCGGATTCGCTGTTGCGGAAGGTCAATGCCGACACAGCCGAACCGGAGCCGTCGGACACGGCGCGTTCCAGCGGATCGCTGATGTCCTTGTAGAACACGGCCAAGGAAACACTGTTCTGATCGCCAAAGTAGTATTCGCCGCGCACGTCGAAATTGCTGATGTCCGAATCGCTGCAGTTGGGGCAGCCGATGTACTGGCGCCCTTCCTGGTCGAAGAATCGCGAGGCCGCCAGCTCGGTGATGTTTGGCCGCGACACGGTGCGGGCGAAACCACCACGCAGCTGCAAGGCATCACTGAACCGGTAAATCACCGACAAGCTCGGCAGGGTTTCGCTGGAGTCACGATCCGAACCGGCCGATACATCCTCATCGGAGGCATTCGGATAGTTAAGATCGATGCTGTAGTCCTCCATGCGCACACCGGTCACCACGGTCAGGTCCGTGCCCAGATCCGTCTCAGCGGAGAGATAAACCGCGGTGGTGTCCTGGCTCGCTTCGTAACTGTCGGTGTCGGTGGTCTTGTTGGTGTTGAGGCGGTAAAGATCGGCCTCGAAATTTTCCGCAACCAGCAGTGTTTCCAGATCCTGTGAAGGGTCGAGATCATTGCCTGAGCGGGTCAACACGCCCAGGCGAATCAGTTCGTTGTCGCGGTCACGTGTGTTGCTCAGCACACCGAATTTGAGGTTGGTGAACAACCAGTCGTTGATCTGCAGCGGCATCTCGTAGTCGAGGCCCAGGTCAAGACCATCTTCGGTCAGGTCCGAATAGCTGCGCTCCAGCGTGGAGGCGATAAAAACATTGTTGCGATACTGATATTCGCGCCGATCTGGCGAAAGACGATTGGTCTGACTCAAGCCGGCACGCAGACGCAGCTCATGATTGCCGAACAAGCTGATGCTGCCGTCAATCTGCTGCCCCAGAAACTGACGTTCCACCCACTCCAGTACGGTCAGCGTTTCATCAACTTCGTCTTTCTTGTTGAAACCGACTTCGTAGGTGGCACGGTCTTCCGAGTCACGCAAGATGATGGTCTTGCTCAGCACATCCCAACCGTTGTCCGACACCCAGCCGGCGACCAGATACCCGTTGAGGCTGACGGCGAAGCTGTCCCAGTCATAGGTGCCGACAGCATCGGTGTCATTGAAGCTTGCCTCCTGCCGTGAGGCGTAGCCCTGGTCGTAGGTCAGCGACGAGTAAAACGCGAAATCACCGGTTTCACGCTCGTAGCGCCGTCCCAGTTTGGCGGCCAGCCCAAAATCCGGGCCTGCCGATTCACGTGTGGTGTTGTAGATATTGGGCAACTGACCAGCCAGTGCGGCGCCCTCTTCCTGTGAAATACAGTTGGACTGGCCTTCGAACTGACAGATGCTGAAACGGAAGTTGCCATTGGACAGATTGGAACGAATGCCACCCGGCAATTCGCGCAGGCCATCGTCCATACCCAAGATGTCGCCGTCGCTGCCTTCGTAGCTGAGCAGATCTTCTCCGGTGGCACCATCGACAAAGCCAAGCGACACGGACAGGCCAAACTCGTTTTCTTCTGGCAGATCACGCGAGGTCATGCGAATGATCCCGCCGGTGGTGTCGCCAGGCAGATCAGCGGTAAAGCTTTTCTGAATTTCGATCCCGCCGAGGATTTCAGCCGGAAACAGATCCAGCTGCACATCGCGGCGGAACGGATCCGTACTTGGCATCAGGCTGCCGTTCAAGGTGCTGGATATGTAGCGCCCGTCGAGTCCGCGCACATTGGCATACTTGCCGCCCGTCACCGCCACACCGACGATACGTTTGAGCGCCGCAGCCACATCCGAGTCGCCAAAACGCAGCAGATCATCAATGCTGATCGCGTCGGTGATAGCGACGGAGAACTTTTCCAGGTCCGCTGTATCTTCACCCGGCTTGTAGGCGCCCATGACCATGACTTCCTCCACATCGGAGAAGTCCATGTCCGAGCCCACCTCATCAGTGGCTGAGAGCGGCCGAAGCATCATGATATTGGCCGCAATGCCGATATTGGCCACGACGCGCAAACCGTCTTTGCTGACGGTATTGAAGTCCGGGTGGCTGATTTCCAGGCTGTGAATGCCGCGCGGCAATTCCAGCGAGTAGCTGCCGTCGGGTTTGGAGCGAACCTGTGCACCGCTTTGCGGTGCGCGAATCACTGCATCAGCAATGGGCCGATCGTCCATGTCGGCAACCAGCCCTACAATACGCCCTGTCGGACCGCCAGGCTCCGCACTGTCAAAGGTAGCGATGGTGATCGCAGGAGCGCTTTGAAAATCGCTGAAGGTCAGGCTGATCTCAGCGCTCTCGCCCTGCTCGACAATGAACTCATAGGTCGCAAGCTCTGCAGCATCGCGCAACGCGCGCAGAGTGTGCGACCCCGAATCCAACGCCGTGCTGACTTGGCCCTGCGTGCCAGTGCGCCCGATGCGGCGACCGTCCAGTTCCATATCCAGCCCCTGAAAAGGGCGGCTTTCCAGAAACGTGTGCACCAGCAATTCCTGCGCAGACGCAAGCTGCCCCAGGGTGAGGCCCGCCGCTAACATCAGGAACCGGAAATTCAATCTCATACCTTGCGCTTTGATGCAGATAAGCGCGTGCTGCGCCTCACTGCCGATTGGAAAATCTGCGGGTGAAAAACGTCACCCGATCTCAAGGCGCGGCACATTATCGGAGCGATATGACAAACCCGTGACAGCTACAAACGCCGGGGAATCAAGGCGTCATCGAAATGTTGCAAAGCGCAGTTAGGCTTGATCGCTTGCCCGTAACACAGTCATCACGATGATCGTCATCAATGAATTGAGAACGTTGGAGACGCTGATCGAGCGCCATCGCGGCGCCCTTGGATCACGTTTGCGCACCTCGGTCCCGGTGGTTGTGGGCCCGGGCGAGGGCTATGCGGTGCATGTGATCGAGTTGGGCAGCCAGGCACCTGAGGCACCCGCCGTTGGTTTTTTTGGCGGCATCCATGGCAACGAACGCATCGGCAGTGATGTCGTGCTGGCTTTTTTACACAGCGTGCTTGAAGCCATGCAGTGGGATGAGAGCCTGCAGCATCTGCTGGACACCACGCGGCTGGTGTTCATGCCACTGATCAATCCCACCGGTATGGCACGCAACCGGCGAGCCACCGGCGCGGGTATCGATCTGATGAGAAATGCCCCGGTGGAGAGCGCTCACGCCCACTGGCTACTGGGTGGGCAACGCATCACCCGTTACCTGTCGTGGTATCGCGGCCGGCGCGGTGAACTGGCACCGGAAAACCGAGCCGTGCTCAGTACTGTGCGCGAAAAGCTGATGAACGCCCCGCTGAGCATCGCGCTGGATTGCCACTCCGGCTTCGGTATCCGCAACTACATCTGGTTTCCCTATGCACATAGCCGGGTTCCGATTCCGCACCTGGCCGAGATCTATGCCCTGCGCAAGCTGTTTCGTCGCACCTACCCCAACCATGTGACCTACCGCATCGAACCACAATGCCGGCACTACATGACGCACGGCGATATTTGGGATGCCTTGTATATGGAGAGCCTGGCCACTCCAGAACGCGTGTTTCTTCCACTCACGCTGGAAATGGGCTCGTGGCTTTGGGTCAAGAAGAATCCGCGCCAGCTATTCACCCGACTGGGCTTGTTCAATCCTTTAGTGCCGCACCGTAAACGGCGCATTTTGCGCCAGCATCTACTCTGGTTCGACTTCCTAACCCGCGCAGTTCACGCGCATCGGCGCTGGGTGCCAGACTCAAGCACACGGCCGTTTCTGGCTGGCGAAGCTTGGGCTTACTGGGGTCATCACTATCAGGGTGATCGCGACCCACTGCGCGTTCACGGATAAAAATTGCCGGCCAGTACCGGTTCGGCGTACCATTCGCGGCCGTCGGGGCGTAGCGCAGCCTGGTAGCGCATCTGCTTTGGGAGCAGAGGGTCGGGGGTTCAAATCCCTCCGCCCCGACCATTTCTATTCTTGTTGCCACGATTGCGCCCGCCATGACCGCCCAGATACTTGACGGCAAAGCCATCTCCGCGGACATCCGCGCCGATCTTACGCAGCAGGTCGCGAGTCTCACCGCGCAGGGCCAACGCGCGCCATGCCTGGCGGTGGTACTTGTCGGCGATGATCCCGCCTCACATGTTTATGTGCGCAACAAGGAACGGGCGTGCGAGCAGATCGGTATTCGCTCCCTGCCCCACCGGCTGGATAGCGCGACCGCCGAAACCGATCTGATCGAGCTGATCGACACGCTCAACGAGGCCGAGGATGTTGACGGCATTCTGGTCCAGCTGCCGCTGCCTGCGCACATCGACGCCGACCGCATTCTGGGTCGCATCAGCCCGGCCAAGGACGTTGACGGTTTTCATCCGTCCAACATCGGGCGCCTGCTGCAGCGTCGCCCGGGCCTGCGTCCGTGCACGCCCTACGGCGTGATCAAGATGCTTGAGCGCACCAACACCGCCGTGGCCGGCAAACGTGCCGTGGTGGTCGGTGCCTCCAACATCGTGGGTCGCCCGATGGCCATGGAATTGCTGCTGGCCAACGCCACCGTCACCATCTGCAACAGCAAGACCCGCGATCTGGCTGAAGAAGTCGGTCGCGCCGAGATTGTGGTGGCCGGCATCGGCAAGCCCGAATTTGTGCGCGGCGACTGGATCGCCGAAGGCGCGGTGGTCATCGACGTGGGCATCAATCGCCTGGATGATGGTCGTCTGGTCGGTGACGTTGAGTTCGAAGCCGCTGCACAGCGCGCCTCGTGGATCACTCCGGTTCCCGGTGGCGTCGGCCCCATGACCATTGCCATGCTGATGCACAACACGGTCGAAGCCTACCGCGCACGTCAGGTTTAGTAGGCGGCGCTTACACGCCGCCTGCGAGCTCAGGCGCGACGCCAGGTGGTCCCGGCCGGCCCGTCTTCCAGCTGAATACCCGCTGCACTCAACTCATCACGGATCTGATCTGCCAGGGCGTAATCCTTGTCAGCCTTGGCCTGCGTGCGTGCGGCGATGCGTGCATCGATATCCGCCTCGCTGAGCGCGACCCCGGCCTTGAGCACACTGTCCGGATCGGCCTGTAACAGGCCCAAACGACCGGCCAGAGCCTTGAATTCGGCAGCAAGAGCAGCCGCCGCCTGCGGCTCGGCAGTCTTGCCCGTATTGATGGCTTTGACCATCTCATGCAGCACGGCATAGGCCTGCGGCGTGTTGAAGTCATCATCCATCGCGGCAACAAAGCGCGCGGTGTAATCCGAGGCCTGATAGCTCGCCCCCGGCTTCACGGCATCCAGCACCGTGTACCAGCGCAGCAAGCCCTGCTCGGCCACATCCAGCGCCTCTCGCGTGTACACCAGCGGGCTGCGGTAATGGGTGCCGAGTATGAAATGGCGAATGGTCTCGCCGCTGTAGTCGGCCAGCAGATCACGTATGGTGCTGAAGTTGCCCAGCGATTTGCTCATCTTTTCCGAGCCCACCTGGACAAAGCCATTGTGCATCCAGGTCGCCGCAAAGCTGGCGCCGGTGGCGCACACGGATTGAGCGATCTCATTCTCATGATGGGGGAATTTCAGGTCCATGCCGCCCCCGTGAATGTCGAAGGCATCACCCAGGCAGTGGGTCGACATCGCCGAGCACTCGATATGCCAGCCCGGGCGGCCCTCGCCCCAGGGTGAAGACCAGGCCGGCTCACCCGGTTTGGCCGCTTTCCAGAGCACGAAATCCAGGGCGTCGCGCTTGGCTTCGCCCGGCGCAATGCGGGCACCGATGCGCAGCTCGTCCAGCCGTTTGCCGGACAGCGCGCCGTAGTTGTCATAGCTGCTGACCGAGAAATACACATCACCATTGGCGGCTGCATAGGCGTGCCCATTGGCAATCAGCCGCTGCACCATGTCGATGATCTGCGGCATGTGCACGGTGGCGCGCGGTTCCTGATCAGCCTCACGCAGGCCCAGCGCCGTGCAGTCGGCATGAAACTCATCGACGAAACGTTCGGTCAGTTGCTCGGTGGCTTCGTCATTTTCCTGCGCACGCTTGATGATCTTGTCGTCCACATCGGTGATGTTGCGGACGTAGTTCACCCGCAAGCCGCTGGCCTCAAGGTGACGCACCACCGAATCGAACACCAGCAGAAAACGCGCATGGCCGAGGTGGCAATAGTCGTACACCGTGACACCACAGACGTACAGGCCCACTTCGCCCTGAACCCGTGGTGTGAATGCGTCTTTGCGACCGGTGAGACTGTTGTGTATGCGCAGCATGAGTGGAGGTGCGAACAAAAAGGGCGGCTACTTTACCCGATGTTGCGCCTCAACTCAGAACCGCAACACTGGCCATCAGCGCCAGGGCCGCGAACACACCGGCCAAAAGGTCGTCCAGCATGATGCCAAGGCCACCATGTACGTGGCGGTCAAGCCAGCGTATCGGCCAGGGCTTGAGCACATCGAAGACCCGAAACCATACGAAGACCAAGCCCAGAAGCAGCGGTGACAAAGGGTAGGACACCGGCCACAAGGCCAGTGGCAGCGCGGTCACATAAAGCCCGGCGAACTCGTCCCACACGATGCCGCCATGATCATGGACACCCAACCGGCGCGATGCTTCGCCGCAAATCGGGATGCCAACCAGGGCCACGATCACGGTGACCGCCACATACGGCCATGAACCCAGCCAGGCCAGGCTGAGCCACACCAGCGGCAGCGCGGCCAGCGTACCCGCCGTCCCGGGTGCCTTGGGTGATAAACCGCTGCCGAAGCCAAAGCCCAGCCACAATATGGGATCGGAGAAAACCTGTCGTGCGCTGGGATTCATGCTCAGAAATGGCTGTAGCCGGTGAGTGGAACAGGGTTCAGCTTACCTTGCCCGTCGCGCCCGACAAGCCCGCCCTCATGCTGAATCTGCCCCACCGCGCACAAGCCCGCGTGCCGGCCCTGCAAACTAGCCCACGCGGCGGGCGCCAAGGTGGCCACCAGGGCATAGTCATCACCGCCGTGCAAAGCCAGTGTCTGCGCCTCGCCCGGCGGCAGCGCGCGCAGCGCAGGCGCCAGCGGCAAGGCTTCAAGCTCGATCAGCGCGCCGCAGCCGCTGGCCTTCAGCACATGGCCCAGATCCGCAGCAAAGCCGTCTGAGACATCCACCGCTGCATGTGCCACACCGGCCAGTGCCTGACCGCAAGCCAGCTGCGGCTGCGGCCGGTCCAGATAGGCGCGCAAGGCCGGTGGCGCATCAGCGCCCTGTTGCAACGCCAACGCGGCCGCGCCCAGCTCACCGGCCACCACGATCACATCGCCGGGTTTTGCGCCATCACGGCGCAAGGCCTGACCCGCCGCAACATGACCGAAAGCGGTGATGCTGATGCTCAAGGGGCCGCGCGTGGTGTCGCCACCGATCAGCGCCACATCGTGCTGCGCCGCCAGCTCGAACAAACCGTCGGCCAGCCCCGCCACAAAAGCTTCATCAGCCTGCGGCAGACTCAGATTGAGCAAGAACCCCAGCGGCTGTGCGCCCATGGCGGCCAAGTCACTGAGATTGACCGCCAGGGCCTTCCAGCCGATATCCGCGGGCGCCGTGCGCACAGGGAAATGGCGTCCTTCGATCAGGGTGTCGGAACACAGGGCCAGCTCGCGTCCGGCCGGAGGCTGGATCAGTGCGGCGTCATCGCCTATACCCAGAGTGCACCATGACGGCGTCGGTTTGCCCTGAAAGTACTTCCGAATCAGCTCGAATTCGGTCACCGCGCGTGATGCAGCGCTCAGGCGCCGTGCGGGCGCAGCTCACGCGACAGCTTGTCGAGCACGCCGTTGACGTATTTGTGCGCCTGATCGGCACCGAACAGTTTTGACAGCTCGATGGCCTCGTTGATCACGATGCCCTTGGACAACTCCATCGACTCGGACAGCTCATAGGCGCCAACCAGCAGCACCGCATGCTCCATCGGATCGAGCTGATCAAGCGCGCGATCCACATGTGCGGCGATGCGCTCATTAAGCCGCGGCGCGGCCTCGATGGTGCCGAAGACCAGAGTTTCGAGCATCGCCTTGTTGGCGTTCCTGAGGTGCTCCCACTCGCTGACTTCTTGCCAGATCTGCTGCGCCGCCACCTGGTTCATCAGCCAGCGGTACACCGCCTGCACAGCGCCATAACGTGCTCCGCGACGCCCCGCAAGGCGCTTGCTCTCGCTCATCAAGCCACCGCGCGCAAAATGTTCAGCGTATCAAGTACGGCAGCCGCCGCCTCCACGCCCTTGTTTTCCTCGTTCGGCCCGGCCCGGTCCAGGGCCTGCTGCAGGTCGTAGGTGGCGAGCACGCCAAAGCCCACAGGCAAACCGTAGTTGAGGGCCACGTCGGCAATGCCGCGGGCACATTCACCGGCCACATACTCGAAATGTGCGGTATCGCCCTTGATCACCGCACCCAGGGCGATGATCCCGGCGTAGCGCTCACTTTCCGCCAGACGCCCGGCCATCAACGGGATTTCGAATGCTCCCGGCACCACGTACTGGTCGATATTTTCGGCCGGCACGCCGCGTTGGGTCAGCGTGCGCTCGGCCGCATCGACCAGCGAATCCACGATAACCGGGTTCCACTGGGTGCTGACGATCGCAAAACGATCCATGGAGAAACTGTCGGCTTGAGCCGCGATCTTGTTCATGCTGTGTACTCAGTCGGTCTGAACGTATTCGGCCACTTCCAGATCAAATCCGGAGATAGCATGCATGCGCTTGGGCGCCGACAACACCCGCATCTTACGCACATTGAGATCCATCAGAATCTGGGCGCCGATGCCGTAGGTGCGCAGATCAGCCACTTCTTCTTCGTCGGTAACCGGCTCGCTGGCCGACAGATGCATGATGTTCTTGACCAGAGCCTGCGGGGTTTCCCATTTGCGCAGCACTACAACCACGCCCTCGCCGGCCTCGGCGACGGTCTTCAGCGCGTTGTCCAGCGGCCAACCGAAGTCTTCGTGCTGGATACCCAGCACGTCAGACAAGGTATTGCGCAGATGTACGCGCACCAGTGTCGGCCGCTCCGGATCGATGTCGCCCTTGACCAGCGCCATATGCACGGTGTTGTCGACCGAATCTTCGTAGGCCACCAGCTTGAACGCGCCGTGGCGGGTGTTGACCACCGACTCGCAGACTCGCTCCACCGAATGTTCGTTCTGCAGACGGTAGCGAATCAGGTCGGCAATGGTGCCCAGCTTGATGCCATGTTCGGCGGCAAACTTTTCCAGATCCGGGCGACGCGCCATGGTGCCATCTTCGTTGAGCACCTCGACGATCACCGCGGCGGCTTCCTTGCACCCGGCCAGACGGGCCAGATCGCAGCCTGCCTCGGTATGCCCGGCGCGCGCCAGCACCCCACCCGGCTCAGCCATCAGGGGGAAGATGTGACCCGGTTGAACCACGTCTTCAGGGCGCGCTTCCGGCTCCACCGCAACCCGCACGGTGCGCGCGCGGTCATGGGCGGAAATACCGGTGGTTACGCCTTCGGCCGCTTCAATCGAAACGGTGAAGTTGGTGCCGTGCGCGGCGGCGTTGTCATTCACCATGAGCGGCAGACGCAGCTGGCGGCAACGATCACGGGTCAGGGTCAGACAGATCAGGCCACGCGCGTAGCGGGCCATGAAATTGATGTCTTCCGGCCGCACGAATTCCGCAGCCATGACGATGTCGCCTTCGTTCTCACGGTCTTCATCGTCCATCAGAATCACCATGCGCCCCTGGCGCATGTCTTCGATGATGTCTTCGATCCTATCCATCTTTTACTGTCCTTGGCGGGCGTCGTCACGCGCGCTGAGCAGGCGTTCGAGATAACGTGCCACCACATCCACTTCCAGATTAATCCGCTGCCCCACATCCCACCCCGAGATGGTGGTCATCTCCTGGGTGTGCGGCACGATATTGACCGTGAAAGTGTTGGCGCTGACATCGTTGACGGTCAGGCTCACGCCATCGAGCGTGACCGAGCCCTTGCGGGCGATATAGCGTGCCAGATCAGCAGGCGCTTCAAGTTCAAATTGTCGGCTGCGCACCTCGTCGCGACAAGCGCGGATGTGCGCGATGCCATCGACATGACCGCTGACCAGATGGCCGCCGAGGCGGTCGCTGGCAGCCAGCGCCCGCTCCAGATTAACCGGCTGTTCAAGCTGCAGATCATCCAGGGTGGTCAGACGCAGGGTTTCCGCCGATACGTCGGCCCAGAAGGCGTTCTTTTCCCAGGTCTGCGCGGTCAGGCACACGCCGTTAACGGCAATGCTTTCGCCGACATCGGGCTTGTCCATTGGCAGATTGCCGGTCTCGATCAGAAAGCGCATGTCGCCGCCGTGATCAACACGGTCAACGAGCCGGCCCAAACCGGTGATGATTCCAGTGAACATGATTCAGATACGCGTTTGTGGACGCGCGATGATACGCAAGTCGTCGCCGATGCGCCGAGAATCCAGCCAGTCCAGGCGAATTCTCGCATCAAGATCATCCAGCACACCGAGCTCGGCCGCAGGCAAGCCTTGACCAAGCAAAGCGGGGGCGGCGTAGATGATCACCTCATCAACCAGCTCCGCGCGCAGAAACGCCGCCGACACAGTAGGCCCGGCCTCGACCAGGATTTCATTGCAGCCACGCGCCGCAAGCGCATCCACGGCGGCATGCAGATCCAGCCGTTCATCGCACACAGGCAGGCTTTGACCATTGCGCACCGGATCCCGACTGGCATGCAGAATCAGGTAGTGCTCATCGGCCCTCAAGCGCGCATCACGCGGGGTCCTGTGCTCACGATCGAGAACCACCCGCAAAGGTTGCTGCACGCTGTCGTGAGGCAGGCGCGCGGTCATTTGCGGGTCATCCGCCAGCACCGTGCCCACGCCGGTGATCATGGCGCAGGAACGCGCCCTCCAGCGGTGTCCGTCGAGCCGTGCCTGCGCACCGGTAATCCACTGACTGCGCCCGTCTGGCAGCGCGCTGCGCCCATCCAAACTCATCGCCAACTTCATGCGCAGCCACGGTCGGCCACCACTCATGCGCCGGTGAAAACCGGGATTGAGCGCTGCGGCTTCGGCTTGCAGCAAACCGCTGCTGACCTCGACCCCGGCCTCGCGCAGTGCTTGCGCACCGCCGCTTGCGCCGCTGGCATCCGGCGCGGCAAACACCACGCGTTTGATGCCCGCCTTGATCAAGGCCTGGCTACAGGGCCCTGTGCGCCCCTGATGGTTGCACGGTTCAAGGCTGACATAGGCGGTGGCGCCGCGTGCGCGATCACCCGCCATGGCCAGAGCGTTGACCTCGGCGTGCGCCTGCCCGGCGCGCTGGTGCCAACCCTCGCCCACGATGACATCGCCGCGCACGATGACGCAGCCGACCTGTGGATTGGGGGCACAGCTCAGACGCCCACGCGCAGCCAGGCGGATCGCCCGGGCCAGAAACTGGCCATCACGCAGGCTCATGACTTGCTCGATTCGAGATCGATCAGGCTGAGCTGGCGGCGTCGCAGTTCCGGGCCGGGTTCGCCCTCCAGGGTTTCGATCTCGCGCCGGAACTCCTCTACATCCTTGAAGTTCTTGTACACCGCGGCGAAACGTACGTAGGCCACGTGATCCAGATCCTGCAATTCCTGCATGACCCAGTCGCCGACCTGACTGGCTTCGACTTCGCGCTCGCCGGTGGTGCGCAACTTGTGCATCACGTGGGTCACCGCCGCTTCCACCTGATCGGCGGAAATCCGCGTTTTGGCCACCGCATGATTGATGCCCCGGCGCAGCTTCTGTTCATCAAACGGCTGCACCACACCACCGCGCTTGCGGATCAGTGGCATGACCAGTTCAGCACTTTCGAAAGTGGTGAAGCGCTCGCCGCATTGCCCACACTCGCGGCGACGGCGGACCTGATAGCCCTCCGCCGCCAGCCGTGAATCAACGACGCGGGTATCCGGTTCGTTGCAAAAAGGACACTGCAAGACGCATCAACCCCGAGCGACGACGAACAGCCTTAGCCGTAGACCGGGAAGCGCGCGCACAACTCCGCCACCTGGCCGCGCACCTGATCAACCGTCGTCTGGGCATCGCCAGCCTGCAACGCATCGAGGATGTCGCAGATCCAGCCGGCGATCTGGGCCATTTCGGCCTCTTTGAAACCGCGCGTGGTGCCGGCTGGCGAGCCGATACGCAGCCCGCTGGTCACAAACGGCGAGCGCGGATCATTCGGCACCGCATTCTTGTTCAGCGTGATATGAGCCTGACCAAGGGTCTCTTCGGCATCTTTGCCCGTAACCTCACGACCGATCATATCAACCAGGAACAGATGATCATCGGTACCGCCAGACACCACCTTGTAGCCGCGCTCGATCATGACCTCAGCCATGGCCTTGGCGTTCTTCAGGACCTGCTGCTGGTACTCGGCAAACTCCGGCTTCAGCGCCTCACCAAAGGCCACGGCCTTGGCTGCGATGACATGCATCAGCGGACCGCCCTGCTGGCCCGGGAACACCGCCGAGTTCAGCTTCTTGTGCAGATCTTCGTTGTCTTCGGCGGACAGAATCAGGCCACCGCGTGGGCCGCGCAAAGTCTTGTGCGTGGTTGTGGTCACCACATGCGCGTGCGGCAGCGGGCTGGGATAGGCGCCGGTGGCGACCAAGCCCGCCACGTGAGCCATGTCAACCATGAACCAGGCGCCGATTTCGTCGGCCAGACGACGCATGCGCGCCCAGTCCACATGCCGTGAGTAGGCGGAGAAACCACCCAGAATCATCTTCGGCTTCTCACGCCGTGCAGCCTCTTCCAGCGCGTCGTAATCAATCTCGCCGGTTTCGGCATTCAGCTCATAGGCAATCGGCTGATACAGCTTGCCGGAGAAGTTGACCGGTGAGCCATGGGTCAGGTGACCGCCATGGGCCAGCGAGAAACCAAGAAACTTGTCACCCGGCTGCAGCAGCGCCAGAAACACCGCGGCGTTGGCCTGGGCTCCCGAGTGCGGCTGCACGTTGGCGAACTTGGCGCCAAACAGCTGTTTGGCCCGCTCGCGCGCCAGATCTTCACTCTGGTCAACAAACTCGCAACCACCGTAATAGCGACGGCCCGGCAAGCCTTCCGCGTACTTATTGGTCAGCACCGTGCCTTGAGCCTGCATCACGGCCGGCGAGGCATAGTTTTCTGACGCGATCAGCTCAATATGCTGTTCCTGGCGCTTGGCCTCGGCATCGATGGTGGCAAACAGTTCCGGATCGGCTTCGGACAGCGTCGGGAAATTCACGTACACGGGCGGTCAATCTCTCTATCAGGTGATTTGCAGCATGCGTTCCAGGGCCAGGCGCGCCGGTTCAGCGACCTCGGCTGGAACACGAATCTGGTTGACGACCTCACCGGCAACGAGATTCTCCAGCGTCCAGGCCAGATGTTGCGGATCGGTGCGGAACATCGTCGAGCACATGCACACCACCGGTGACATGAACTGAACGTTGACCCCTTTGGGCTTCATTTCGTGGTGCAGACGGTTGACCAGATTGAGCTCGGTGCCAACCAGCCACGTGGTGCCGGGCTCGGAGGCACGCACGGTCTTGAGTATCGCTTCGGTGGAACCGACCACATCGGATTTCTGGCACACCTCGAAGCTGTTCTCCGGGTGCGAAATCACCTTGCCGTTGGGCTCACGCTCGCGGAAGCGGTCGATATGTTCCGGTTTGAACATCTGGTGGACCGAGCAGAACCCCTTCCACAAAATGATCTTGGCCGCCTTGATCTGTTCGGCGGTGAGGCCGCCCTGCGGTTTGTCGAAATCCCACACGACCATCTGCTCGAGCGGAATCCCCATGCCGTAGCCGGTGTTGCGCCCCAGATGTTGGTCCGGGAAGAACAGCACTTTCTCACGCTGATTGAAGGCCCACTCGAGGATGCCGCGGGCATTGGTCGAAGTGCACACCACGCCACCGTGACGTCCGCAGAAGGACTTCAGATCGGCCGCCGAGTTGATGTAGGTCACCGGGGTGACCGTTTCATCCGGATCCAGCACCTCGGACAGCTCACGCCAGGCGCGCTCAACATTGGCCAGATTGGCCATGTCCGCCATCGAACAGCCCGCTGCCATGTCCGGCAGAATCACGCTCTGCTCCGGGCGGGTCAGGATGTCAGCAACCTCGGCCATGAAGTGCACGCCACAAAATACGATGAAGTCGGCATCAGATTCCGCCGCTTCGCGTGACAGCTTGAGCGAATCACCGGAGTAGTCGGCGTGCTTGAACACCTCGTCGCGCTGATAGTGGTGGCCCAATATGGCCAAACGCTCGCCCAGCGCCGCTTTGGCCGCAACAATGCGCCCTTCGCAGCTGGCATCGTCGAGCGCGTCGAAATCCTGAATGGCAAGTGATGCAGTCATGGCGTCACCTCATACGTCCATGCCGATAATTCGGCTGTCTATTTTCGCCCAAATCAGCGCGCGGCGCAGCAACAGGCTG
This sequence comes from Oceanococcus atlanticus, assembly GCF_002088235.1. Classification (NCBI taxonomy): domain Bacteria; kingdom Pseudomonadati; phylum Pseudomonadota; class Gammaproteobacteria; order Chromatiales; family Oceanococcaceae; genus Oceanococcus; species Oceanococcus atlanticus. Next base: position 576,799 of record NZ_AQQV01000003.1, read on the forward strand.
GCGCGCCCTACTCGGCGGGCGTCTCCTCGGGGCTGGGATTGACCAGCAGTTCAATCGTGCCGGCCACATCGCGCGCCTGTAGCTCTTCATCGAAGTACCGCGCGGTCAGCGTGACGCTCTGGTCCATCTCCTCGGTCATGATGCTGACCACACCACGGCCACCGGATTGATTGCCCACATAGGCCACTTCCGGATCGGATGAGGTCCACACCACCAAGGTGGTGATGTCCTGGGTGGTCTGCGCTTCGCCAATGCCAATATCAGCAACAGCGCGCAGCTCAACCAGTTGCCCGAACACCGGTTCGCCCTCGGCGATTTCGACATTCAGCGCGTAAACCTCGGCCACTTCGATCTCTTCACCATCTTCAGCCTGCTCTTCGCTTCCCACGATCAGCGTGGTCAACGGCGCCTCCTCAGGGCCGTCGCCACCGACGCGCAACGCCGAAACCTCAACCACACCGGTCAAGGCGGTGGAACTGAGCGCAACACCACGCGAACCATTGGTGTTCAGCACCGAGGCCAGCGACGGTTCATCAGAAGCCCAGACCACATCGCGAGTCAGATCCCAAGTCACGTCACCATCCGGACCACTGAACTCGCCGGTCACGCTGAAGGCCAGACTCGAACCCTGCAGCATCAAAGTATCGCGCGGCTGAATATCCAGCGAAGCCGGATCCAGCGTCACGTCAAGCACGTTCAGGGTGATCGGTGCGGTAACCGTTTCGTCGCCTTCCACCTCGCTGTCCGGGTCGAAGGTCGCGGTGACTTGCGCGCTGCTGCCACCCGCTTCAACCAGCGAGGTGATCACACCGGCGCCACGCAGGCTGGCGAACCCAACATCCTCATCATCCAGGCTGAACAGCACGCGGCTGGTCATATCCTGGGTGAACCCGCCACTGAAATGGCCAATGGCACGCAGCGCGACGCTGGCATCCGGCGGCACACTGACTTCACTCAGAGGACTGTCGCGGTCATCAGCACGCACCAGCTCAATGCTGTCCAGCGTCTGGTTCAACACACTGACGTCGACACCCACGGTGGTGTCGCAGAAATCGATACGGAACTCGACTCGATCCACGCCTTCTGCATCATCACGTGCGCTGAGCAGACCATTGGCGCTGTCGATGGTGCTGGCGGAAGCATCTTCCTCGGCACCCACTACGCTCCACTGCCCTAGACCGGAAAAATCCGCGGCCAGCAGCGCACTCTCACTGTGCAGCACGCCCGTGGCGCTCATGAATACGCTCTGGCCTTGAATCAGGGTCTGATTCTTGGGCGTGACGCTCAGATCGGTCTCGCTCACCGTCACTTCAATAGAATCTTCGAAATCGAGATAGTTGACGGTGAGCGTGGCGGTGCCGGGCGCGATCGGCAGAATGACACCGTTGACGAAAAACTGATCGTCCGGCGCCGGGTAATCCCCGTTGCTGACAGCCAGCACATCCGGATTGCTCGACGACCAGGTTGCCCGACCGGCAAAGTTCGACGCGGTTCCGTTGTCAAAGGTCAACACCGCACTGGGCGTGTTGATCTGGCAACGAAAGACCTCGCCACTTTCGGAATCCCCATTGACAAACAGCTCCAGGCTTACAGGCCCATTGCCATCGCCAATGCTGCCGCAGGCGGAGAACAGCACCGCCGACGCGAGGCCGGCGGGCAGAGTCAGGTGCTTAGCTATTGCTTTCATCAGTTTTCGCTTTGGCCCGCAGACGAATGCCCAGCTCACGCAGTTGCGCGTCGCTGGCCAGCCCCGGGGCGTCGGTGAGCGGGCAGCTTGCGGACTGGGTCTTGGGGAATGCGATGACGTCACGGATCGACTCCGCAGCGCACATCAGCATGACCAGACGATCCAGGCCGAAAGCGATGCCACCATGCGGCGGGCACCCATATTTCAGCGCGTTCAGCAGGAAGCCGAATTTCTCCTGCGCTTCCTCATTGCTGATACCCAGCACATCAAACACGGCTTGCTGCATCTCTGCCGTGTGAATACGTACCGAGCCACCACCAATTTCATTGCCGTTCAGCACCATGTCGTAGGCTTGGGACATGGCGCCACCGGGATCGTTCCGCAAGGCCTGCGCCTGCGGATCGGACGGCGCGGTGAACGGGTGATGCAGGGCCTGCCAGCGCTTGGCGTCGGCGTCCCATTCGAACATCGGCCACTCTTCAACCCACAACGGCGCCCAGCCTTCGGCGGTCAGCCCCATGTCCTTGCCCACTTCCAGGCGCAGTGCGCCCAGTGCGCCATTCACGACGCTGGCTTTGTCAGCGCCGAAGAACAGCAGATCGCCATCCTGCGCACCGGTGCGTTCGAGAATCCCGGTGACGGTGGCCTCGGGCAGGAACTTCAGAATCGGCGACTGCAATCCTTCCAGACCCTGAGCGATCGAATTGACCTTGATGTAGGCCAGACCCTTGGCCCCATAGCGACCGACATACTTGGTGTAGTCGTCGATCTCCTTGCGCGTCAGACGCCCGCCCTGGGGCACGCGCATCACCGCCACGCGGCCATCCGGATCGGCAGCCGGACCGGCAAAGACCTTGAACTCCACGCCCTGCATCAGATCGGCAACTTCGACCAGTTCCAGCGGGTTGCGCAGGTCCGGCTTGTCGGAACCGAAACGCTGCATGGCTTCGGCATAGGACATGCGCGGGAACGGATCCGGCAGCTGCACATCCATCACATCCGCAAACAGCTGGCGGATCATTTTTTCCATGCGCTGCTTGATCTCTTCCTCGTCGAGGAACGAGGTCTCAATGTCGAGCTGGGTGAATTCCGGCTGACGATCGGCGCGCAGGTCTTCATCACGGAAGCAGCGGGCAACCTGGTAGTACAGGTCGCAGCCGCCCATCATCAGCAACTGCTTGAACAGTTGTGGCGACTGCGGCAGCGCAAAGAATTCGCCCGGGTGGGTACGGCTCGGCACCAGATAGTCGCGCGCACCTTCCGGCGTGGCGCGGGTCAGTACCGGCGTTTCAATCTCCAGAAAACCGCGGTCTTCCAGATGGCGGCGCAAGTAGCCGATCACTTTGGCACGCAGACGCATGCGCTGCTGCATGACCGGGCGGCGCAGGTCCAGGAAGCGATAGCGCAAACGGGTTTCTTCGCCGGCTTCGTCTTCGTCGAGCTGGAACGGCACCGGCTCCGAGCGACTGAGGATATCCATCGACAGCGCGTAGACCTCAACCTCACCGGTGCTCAGATCAGTGTTCTCGGTACCCGCAGGACGGCGCCGCACGCGCGCGCGGACCTTGATACAGAACTCCGAACGCAAACGTTCCGCATCGGCGAAGAGCGCCGGCTCATCCGGGTCGAAAACCACCTGCAGCAGGCCACTGTGGTCACGCAGGTCGGCGAATATCACGCCACCATGATCGCGCCGCCGGTGGACCCAGCCTGAAACGGTGATTTCCTGATCAATCTGCTCCGCGGTAACCGCGCCGCAGTAATGTGTTCTGTACATGTAGGAATGCTGCGCCAAAAAAGCGCGCTAGCTTACGATTTCGCCGCCCGCGCCTCAAGCGCAGCCTTCTCTGGCGTGACTACGCCGAGTGTCATGATGAGCTGCAGCGCATCTTCGATCGACATATCCAGCTCCTGCACATCGGCACGCGGCAGAAACACCACGAAGCCGGAGGTGGGATTGGGCGTGGTCGGCACGTACACCGTAACCACATCACCGGCCTTGTCGCTGACCGAACGCGCCGGATCGGCGGTCTGGAAGGCCAGCGTCCAGCAATCACGTCGCGGATATTGCACCAACAACACCTTGCGGAAGGTCTGGCTGTCGCCCGACATCACCGCGCCGGTGAGTTTTTTGACACCGCCATAGACCGAGCGCACCAGCGGAATGCGCTCGAGCGCGGCCTCGGTCACCTCCACCACACGGCGACCGATGATATTGGCCACCGTTGCGCCGGTTCCCAGCACGATGATCAGACTGAGCACGATGCCCAGCCCGGGCACATCAACGCCAAGCAGATTTTCCGGCCGCCACGGCGGCGGCAGCAATACCAGGGATTTGTCGAGCAGTTCGACAACCAGTCTGAGCACCAGCAGCGTGGCCACCAGCGGCAACCACACCAGCAGTCCGGCGATGAGCCAGCGGCGCATCAGACTGGTGATTTTCACGCCGCGTCGCTGGCCTTGGACGAGGCACTGCTGCTGGCACTGTCCGACGAACTGGCCGCCGGCTTGCCGGCATCCCCGGCCAGATTGCGCTTGCCGTCCTTCTTGAAGTCGGTTTCATACCAGCCACCGCCCTTGAGGCGAAATGCGGCTGCAGAAACCTTCTTGACCAGATTTTCGCTGTCGCAGGCCGGACAATGGGTCAACGGCGCATCACTGATTTTCTGCAGGGCTTCAAGCTCATGTTCGCACGCGGTGCAACGGTATTCGTAGATCGGCATCAGGTTGTCCTGGAGTCAAACTGGCGACGAAATGGGGCCAGCGAAGTCGTTTTCAATACTGACATGCAAGTCCTGGAATCTGCTTTTGAAATGTCCGATGACAAGCGATACAAAGCAAACCCCAAGGCTCAAAGTGGCTTAAACCGGCAACTTGCCCGCGATACGCTGAGCCAGTTTGGGGAAAATGTAGGAATTCAGACCGGCCGCCAGCGCAAAACGTGGAGCAATACGCGACGGGCGCTTTTTCACCGCTTTTACGATCCAAGCGCCGGCCTGCTCCGCGCTCATACCCGGCATTTTGTCGTAAGCCTTGGTCGGCGCGATCATCGGCGTGCGCACGATCGGGTAATGCACCGTGGTCACAGCAATGCCCTTGGAAGGCAGCTCCGAGGCCAAGCTTTGGGAGAAGCCGTCCAGCGCCATTTTGCTGCCCACGTAGGCGGAAAACCGCGGCGCCGGCAGCAAGGTGCCCCAGGTCAACACATTGATCACATGACCGTGCTGCTGAGCCAGCATCGCCGGCAACAGCTTCAGGGTCAGCCGCACCGCCGAGAAATAGTTGATCTGCATGCAGCGTTCGAAATCGTGGAAACGGTCCAGTGACTCCGTGATCGGCCGACGGATGGAGCGCCCTGCGTTGTTGACCAGCACATCAACCGCGCCGAAATCGGCGAGCACCTGGTCGGCAAAAGCATCAAGCGCCTCAAAATCCGATAGATCTACGCTGTAGCTGGCCGCCTTGCCGCCGGCCGCATGAATGTCGTCAACCAGGGCTTGCAGTTCATCTTCACGACGCGCGGCCAGGATCAGCTCCGCGCCCTGCTCAGCCAGTTGGAGAGCCGCCGCACGCCCTATCCCGCTCGATGCACCGGTGATGAGGATGCGCTTGCCTGCAACACTGCTCATATTGTTCTCCGCTCAACCGTTGATGGCGCACAAACTGGCGTACTTGGCACGCGTGATCGTGCTGGTTCCCCCATCAACCGTGACACTGAGATCACCATTGCTTTGAAATTCGATGATCGCAACCTGACTGTCAGCGTTGTTCAGGCGAATACGACCCGACACCGGCTCCCCACTTTCATTCAAAGCGATCTGCGTCAGCGTGTTGTAGGTAACCGTGCCGCCCAGACCGCAATCAATGGTTGTGCCACTGGCTGCCAATCCGACCTTGCCGTTGACGAAAATCACCGGATCGGTGCCTGTCGAGTAGTCGACATCCATCTCGAAACGATCAGCCACATAGGCCAACTGCAGATCTTCGCCACGTGCCACACGGGCCTCCAGCGTCTGGGAAATGGTCTCAAAACCTTCGACATCGCTGAATTCCCACGCACCACCGATGCGGAACACTTCTCCCCCTTCGACCACGCGCACTTCGCCGCCATTGTCGCCAAAGCTGACCCGTTCATTGCTGCAGGATTCGTCCTCGAAACTGCCTGACAGACACTGCAGGGTCAGAATGCCATCGAGCACGGCACCATCCAGTCGGCAGCCGTAAAACTCGATGCGCACGGTCTCTTCGGCCGTGGTGTCGTCGTAAACAAAACGCCCGCTGTCAGCATCGCAATTGTCCTCAACCCTGAGCTTGCTGCTCATGGTGTAAACCTTGCGTGCGATTAAGGGGTTGAATTCGCCAAGTTCGCCGACCGCTCCATTGATGACGGACATGACATTGATATAACTCGCCGCAACGGCAACGTCCGTTGCGCTATCCAGTGGTGCAGGCGCACGCGCATCGTTAAGTGACGGACCGGACTCGCCATCAGAACTGCCACACCCCACCATCAATCCGCTCGCCAAAATCACGATGCCCGTCTTCACACCGATCCGCATGTCACTGTCCCGTCGAAAAAATTGTGCGCCGATGATACCGCGAGGGCGGCGCAACTGTTATGAGTTTGTCCCCGAAACCGCCGCAGGCGCTCGCTCACTGGGCGACGCACAGCGGTCCTGAATTAGAGTATGTCCATGCTCAGCACGTCCGCAGACTATGACGCCGCCCTGCTCGATTGGTTGCAGCAGCGCATCGATGCGCAAGCCGGCTGCCTGGTACTTGGCATCTGTGGCTCGCAAGGCTCAGGCAAATCCACCCTGGCCACAAACCTTGTTCAAAGCTTGCAAACGCGTGGCTTACGTTGCGCAAGTCTGTCGCTTGACGATCTCTACCTGACTCACGCCGAGCGCCAGGAATTGGCACGATCGGTGCATCCTCTGCTGGCAACGCGCGGCGTTCCAGGCACCCATGATGTCGCCATGGGTTGTTCGGTCATCGATGCTGCACGCCAACTCAGCCCCGGAGAGACCGTGCTGTTTCCACGCTTTAACAAAGCTCAGGATGATCGTCACCCCGAATGCGATTGGGATGACGTAAAAGGGCCACTTGATCTGCTGATCTTTGAAGGCTGGTGTGTCGGCGTAGGCGCGCAGGACGCCGCCGCCCTGGTGAGCGCGGTGAATCCGCTGGAGTGCCACGAAGATGCCGATGGCGCCTGGCGGCAGTGGGTTAATCAGCAACTCAAGCAAAACTACCCAGCCCTGTTTGGGCGGCTCGACGCTCTGCTCTACCTGCGCATTCCTGGCTGGTCAGCGGTGCTCGACTGGCGCCGTCAGCAGGAGGCCGAAACCGCCGCGAACAACCGCGCGCAGAACCATCGTCTGATGGATGAAAGGCAGCTGCAGCGCTTCATTCAGCATTATCAGCGCCTCACCCAGCATGCCTTGAACACGTTGCCGCAGCAGGCTGATGTGGTGCGCAGCATTGATGCGGCGCATCAGGTGATCGCTCAGGACATCCGCTCTTGAGCGCCCTGATTTTCAGCGACCTGGATGGCACGCTACTCGACCACGACAACTACGACACGCGCCCCGCCCTGGCCACGCTTGAGCAGGTCCAACAGGCCGGACATGCGGTGATACTGAACACCAGTAAAACCGCACGCGAAACGGCGCGCTGGCACCGAACATTGCACCTCAATGGTGCATATGTGGTGGAAAACGGCGCCGCCATCCATGCTCCCGACGGATCATTGCAAGCCTGCCAGGGCGTTGCGCGAGAGATTTTGCTCGACACTCTGCAGCACATCCGCCAGCAAACCGGTCTGCGCTTTTGTGGCTTTTCCGACGCCACAACCGCGCAAATCGTGGACTGGACCGGCCTGAGCCCTGACAACGCAGAGCGGGCACGCCAGCGTCGCTGGTCCGAACCGCTGAAGTGGCTGGATGACGAGGCAGCACTGCAGGTTTTTCGTCAGGCCCTGGGTGAGCACGGCCTGCAACTGCTGCGCGGCGGACGCTTCTTTCACGTGCAGGGCCGCCATGACAAAGCCAGCGCCCTGCGTCAGCTGATGGCCTGCGAGCAGGCCCCGGTGAGCGTTGCGCTGGGCGATGGCGAGAATGACGTGGCCATGATCGAGGCCGCCGACATAGGCGTGCAGGTGCGATCGCCAGCCTACGATTTCCCCACGTTGACGACACCACCGCGTCGTCTGCTACAAACCAAGAACTACGGACCGGCCGGCTGGGCCGAAGCCATGACAATCATTTTGCAACAAGGTTGGTTGAGACATGAGTGATTTTTACCAGGGCGGTGTCATCACCACGATGCACAATCTGGTGGACCGCCCGGTGCACCAGTTGGAAGACGAGCTGTGCCGTTTCAACAAGACGCGGCCGCTGACCCTGGTGCTGCCATGCCTGTATTCCGAGCTGGAAGGACCGGCCATGGGGCCGATTCTTGAAACCCTGCGCGAACTGCCGTATCTGCATCAGATCATCATCGGCCTGGATCGCGCCGACGAGGCCCAGTACCGTGCCGCGCGCGACTTTTTCTCGGCCCTGCCGCAGCAGCATCGGGTGATCTGGAACGACGGTCCACGCATGCAGGCGATCAACCAGCGCCTTAGTGCGGAAAATCTCGCACCCAAGGAACTCGGCAAGGGATGCAACGTGTGGTACTCGATGGGCTATCTGCTCTCCACCGGCACCGGCGGTGCGGTCGGTCTGCATGATTGCGACATCGTCACCTATGACCGCGCCCTGCCGGCCCGGCTGCTCTATCCGGTCGCGCACCCGGCCTTCAACTACCAGTTCTGCAAGGGGTATTACTCGCGCATTGCCAATGGTGCCCTCAACGGCCGGGTCTGCCGACTGCTCGTGACTCCGCTGCTGCGCACCCTGAAAACCGTGTTCGGCCCGCTGGATTATCTGGAGTACATGGACAGCTTCCGCTATGCCCTGGCGGGGGAATTTTCCATGCGCCTGGATGTGGTCACTGATCTGCGCATACCCAGCGACTGGGGCCTGGAAATCGGGGTGCTGTCGGAGATGTACCGCAACTATTCGACCAACCGTATCTGCCAGGCCGACATCGCCGATGTCTACGACCACAAGCACCAGCAGCTGTCACCGCAGGACGCTACCCAAGGCCTGTCGAAGATGTCCATCGACATCATCAAAGCGCTGTATCGCAAGCTCGCCACCACCGGTGTGGTCTTTACCAACGAGCACTTCCGCTCGATCAAGGCGACTTACTTCCGCATCGCCCTGGATTTCATCGAAACCTACGCCAACGACGCCACCATGAATGGTCTGAAAGTCGACATCCACGCCGAAGAAAAAGCGGTCGAGATGTTCGCCCAGAACATCGTGCGGGCGGGCAAGCATTTTCTTGATCACCCGATGGAAACGCCATTTATTCCGAGCTGGAACCGTGTGGCCAGCGCCATCGACGGCATCCTTCCTGACATCCGCCAAGCGGTGGATGAAGATCACACCCAGTACGCCTGATGGACACCCACAATCGCGAACTGCTGGCCCGGGTCACCACTCACCTCAAGGTGATTTACCCGCAGGTTGATCTCAACCCGCTGGCCCTGGAACTGCTGGATGTGATGGGCCTGACCACATCGCCGCCGCTGCCGGCCCAGTTCAACAACCCGTGGGACGAATCCGATGTCTGGCTGATCACCTACGGTGATTCGATACAGGATCCGCATCAAAAAGGGCTGGTCACCCTGCGCAAGTTTCTCAGCCGCCACCTCGACAAGGAATTGACCGGGGTTCATGTGCTGCCGTTTTTCCCCTACACCTCGGATGACGGATTTGCGGTCAGCGACTATCTGTCGGTGCGCAAGGAGCTGGGCGGCTGGGACGACATTCAGCGCCTCGCCGGCGACCGCCGCGTGATGTCGGACGTGGTCATCAACCATTGCTCCAGCGAGCATCCCTGGTTCAAGAATTTCCTCAAGAACCAGCCACCAGGACGCGACTACTTCGTGGTCATGGACGAAGGCGCCGACCTGCGTCAGGTTGTGCGCCCACGCACCAGCCCGCTGCTGCGCCCCAGCGAGACCGAGGACCGCGGCATCCTCAATGTGTGGTGCACCTTCAGTCACGATCAGGTTGATCTCAACTTCGCCAACCCGGCCGTGCTGATCGAGTTCGCGCGCATTCTGCGTTTCTATCTGGATTGCGGCATCCGGGTGTTCCGCCTCGATGCCGTGGCCTTTCTGTGGAAGGAGGAAGGCAGCCCATCCCTCAACCTGCCGCAAACCCACGAAATCGTGCGCCTGCTGCGCACCCTGATCGAGCATGTCGACACCAACGCCATCCTGATCACGGAAACCAATATCCCCAATCGCGAAAACCTGTCCTACTTCGGCAATTCCAACGAAGCGCACATGGTTTACAACTTCTCGCTGCCACCGCTGCTGTTGCACAGCTTGTGGAGCGGCGATTGCCACTACCTCAAGAACTGGCTGATGAGCATGCCCCCGGCCCAGTTCGGCACCACCTATTTCAATTTTCTCGCCTCGCATGACGGCATCGGCCTGCGCCCGGCCGAAGGGCTGCTTGATGACGCCGAGATCGATGCCCTGGTGCGCACCGCCGAAGCGTTCGGTGGCCAAGTCTCCTGGCGCGCACTGGAACACGGCGCACGCAAACCCTATGAGCTCAACATCGCCCTGTTCGATGCGCTGCAGGGCACCCATAAAGGCAAGGATGGCTACAACATCGAACGCTTCATCTGCGCCCACGCCATCATGCTCGCGCTGGAAGGCATCCCGGCCCTCTACATTCACAGTCTGATCGGCACCCACAACGATCTGCCGCGGGTCACCGCCACCGGTCATGCGCGTGCCATCAATCGCCATCAGTGGGATGCCGGGCAGCTGGAGCAAGCTCTGGCCGATCCGGCCAGCGAGCACCATCAGGTGTTCGAACGCCTCAAGGCGCTGATCCGTCTGCGCAAAGCGCAGCCGGCCTTTCACCCCAACGCCCTGCAGTTCACCCTGCATCTGAGTGACGCCATCTTCGGCTTCCGTCGCCACAGTCTGGATCGCACCCAGAACATCTTCGCGCTCAACAACATCACCGATCAGCCGCAGACCATCCCGCTGACCGAGCTCAACCTGATGCTGCAGCACGACTGGTTCGACCTGATCTCGGGTCAAACCTACGATTCGCTGACCGAAAGCCTGAGCCTGGCGCCCTATCAGAGCGTGTGGATCAGCAACCGACGCGGCAACATCGACCGCTGAAGCCGTGGCACACTGAGGTCCCTTAAGGAGATCTGTGTCATGGACAAGGACGAACGCATCAAAGCGCTCAACCCGATGCAGTATCGGGTGACTCAGCAGTCGGGTACCGAGCCCCCCTTCAGCAACGAATTCTGGGACCACAATGAGCCCGGCATTTACGTTGACATTGTCAGTGGCGAGCCATTGTTTTCCTCGCTCGACAAATTCGATGCTGGCTGCGGCTGGCCGAGTTTCATGCAACCACTGCGAGATACCCAGATCAAGGAACTCAGCGACCACAGCCACGGCATGATCCGCACGGAGGTACGCTCGACTGAGGCCGACTCGCATCTGGGTCATGTGTTTCCCGATGGCCCCGGCCCCAACGGCCTGCGCTACTGCATCAATTCCGCCGCCCTGCGCTTCATTCCGCGCGACCAACTTGAACAGCAGGGCTACGCCGAGTTCGCAGCGCTGTTCGACTGAAACCGGCCAATGACTCCGGTGTATTCCGCCCCCGCCCTGCCCACCGTGGCCTGGCTGCGCGATGTGCTCAAGGACAAAGGTATACGCTGCGTCATCCGCAATGAGTTTCTCTCCGCCGGCGCCGGCGAACTGCCACCCAATGAAACCTGGCCCACCCTGTGCGTGCTGGATAGACATCAGCTGCCGTTCGCCCAGGCGATCATTGCCGAATTTGAAAGCGAATCGTCCTACGCTAACGCACCCGACTGGTTGTGCAGCCATTGCGGAGCGAGCAATGAGGCAATCTTCAGCGCCTGCTGGCAATGCGCCACGCCAGATACGCGGCTCGCTTGAGCCTGGGTACAAGGCGCGCCGGTTTAAGCCCCGTGCGAATTTCAGGATTGTCGTGCAGATGACAGATTCAAAACCACGACCTCGATAGTCTGCGTAGATCGATATCCCAACCGAGCAAAATCCATGCGCAGCCGCTCCGAACTGATGGACGCCTATCTTCTTAGCCATCGTCACCCCACCAACTCGACCATCCACTCCATCTGTGTGCCGCCGATTGTGTTCTCAACTCTGGCGCTGGCCTGGCTGGTCCCAATCGGTCACTGGATTGGGCTTGAGGGGCCACTGGCCGACGTGGTTAATCTGGCAACGTTGGCCAGTCTGCCCATCGGGATTTACTACTTGATGCTCTCGGTCGGCAGTTTTATAACCATGAGCGTGTGGTTTGCGCTGTGCGCTGCCGGCATCCTGGCGTTTCAGGCGGCAGCCTGGCCTTTACTGCCGATCGCCGCCGTGATGTGGGTGGTCAGCTGGGCGCTGCAGATTTACGGCCACAAACTTGAAGGGGCCAAGCCGTCCGCTGCTGATGACGCGGTGTTTTTCCTGATCGGACCATTGTTCGTTACCGACAAATGGATGAGGCGACTATGACTGACCTGACAAACAAGACGATCTGGATCACCGGCGCTTCTGGCGGCATCGGCGAGGGCCTGGCCCTGCGCGCCAGCGCACGTGGCTCTCGGCTGGTCTTGAGCGCACGACGTGAAGCGGAACTGGAGCGTGTGCGTCAACGCTGTCATCGCCCACAGGATGTCGCAATTCTGCCCTGCGACCTGGAGTCACTGGATGATCCGGATGCCTTGAACAGGCAGGCCGAGTCATTTTTCGGCCCGATCGATCTGCTGGTCAACAACGCTGGCCTGTCGCAGCGCACCTTGACCCTGGACACCAGCGTGGACATTACGCGGCGCATTATGGAGGTCGACTTTTTCGCCCCAGTCGCCCTGAGTCGCGCCGTGATGCCCGGCATGCTGGAACGCGGCCACGGGCATATCGTCGTAGTCAGCAGCGTGTTCGGTCACATTGCCATGGCGCGCCGCTCGGCCTACGCGGCGGCCAAGCACGCCTTACACGGCTATTTCGACTGTGCCCGCGTCGAGCTGGGCCACAAAGGCATCCAGTTCACCCTGGCCTGCCCCGGCTTTGTCAGCACTCAGGTCTCGGTCAATGCGTTGATGGCCGACGGCCAGGCCTTTGGCGAGGTGGATCCTGACATTGGCAAAGGCATGCCGCCCGAAGTCTGCGCCGAACGCATCTGGCGTGCTGTGGAAAAAAATCGCCAGGAGGTCCTGGTTGCAGGCAAAGAAGCAATCGCCGTGTATTTCAAGCGTTTCCTGCCTCTGCCCTTGTATACCGCCTTCGCCCGCCGTTTGAAGGTCCATTGACCACTCCGCGACCACCAGAGCCACGCATCGGCCAAGCATGAAGTGGACACAGGAACGCCAGCTTCTGCTCGGCAGTGAATGGTTCAAGCCGCTGCCTGACGCGGTTGTTGATCAACTCGCCGCGATGACGCGACGGCGCAAACTGCAGGATGGCGAACACCTGTTCAGCCGCGGCGATGCTCCTGATGGCTTGTACTGTGTCGTCAAGGGCAGCATTCGCAGCTTCAGTACGTCGGCCAGCGGCCGGCAGCATCTGTTGTACCAGTTTGAAGCCGGCGCCTGGTTTGGCGAGATTTCCATGTTTGACGGCATGGGCCGCACCCATGATGGTGCGGCTGTGGGCGAAACCGAAGTTCTAATCCTGCCACGCGACCGATTTCTGGCGCTGCTTTCGGACACACCGGCGCTCTACCCGCATTTTCTCAGCATGTTGTGCCGCAAGCTGCGACTGGCCTTCGCCTACATCGAAGACGTGCAGTTTGAACCCCTTTCGGTGCGTTTGGCCCGGCGTCTACTGGATCTGGTGTCACTCTATGGTTGCGACAGCCCGGATGGACAACTGATCAACATCACACTGCCGCAAGATGATCTGGCGCAGATGCTGGGCGCATCGCGCCAGGCCATCAGCAAATTACTCAAACACTGGGAGTCGTTCGGCTGGCTGCGCCTGGAGTACCGCAAGCTTGTGGTGTGTGATCTGAACGCTTTCCAGACGATTGCCGATGGCGAGCCGGAGCCCCGTCAGCAAGAAACCTGACGCAATCTCAGCACAACGAACTCTGGCGCCACAGCGCGGCGCCAGAGTCGCTCGCAAAGGTCTTTAGTTGCGGCGGCGACGCAGACCGGCAAAGACTGCAACCAACAGCAACAGCCAGCTGCCCAGCGCGCCTCCACGGGTCAATCCGGTTGCGCGGGACGGGACCTCGTCCGGCGCTTCGCTGCCTTCACCGTCAAGCGTTGGATCAGCAACGCCGGGCAGCACTGCGACCGGCAGATGGGCCTGCGGAACGGCGGCATCATCCGGGCTCAACACCACATCGGCAAACACCCAGGTGCCGGCCGGGTAGCCACCGGTGTCTGCGCTCAGGCTCAGCACGATGTCCTCGCCCGCGGCCAGCGTGAACGTGTCCGGCGTCACCGCAACAGGCAAACCGTCAGCCGAAACCACCGAAACGCGCCAGGATGCATCCACCGTGGCGTGCAGGGTGCGTGTCCAGCTGCAGCTACCCTGACACGCTGCATGGCCCAGACTGGGCAAGTTCAGTGTGGTGGGATCGCCCCCGGCCGCCGGATCTGCGGCGCGGTAATTATCGGCGCTTTCATCCAGCAACAAACCGGCACGGGCAGCCTGGGCCAGATCAATCCGCCCCGCCCCCAGATCCAGCGCATCAGCCGGTGTTTCGCGGTCATCTTTGACCAGACCATCGCTGCCATTTTTGCCGCGCACCACGTAAGCGGTGGTCATCAGCGCCGACTTGACCTGATCGGGCGTCCAGTCGGGGTGCAGGGCGCGGATCAGCGCGGCCGCCCCGGCCGCATGCGGACTCGACATCGAGGTGCCGCTGAGCACGCCAAACTCCGGCTCGCCTTCGGCCAGGCCAAGATCAATCAGCCCTGTCTGCACCGCTGCAATGATGTCGACACCCGGCGCGGTGATATCTGGCTTGACCAGCCCCGGAACGGCCGGATTAGGTCCGCGTGAGCTGAAGCCGGCCATAACATCGCCATCGACCCGGCTTGCTGTGGGTGTGGTACCGGCAATGGCGGCGTAATGTGCCGGTCCACCGTCGGCCAGCCAGGCTTTCAAGGCCACGCCATCTTTGTAGGTGATGTGCACGCCCGGCACGGCGTAACCATCGCCATTCAGGCTCGCCCCGTTGGCTTCATCGTTGGCCAGCACAAAGCCGATGGCACCACCGGCCACCACGTTGTCGCCCTTCTCCACACGGCCATTGACCCCGCGGTCGCAGACCACGATCTTGCCGTCGAAAGTGCCTGCCTCAAACGGCGTCTGACACAACGGATCACCAACATCACCGGCATACACGATTTCAGCCTGCGGCAAAGCACTGGTCAGACTGCGTCCGGCAATGTCACCGGGCGGGGTTGTCGCGCCGCCATGCAGATCGATCAGCGCATTGTTCAGCGCGCGGTCATGGGTCGAGGCAGCGACACTGAGCAGCCAAGGCGCATCGGCCGGGGAACCCAGCGTTTCCGGCGCTGGCCCATCGTTGCCCGCTGAGGTGGCGACAAAAACGCCGGCCTCGGTGGCGGCAAGAAATGCCCGCCCGTTGATATCCGACCACGGGTCACTAGAGGTACCGCCAATGGAAAAATTGAGCACATCCACACCGTCAATCACCGCCTGGTTGGTCGCCAGCGCCGTGGCCGGCGACAGGCAGGTTCCCAGCAAAGGTGTGGTCAGACAGCCCTTGTAGGTGATCAGGTTGGCGTGCGGCGCAACACCACCAATACGGCGTTCCAACGTAGCCGTCGGGGCCTGCAAGGTCGCATCGACAATATTGCCGCCAGCGGTGGACGCGGTATGACTGCCGTGACCATTGTCATCAATCGGCGTGGTCCCGGTGAAATCCCACACCCCGATCAGCTTGTCGTTGCAGAACGGCAATCCAATGGCCGGGGCGCACAGGCCGTAGTAACGCGGCAGGCCCAGCAGCGGATCAACCCGCGGGTTGGTGTGCACGTAGCCATCCACCGGTCCAACCGCAGCAAATGACGGATGGTTGTAATTGACCCCGGTGTCGATGACGCCAATCACCACGCCCTCACCCATACTGCCCACACCGTCGTAGGTGCCAGTCCCATCGTGCAGAGCATCGGCATGTATCCAGGCGGGGCCGTTGTCGCTGTGCAGTTTGAAGGCGATCGGCGCCTCAACACGCGCCACACCGGGCAATCCAGCAACCTTGAGCGCTTCCTCCGGGCTCATCTTGATCACCAGGGCATTGAGCGCGTGTTGCATGCGATGGGTAACGTTGAGCGTACGCCCGAGCGCGGCTTCAGCCAGTTTGATCAAGGCCGTCTGCTCAAGCTCGAGAAAATCGAGATACGCCAGCGCCGCGTTGGACTGCGCATCCAGCCGTAAGGCGCCAAGCACCGCGGCGGCGGTCGGTGCCAGGCCGGCCAGTCCACCCCGATAGCTGGCCAGGGCCGGCGCCTGATGCAGCACGATGTAGTCATCGCCCACGGCGCGGTCCGCATAAGCCACCTCACCCGGCCCGGATTTCCAGCTCAGCGTTTCAGCATGAGCCAGACTGGCGCAGCCCAACAGCAGCGCACAGCATAAGCGACGCCATGCGCCAAGGTATTCAACAACCATGTTTGAGTTCCCCAATTCTTCGGTTTTTGCGGCTCGGCACCATGCATTGGCGCCTTACTTCACTTCGGAGTTTACGCCAGCAAGAATCCGGCCATCTTTTGACGAGGCGAATAAGCACCGCTGCCCTGACACACCAGCACCGATGAGCGGCGCTCTACTCCTGCGCGACAGGAAAATTGAAGAAAATGGGATTGGACAGCGCCACCATGAGGCCACCCACGGCAAGTGATCCCGGCACTTCCGGATACAGCGCGGGCGCCCCCTGAACTTCCACGCGGTAGAAGTGCCGCTGATCAGGCGCGGGCGTATCGCTGAAGGTCACCGCGCTCTGGCCCGGTGCAATCGTCAATGAAGTGAGTGCAGCGCCATCGCGGATCACGTCCACACGATATGGCAACAGGGCCGCACCAGCGCCTACCATTTCAACGCGAAAAGTGACCGGCTGCCCGCTGGCGGCAATGTTGTCGCCCATCATCGCATCGGCAACACCATCGGCATCCACATCGGCTGTCAGCTCTACCCGCGGCGAATACGGGTTGGCACTGATGGACACGCGCCCGTTGTTGAGCGCCTCCACCACGGCCGTTGCAGAACGCTCACGCGCAAAGACCCAGGTTGTCGGCGTGCCCACATAGTTGCCCAGCGCCTGAAACGAATTTTCCGACGGCTGTTCACCGGCTGCCGGCAGACCATGATGTGAGTCACTGCCACCACGCGCGGTCAACTTGCGCCCGGACTTCATCATGTCGTCCCAAACCGTTAGCGCCGATGCGTTGCTTCCGCTATTCCAGATTGCGGTTTGCCACACCTCTACGGATCGCACCAGGTCATAGCTGAACCCGAAATGATCCGCCCCCGTAGGGTGGTTGGCTGACAGATGTATGCCTTCTTGTGCCACATGCTCGCCAATCAGCACGTCCTTGGCATCGCGCAGGTCATACAGGGTCTGATGATCGTACGGCCGGTCCGAGAAGGTGTTGCCATGGCCACGGTGGGTGGTCCACTCAGCACCATAAAGCATGATGAGCGGGCTACTCAGAAAGCTCGGATCCAGCCAGGTGTGGTGGGCCACATCGCCATCAACGTGGTTGTCGTGGTCGGTAATGCCCAGAAAATGCAGGCCCGCCGCCTGCGCCGTGGCAATGATCTTTGCCACCGGATTGGCACTGCTATCGAGGCTGTGCTCGGAGTGCAGGTGAAGATCGCCGGCCAGCCACTCGCCAGCAGTCAGACTGGCTGCAGACCTTGCAGCGGTATCGCCGGACACGCTGCCCGATGATTCGTCGTGCCCGATGTACTCGGCAGCCACCGCATCACCAGCAAGCGCGGGCTGTTCGCGTCCCCCTGCCAATTCACCACAGGCACTCAGCAAAGGCAGCGATAGACAGCACGACAACAGGAACCGGGCAGACAGAAACGGCATGGCGGTCAAAGGGATATGAAAACAGCCCCATGATAGCGAGCCAGGATGACCGCAGCGTGACGCGGTGATGTGCGCCCGGGGCAATGTCACTCGGCCGCTTTTGGGCTGAGTGACATTGTCTTTTTACATCTGCCGCAAGGCGAGGTCAGTGATGACCTCGCAGCGCGGCGTATACGTCGCTATTAGAGCGGACGAATGCGCGTGGCTTGCATGCCCTTGGGGCCGCGTGCCGCAACGTATTCAACCTGCTGGTTTTCAGCCAGGGTCTTGAAACCGTCGCCCTGGATTTCCTTGAAATGGGCAAACAGGTCTTCGCCACCGTTGGACGGCGTGATAAAGCCGAAGCCCTTGGATTCGTTGAACCATTTAACGGTTCCGGTCGAAACTTCACTCATGATGTTTTCCTTGATTGGAAGTTAAAGAAGTCCAGGGCAACACGCCCTGAACGGGAGTATGCAATCAAGGTTGTTTCGGGAGGTTCGAAAAGCCACCGTAGGTGGCAGGCGGACCAAGCTGAGACGCCGCTTGTCGCAATAACGCCGCTACAGTGCATGCCAATCGAAAAAAAGTCAATCCACGAGGGTTGAAAAATCACCGTGTAGCGCAGCCATGACCGGTTTCCGACAAGCTCTACTGGAAAACATCAATCTCAGAGTTTGGCCAGCAATGACCCGACCGAGATCCATCCGCGCTATTGCTGCGGCGAATTGCGAAATTTACCCGGCGTGGTGCCGGTCCAACGCTGAAATGCATGAATGAAGCTGGCTGTTTCGGCGTAGCCCAGTCGCGCAGCAATCGACTCAACGCTCAGTCGGGCGGTGCGCAGCAGCTCGACAGCCACGCCTTTGCGTGTCTCATCCACCAGTGCTCGAAAACTGCTGCCCTGTTGATCCAATCGACGACGCAGTGTGCGTGGGCTGATGTGAAAGTGATCAGCAGTCTGCTGCAATGACGGCAAGTGCGCGATATCACGAAGTAACAAGTTGCGCACTTCACCGACGAATCCAGATTCTGATTTGCGCTTGTCGAGCAACTGCTCGCACTGCTGCACGCAGAAGGCTGCCGTCGATGCGTTGGCTTTCGGCGTGCTTTGATCCAGGTTGCTGCTGTCCAGAACCAGGCGATTGCTTGCAGCCCCCAAATGGACATCGCGAGAACTAAGCAATGGCGGCAGATCGGCCCAAGGCAGCTCATCTATGCTGAGATACAAGGCCCGAATCCGCACCGTCCCCTCACCCATCATCTCGCGCATCAACAGCAAGGTGGTGAGAAGCTGACGCTCAATTACAAACGCCTGCAAACGCAACGGAATATGCGAGACATCGATTTGCACCTCAGCGCGATCAGCGGTTTCAACAAAGCGGTACTGAGCCAGTGCGTGCGATAAGTCCACATAGCGTAAGCCCACTTCGATGGCCGAGCGGATGGTGGGACTGCTGATAATGGCGAATGCCCAGATGCCCAGCGTCGTGATCTGATAACGCTGTCCGGCCAGCAACCCTAAACCTTTGACCTGCGGCAATAAGGTCACCAGATTGTCAATCACCTGCAGCTCTTGCCCAGCCGAAACCATGGCCTCTGCCAGGTTGAGATCATGAGGCGCAATGCCGCTGTTGGCCAGGCACTGCTCAAGACTTAATCCGTGCTCCAGGCCCAGATCGACCATGCTTTTGGTGCTTGAAATGGCGCGTTGTCTGGACAATGGATTCATAGGGTTTTTCTACCGAATATGGCCATAAGTATCAATTCTTGTCCGAAAACCACATCGGATACGGCTTTTCTCCGGTTTAGACTGGATAGTCCCTAAGCAAACGCTGCGCTAAGGAGCGCCCTGATGAACAAAAGCTGTGCGCTGATCGTCGGCGTTGGTGATCGCCAAGGTGTTGGCGGCGCAACCTCTGTGCTGTTGGCGCGTAAAGGCCTGCATGTCTTCATGGTCGGGCGAACAGCTGGCAAGCTCGACCCGCTGATTGAGGAAATCACCTCCGAAGGCGGCTCGGCAGACGCTTTGACCGCGGATTGCACCGAGTCCGATCAAATGGCCGAGGTTTTTGCCCACATCAGCGAAAGCGGTATGGACCTGCGATTTGCGCTGTACAACACGGGGCGCAACATCCCTTCGGCGTTCTTAAAATCCGATCAAGACCATCTCGACGCGCATTTCAAGCGCGGAGCATATGGCGGGATGTTGCTGGGACAGGGCGCGCTGCGCCAGATGCTCAGTCAGCCTGCCAACACATCGCACCGCGGGTCGATTTTCTACACCGGTGCCAGTGCATCGTTGCGAGGCAAACCAATGTTCGCCGGATTTTCCGCCGCCAAGGCTGGCTTGCGCGCGATGGCCCAGTCGATGGCCCGCGAGTTTGGCCCGCAAGGGGTGCATATCAGTCACGTCCTGATCGACGGCATTGTTAACGGCGCGATTGTTCAGCAACTGGGATTGGGTCTGGGCAAATTCATGCTCAATCGCAAAGGAGTCGATGGCGGCCTGGTGCCGGACGAAATCGCCAAGGCTTTCTGGATGCTGCACCAGCAACCGGCCAATGCCTGGACACACGAACTGGATTTACGACCTTTCAAGGAAAGCTTCTGATGGCCGCTCAGTCACGTCATGACCGAGGTATTCTGCGCCGTTTTCTGCGCGATGCGTTGAGCAACCGGATGGACAACGTGCGCCGCAAACGCCGGCAAGCGCTGCACGCACGCTCATCAGACACACGTGCGCCGGCAGCGTTGATATTCGGCGTAGGGGCCTCTCCGGGCATCGGTGCAGCGCTCGCCCAGCGTGCTGCACAAGAAGGCATGGTCGTTTATGCCGCAGGGCGTAACCCGCAAAAACTGGAGGCTTGTGTCGATGAGATTCGCGCAGCAGGCCATCAGGCCGTGGCGCTAACCGTTGACGTGACGCAACCTAAGGCCATACAAGCGGCATTCGAAAGCGTCGTGCGCGACGGCCACCGCCTGGATCTGGTGATTCACAACGTAGGCACGAACCGCCCCACTCCGTTTCTGGAGATCAGTCCGGACGGGCTCGAACAGCGCTGGAAAGCTGACTGCCGCTCCGGTTTCCTGGTCGCCCAACAGGCTGTTGCATGCATGCTTGAATACCCCGAACGCGATCAGGGACGCGGCACCATCCTGTTCACCGGCGCCTCAGCATCACTGCGTGGCAAGGCCGGCTTCGCCGCGTTTGCTCAGGCCAAAGCCGGTTTGCGCATGCTCAGCCAGGCATTGGCACGCGAATTTGGCCCGCAAGGCATTCATGTTGCCCACGTCATTGTCGACGGCGCGGTCGATGGCCATCGTCTGCGAGAGCATCTTTCCGACGCCATCAACGCCAAGGGCGAGGACGGCTGCTTGAACCCGCAAAGCATCGCCGAGACCTACTGGGCCCTGCATCAGCAGCACCGTTCAGTCTGGACGCAGGAACTCGATCTGCGTCCGTTCAAAGAGGCGTGGTAGCCCGCCCCCTGAACAGCGGCGATGCGTACGCCCACCCCCGAATGAAACGGAAATGTCATGCCTAAAGCGCTCATTTTGTATCAATCGCAGCAACTCTCTATGGCCCAGATCCAGCAGTTGGATGCTTTGCTACTTGAGCTCTACAACACCCACGTCAGCCCACAAAAATTGCTGACGATCTGGAATCAGGTTCCACCCGGACAAGCCTTTACCAACTATCAGGATTCCAAATCCTCGCTGGTCACCATTGAATGCGCCAACGGGTTTCCCCAGCACAAGCGGGTCGGAATGCTTCAAGCACTGGATACGGGCTGGCGCGCCATCACCGCACAGCAACCACAAGAACTCATGCTGGCGCTGGTTGAAAAAGACATGTTTGCGACGCTCTACCACAGCAACCGCAAAAGGCTTAGCCGCGGCGGACAAATCAGATTCGCGTGGCACATTTTGCGCGCCGCAGTGCAGGCAAAACGCGCCGGAACGCCTTTACTTATCAACCCCAATCTGTAGAGGAATCGCACATGCCCGTTTACAACATCGCCAGCCGCCAGCCCTTGCCTTACGCCACGCGCAAAAAAACCGCTGACGCCATCACGAACATTCACTGCGATTTGACCGGCGCCCCCGCCGAGTTCGTAAACGTGGTGTTCATGCACGGCCATCCCATACAAGGCGGCAAGGCACTCGGCGTGCTCTGCAACGTGCGTAAGGGTGGCAATCGCAACAATGAACTGACCGAAGAACTGCGCCTAAAGGTGCATCAAGGCGTCGCGCAAGCGACCGGAATTGATGAGAGCGACATGCTCACCAGCGTGCTCGGTTTCCCTGCCAGTTGGGCCATGGAAGGCGGAGAAATTCTCCCCGAGCCCGGGCAGGAAGATGAATGGCTTAATCGAACTTAGCGCCTGCGCGCTACAGCGCGCCCGACAGCTTGACCGGCAAACCCTCAGCCTTGCTCAGACGACGCAGCAGGACACTTTTTTCTGAGCCAGTACAACGCCGTTGCCAGCATGCCGGTCACCGCCAGTGACAAGAAAAGCACGCTGATTGCGACCTCCCTGGCTTTGGCCTCCTGCTCCTGGTTGGGTAGGTATTCCAGCGACCCGGCAACGCCATACAGCAGCATCGTGATGTCGACAGCCACAGCGGTAAGCAGCAAACCCCAAAGCAGCTGGCGCAAGCTTTTCATAACCCGCAGCCCCAACTGTCGCGCCACTTGGGCAAGGCCGGCATGCCGTCTTGCGCCTGGGTAGCCGATGTCCAGATCAAACGGTCTGCTGGCATGGTGTACCGTCGTGCTTGCACAATCCCCAAGGGTTATCGATGTCCTGCCTTTTCACGCGTTTGATCATCCCGCTAGGTCTGCTGAGTGCTTGGGGATTTTCCGCCTGCACCGGGCCAGGCCTGGGCAAGCAAGCCCCCGCTGCGACAGCGACAAGCTCCTCACCAGTATTTGAGCACACACTCGAGCTGCGCACTGCAGACCAAACGATGGTTCGATTTGGCCTCCATCACTGCAAGGTCTACCGCCTCGAACCTGCTCAGAGTGACGCCGAATGGATTTTGCTGTTCGAGCTTCCACCCTACCCTTTGCCTCAACGCTGTGTGCGACAAAGCCTGAGACTGGAGGAGGGCTCCGTGCAGATCGAAATTGGCAAGCAGGCGCTGGGTGCCGGCGGCTGCTGTTCGAGCTTCGCGGCCTATCGCAGTCAAGATGGCCAACATTGGGAGACACGCACAGCAACCTCATCCACCACATGGCGCAAGCTTGGCTTAGAACCGCCGCGGCCATAAACCTGGCAGCCGCTGCGTCAGCGCCGCTTCTTGCGCCGCTTGTTCGGTGCGCTGCCATCATTGCGCGGCGGCAACCCGGTGTGCTGGGTCAGCAGCTTCTTGCCGCGACGTTTGCGCTCGGCCTGAGCCGAGTTCTTGCGCCGCGGGGCCTGATAGTTGCTGTCCGGCTTGCTGGCAGGAATCAGGCAATGCGCCTTGTCACCAATCAGATCCCCCCGCCCCATGCGCAGCAAAGTGGCGTGAAGCAGATCCCAGTTCGCCGGATCGTGATAACGCAGAAAGGCTTTGTGCAGCTTGCGCTGTTCGGCACTTTTCGGTGTGCTGACCGCTTCGCTCTTGTAACCGACCTTGCGCAGCGGGTTCTTCTCGGTGTGGTACATGGCCGTGGCGGTGGCCATGGGTGAGGGATAAAACGCCTGCACCTGATCCGCGCGGAACCCGTATTTCTTCAGCCACAGCGCAAGATTGAGCATGTCCTCATCGGTGGTGCCGGGGTGGGCGGCAATGAAGTACGGGATGAGGTACTGCTCTTTGCCGGCTTCGGCGGTGAATTTTTCGAACAGCGCCTTGAATTCATCGTAGGTGCCAATGCCCGGCTTCATCATTTTGGACAGCGGCGCGTTCTCGGTGTGCTCCGGCGCAATTTTCAGATACCCGCCGACATGGTGGGTGACCAGTTCCTTGACGTATTCCGGATCTTTCACCGCCAGGTCATAACGCAGACCGGAGGCGATCAGCACCTTCTTAACGCCGGGCAACTTGCGCGTTTCCCGATACAGCTGGGTCAGCGCGGAATGGTCGGTGTTGAGGTTTTCGCAGATGCCGGGATACACGCAGGAAGGTTTGCGGCAGGCCGCTTCGATCTTGGGGTCCTTGCACGCGATGCGGTACATGTTGGCGGTCGGACCGCCCAGATCGGAGATCACTCCGGTAAAGCCAGGCACCTTGTCGCGGATTTCCTGGACCTCATTGAGTATGGAGGCCTGCGAGCGGTTCTGAATGATGCGCCCTTCATGCTCGGTGATCGAACAGAAGGTGCAGCCGCCAAAGCAGCCGCGCATGATGTTGACCGAGAAGCGGATCATCTCGTAGGCCGGAATACGCTCGCCCTTGTAGCGCGGGTGCGGCACGCGGGCGAACGGCTGCCCGAACACGTAATCCATCTCTTCGGTCGACAAGGGCTGGGCCGGCGCGTTGAGCCACAGATCACGGTGACCATGGCGCTGCACCAGCGCGCGGGCGTTGCCGGGATTGGTTTCCAGATGCAGCACGCGGTTGGCGTGGGCGTACAGTGCTTTGTCGTTGCGCACCTTTTCGAAAGCCGGCAGACGGATCACCGTGCGATCGCGGTCACGTTGCGGATGCGGCATGAAGCGCAGGGGCTTCTCGGCCGATGGGTCCAGCTGTTGCTGATTGCGCCGCTCGAGTTCGCAGTCGTCCATCTCCTGGGTGTTGACGTAGGGATTGACGATACGGTCGATGCGGCCCGGCCGATCGATACGGGTGGAATCAATTTCGAGCACGTCGGCAGGCGTGTCCTGGCGCCAGAAGGCGGTGCCGCGCACATCGGTGATGGCCTCGATCTCATCACCACGGGCCAGACGTTGCACCACTTCAACCACGGCCCGCTCGGCGTTGCCGTAAAGCAGAATGTCGGCCGGCGCATCGGCCAGGATGGAGCGGCGCACCTTGTCCTGCCAGTAATCGTAGTGCGCAATGCGTCGCAGCGACGCTTCAATGCCGCCCAAGATGATCGGCGTATTCGGCGCCACCGCGCGGCATTGCTGGGTGTAAATGATGCTGCAGCGATCGGGGCGCGCGCCGGCCTGCCCGCCCGGTGTGTAAGCGTCATCCGAGCGCGGTTTGCGATCGGCTGTGTAGCGGTTGATCATCGAATCCATGTTGCCGGCAGCCACGCCGAAACACAGATTGGGCACGCCCAGACTGAGAAAGTCCTGCGGCCGGTTCCAGTCCGGCTGGGCGATGATGCCCACGCGAAAACCCTGATCCTCCAGCAGTCGACCGATGATGGCCATGCCGAATGACGGATGGTCGACATAGGCATCGCCCGTGACGATCACGACGTCACAGGAATCCCAGCCCAGCGCATCCATTTCCGCCCGCGTGGTGGGCAGGAATGGTGCTTTGTCATAGCACTCCGCCCAGTACTTGGGGTAGTCGTATAGCCGCTGACGCGGCAGGTTGGACGGCAGGGACACAGCGGGCGAAGACATGGCGATCACCAGGAAACAGATCGCCATTTTAGGCCATTCAAGGCCCGCCTTCCGAATTCAGCACGCACACATCCGCTGAAACGCCCCTGGATTCTTAAAATTCATGATGTAAACACAAGACTTGTTTGCGTTATCAATCACTTAAGTCATTTATGTGTACGCTTGTTGACTTTTAATTTCCAGACATCCATCATGTGCACATTCGTTCACTAATGGATAGATTCTCATGAGTGGCACCACCAACAACGCGTCAGGCCGCTGGTCACAGAACCTGCGCCAGGGCGTGAAAAGCCTGCTGAAATCCAGGATTGCCGAAACCCTGGCCTACCCCCACGGCGTCGATCGCTATCTGGAATACATCAACCCGGCCTGGTCGCTGAACGAAATTCGCGCCAGCGTGGTTTCCAAATGTTCACAAACCAGCGACACGGTCACGCTCAAGCTGCGCCCCAATAGCAACTGGCAAGGTTTCAAGCCCGGCCAGTACCTGCGTTTCAGCGTCAGCATCGACGGCAGTCTGCGCACCCGCTGCTTTTCGCCGGTGCAATCGGCCCATGCTGACGACGGCCTGATCGAGATCACCGCCAAACTGCCCGCTGACGCCTTTGTTACCCGTCACATGCGGGATCGCCTTGATATCGGCGATGTGGTCACGCTGTCGCAGGCCGAAGGCGAATTCGCCCTGCCCGACACCCGCCCTCAGCGCATCGTGCTGATCAGTGGCGGCAGCGGCATCACGCCGGTCATGTCGATGCTGCGCACCCTGTGCGATGAAGGTCACCAGGGCGCCATCACCTTCCTGCACTACAACAACCGTTACAGCGACCAGCTGTATGCCGACGAACTCGACGCACTGAGTCACATGCACCCCAATCTGAAGGTGCTGCGCTGCTACGCCCAGGACACGCACGGCGAACTCAACGGCCTGTTCAGCGAGGCTCAACTGGCGGCGGCGATTCCAGATTTTGATACTGCGGAAACCTTTCTGTGCGGACCGCCCGGCCTGATGCAGGCGGTGGAAACGGTTTATGCCGCACGGGCCTGCACACACAGGTTGCACGTGGAACGTTTCACGCTGGCCGCCACGCCGGTGACCAGCGAAAACCCGGCTGGCGATGTGCGCTTTGCCCGCAGCGAGCGACTCGCCGCCAACTCCGGCCAGACCTTGCTGGAACAGGCCGAAAGCGCTGGCCTGCGTCCTGAGCACGGCTGCCGCATGGGCGTGTGCTACGCCTGCACCTGCCGTAAAACCAGTGGCCGGGTGCGTGACCTGCGCACCGGACAGCTGAGCGAAGACGGCGAACAAGACATCCAGATCTGCGTGAGCGTGCCTGAAGGCAGCGTCACGCTGGACATCTGACCTACGATTCAAGGAGCTTTTGATGAGCGTATTTAACCGCCTGAGTGAAGAGCAGTTCGAGGACATTGGCCGCCGCTTTGATGCGATCCGCAGCGACGTGCTGGCTGATCTGGGCGAGCGTGACGAGACTTACATCCGCACGCTGGTCAAGCGTCAGCGTCAGCTGGAGATCGGTGGCCGCATCATGATGATGCTGCCGCCGACCTGGCCTCTGGCCGTCGCCGCACTGTCGGCTTCGAAGATTCTCGACAACATGGAAATCGGCCACAACGTGATGCACGGCCAGTACGATTTCATGAATGATCCCGCGCTCAACTCGCGTGATTTCGACTGGGACACCGCTGACACTGCCAAGAACTGGAAAGCCACCCACAATCACGAGCATCACACCTACACCAATGTGATCAACCGTGACCACGACATCGGCTACGGCCTGCTGCGCATGTCGGAAGAACAGCCGTGGGAGCCGCGCTTTCTGGCCAATCTGCCGCTGACCGTGGTCCTGCACACCTTCTTCCAGCATTTCGTTGCGGTGCAAAACCTCAAGCTGGAAGACGTTCTGGTCTACAAGACCAAAAGCGGCAAGCAGCTGCGTGAGGACTTCAAGCCGGTGTGGAAGAAGATGCGCAAGCAGCTGGCCAAGGACTACCTGCTGTTTCCGCTGCTGGCCGGACCGATGGCGCCGCTGGTGTTCGTTGGCAACGTGGCGGCCAACCTGGCCCGCAACGTGTGGGCCTGTGCGGTGATCTTCAACGGCCACTTCCCCGAAGAGGTCGAGCAGTTTCCGGAGTCGGTGGTCGAGAGCGAAACCCGCGGCCAGTGGTATGTCCGCCAGCTGCTGGGCTCGGCCAACTTCAGCGGCGGCCGCCTGATGCACATCATGAGCGGCAACCTGAGCTTCCAGATCGAACATCACCTGTTCCCCGATCTGCCGGCGCACCGTTACGCCGAAATCTCGCCCAGGGTGCGCGCCATCTGTGAAGAGTTTGGCCTGCCCTACAACACCGGCTCGTTCTGGCGCCAGACCCTGTCGACCTGGAAGCGCATCGCGCGCCTGTCGCTGCCCAGCCGCAGCCGCAACACGCCGAGCAGCGATGACGGCGACAACACCCAGGAATTGCCTCTGGCGGCCTGATCAGCCGCCGCTTGCGGCGCACACAACGCGGATGTGGCACATTGAGGTCACATCCGCTTTTTTATGCCCCGTGTCACGACTGATCTATTTCGCCTACGGCTCCAACATGGCCGCCGCGCGCCTGGGCGCCCGCATCCGCGACATCCGCAATCTGGGTCTGGCCCACCTGCCCGGCCATCGCCTGACCTTTGAACAGCGCAGCGAGCTGGATGGCTCGGGCAAATGCGACGCCAGCCCCACCGGTCAGGCCCAGGATCAGGTAATCGGCGTGCTGTGGGACATACCGGCCGAGGAAATCCATGTGCTCGACGGTTTCGAAGGCCCGGGCTACCGCCGCGCCAGTGTCTGGCTGCAGCGCGAACGCGACTGCGTATGCGGCGAGATCTATCTGGCCCGTGAACGCCACGCCGACGTACTGCCGTGGCACTGGTACAAGCACCATGTGCTGTTTGGCGCGCGCGAAAACCGCTTGCCCGACAGCTACATCGCGCACATTGCCCAGGCCACCCACAACGTGGACCCGGACGCCGCACGCAGCGCCCGGGAAATGGCCATCTACGCCTGAATCAGCCCGCGGCTCAATTGAGCTGCGGTTTGACGAACTTGAGCGTCATGCGGTCGCTTTCGCCAATGGTCAGGTAGTAGTCCGCATTCTCCTCGCCCAGACGCAAGGACGGAGGCAGGGTCCAAACCCCCTTGGGATGGTCCGCGGTATCCGCCGGATTGGCATTGATCTCCGACCCATCGACCAGCTCGAAACCAACCTCGCGGGCCACATCGATGACCAGATCCGTGCGCATGTAACCACTGGCGTCCTGATCTGAAAAAGGCCGCTCGGGCGGCAGTCGATGATCGACCACACCAAGAATACCGCCCGGCTTGAGGGCCACATACATGGCCCTGAACGCGGCGCTCAGCTTGTCTTCCCCGCCGCCACGCATGTACCAGTTGTGCACATTACGGAAGGTCAGCACCGCATCGGCGCTGCCGGGCGGCGCAATCTCCAGCTTGTGCGGCGGATCAAACACGCTCAGCCGGACCTGCGAGTAAGTCTGCGGATCGGCGGCCAGCTTGGCCTCGTAGCGCTGCCGCGAACGGCGAAAATATTCGATCTCGGTTTCAGGATCGAAATGCGCCGCATACAGCACCCCGTGGGGTTTTAAATACGGCGCCAGAATCTCGCTGTACCAGCCTCCACCCGGCCACAACTCGACCACCGTCATATCCGGCGTGATGCCGAAAAACTCCAGGGTCTGGTACGGATGACGGGCATCATCGCGGGCGCGAAACGAGGCCGTGCGGTGCTCGCCATCAATGGCTGCGCGCAAGGCGGCATTCTGCGATGCCTGGGCACTGGCCAAGGGCATCAAGGCGCTCATGACGAGCAATAAAGCAGCGGGTTTCATGGAGCGGCTCCGTGACCGTGGGCAGTTGTCAGTTATTGCTGGCCGCCGCCATACGGTGGCGCACATCCAGGCGCAAACCGCGATACAGGCTTACGCACATGACCAGCAGCAACACTGTAAACGGAAGACCGGTGGAAATGGCACCCGCTTGCAAGGCATCCAGCGCCTGTTTGCCACCGCCGTAGAGCAAGGCGCCGGCAATCATGCCCTCCATAACCGCCCAGAACACACGCTGGGCCACCGGCGCGTCTACCTTGCCACCGGCGGTGATGCTGTCGATCACCAGCGAACCGGAGTCTGAGGAGGTTACGAAAAACACCAGCACCAGAATGATCGCCATGAACGAGGTTATTCCCGCCCAGGGCAGTTGTTCGAGCATCTGGAACAAGGCCAGTGACACATCACCGATACCGCCCGCCAGCTCGCCAACACCGCCCTGAACCTGCTCCAGGGCAGCGCCGCCAAACGCCGACATCCAGATCACGGTGACTGCGGTGGGCACCAGCAGCACGGCGATCATGAACTCGCGAATGGTGCGCCCGCGCGAAATCCGCGCAATGAACATGCCCACAAAAGGCGACCACGAGACCCACCAGGCCCAGTAGAACACGGTCCAGCCGTGCAGAAAGGTGTCGTCTTCACGCCCGGCCCAGCCACTCAGGGGCACCAAGTTGGAAAGATAGCTCGTCGCGGTGCTGGCTGCCTGGGCAAAGATACCCAGCCCTGCGCCGGCCGCAATCACGAAGACCAGCAGCAATAAGGCCAGCGCCATGTTGATGTTGCTGAGCAGCTTGACCCCGCCATCGATACCGCGCAGCACCGACAGCAACGCCACCGTGGTCACGCCGAAAATGATCGCGATCTGGGTATTCAGCCCGGATGACACATCGAACAGAAAGCCCAGCCCGCTGGCCGCTTGTTGCGCGCCCAGTCCCAGCGAGGTGGCCAGGCCAAATATCGTGGCCAGCACCGCCAGGGTGTCGACCACATGTCCGGGCCAGCCCCAGCAGCGCTCGCCGAGCAACGGATAGAACGCCGAACGCATGGTCAGGGGCATATCGTGGTTGAACGCGAAGTAGGCCAGCGCCAGCGCCACCACGCCGTAGATCGCCCAGGGATGGAAGCCCCAGTGATACATGGTCGCCCCCATGGCCAGCCGCATGGCCTCCGGCGTGCCAGCCTCGACATTCAGCGGCGTGCCGTACCAACCGGTGAAATAGGCCACCGGCTCGGCCACACTCCAGAACATCAAACCGATCCCCATGCCAGCAGCAAATAGCATGGCCAGCCACGAGGCGCGGGAAAATTCGGGCTTTGCATCATCTCCACCCAGGCGTATGCGGCCCATCGGCAACACGATCATGGCCAGGCAGAACAGCACAAAGATATTACCGCCCAACATGAACAGCCAGTCGAAATGGTTGATAGCAAAGGCTTTGGCGCCGTTGAGCGTGCTCAAGGCCTGATCCGGAAAAACCAGGGTTCCGATCACGAACACCACGACCAGCAACGAGCTGATAAAGAACACCGGGTTGTGCAGATCCAACCCAAAGACCTGAACGTTGTCTTGCCCGGCTTCAAAGTCGGTATCGAATGCAGATTGCAGTTCTTCTGACACGGCAGCCTCCTTACAGATAGAAATCGATCGAGAGGTACAACGCGTCAAAATCGCCCTCACCCACCTGACCATTGCGATCGACAAAACCGTCCTGGGTCAGGTACTCCAGGTAAATCCAGCCTGGCCCGTAGTCGTAGCTCAGGCCCGGCGCATGTGCGCTCACGCTATCAACTGTCGAGCCCGCGGTGTCTGGCTCAGCCAGACTGCTGTCCAGATAGAAAAACCATGGGCCATGGCGATAGCCCAGCTCTGCTGCGATGCGCGTATTTTCAATGCGTGCGCCAGCCAGATGCCTGTCCGGCATCTCACGCTCCATCAGCACGTATTCAAGCTTGCTGTAGAACTTGCCGAATTCACCGTGATACCACAGCGCCAGGGCCTGATGACGGCCATCAACTTCACCCTCGCCGGTCGTCAGATCCTGCAAACGCCCGGCCTGGGCCGACACCGCAATACGCTGACCGGGTGCGACCAGATATTCAACGTTGCCGACCGCGGTGTGCACCTTGCGGTAGGTGGTGGAACTGCCCCAGTGGCCGTTGTCATCCACGCTGTCGGTGCTGGTCGTGCCCCAGTCATCAGCATGGTAATAAGCCAAATCGTACTTGAGCGCGCCGACTTCATCGGTCCATTTGAGGCCGACATCCATTTGATCGCCATAGCCGGCTTGGAGGATGTCACCGGGCCAGAAATTGACCGTTTTCCAGGCAAAAGGCACCTGTGATTTGCCAACCCGCAGGACGCCAGCCTGACCGAAACGCCAACCGATCCAGGCCTTGTGCAAGGCGAAGGTGTCGCCGCTTGAGTTGTTGGCCGTGTCCGTGAAAGAGCCGGGCCCGATGCGCAGTTCGGCCGAATACAGCCAGCGCCCTTGTCCGTCCTCGGCCTGGCCGTCGGCGTACAGGATCAGGGCCTCGTTCTCGATGTCTCCGCGGGTTTCTTCGTGCGCCGAAGCCGGATTGTCGAACTGATATTCGTAGTTCATCCAGACACCAGCAGACAGGCCACCGGCGGCCCGCGCCTGAGCGCCGTAAACGACGATGCTCACCCCCAGGGTGAAGATCAAGGCCGCAGTTTTCATTCTTGTCCCCTTGGTTTCTACCCTTATCTACCCTACGCATGCGCCGCGCCCATTGCCAATCGGCAAATGGTGGCTTCGTCAGCGCGCCGCGCACTTGCTATGCTGATGAGGAACTCACGGGAAGCAATTGATGAACATCGAAATTTCCGGCGTCTTCGGCCTGCTGATCCTGATCGCGGATATCTGGGCGATCCTCAATATCGTGCAATCGCGCGTCTCCACCGTGAACAAACTCATATGGATCGTGGTGATCCTGCTGCTGCCGGTGCTGGGGCTGATCATCTGGTGGTTCGCCGGCCCACGCGACAGTTCCGGCTGAGCCCACATGTCTGACACCTCCGGCCGCGACGCCCTGCCGCGCGCGGCCCTGTATTTCCTCGCCCTGCTGGCCACCGCTTATACCCTGCATCTGGCCCGCGAAATGCTCCTGCCACTGACCCTGGCGGTGATCTTTGCCCTGCTGCTGACCCCGCTGGTCACACGCATGCAGACCTGGCGCATACCGCGACCGGTCAGCTCGCTGCTGTTGATCGCAAGCATGCTGGGTGTGGCCGGTGTGGGCGTGGCCGCCTTGTCGTCCTCGGCCATGGAATGGCTGCAGCGTGTGCCCGAAGCCAGCGAAATCCTGATGCGCGAACTGGCCAGCATGGAGCGTGAGGTCAGCCGCATGGATGATGCCGGCAAGTCCATCGACGCCCTGACCCGTGAAATCGGTGTCGATGACGACAGCAATGGCGAGCAGAAAGTCATCATTGCCGAGCCTGGCTGGCGCGCCGAGCTGTGGGTTGGGATGCGCAATTTCGCCGTATTCGGCGGTCTCAGCATCATTCTGCTGTTCTTTTTGCTCAGCGCTGGCGACCAACTGGTCAGGCGATGCGCGGAGACCTTCAAGGATGAAAAAGACCGCTTGCGTGCCCTGCGCGTGGCACGTGACGCACAGCTACAGATGTCGCGTTATCTGGTCACTATCGCGGCGGTCAACACGCTGCTCGGGCTGATCGTGACCCTGGCCCTGTGGCTACTCGACTTTCCCGACCCGGCCCTGTGGGGCACGATGGCGGCGGCCCTGCGCTTTGTCCCCTATCTTGGGGTGTCGCTGACCGTGGCCATGCTCGCCGTGGTTGGCATGGTCAGCTATGACACGGTGTGGATGATGCTTGCCGCCCCGCTGGGCTATCTGCTGTTCACCTCGTTCGTCGGGCAGATCATCGACCCGCTGGTGCATGGCTACCGCCTGCGCCTGGACCCCATCGTGGTGTTCGTGTGGATTTTCTTCTGGGGCTGGATCTGGGGCGCGCCGGGGGTGCTGCTCGCGGTGCCGTTGCTGACTCTGCTGCAGGTGGTTTGTCGTCACTCCACGCGCCTGGCACCGCTGGCGCACATATTGGGAGACCGTTGATGTCCGAATTTGACTGCGCGCGCTATCGCGCCAGCCTGTGGCCGCAACCGCCACGCACGCACAGCGCCGAGGACAAACCACGTCGCATGGGCATCGAGATCGAATTCTCCGGGCTCGGCATGGAACGCATCGCCGACATCATCCGCAAGGTGCTCGGCGGACGCATCGATCAGCAATCCAAGTACGAGTATTTTCTGCGCGATGCCGAGATGGGCGATTTTCGCGGCGACTTCGGCATCGAGCTGGATTCGGAGTACATGAAGAAACTGGGTCGCGAGCACGACCCCGAGGCCGAAGTCGACGACCTGGAAAATCTCGCCGAAAGCGTGATTTCGCTGATCGCCGAACAGGTCGTACCGTTCGAGGTGGTCAGCCCGCCTATACCCCTTCCCGAAGTCTGGCGCATCGACAGCGTGATCCAGGAACTGCGTGAAGCCGGGGCGCGCGGCACCCGCCAGGCGCCGCTTTACGCCTTCGGACTGCACATGAACCCGGAGCTGCCGGATCTGCACCACAGCACCGTGCTGGCTTACCTGCGCGCCTTTCTGGCCCTGTTCGAGTGGCTGGTCAAACGCAGTGAAGTGGACCTCAGTCGGCGCATCACGCCGTACATTGATCCTTTCCCCAAAGCCTATATGCGGTTGTTGCTGGATGTGGACTATGCGCCCGACATGGATCAGCTGATCGATGACTACCTGACGCACAACCCAACCCGCAATCGCGCCCTGGACATGCTGCCGCTGTTCCGCCACATCGACGAGCAGCGGGTTATCAATGTGGTTGATGATGACCGCATCAAGGCCCGCCCGACCTTTCATTACCGCCTGCCCAACTGCCAGATCGATGAACCTGACTGGGGCCTGATCCGGGCCTGGCGCGACTGGCTGCAGGTCGAGGCGCTGGCCGCCGACGCAACGCGTCTGGATGCCGTGATGCAGGCCTGGCACAAGCACAGCAGCGGCATCACCGGAGGGCTGTTCGAGGATTGGTCCAAGGACTGCGCCAGCTTTTTGCTGCCTGAACTGCTTTGAGTGCACGCCCCCTGATCGGGGTGACGGGCCCCGACACACGCTTTCCGATTGCCTGGTGGTTCATCCACTGGGCGCTGCACCGGGTTGGCGCCGAGGCCCTGCGCCTGACCCCTTCGCGGGCGCAGCCGCCGCGCCCGCTGGATGGCATGATCATCAGTGGAGGCGACGACATCGACCCCGGCCTGTATCTGCCCGACGCACCCGACACCGCGCCCATGGATGCAGCCCGCGATGCATTCGAAATCGACACCCTCAAACGCGTCCTCGATCGTGACATTCCGATCCTCGGCATCTGCCGTGGCGCCCAGCTGATCAACGTGGTGCTGGGCGGCTCATTGCACACCGACCTGCGCCGCATCCGCATCAAGACATCCAATCGGCGCACCCCGTTTGCGCGCAAGACCCTGACGCTCGATCCGGACAGTCGCCTCAGCCACATACTCGGCTGCCAACGCACCCGCATCAACAGCCTGCATCATCAGGCAATTTCCGCGCTGGGCGAGGATCTGCGTGTGGTCGGGCGTGATCTCGACGACATCGTTCAGGCGGTGGAACATCCGGGACGGCGTTTTCTCATCGGCGTGCAATGGCACCCCGAATACCTGCCCCTGCGGCGCGAACAACGCGCGCTGTTCCAGGCCTTGCGCGACGCAGCGGCATGAGCGCCTATCTGCTGCTGTTTGCCACCGCGTTCGGCGCGGCCACCCTGCTGCCGTTCTATTCCGAGGTGCTGTTGGTGGCGCAGCTCAACCGTGGCCTCGACCCCATGCTGCTGTGGCTGTTCGCCACCGCCGGCAACACCCTGGGCGCAGTGGTCAACTGGGTCATCGGCTGGCACCTGACCCACTATGTGGACCGGCGCTGGTTTCCGGTACGCCAGCAAGCCCTGGATCGCGCGCAACGCTGGTTCCAGCGCTACGGCACCTGGACCTTGCTGTTCTCCTGGGCGCCGGTTGGCGGCGACGCCCTGACGGTGGTCGCCGGCATCATGAAAGTGCGCCTGTGGCTGTTCCTGCCCCTGGTCACCCTGGGCAAGGGCGCGCGCTATGCTGCGGTTATCCTGGCCGCTCAGGCCATCGGCAACTGATCCGCTCAGACCTCGGCCGCAGCATGGGTATGAACCGTGTTGGTGCGCCCGAGCTTGCGGTAAAGACGCTCGCCCAGCACCAGCAGGCACGGGGTCAGCACCAGCGTGAGCACGGTAGCGAAGATCAGACCGCCAACAATCGAAGACGCCAGCTGCTGCCAGTACTGCGTTGAGGGCGCACCGAAGGTGATCTCGCGCGCGAACAGATTGATGTTCATTTTCAGCACCATCGGCAGCAGACCCAGCACCGTGGTTACGGTGGTCAACAACACCGGACGCAAACGTTCGGCGCCGGTGGTCAGCACCGCATCATCAACCGACATGCCGGCGGCACGGTGCTGGTTGTAGGTGTCGATCAGCACGATGTTGTTGTTGACCACGATGCCGGCCAGCGAAATCAGCCCGATGCCGGACATCACCACGCCAAAGGTCTGGCCGGTTGCCATCAGACCGATCAGCACGCCGATGGTCGAAAACATCACCGCCGTGAGTATCAGCCACGACTGATAGAAGCTGTTGAACTGGGTCAGCAGAATCACCGCGATCAACGCCAGTGCGACCATGAAGGCCTTGGACAGAAACGCCTCGGCCTCACGGATTTCCTCATCCTCGCCCTTGAATGCGACGCGCAATGAGGGGTGCAGATGGGCATCCTCGTAGTGCGCATCAACCCAATTGCCCAGCTTGGCCAGCTGATTGGCCACGACCAGCCCGTCGGCCACATAGGATTCCACCGCGATGGCGCGATGCCCGTCGATACGGTTGATGTTGGTCACCTTGAAGGCGGCCTCGCGCTGCATGAAGTTGGTGACCGGCACCAGACCGTGCTGGGTCGTCACATGCAGTCGGTCCAGGGTGTCCAGATCCCGCATAGGCTCGGGAAAACGCACCCGGATATCCATTTCCTCAAGTGCATCGG
Source organism: Oceanococcus atlanticus (assembly GCF_002088235.1). Taxonomy (NCBI): domain Bacteria; kingdom Pseudomonadati; phylum Pseudomonadota; class Gammaproteobacteria; order Chromatiales; family Oceanococcaceae; genus Oceanococcus; species Oceanococcus atlanticus. Next base: position 613,220 of record NZ_AQQV01000003.1, read on the forward strand.
GGGCACGGTATTCACCGACCTTGATGCCCTGGGTGACCAGCTGCAGCACCTGCCCCACGGTGGCGATATCGGTGCCGAAACGCGCCGCTTCAGTGCGATCGATGTCGATGCGCCACTCCAGATTGGGGTGCGGCAAGGTGTCGCTTACATCCACAAAACCACCGACTTCGCGCATGCCCTGGCGCAGCCAGGTCACCGCCTTGCTCAGTTCTTCCAGCGATGGTCCGTACAGTTCGATGCGCACCGGCTTGCCATCGGACGGCCCGGCCTCGGGGGTGATCACTTCCACGCCCAGCCCGGCCGGCTCGCCAACGCGCTGGCGAATCGCCCTGATCAGCTCGCTTGATGCAGGGCGCTGGTCCCAGGACTCGAAACCCAGCTGAATAATGCCCACGGTGTCCTCGGTGTTATCACCGCGGGTGAACTTCAGGCCGGAGCGGGCATAGATGGACTCCACACCTTGGATGTCCTGCACGCTGCGTTCGACCTCACTGACCAGACGATCGATCTCGTCCAGCGACAAGGGGCCACGGGCATGAACCTTGACCAGCGCATTGTCCATGTCGACATCGGGGAAAAACTCCACCCCCTTGCCGAGTTTGCCGTAGAGCATGAATGTGGCGATGAGGGCGACAAACGCGCCCATCAGCACCTTGCCCGAGTGCGGCAACAGACTTTGAACCAGCGCCACGTAGCGTCCGGTCCAGCCACTCAGTGGTTGCCCCGGCTGCCAGCCGACCTGACGCCCGGCCTGCGAGGCGCCACCGATCACCGCACCCAGATTGGGGATGAACAGCAGTGCCATGAACAACGAGGAGCCCAGCACGCAGATCAGGGTCAGCGGCAGATAGCTCATGAATTCGCCGATCACCCCGGGCCACACCAGCAGCGGCACAAAGGCCGCAAGCGTGGTGGCCGTGGAGGCAATGACCGGCCAGGCCATGCGCTGCGCGGCGTGCAGATAAGCCTGGGTGCGCGGCTGCCCTTCGGCCAGGTACCGATCGGCCAGTTCGACCACGATGATGGTGCTGTCGACCAGCAAACCCAGGGCCAGAATCAGCCCGAACAGCACCACCATGTTGATGGTTACGCCCATGCTGCCGATGATCAGAATGCCGAGCAGGAACGAGCCTGGAATTGAAACGCCGACCAGCGTCCCGGCGCGCAGGCCCAAAAACGCCACCACCACGATCATCACCAGCAGAACGCCGGACAACACGTTGTTCTGCAGGTCATCCAGATTGCGCTGGGTTTCGGTTGATTTGTCCTGTGAGTAGTTGACCTCGACCGCTTTGGGCCAGGCCTTGCGCGTTTGTTCGACCAGCTCACGCACCTTGGCGCTGGTTTCGATGATGTTGGTGCCAACCCGCTTGGACACCTCCAGTGCGATGGTGCGCTTGCCATTAAGCCGGGCGTGGCTTTCGCGGTCCATCCAGGTCCGGCGCACCGTGGCCACATCACTCAGCCGCACCACTTCGCCATCGGCCTCGCGGATGACCAGACTGAGCAGTTTGTCGACATCGTCAATAATGCCGGGCACCTTGAGCGTGAAGCGGCCGCTGCCGCTGGTCAGTGCGCCGGCGGCGACCAACTGGTTGTTGCGATCGACCGCGCCAATGACGTTTTCCACCACCAGCTGGTAGGTGTCCAGACGCACCGGATCGATGATGATTTCAACCATCTCCTCGCGGTCGCCCACCACCTCGGCCTCGAGCACTTCGGCCAGCGCTTCCAGCCGGTCCTTGAGGTCGTTGGCGATGGTCACCAGAGTGCGTTCATCCACATCGCCATAGAGATTGACCACCATCATTGGCAGCAAGGCGATATTGACCTCCTGGATGGTCGGCTCCTCGGTTTCGCTGGGTAACTCGGGGCGAGCCAGATCGACCTTGACGCGGACATCATCCAGCGCCTCGTCCACATCGGTGCCGGCCTCAAACTCGAGCTTGATGGTGCCGTAGCCCTCGGCTGCGGTGGAACGCATCTCCTTGAGGCCCTCGAGCGAACGCAGCTCCTGCTCCATCGGTTTGATCAGCAGACGCACCGAATCCTCGGGGGTGATGCCCTGGTGCACCATCGACACATAAATGGTCGGGAAGCTGACATCCGGCTCAGCCTCCTTGGGGATGCTGAGGTAGCTGACGGTGCCCGCAATCAGGATGGTCAATAGACCGACGAACAGGGTGCGCGGACGACTGAAAGCCGCGGCCAGTATCTGATCCATGTCAGCGCCTCAGGATGCGTCTGAGACGACCACCGCCTCGACATCTTCACCGGCGCTGACAAAGCCCTGGCCGACCGTGATGATGCGCAGCTGCTCAGGCAAGCCACCGAGCCAGATCTCGTCCTTGCCGGCCTGCTCGATGGTGGCACGGTGAAAGCGCACTTTGCCCTGCTCATCAACACTCTTGATACCAAAGTGCTCCTCGTTGTCCAGCGCCAGCGAGGCCGGTTCCACCACATGCACCTGCACCCGCTCCAACAGCAGCATCAGCACCGCAGAACCACCGGCAATAACCGGTTTTTCGTGCGCGGCGACCAGCAGCTCGACAGGAAACATGCGCGTGTTGGCATCGGCCTCGCGTGCGACGTGGCGCAGCACACCGCTGGCTTCACTGCCATCGGGCAGCTGGGCACGGGCGTTTTGTCCGGCCTTGAGAAACACCACCACATCCTCTGAAACCTGGGCCTGGACCAGGAAAGGTTCGATCTGGATGAAACGACCGATCGGGTCACCCACGCTAAGATAATCGCCCTGCTCGACCTGACGACTGTCGAGCATGCCGTCAAATGGCGCCCGTATGCGTGTATTGCGCAAGGCTTCCTGGGCTTGCAGCAGTTCCGCTTCGGCCAGCGAGAGATTGGATTTGGCCGAGGCCACTTCAACCGGGCTTTGCAGGTTCTGGCGCGCCAGACGCTGCGCAGCCTGATACTGCAGTTTGCGCTCTTCGACCTGAGCCTGGGCGCGCTGCACCCGGGCGGCACGATCGCCGGTTTCCAGTTCAAACAGCACCTCGCCCTGCCGCACCGGCTGGCCACGTTCCACCGCAATCGTCGTCACCCGCCCAGCCGTCTCAGCGCGCAGCGCAACCGCCCGCATTGGTGCGGTACGCGCACTGACCCGCGCCTCACGGACGCGTTCCGCCGCCTGTGACTCGACCACACGCACACGCAGCTTGGGGGCCTCCGTCTGGGTGGAGGTCTGCTCATCATGCGCGTCATCACTGCCAAATGCGCCGGATAAGAGCCAGATGCAGACCAGCAGCAGAATACCGCCCGCTATCCATCCTGGATGTCTGGATGTCATTGATCGTCCTGTTGATGAGGGTGTGCCGGATCACGCAATTTGGCGATCAGGGCTTCGGTGGCTTCAACCGCCGACTGGTGAAACTGCTGCATGCTTTCCAAACGCTGACGCACGCCGGGCATGTGTTGCAGGGGCAGCGCGCTGATCGCACGCTCGGCATTGCGTTGCTTGGCCCGCATACGGTCCGCATAGCCGTGCAACAAGGCGCCATAGGGATTCTCGGCCAGGCGGTAATAATCCTGTCGATCACCCGGCCGACTGACCCGCTCGAGTATCCCGAAGTCACGCAGCAGTCGGGCATTGGTGCTGATACTGCCGCGTGATACCTGCAAACGTTCGGCCAGCTCGGCGAAACTGCAAGGCCCGCCTTCGATCACAAACAGGCCCCACATGCGCCCGGCGATACGCGGCAGACCATCGGCCTCAGCGGTCAGGCCCATGCCTTCGATAAATTCTTCGGCGGCAGCTTCAGCGGCGGCGCGCGCGGCTGCAGGCACATTGGATTGGGGTGTGTTCATGTGGCGCGCATCGTGCATGTTTCATATCGTTCAGTCAATACTGAACATACTAATCAAACGCGCGATGCGGCAGCAGCAAGGCCTGTTGGGTACCATGCGCGCACCGCCCATCCACCACACCGCTGGAGCGCCCGATGCACATTACCCTGACCCGCTTCGCCCGCCGCCGCCTGTTTCCCAAGGATGGACGGCGCAATGCCATCACCGGCTGCGATGCGGCCAGCTTCGAGCATCACATCAATACCCACACCCCGCTGGATGTGCTGGATGGTTACGCACCGTTCTGCAAGTTGCATGTGCACCGCAACTGGACCACCACACGAGTGGCCGCGGTACCCATTACCGCCGACAACCAGCACCTGTTGCGCTCGGCTTACGAGGCGCGCAATGACGATGAGCTGGCCGTGCTCAACCGCTGGTTCGAAGGTGTCGAGCCGCCGCGCGCCGAATACCTGCTGGTGATCGTTTACGACCGGGCCCAGCTGCACAAGGAAGGCGACCCGATCGACGCCGACTGGGGCGTGGTCGGCTGTCTGGCCACGGCGGAACCCAAAGAAACCCCGCTGGCGCCGATCACCATGATGCGCAACGCGCTTGGGGTGGACGAAGGGGGTTCCGGCGTTGAGCTGGACCGCGCCGCGTATCAGCGCAGCGTGGCGTTCTGGTCCGCCCATGCCAACTGGCGCGAAGCACGCAAGGCGCGCTGAACCTGACATGCTGGCGGTGGTCGCATAAGCCGTGCACACCACCCTGCTCCGGAGCTACTGAAATGCCTCACCTGTCCCGTTACAAACATATGGCCGTGCTCGGCAGCCTGGCCCTGCTGAGCTTGAGCAGCGCGTGCCGCAGCGAACCCAGCGTGGCCACCGAGCCCGCTCCGTTTCGCGCGCAAACATTGCTTGAAGACCTGGAGCAGCCGTGGGCCCTGGCATTTCTGCCCGATCAGGCTTGGCTGATCACGCAAAAAGCTGGCGAGCTTTTGTATGTCAAAGGCAAACAACGCATCCGCGTTGCCCAGCTGCCGGATGTGGCCGTGACCGGCCAGGGTGGCTTGATGGATGTGGCCCTGCATCCGGCCTTCGCTTTGGATGGCGACAGCAACTGGGTGTACCTGACCTTCAATCAGGCGGGCGACGATGTCTACGGCACCGCTTTGGGCCGTGGCCGCCTGGTCGTGGAGGGCAACAGCGCGCGCCTGGACGATTGGCAAACCCTGTTCAGCCTGCCGCAGAAAACCGACTCCGGACGTCACTTCGGTTCGCGCATCGCCTTTGATGACGACGGTCATGTGTATTTCAGTATCGGAGACCGGGGTGAGCGCCAACGCGCTCAGGACAGCGCGGACGCGGCGGGTAGCGTGATCCGCCTGACCCTCGACGGCGGCATTCCCGAAGACAATCCGTTGCGGAACCAGAACAACGCTCACCCGGCGATCTACAGCTACGGCCATCGCAACATTCAAGGCATGGCCACGCATCCGGACAGCGGCGAAATCTGGACCCATGAGCACGGCCCACAAGGCGGTGACGAGCTCAACCGGATTGTTGCAGGACGCAATTACGGCTGGCCGCTGATCACCTACGGCAAGGAATACGGCACCGGTTTCTCGATTGGCGAAGGCAGCGAAAAACCCGGCATCGAGCCGCCGCGGCATTACTGGGTGCCGTCGATCGCGCCCTCCGGCATGGCGTTTTACCGTGGCAGCGCTTTTGCCGACTGGCAGGGCGACATCCTGGTCGGCGCGCTCAAGCACCGTCGTCTCGTCCGGCTGGATGTCGAAGATGGACGCATCGTCGGTGAGCACCGTTATGTAGCGGGCGAAGATGCTCGTATTCGTGATGTGCGGGTCGGCCCCGACGGACTGATCTATGTGCTGACCGATGCCAGCAAGGGCAAGCTGATCCGGCTGGCCCCGCCCGCCTAGCTGTCAGCCGCCGGCTCGCGCACCCAGGATCACGCCGCGACGGTGCAGGTCGTCGATCAGGTCGGCGGCAAAACTGGCGATCTGTTGCACCTCAAGCGCCGCTTCATCGGCAAGCCGGGCCAATGCTTCACGGCCGCTTTTCGGTGTGTCGGTCAACAACTGCAGAAAGCGTGCGGTCAGCACATTGAGTTCCAGAAAACCGATGCGCTCATCGCGCTGGCGAAACACCAGCAGACAGGTCGGCTCGGGCGGCGCATCATGCGGCTGGAATTGCGGACCAATGCGCTGCACCGGGAAGCTGTAGGTCAGCACGCGCATCCACGGGGTGCACACGCAAACCTGACTCATAGGATCGCCATTCGGATCAAAATCATCCGGAGCCTCGGCGGGATCAATGGCCAGGGCCAATTCCACCCATTCGTAATGGGCCAACTCGAGCATGAACGGCGGATCGACCTCGCGCATGCGGTGCGTGTGCTGCAGATAATCCAGAAACTCTTCAGCCAGCTGATAGAACTGCGGACGCTGGCAGCTGTGTCCGGCGTAGAAGCTGCGAACCAGCGCCGCCCAGTCGGCGTCGCTGTAAAGCTGACGCAGCACCGGAAACGCCTGGCACAGGAAATTGTCGATATTGTTGATGAACAGGCGCCGGTAAATCGCCATACGGCGATCCTCGACACCCGCTGGCGGCGCCTGCGTTTGGGGATCGCGAATATGCGCCGCGAACTGTGCCTGAACGGCCTGAAACCCAGGCTCAGCCATGCGCGCGCACAGCCTTGCTCAGATGCTGCTGCTGAATCTGATGAATCTGCTCGACCTCGCCAAGCAGAGCCTCGAGCGACGGGATGTTGAAATCGCGCTCAAGCAGGGTCGGCACGACACCGACATGCGCGTAGGCATCGGCGAGCAGCGCCCAGACCTCGGCATCCACATCGGCACCATGGGTGTCGACCCGCAGATCCTCGGCTTCATGGTCGTGTCCGGCCACATGAATGTAAGCCACGCGCTGTGGCGGCAAACCACGCAGAAAGGCTTGCGCGTCATAGCCATGGTTGATGCTGTTGACCACGATGTTGTTCACATCCAGCAGCAGCTGGCAATCGGCTTCATCGAGCACTGCACAGATGAACTCCAGCTCGCTCATACGGGCGCCGGGCGCGGCATAGTAAGACACGTTTTCAACCGCCACCGGGCGCTGCAGATGCGCCTGAACGGCCCGAATACGCGCGGCCACGTAGTGCACTGCGTCCTCAGTGAACGGAATCGGCATGAGGTCATACATATGACCCTGATCGCCACAGGCACTGAGGTGCTCGGAATAGCTGACCACCTCGTGCTGATCCAGAAAACCCTTGAGGCGGTCAAGAAAGTCACGGTCGAGCGGACGTGGGCCACCCAGGTCCAGAGACAGACCATGGCAGTACAAGGGCTTGTGCCTGAGCGCTTCGGCAAACTGCCGGCCCAGGCGTCCGCCCAGCCCCATCCAGTTCTCCGGCGCGACTTCAATGAAGTCGACATTTTCCGGCGGCCTGTCGAGGAACTGCGGCAGGAAATCCCGCCGCAGCCCCAGACCAGCCGCAGCCAGTTGTGATGACATCAGCGCGCGATCACTTGCCGATCATGCGGTCCATGGTGGACTGGTTGCCACCACACTTGCCTTCACCGCACTTGCCTTCACCACATTTGGCTTCCGATGCCTTGGAACCGCCGCAACGGCCTTCACCGCATTTGGCTTCGCTGGCTTTGGCGCCGCCGCACTTGCCCTCACCACACTTGGCTTCACCACATTTGGCCTCACCGCATTTGGCTTCGCCACATTTGGCCTCACCCGCTTTGCTGCCGCCGCAACGGCCTTCGCCACATTTGGCTTCCGCCAGCTGCATGTAACCGTTGCCCAGATCCGTGGCCTGGAACGGATTGGCTTCGGCATGAACGCCGCCGGACAACGCCATGGACAGGGCCAGTGCCGAACCCGACGTCAAAACGATGGATTTGCCGATTTCTTTCTTCAACATGCTGTTCACTCCTTGCGATCAAACAATACCCCGGACGGGGATAACAAACCGAGATTACATTTCTCTGAACCAGCAGACCGTGGCGTCGGCGTAAAACTCACACAAGCCGCCAAAAAAGCGCGCATGAACCTTGTCCTGGATGCGACATTCACGCGCCGGATCGTGCACACTTGGCGGCTGTTCAACTTGGCGAAAAACAGCACGCACCTATGTCTTCGACCACCAAATACATTTTCATCACGGGCGCAGCAGCCGGCATCGGCAAAGCTTGCGCACAAGCCTTTCACCGTGAAGGCTGGCATGTGGGTCTGTATGACATCGACAAAGCCGGTTGTCAGAAGCTGGCCGAGGAACTGGGCAATCAACGCGTGACGTTTGGACGGCTGGATGTCACCGATCCGCTGGAGTGGAAAAACACCCTCAGTGCCTTTTGCGAGGTCAGCGGTGGGCAGCTGCACGGCGTGCTCAATAATGCTGGGGTGCTCAGCTCCGGCGAATTTCAGGACATCGATCTTGAAACCCAGCACCGCATGGTGGATATCAACGTCAAAGGTGTGATGAACGGCTGCCATCTGGCTTTTCCATATCTGCGTGACACGCCGCAGGCCTGCCTCATCAATATGGCCTCAGCCTCAGCGATATACGGCCAGGCCGACCTCGCCACCTATTCTTCCAGCAAGTTCTTTGTCCGCGGACTGACCGAGGCATTGGATCTGGAATGGTCGAAGTACGACATTCGTGTGGTCGATATCTGGCCGCTGTTCGTGCGCACCGCCATGATCGACAACCTCGACAAAGCCCAGAGCGTCAAGAACATGGGCGTCAAACTCACCCCCGACGACGTGGCCAAAACCGTTATCAAAGCCGCCACCTACCGCGGCGCCATACCCAAAGTGCACTGGACCGTAGGCTTCTCCACCAAAGCCCTGTATCAAGCAGTTAAGATGGCGCCCCTGTGGTTAACCCGACAGATCAACCAGCGACTGACCCGCGCCCCTCACTAAGGACAACATTGCGAATCATGGAGATTCATTCCGAGACGGTTAACGGCATTTTCGTGGTTTACCCGCAAGGCCCACTGGATGCAGATGCCGCGCCTCGCCTTACCGAAATCAGTGCCCGCATGGCGGCTCACGACGGTCAATGCAGCGCCATAGCCCTGGCCGATGTCAGCTTTGTCGACTCCACCGGCATCGGCGCCCTAGTTTCCATTCACAAGCAGCTAAAAGCCTTCGACAAGACCGTCTGCTTCGTCGGCGCCAAGGGCCAACCTGCAGACATGCTGAGCTTTCTGCGTATTGATCAGGTGATTCCCACCTACCCATCTTTGGACGACATGCGCCGCGAACGCGGCCTGTAGCCAGGCCAGCAAGATTACGGCTTGGTAATCTTGCTTTGCGCCATGTATTCGATCAGATCGATGAATTGCTCATCCGTGCAATCAGTACACATGCCCATGGGCGGCATGCCTATCCAGCCTGATTTGGTGCGCTTGAGCAGCATTTCCCGCCCCTGATCAATCCGCGCAGCCCAAGCCGTCGCATCGCCAGTGCGCGGCGCGCCGGCTGACCCGCTGGCATGACAGCTGATGCAGCTGCGGTTGTACAGTGTCATGGTCGCTTCGCTGGCTTGGATTACGGGCTCTGGCGTAGCAACAGGCGTATTCGTTCCGCCGCCGTTACAGGCTGTCATCAAAACCAAAAGCACCCCGCACAGTGGCCAGGCCACGGTGTATGTCTTTGTCATTGTTGTGGTGTCTCACTCCCCTCGGTTTCACCAATGTACCGTGATCCGGCCAGAAATTCAGGTGATACCCGGGACTCAAGACCTGTGTGCCAGCCCGCAGCCACCGCGGGCTGACACACATTAAGACGCAGAAGGTCTAGTCGACCCGCTCGAAGCCGATGATCTCGTTCCAGCTGCCACGATCCTGATGCGGCATGGTCAAGCATGGACCGATGATGCCGGACAGAGAGCAGACGTCGTCGCGGTGATGAATGCGACGGAAATCCTCTGGATCGGCAGAGCCATATTCGGCTTCCAGACGCGTGCGTGCCTCGGCCAGGCCATCCTGTATCCACTGATTCACGCTTTTACCCTGCAGGTAATCCAGCCGCAGCGGAATACCCGAAATACCTGGATTCAGGGCCTTGAGTACCAGATTATCCAGCGGAGAAGCATCGTATTCGTGGCTGCCCACGATGGACATGTGGCGGTAGTACGACGGCGGCAACAGATCCTGCAGCATCATCTCGCGCACGGCATCCACGAACACATCGAAGATGGTTTCGGCTGGACGATCGCGTGCCTCTTCATCCTCGATGTCGATAGCGGGGTTGTAGTGCAATTGATCCCAGGCCAGCAGGATTTCAGCCAAGGCTGCCTCTGCAGGCTCCAGCACGCCAGCCTGATGTGCTGCACTGATCAAAGGCAGCCACGGCGCGGCGCGCACGTCCAGACGACCTGACAGCTTGTCCATTTCAATCAGGTCTTCGAAACTGATTTTGTCCGCCGCCGCCAACTGCTGCTCCCAGTTCACATTGCGCTGGATCGGCCCGGCCGGTCGGGTTGAAGCATCACCACCGACATTCTCACCCCAGCCAATGGCCGGCTTGTTGTTCCAGTTGGTCACGTAACCCTGCTGCGGATTGAGCACCTGTGGCGTTTCCGCAAAGCTCAAGAAACCCAGATGATCGTGCTCGCCGGTGCCGCGACTGGGGAAGCGCAGATCCGTGCCTGGCGCCCGGCGTGGATGCAAGCCGGGATGAAAATACGCGGCATTGCCATCGGCATCGATCATCATGGTGTTCTCGTTCCAGGTCACCTTCTCCATCGCAGCCTTGAACTCATTGTAATTGCGCGCCTGTTGCCAACCGATAATGCCCTCGATGGTGTCCACTTCACGTTTCCACATGGCGTACTGCACGCTGCGGGCGTAGTTGCCATCCTCACTGCGCGCTACGACCGGGCCATGCACCGTGCGACAAACCTCGAACGTTTCCGAAAACAGTGGCGGCAAAATCGGTACACCTTGCGGCGCTTCGCGATAGTTCACCGTCTCTTCGCGACAGTCCATGGTTTTCACTTCGCCATTGTGCAGATACTGGTTGGGGCCATCACCAACCGAGGTGTCTTCAATGAAGCTGTCGATGGTTTTGGAATAGCCGGTGGTCACACCCCAGGCCACACGTTCGTTGTAACCAATCCCGATCACCGGCAACCCCGGCACGGTAGCACCGCGCGCATGCACACCACCGCCGTGCACCTCAAGTTCGACCAGCAGGCTGGGATAACCGTAGCCCAACTGCGGCCCGTTGATCAGCAAGGGCATACCGTTAGCTGATTTTTCCCGCGTGACGATGGCCATGTAAGAGCCGCCGTGCAATCCACGCATGTACTCGATGACATTCTGCGCCGCCTCAGCCGCCGGATTGGCGACTGTCTGCTTGAGAATCGGCAGGCCGGCCGGTTCAGGATAATCGCCGGTGCCCGGCCCCTCGGCCAGTTCAGCCGGCAGCGTTTCGACGAAATCTGCCAATGCATTGAACGCAGCTTCACGCTGGTTGGCCGGCGTGCCCATATTGGTAAAGGTGCCCTCGCTGGCTGGAATCGTCACCGCCGCTTTGGGGTCATCAATCCACAAAATGTCCTGCAGGATGTCACGCGCTCGTGCTTTGCCGTGCATCTCCTGCAAGGCTTTGAGCGCCTCGACCGTTTTCATTTCATAGCTGCCATCGGACGCGACCTGACGGGTCATCAACACGCCAGCAGCCATGATGTCGCTGAGTGAGAAGCGCTGCGGCAAGGTGGTCAGCAGGACAAATTCAGCCGGCAACAGCACCGGATTGAGTGTCACCTCCCCGATACGCTGATTAACCCCATCGCGATAGCCAATAGCCGCCTGCTGCGCTGCCTCCGACAGCCCATCGAACATGGCCTGATATTCCGCTTCGGTGTAGGTCAGGGTGCGAGCCTGCACATCATCCGGCACCGCCGAGGGGCCCGTCAGCTCAGCCAGCGTACCCTTGGCTTGGCGGCGCACGCCGTCCATCAGGAACAGACGCTGAACGGCCATGATGTAACCCGCACCGAACCACACATCTTCAACAGACTCGGCGTGCACTGCGGGCACCCCGAACTCATCCAGATAAATACGCACACCTTCGCGCGGTTCATAGTCTGGCTGACGATCAGTAATGTCCTGGAAACGGCCGTCCTTGAACTCCGAGTTCCAGTACATCAGGCGTTGATCATCGATGTGATCACCGAAATCAGCCGGGTTGCCGGTCAGCGTCCCCACCGCCTGCCCGTCGACCGAAACGTGGCCGGATTGCCCCGGCGGCAACAAGTTGGAGACGCGCATCTGCACGTTTTCGCCGCCTTGATGCACGCCCGATCCGTCGCGCCCTCCACTGGTATTGCAACCACTCAACAGCACAGCAATCAGGCCGCACAGCAGCACGTTTTTCTTTCGCATGATTCTCTCTCGCACACAGCAAACACGCTTCTTCGCGCGCCTCTTGGCATCGATTCAAACGACGGCAAGAGTCATAAGTAACTTGAACTATTTTCTTTATAAATCTGTTTTTCTTGAGTTTTTAAAAATTCACAAAACCCTGAAAAAGAGCATGGAGATGCGCTAGCCGACATCTCGTTTCATGACGCTACCTGAGTGCAGCCGGAATGTGCAGCGCAGAGGATGCGGTAGCGCTTGCGACCAATGTTACCAGTCGATAACATCGCGAGCTCCATTCACCGCGTCATAACAGCAGGAGTCCGGCCCATGAATCTGGAATTCAGCGCCGAAGAGAAAGCTTTCCAGCAGGAAGTCCGCGAGTGGCTGCGCGCCAACAAACCCGATTTCCCGCCCTCCCTCACGCATTCGCGTGAACAAACCCTGGCCTGGGAACAGACGCTGGCCAGCAAAGGCTGGCTGGCCACCGGCTGGCCCAAGCAATATGGCGGCACCGGCTGGACCGCGACCCAACGCTACATCTGGGACACCGAATGCGCGCTGGCCAATGTGCCCGGCGTGAACCCTTTCGGGGTCAGCATGTGTGGCCCGGTGATCATGGCCTTCGGCAACGACGAGCAGAAAGCCGAGCACCTTCCACATATCGTCAACGCCACACGCTTGTGGTGCCAGGGCTACTCCGAGCCGGGCTCAGGTTCGGATCTGGCTTCGCTCAAGACACGTGCCGAACGCGACGGCGACGATTACATCGTCAACGGCCAGAAAATCTGGACCACCAGCGCCCACATCGCGGACTGGATTTTCTGCCTGGTGCGCACCGACGCCAGCGGTCGCAAGCAGGAAGGCATCTCCTTTTTGCTCATCGACATGAAAACGCCGGGCATCGAAGTGCGCGAGATTCGCAGCATTGACGGCGCCCACCACCTCAACGAGGTGTTCTTCAAGGATGTGCGGGTGCCGGCCAAGAATCTGGTTGGTGAAGAAGGCAAAGGCTGGACCATCGCCAAGTTCCTGCTCGGTCATGAGCGCACCACGATTGCCGGTGTTCCGTTGTGCCAAGCACAGATCGAGGAACTCAAGGTGCTGCGAGATGCCGACCCCAATCTGCGCAACGACCCCAAGATCGACGAAGACATCGCCGCACTGGAAGTGGACCTGCTGGCACTGGAGTACACCAACCTGCGTGCCCTGGAGCGCGCCGAGAGCGGCAAGCCACCGGGTCCGGAAAGCTCCGGCCTGAAGATCAAAGGCACCGAGCTGCAGCAAGCCCTGGCTGAGTACAAGGTGGAAATGGGCGCCTACGCCAGCCTGCCGTGGCAGGCCGAGGCGATTGGAGAAGCTGCTTACGCCCAGGCCACGGCGGCCTACAACATTGGTCGTGCTTCCACCATTTATGGCGGCACCAACGAAATTCAGAAGAACGTCCTGGCGAAATTCGCCCTGGGCCTGTAAGGAGCTGACACATGGACTTTTCCTTCACTGAAGAACAAACCCTGCTCAAAGACAGCTTCCAGCGTTTTCTGCAGGATGCCTACGGCTTCGAGGACTACCGCAAGATCATCGAAACCGAACAGGGGTACAGCGCCGACACCTGGGCTCAGATGGGTGACCTGCAGTGGCAGGGCCTGCCCTTTTCCGATGCCGACGGCGGTCTAGGCTACGGCCATATCGAACTGCTGCTGCTGGCTGAAGAAATGGGCCGCGGACTGTGCGTGGAACCGTACATGGCCAATGTGGTCCTGGCCGGCCAGACCATCGCCAAGCTGGCCAGCGCCGAGCAGAAAAGCGCTTTGCTGCCAGGGCTGATGGACGGCTCGCGCCAGATCAGCCTGGCGCATGCTGAACTCGGCGGGCGCTATCAAGCTCTGTGGTGCGAAACCAGCGCCAGCGAACAGGGCGACAGCTGGACGCTGAAAGGCCACAAATCCATGGTCCTGAATGCGCCCAACGCCGATCAGTTCCTGGTGGTGGCACGTATCAGCGGTGCCACCGATGAGGCCACAGGCCTGGGTGTGTTCCTGATCGACAAGGACGCCAGCGGCGTCAGCCTCAAAGCCAACAAGGTGCTGGGCGGCGGCGTGGCCGGCGAGCTGAGCCTGAACAACGTCGCCGCGCAGCGTCTCGGCGGCGAAGCTGGCGAGGTGATCGAAGATGTGCTGGATCTGGCCACCGCCTATTCCTGCGCAGATGCTTACGGCGCCATGCAGGCCCTGCTGGCCAAAACCGCGGAATACAGCAAAACCCGCAAACAGTTCGGCATGCCGCTGGGCGCGTTCCAGGTTCTGCAGCACCGCATGGTCGACATGTTCATCGAAGTGCAGCAAAGCCAGTCGATGATTCTGATGGTGATGCTGCGCTTGTCCGACAGCGACCGGGCCGCACGTCAGAAAGCCGTGGCGGCCTGCAAGGCCTACATGCACAAAGCCAGCAAGTATGTGGCTCAGCAGGCCGTTCAGCTGCACGGCGGCATCGGTGTGACCGAAGAACTCGACATCGGCCACTACTTCCGTCGCCTGACCGCGTTCGGCAGCCTGTTCGGCGATCGTACGCATCAGCTGCGCCGCCTCGCCTCACTCGACAAGGCGCAGCGTCAGGCTCAAGGCAAGCTGGCCAACGCGGCCTAGGCAACAAGCCACAGTGAAAAAGCCCGGTTCGCCGGGCTTTTTTTGTGCCTGGCATCCGGCAGCCGCAAGGCCAGTGGGAACCAATTGGCAAGCTTGTGCGTGCTTGCCAGTGTCACAAAACCCATAAAGAGAGACCTTGCCATGACGACCACGGCACGCGCGCTGGCCTATCCTCGCGGATGGCATCCGGCGGCGCTCCTCATGACCCTGCTTGTGCTGAGTATGCTGCTGGTGCACAACGCCCATGCGGCCAGCAGCACACCCGGCCTGCGCGCCATACTCGGCTCCAATATCCCGGTCGACGAACCCATTCGCGCTGTGGCCATGCTCGACACCGTGCCCAGCGACAGCGATGTCAATGCACTGGCCGCACTGGGCCTGGTAGCCCAGCCGCTCAAGCATCTGCCCATGGTGCTGACCAAAGGCACCGTGACCCAGCTGACCCAGGCGGTGCGTGGCGGTCTCGCGCGCGACGTCTACATCGACAAGGCGCTGGAATGGCATTCGGCCGAATCCACCGCAGCCATGAGTGCCGACATCACCCGTGAACTGGGCTATGACGGCGGCGGTATCGGCATTGCCATCGTTGATTCGGGGATCGATGCCTCGCATCCAGACCTGGAAAATCGGGTGGTCCACAATGTGCGCGTTTACTCGCCTGAATATCTGGACATTCTGGGTGTGAGCGAACCGCTGGGCATCAGCTGGCCAGGCAGCCCGGCCCTGGTTCTGCCCTTCGACAACCTGCCCTACAACAACACCGACACCATCGGTCACGGCACCCATGTGGCCGGCATTGCCGCCGGCGAAGGCGTCGATGACGGCAGCCTCATCGGTGTCGCCCCCGGCGCCCACATGGTCGGCTATTCGACTGGCGAAGTGCTGTTCATCTTCACCGCCCTGGCCTCCTTCGATGACATCCTGGCCAAGCAGGAGGAATACAACATCCGGGTGGTCAACAACTCCTGGGGCAGCCGCTTCCACGTGTTCGATCCCAACTCGCCGATCAATGTAGCCAGCAAAGCGCTGGTCGATGCGGGCATGACGGTGGTCTTCTCGGCCGGCAACGACGGCCTGGAGATGACCACCAACGTTCATTCCATGGCCCCCTGGGTCATCATGTCCGGCTCGGCCACACTGTCAGCAGAAAAATCCGGCTTCTCCTCGTCCGGTCTGATGTTCGACAACAGCACGGTCAAGGAACTGGACGAAAACGGCCACGTGCACTACGCAGGTGATGGCCTGGGCCTGTCGCATCCGGACGTGTCCGCGCCGGGCAGCAACATCACCTCAACCTGCACGCCGACCGGCGTGGTGGTGTGCCCCGGCACCCTGCCCAACGGCTCGGCCGTGGCCTCGGGCACCTCGATGTCCGCACCGCATATGGCTGGCCTGGCCGCCGTGCTGTTGCAAGCCAATCCGGAACTGACCCCGGACATGGTCGGCAAGGTCATGCAGGTCACCGCCGATGCGATGCGCGATGATGCCGCCTTCTGGCAATCGGGCTATGGTTTCGTCAACGCCAAGCGAGCTGTGGATCTGGTCCTGCGCGAAGACTTCTCGGCCGAGCTGCTGGACAGCCTGCAGGCCGACATTGAAGCCCGCGCCCTGGCCGCTCGGCCGTATTCGGTGGTGGCTTCTGATCAGTGGGAATTCATCTCCATCGGCGCCACCGCGCTGGGTCTGGAGAGCTACGACTTCCCGATTGAAGTCAGCGCCGACACCGACGCCATTCGCGCCGGCGTGGCCTTTCCTTCGGATCTTGGCCTGCTTGGCCTCAACCTGCTGTATGAATGGTCGCTAACCTTGATCGACCCGGACGGCAACGAGGTGGCCAGTTCAGAACTGACCGAAATCGGTATCGGGCTGATGCAGGTCGATTTTGACGAACTCGGCATCGAGCGCAAACCCGGCACCTGGACCCTCAACGCCGCGGGCATTCTGCATGTTTCGCAGCCGGGTCTGCTGTGGGGCCATTCAGTCACCGTCGTCGCCAACCAGCTCAAAGCCCAGAACGCCAACTTCGATGAGCCCAGCGGCCCCGAGTATGTGGCCGACGGCGAATTGCACTTCAGCCTGAGCGGCGGTGAAGGCGGCATGTCCTCACCGGAAGGCTGCGCCTACGACCTGCAAGGCGCCTCCGGCCAGCTCAGCCTGGGCGATGCCGATGCGCAGTGCCACGCCGGCACCGTCGGCTATCTGGTCAATTACGGACTGGGTGTGCCGGCCACCTTCACCTCCGCCCCACTGGAACAGGACACGCTCATCGGCGGGGATGCGTTGCTGACCCTGTATCTGGCCACTGAGCTCTATCCGATCTACAGTCTGGCCTTCAGTTCCAGCATTAACTATCAGCTGGATGCCGTTGATAATGAAGGAAATCTGATCATGTCCATCGGGGCTGGAGAAGATTTGAGCATCGTCGGCGCCACACCGGAGCAGGGTCTCTATCCATTCACGCTGCCGCCCACCAGCGTGCCAGCCGGCGCCCAGCTGCGGCTGCAGCTCAACTTCACCGGCGTATACACCTCGGCCATGCGTCTGGTGTGGGGCGGTGACTACGGTGATGCCAGCCTGCAGCTGACCACCGGCAAACTGGTGGATGCGGCGAACAGCGACGACGAAACGCCGTCACGAAGTCTGGATCCCAACCGTGGTGGCAGCACCGGCTGGCCCGTACTGCTGATACTGATCGGTCTGCTGGGCGTGCGCCGCCGCGCTCGCTAAACCGCAGACCTGACCCACACAGGGCCGGAGGCGTTTCTCGTCCCGGCCCTTTTTTTGTGCATCCGAACAGGGAAAAGGCTGGCTTAGCGGGCGCCCGCGCGAACGCCAAGCAGCATCTGGCGCACATCACCACGGGCCACCAGACTGGCATGCAGCAGATAAGGGAAACTGAACATACCGCCCATCACAATGCTCAAAAACCCGAACACATAGCCACGCGGCGTGGCGCCTTCGCGCCACACCACCCAGCCAGCCAGCAACAGCAGATGGATGATGAAATCAACATCGAACTGGCTTCGCCAATTCAGACTGGCGATATCGCCCAGCGCCACAGCAGGCCAGTTGTAGCCTTGCGTCGTCACGGCCAGGATGGTCAGGGCATAAATGGCCAGGGTGGCAAGCACAAGCGAACTGCGAAAAATCGTCATAAAGCGGAGTCCCGTGACACAAAACGACGATTAGAACGCAGCGATCAGCGCACGTCGATAACCTCACAGGTCATCAAAACAGCACATTATTGATCGTTGTACACACGCATCAGCAGACACACAGACCACGCCAATGGTTGGATGGCGAAATACAGCGCCACCTGCCGCTAGATGACCACCATCACCGCGCCAGCGATCCGAGCCTGGCCTGACTGCAGGCCACCAGATCATCCGGCGTCAGCGCCAGCTCGAGACCACGACGACCGGCGCTGACGAAGACCTGGGCGTGATCACGCAAGGACTCATCGGCAAAGACCGGCAGACGTCGCCGATGGCCCAATGGGCTGATCCCGCCCAACACATAGCCGGTTGCGGCCTGTGCTTCGTCGGCCTGCGCCATCGCGGCCTTTTTGCGCCCGGCCAGCGCTGCCAACGCCTTGAGGTTCAGATCGCGGCCAATCGGCACCACGGCAATTGCCAGATCAACATCGTCCAGGCGCGCCACCAGGGTTTTGAACACCGCATCCATGGTCACACCGAGCTGCTCTGCCAGGCGCGCTTGGCGCGCCGCACCCTGGTAGTCGTCCACTTCAATGGTGCGATAGGCCTTGCCTGCCCGTTCCAGCGCTTTGGTCGCCGGGGTCATTGCGCACAAGCCAATGTGGACATCAATGCCGGGTCGCCACGATCGGCGCACCCTTGGTCACGATCACGGTGTGTTCGAACTGTGCCGACAAATTGCCGGGTCGCCCGACCAGGGTCCAGCCATCATCCGCCTCGTCCACCCAGGTGCTGTGGGTCGACAGAAACGGCTCAATCGCCAATACCTGCCCTTCGCGCAATATCCGTGTGTCGTTGGGGTCGTGATAGCCGAGTATGCTCTCCGGCTCTTCGTGCAAGGACCGCCCCACCCCATGTCCGGCGAGATTGCGAATGATGCGAAAGCCATGACGCCGTGCGACCTTTTGTGCCGCCCGGCCGATCTGATTGATCGGTGCACCATCGCGAACCTGCTGCAAGGCCGCACTCAGGGCCATCTGGGTGGCATGACACAAACGCCGCTTGAGAGCTGAACCCGGCGGCACCACCGTGGTGCCACCGGTGTCTGCGTAATAGCCGTCGAGTACCGCCGAGACGTCCACATTGACCACGTCATTGGGTTCAATCCGACGCGCGCCCGGTATACCGTGGGCAGCCTGCTCATTGATACTGATGCAGGTCGCGCCGGGGAAGTCATACATCGCCTGCGGCGCCGAACGCGCACCGTGCTGCTCAAGCAGGCGTCGCCCAAAGTCATCCAGCTCCGCGGTGGTCATGCCCGGCTCGATGTGTTCGAGCATGCTGTGCAGCACGCTGGCGACCACCCGACCGGTGCGCAGGATACCGTCCAGGTCCTGCTGATTCTGAATCGTCATCGCCTCAACCCATCATGCGTGGCAGCAGGTGCCGGCCAAAGCCGAGCTGGCTGCGCCAGTACCCACTGTACTTGGGCAGCCCATCATCAATGTCGGCCACCCGGCTGTGATAGAACATATGCAGGCTGGGCGCCGGCAAGTCCAGCTCATCCGGCAGGTTGGCCACCGGAACAATCACCAGCGTTGGCATCAACGGCATGCTGAGGTACTCGATGGCCGGATTGTCACACGCCGCACAGCGCCCGCGCTGGACGGCCGGCGGCGCGCGCCAGGCGTTGAACTTGACCTGCCCGTCAGCCGGCATGTCGACGTCACGCCCGCGATACAGGGCGATGTCGGCAAACGGGGCACGATTGAATTCCTGACAGATCGTGCAGTGGCACAGGGCGCGCAGCAACGGGGCGCCATGCACACGAAAGCGGGTTTGTCCGCAGCCGCACTGGGCGGCGCCGGGCTGAATATCTTGAGTCATATCGGGTCTCCAGTGCCCGGGCTTATTGATAACGCGCAGCGCTGATGAACTGACCAAAAGCTTCGCACCAGATCACCACGGTGGTGTATTGGCTGATATCCACATCCGGCGGCACACTGAGCAGGAAACCGTCAAACGTGGTGACGTCGCCGATGCGTAGCGTACGGGATTTGATGGCTTCGAATTGCGCCTCGGTCTCGACAAAGTCCGGGCTCAGATACAGCTTGTAATCCGGCCCCGGAGCCAACCGCCCTTGCAGCGCAATGCTGCGCGCGGCCAGGGTGACTTTGCCTTCGCCCCAATGCAGCGCATCGCTGCCGGCCAGTTCACGCCGCAATACGCCGGCATAAACCGCCTCGCGGCTGTGCTCGGCCATGGCTGCGGCGGTCGGCGGCTCCGGCTGAGTCAGCAGCGGCAGGGCGTAGATGCCGGCTGCAAAGCCCAGGGCCAGCATCAGGCCGTGGCTGATCAAAAGCAGTAGTGTTTTCATGCGATCAGCACCTGCTCGTTCAGAGCCTCAAACCAGGCCTGCCAACCGGGATAGCCTTGCGGCGCCCACACATCATGAATAAATGCCTTGGCCTGCTCGGCACTCCACAGTCCGCGCTGCTTTGCGTAGCAGGCATAAAACGCAGTAACGCGATAGTTGGCTGCACAATGCACATGCACCCTGGCCTTGCCCAGCTCATCCATAAGCGTGCAGAAGCGCTCATAATCGGCAACGCTGGGTTGCGCAAAATCGACCGCAAGGTGGTGGTAGGTCAGACCTTGCTGCAGAACCAGCTGCGCCTCACCGGCGACGGCCTGTTCGCTGCTGTCCGGCAGCAGATTGATCACCGCCCGGTAGCCCTGCTCGGCCAGACTGGCCAGACGCTCGGCGCCAACCACACCCGAGGTGGTCAGCTGCGGCGAAACCCGCCGGAAGTTGAAACTGTCTTCAATCCTTGCGCTCATGCACGATGCTCCGCCAACAAGTGGTCATAAAGACTGGCATCCTCGGCCGAAAAACAACAGAACTGAACCTGCAGCGCACTGCCTATGCCGGCCAGTTCCTTGTACACCGTATGCACCGCCACCCGCGCCGCCTGGGCCTTGGGATAAGCGAACACGCCGGTGCTGATCGAGGGAAAAGCCAGACTGTCGAGCGCGTACTCGAACGCCAACGCCAGACAATTGCGGTAGCACGCCGCCAGCAACTCGGGTTCGCCCTCATCACCGCCGCGCCACACCGGCCCTACGGTGTGAATGACGTAGCGTGCAGGCAGGTCATAGGCTGCGGTCAGCTTGGCCTGGCCGACCGCACAACCGCCCAGTGCGCGGCACGCATCAAGCAAGGCCGGCCCGGCCGCCCTGTGGATGGCGCCATCCACCCCGCCACCACCGAGCAAGCTGGTGTTGGCGGCATTGACGATGGCGTCCACCGCCAGCGTGGTGATGTCGGCCTCAACCACGCGCATGTTCATGCTGGTCTCAGACCGGCTGTGGTTCAAGGTGCTCATCAAAGAAGCGCAAGGTGCGCTGCCAGGCCAGCTTGGAGCCCTGGGTCAGGCGGCTGCCGGAACGAAAGCCATGCGGGATGTTGTACACATGCGCCTCAACCCGGTCCCCGAGCTTGTTGATCAGGCGATCCCGGCGCGCCGCAGGACAGAACGGATCAACCCGGCTCCAGTGCCCCTGCAAGCGCTGAATCTTGTCCAGACCGGCCTCCTCATCACGTGGCACACCCGCGCCTTCCATACCCAGCGAATGGTGATACACCACCGGCGCCAGCATGTCTGCACGCATCGCCGACTGGATAACGAAACCACCAGTCAGGCACATGCCAATCATGCCCAGCTTGCCGTTGCAGTGCGGGTCGGCTTTCAGCCTCTCAAGCAATTCAGCCACTTCGCGGTTCGGCCCGCTGCTTGCCGCATTGCGTCGCCCGGCGCTGCGCACCATGGCGCGCACGCAATAACGCGCCGCGCCATCACTGTACAGATCCGGCAGATAGACCACGTAGCCGCGCGCAGCCAATTCCTCGGCGTCCTTGCGGTAGACATCGAGCAAACCGAAGATTTCATGCAGGTACAAAATGCCCGGCGCGGCCGCAGCGTTGTCGGGACGGTGCACTTCCAGCCGAATCTTGCGCTGCGACAGGGCCAGCTCGACGACCTCTTTTATGCTCATCTCAGGACGCTCTCAAAGCATCAGCCACCGGCATGCGTGCCGCGCGCACCGCAGGAAACAGGCCACCAACCAGGCCGATCAGGCAGGCCACAATCATGCCCTGCACCAGCAGGGCGCCGCTCACGCGGAAGGCAAAGGCGACCTGGCTGAAGGTCTGGAAATTCAGCGTTGAAACGCTGTATCCGTTGAAGAACAGATACGCCAGCGCACCGCCGATCAGCGCGCCCAGCAGGGCCAGCACAAGCGCCTCCAGCAGCACTGAAATCACCACCGGGACACTGCCAAAGCCGAGCGCGCGCAGCGTCGCGATCTCGACCGTGCGCGTGGCCACCGCCGCATACATGGTGTTGAGCGCACCAAACAAAGCGCCTATGCCCATGATCACGGCCACGGTGTAGCCCAGACCGGTGATCATCTGGCCCATCGCTTCGGAGCGCGAGGCGTAATAGTCCGGCTCGCGCTGCACCTGCAGCTTGAGCCGCGGATCACTGGTGATGGCGTCCTTGAAGCTGGTGAAGCTGGCGGCATCTTCCAGTTGCACGGTGACGCTGTTCCAAGCGCTGCGCCGCGAGGCCGTGACCAAGGCTTCACGATCCACCCAGATCTCGGATTCATGAACATCACCGCCGGTCTCGAACACCCCGACGATCGGCCAGGCGCCCTCACGCACCTCGACCAGATCGCCGATCTGCAGCCCGCTGAACTGACGCTGTGCGCCAATGCCTACGACCACTTCCCGCACACCCGGCTGGAACATGCGCCCTTCCACCAAACGTGCCTCATGGCGCAGCTTCAGCACCTGCGGCGTGGTTCCGCGCACCACCACGTTGTTGGGCTCGACCGCATCGCGCTTGGCCACATTGGTGAGCATGAACAGCTCGCCAATGGCCAGCGGTTCGCCGGCACTGTTGCTGGCCACACCCGGTGTCTCCGCCAGGATTGCGGCGTGCTCACGGATCACCACGCTGCTCAGTTCATCGAGTGAACCGCTGCGCATGACTATGGCCCGATCATCTTCCCCAGTGGAGGCCAGCGTGGCCTGAAAGCCGGCCCCCATGGCCAGCAAAGCGACCATGACCCCGACCACGCCGGCGATCCCGATCACAATCACCGCCGAGGTACCCAGGCGCGACGGGATGCTGCGCAGGTTCATGGCGGTTACGGCATAGATTTGCTGAATCATGCGTGCTCCGAAAGTGCGTCAACAATGCTCAGGCGCTGGGCCCGCAAAGCCGGTGGCAAGCCCACGATCAGGGCCAGCAGCAAAGCCAGCAACAACGCCGTGATCCAGGCCTCAAGATCCAGCGCCAGCCCCGAAAAACCGGGCATATTCTCAGCCAGCCCTGGCAACAAAAATGCCGCCAGACCCAGCCCGATCAGCGCGGCCATCAGGGTCAGCAACAACGCCTCGGCCAGCACGATCATGAGCAGGCTGCCACCGGAAAAGCCGATGGTCTTGAGCACCGCCAACTCACCGATACGCTCGCGCACCGATTGCATCATGGTGTTGCCGGTGAGAAACAGCAGGGTGAAGAACACCGCGCCGAGGATCGACTGAATAATCAGGCCGATATCACCCATCTGCTTGAGAAAGCTCTGGTTGAAGGCTTTTTCCGTATCGCTGCGGGTCTCGTTGGGCGAGTTGGCGAACTGCGCATCGATGGCCTGAGCGATCTGCCCGGCCTGCTCCGGATCGCGGATCTGACTGATAAACCAGCCCACCGTACCCTGGCCGAACTGACGCGCCTCATCGAAATACTCATGCTGCATCAGCATGTATTCGTGCTGCGAGCGCGCCGCCGGATCACGCGTGTCGAATATGCCAACCAGATCAAACTCCCAGCTGTTACTGCCGTCGGCCAGCGGCCAGATCCCGGCGGTGATGGGTATGCGATCGCCCAACGACCAACCGTAACGATCGGCCAGGGTTTTCGACACCACCGCACCGGTGCGGGTGGTCACGAAGGCCCGCAGCTGATCCTCGTCAATTGTCAGCTCGGAATACACGTCGAAATAACTTTGCGGATCGACCGGGAACTGCGGGAAGAAATTGAATTCCTCCTGGTAGTAACCGCCAAACCATGACGCAAAGGTCACCTGCTCGACCCCGTCCATGTTTTTGACCTGCTGCCAGTAACCATAAGGCAGCACCTGGGTGATGGAGTACTTGCCGGTGGTGACCAAACGATCGGCGCCGGACAGCTCCACGCCGGTATTGAAGGCGGCGTTGACGGCAGTCAGCAAGCCATAGAGCAGAAAGGCCACCACCACCGACAGCATGGTCAGTATGGTGCGTGGCTTGCGCCGCCACAGCGCCGCCCATACCAGGGGCAGATACTTCACGCCGCAACCCCCTGGGCTTCGACCAGCTTGCCCTTGTCCAGATACAGGGTCTGGCGCGCCGCCTCAGCCGCCTTGGGATCATGCGTGACCATCACGATGGTTTTGCCGTGATCGCGGTTGAGCACCTGCAATAGATTGAGAATTTCATCAGCCGTGCTGCGATCCAGATCACCGGTGGGTTCGTCGCAGACCAAAAGGTCAGGATCGCCGACCAGCGCGCGTGCAATCGCGACACGCTGGGCCTGACCACCCGACAGCTCCGATGGCTTGTGCCGCGCCCGGTCGGCCAGACCGACCACATCCAACGCGGTGGCCACATGCTTGCGGCGCTGCGCCTTGGACAGCTTGGTCAACAGCAGCGGCACCTCCACGTTTTTTTCGGCACTGAGCACACCGAGCAGGTTGTAGAACTGAAAGACGAAGCCGACATGGTGGGCACGCCAACGCGCCAGTTGCCCTCCGGACATCTGATCCAGCCGCGCATCACCCACGGTGATGCTGCCGCGTGTCGGCTTGTCCAGCCCGCCGACCAGATTCAGCAAGGTCGACTTGCCCGAGCCCGACGGCCCCATCAGGGCGAGAAAGTCGCCGCGCTCGATATTCAGATTCAACGCATCCAGTACCGCAATGTCCTGATTGCCCCGGCGGTAGCTTTTGGCCACGCCCTCCAGTCTTACCAAGGTTTCTGACACATCAATCTCCCCAAACCGTTCCTTGTTCACAATGCGCAACGCGCTCAGTCGGCCTTGCGCACGGCCATGCCATCCTCAAACACCACGTCCTCTAACGGCAACGCGACCTGATCACCGACGCTCAAGCCCGCGCTGATCAGTTGCCGCTCACCCTGCCGCCCGGCCAAACCCACCGCGCGCCGTTCCAGCCTGCCGTCGCGCCACACATAAACCAGAGCACGACCGCCTTGCGTGATCACCGCCTGCTGCGGCACCGAGACCAACTGTTGTGGGCGCGCACTGTCGTCTTGAGCTTCCGACAAAAAGGCCACCCGCACCCCCATGTCCGGCAGCACGCGGGCGTCTTGTTCAAGCAGCTCGATGCGTACGCGCACGGTGGCCTTGGTGCGATCCGCTGCGGGCACCACCGCAATCACCCGCGCCGGGATGGTCCAGTCCGGATAGGCATTGAGCCGCGCGTTGACGTTTTGACCCGCCTGCACCCGGTTGATGAAGTTTTCATTCACATCAACCTCGATCTCCAGCGAAGCCATATCCACCAAGGTGGCCACACCGGTGCGGGTGTAACCGCTACCTGCAGAGATCGGTGAAATCATCTCGCCAGGCTGCGCCGCCTTGACCGTGACCACGCCGGCAAACGGCGCGCGAATGACGTGGTCGTCAAGCACTTCCTGCTGCACTTGGCGATTACCGGCCGCCACCGCAACCTCACGGATCAAGCGCGCGCGACGGGCGATCTGACTGTCCAGCTCGGCCTGGACTGCATCCACATCGGCATCTGACGCCGCATTGCGCTGACGCAGCTCAACAATACGGCGGCGGCGTTTGCGCACTTCGGTGATCAGCGCATCGACCTCGGCCAAAGCCGCATCGGCGGCGGCTTCCTGGGCAGCGGCCAACGCCAGCTGTGCCCGCGCATTGTTATCATCCAGCCGCGCCAGCACCTGATCCTGTTCGACCCGCAAACCTTCCTCGACCAGCACCTCGCGTACCTGCCCGGTGATCTGCGCGGATACCGTGGCCTGACGGCGGGCGATCACGTAACCCGAAGCATCCAGCACCGAGGCGGCTGCTTGCCCACCCTGCGCCTGTTCGGTCTGCGCGGTCACCAGTTCAACCTGCGGTGCGTTGTCGCGCAGCAACCACCACAGCAGCGCCGCCAGCACCAATGCACTGACGATGAGCAATGGCCACAACCACGGCCGGCTGTTGTCATGCTGGGTATCGCGATCGATTTTGAGTTGCCCCAACAACTCGGATTTGTCATTCATCCCTGAGAGTCCCCGCGGCCATCGTGGCGATAGCCATCCCCGTGTTATCGAACGAGGCCAAGCATAATCGACATCGCGCGCACGTGCTGTGACAGCCAGGCGAGGTGCTGGCGCGGGATCACAGACACAAAAAAACCGGCACGCAAGCCGGTTGGACACAGCGCTGTAGACGCGGGCAACAACACCCCAATAAGCAGCGCGCACAAAAATGCCGGCACGAAGGCCGGCATCTTTGTTTTATATGGCTCCCGAGGACGGGCTCGAACCGCCGACCCAGTGATTAACAGTCACTTGCTCTACCGACTGAGCTACTCGGGAACGCTGTAGAGCGCGGCATTATAGGGATGTCATCTCGTCGCAACAACCCCGTAACGCAACTTTATTGAACGGTTTACTGAATCGCCTTGGAAATCCGTTCAATTGCGGCCTTGAGCGTGTCCAAACCGGTGGCGTAGGACAGGCGCATATGACCCGGTGTACCGAAGGCTGAGCCCGGCACCAGCGCAACACCGGCCTTCTCCAGCAGGTACTCGCCAAGCTGGATGTCGTTGTCGACACCATCCAGCGCCGCGATCACACCGGAGAAGTCCGGGAACGCGTAGAAGGTGCCATCAGATGGCAGGCAGCTGACGCCAGGCAGTGCATTGAGCGCTTCAACCACGTAATCGTGGCGTTGCTTGAAGGCGACGACCATCTCACCCACACAGCTCTGATCACCATTCAGCGCAGCAACCGCAGCAGCCTGCGAAATAGAGGCCGGGTTGGAGGTGCTCTGCGACTGGATCTTGCTCATCGCCTTGATCACGTCGGCCGGACCTGCGGCATAGCCAATACGCCAGCCGGTCATCGAGTAAGCCTTGGACACACCGTTGAGCACGAAGGTGCGCTCATACAGGTCCGGAGCCACGGTCACGATGTTGTTGAAACCTTCATCGGTCCACAGGATGTGCTCGTACATGTCATCGGTGGCGATGTAGATCTGCGGGTGCTTGCGCAGCACCTCGGCCAGGGCGGCAAACTCGGCCTTGGTGTAGGCCTTGCCACTGGGATTGGACGGGCTGTTCAACACCAGCAGTTTGGTCTTGGGCGTAATCGCCGCTTCCAGCTGCTGCGCGGTGATTTTCAGATCGGTCGCGGTACTGGTTTCCAGCACCACCGGCGTGCCATTGGCCACCAGCACCATGTCCGGGTACGACACCCAGTACGGCGCCGGAATGATCACTTCATCGCCGGCATTGAGCATGGCCAGAGCCAGATTGAAAAAGCTCTGCTTGCCACCACAGGACACCAGAATTTGGTCCGCGCTGTAGTCTAGGCCATTGTCACGCTTGAACTTATTGATGACCGCCTGCTTGAGTTCGGGGGTGCCACCCACCGGCGTATACTTGGTCTTTCCGTTGCTGATCGCCTCGATGGCGGCCTTTTTGATGTGCTCCGGCGTGTCGAAATCCGGTTCACCGGCGCCCAGACCAATGACATCATGGCCTGCTGCGCGCAATTCGGCGGCGCGGGCAGTGACGGCGAGAGTTGGGGAGGGTTTGATGCGCTGAACGCGCTGGGAAAGAACGCTGCTCACGGGCTGCTCATTAAGGAAAACGGAACCCGAAATCATACGGAAATCATGCCACTAACTCCACTCGACAACCCGTTTGAACTGGCCGCCGACTGGGCGCCGGCAGGTGATCAGCCGAAGGCGATCGACGCCCTGTGTGAGGGCTTGCACGATGGCCTGAGCCATCAGACCCTGCTCGGTGTCACCGGCTCGGGCAAAACCTTCTCCATCGCCAATGTGATCGCCCGCGAGCAGCGCCCCACCCTGGTGCTGGCACCGAACAAAACCCTGGCTGGCCAGCTTTACGGCGAATTCCGCGAATTCTTCCCCAATAACGCGGTTGAGTACTTCGTGTCGTACTACGACTACTACCAGCCCGAAGCCTATGTTCCTTCGTCCGACACTTATATAGAGAAGGATTCGTCGGTCAACGAGCACATCGAACAGATGCGCCTGTCGGCCACCAAAGCGATCCTGTCGCGGCGCGACACCATCATCGTCGCTTCGGTTTCGGCCATCTATGGTCTGGGCGATCCGGAAAGCTATTTCCAGATGGTCATGCACTTCGTCAAAGGTGACCGTCTCAATCAGCGCGACCTGCTACGCCAGCTGGCCGATCTGCAGTACACCCGCAACGACATGGCCTTCTCACGCGGCAGCTTCCGCGTGCGTGGCGACGTCATCGATATCTTTCCGGCCGAATCGGATGCCGAAGCCGTGCGCCTGGAACTGTTCGACGATGAGATCGAGGGCATCACCCTGTTTGACCCGCTGACCGGCCAGGTCAACCAGAAGGTCCCGCGCTACACGATTTTCCCCAAGACCCACTATGTGACGTCGCGTCAGCGCCAGCTCGACATGGTTGATGCCATCAAGGATGAGTTGCGCGATCGGCTCGCCCAGTTTCGCCACGACGGCAAGCTGCTAGAGGCCCAGCGCCTGGAGCAGCGCACCCTGTTCGACCTGGAAATGATTCAGGAGCTGGGTTACTGCAACGGCATCGAAAATTATTCGCGCTATCTGTCGGGCCGTGCGCAGGGCGAACCGCCACCGTGTCTGTTCGACTATCTGCCCGCCGATGCCTTGCTGGTCATTGACGAATCGCATGTCACCGTGCCGCAGTTGGGCGCCATGTACAAAGGTGACCGCTCGCGCAAGGAAACCCTGGTGCAATACGGCTTTCGCCTGCCCTCGGCGCTGGACAACCGTCCGCTGCGCTTCGAGGAATTCGAGCGCCTGGCCCCGCAAACCGTGTTCGTTTCGGCCACTCCGGGGCCCTACGAAGCCGGCCATGCCGGCGCGGTGGTCGAACAGGTGGTGCGCCCCACCGGCCTGATCGACCCGGAGGTGGAGATTCGCCCGGTCGGCAATCAGGTCGACGATTTGCTTGGCGAGATTCGCGAGCGCAGCCAGCTCAAAGAACGTGTGCTGGTCACCACGCTGACCAAGCGCATGGCCGAAGACCTGACGGAATACCTGCATGACAACGGCGTGCGGGTGCGTTATCTGCACTCGGATGTCGACACGGTGGAACGTGCGGAAATCATTCGCGATCTACGCATCGGCACGTTCGATGTGCTGATCGGCATCAACCTGCTGCGTGAGGGTCTGGATATTCCGGAGGTCTCACTGGTGGCCATTCTCGACGCCGACAAGGAAGGCTTCCTGCGTTCGGAACGCTCGCTGATCCAGACCATCGGCCGCGCCGCCCGCAACCTCAAAGGCAAGGCGATTCTCTACGCCGACGAAGTTACCGGTTCGATGCGCAGCGCACTGGACGAAACCGACCGCCGCCGCAGCAAGCAGATTGAGCACAACCAGGCCCATGGCATCACCCCGCAGGGCATCCGTAAAGCAGTGATGGATGTGATGCACGCCGGTTACGAGGATTTGCGCGCGCAACCGGCCGCCCGGGTTGCCGATGATGCCCCGGACTACCGCCGCATGCCGCCGCAAAAACTGGCCAAACATCTCAAGCTGCTGGAACAGCAAATGCATGAAGCGGCGCAGAATCTGGAGTTTGAGCAGGCCGCGGCCAAACGCGACGAAATCAAGCGCATTCGCGAGATGACCCTGGAACTGGACCAGGCCTGACGCGCAGGCCATGCTAGTCGCCCGGATGCGAATCCTGCTGCGCCCCGTGCCTTACAACTCAGGATCTGTGTATGACGCTGCCCCAGTGGCTGGGTGATTTTGTCCCCCTGCTGATCAATCTTGGCCTGGTTACCCTGCTGCTGGGTGCCCTGCACATGTGGATGCACCGGCATCAGCCGGCCGACCCGGATGCACACCTGCCACGCCAGATGATGGTGCTGGGCGCCTGGGCACTGGCCCTTTTGCTGACCATCCTGGCGCTGCCCATTTCCGACACCACACGCGGTCAGGTGCTCAGTCTGATCGGCGTGGTCATCACCGCCCTGATCGCGCTGTCATCCACCACCCTGGTGGCCAACATGATGGCCGGGTTGCTGCTGCGCATCGTCAACAGTTTCCGCCCCGGTGATTTCATCCGCGTGGGCGAGCATTTCGGACGCGTCTCGGAACGCGGCCTGTTCCACACCGAAATGCAGACCGAAGACCGCGATCTGATGACCCTGCCGAACATGCACCTGATCACCAATCCGGTGACGGTGGTGCACGACACCGGCACCATCATCTCGGCCACGGTGTCGCTGGGCTACGACGTGCACCGCAAACAGATCGAAAAACTGCTCAAGCAGGCCGCCGCCGACGCAGAACTGAATGACGCGTTCGTGCAGATTCTGGAGCTGGGCGATTTTTCAGTGCTGTATCGCATCGCCGGACGCCTGGATGACGTGAGCAGCCTGATCACCGCGCGCTCACGCCTGCGCGCCTGCATGCTCGACACCCTGCACGACGCGGGGGTGGAAATTGTCTCGCCCACATTCATGAACCAGCGGCCGCAGACAGATGGCCAGAAAGCCATCCCGCGGCCCGAACGCAAGACCCTGCTGGCCGATGAAGAGGAACCGCAGACCAAGGTCGAGGACATGGTGTTCGATAAGGCCGAACAGGCCAGCCAGGAAACCCAGCGGCGCAAGCGCATCGACGAGATCAAGCAAAGCCTGAGTCAGATGACGGAGGCGCAGAAAGACTCGCCGGAACGCCGCGCCCTGGAACAGGAACTCAACAGCTTGCTGGCCGAAGAGGAACAGGCCAACGCGCAGGACAAATCGGCCCAGCCCGCCAGCTAAAGCCCCATGTAACGGCCGGGCTTGTGATTCATCGCCAGCACCAGCCCGGCCACCACCGCGCCAAGCACCGAATAGCCCAGCTGGGTGGGCGCCAGCACGAACAGTGAACCGAACAGGATCGACATGTCGATGGCGATCTGCACCTTACCGGCGCTGATTTGATGTTTGTCCTGCATGTACACGGCGAGAATGTTGACCCCGCCCACACTGGCCCCGTGGCGCACAAAGGCCAGCGCCCCCATGCCGATAAGCAGACCACCACCGATGGCCGAGTAGACCGGAGCAATCGCCTCGATGCGCAGCAGTAGCGGCATCACATGGATGTGCACGCTGATCAGCAACACCGCCAGCGTCGATTTGAGCGCGAAACGCATTCCCATACGCCACAACGCGAGCACGAAAAACGGCAGGTTGGCGACAAAGAACATCGCGCCGATGCTCCAGCCGGTCAGGTAGTGGAGCAGAAACGACAGCCCCGCCGTGCCACCGGTCATCTGACCGTTGGCCTGGAGCAGAACAATACCCAGCGCCACCAGATTGGTACCCAGGATGAAACCCTGAATGTCATCCAGCCAGCTGTGAGGCGTGGGCTGCGCGCGCAGCCCGGCAGAACTATTCATAACAGCACAATGCTTGAGGGATGCTGTCTCAAGCAATAATCCGGCCAGTTCCACCTGAGCGTACCGGCTAGCGCGCAACCTCCACCGGCGACACCGCACTGGCCTCATTGCCCCAGGCATTACGCACATAGGTCAGCACGGCAGCCATGTCCTCGGCACTGAGCTGATGGGCGAACGGCGGCATACCAAAGGGATAAGGCCGGCCCTGCGTGCTGGGCGGGTAACCACCAAACTTGAGGCTGCGGATGGCATTGCCCGGTGTCGCGCTCAACACCGCATCATTGCCCCGCAATGCAGGGAAAACCAGCGCCTCGCCCTGCCCGTCCGGACCATGGCAATCGGCACAGTGCTGCTCGTACAGTTGCGCCCCCTGGGTCATCTGGCGGCTCTTCAACGGTGCGCTCACGGCCAGCGACTGCACTGTGGTCGGGGCCACTTCCGGCAGACTGTCCAGATAGCTGACCATGGCCTGGATATCGGCATCGCTCAGATGCTGCAGGCTGTCCTTGACCACCTGCGCCATGGGCCCGCTGGCGACCCGATGCGCCGCGCTGCCGTGTTTGAGCACCGCGGCCAGATCCGCGCGCTGCTCGGCGTCGCGGCTGCGTGCCAAAGGTGGTGCGTACCACGCTCTGTCGGGAAGCAGGCTACCGGCAAAGGCGCGCGTGGGTTGCAGTCCGCCCAGGGCATTGCGACTGCCGTGACAGGCACTGCAATGGCCCAGGCCCTCGACCAAGTAACGCCCTCGATTCCAGGCCGCATCCTGCGATTGATCCTCGCTGTACGGCTGGGCATCGAAATACAGCCAGCGCCACACCCGAAGGGCCAGTTGCGTATTGAACGGGAAGCGTAACTGATGTGGCGGTGGCGCCTGTGTAACCGCGGGCACGCTGCGCAGATAGCTCCACATGGCATCGCTGTCAGCCCGCGTCAGCATGCTGTAGTGGGTGTACGGAAACGCCGGATAGAGCAAACGTCCATCCCGGCTGACCCCTTGTGTCAGTGCACGCCAGAACTCATCCGCAGACCACTCGCCCAGACCGGTCTTGCGATCAGCGGTGAGGTTGCTGCTGTAGACCGCTCCGAACGGCGTATCGATGGCCCGCCCGCCGCTTAACGGCGCCCCGCCCTGTGCGGTATGACAGCCGGCACAGTTGCCGGCACGGACCAGATAGGCGCCGTGCTGAAGCTGCTCATCCGCGCTCTCGGCCATACGCGTGGCTGGCTCATCCGAACTCTGGGCAAAGCAACGCAAGGGCAACTCATGATCGTTCGCCGGCGCCGGCCGATCGTGGCTGCTGGCCGGACGGCTGGCCAGCCACTGGGCCACCTCGGTGATCTGCTGCGCACTCATGCGCCGCGCAATCTCGCCCATGCAATCCGGCTCATCGGCACGGCGTACACCTTCACGCCAAGCCCCGAGCTGGGCCGTGATGTATTCCGCGTCCAGCCCGGTCAAGCCGGGTATTGCAGGCAGCACGCCGTGCAGATCCTGACCATGGCAGTCGACACAGGCCGGCAGCTGAGCCGCTTCTTCGCCCTGCTCCACCAGTCGCTGCGCCGCGGCCATGCGCTGCGGCGCCAAAGCCGGGCCCGCGGGGGCAACACGCGGGCTTTGCTGGGCGTAATAGCGCGCCATGTGCCACAGGTAGTCGTCGCTCAGCGGCGCCAGCAAACCCGCCATGACGCGGTGCTCACGTCGACCATCGCGAAAATGCTGCAGCTGGTTGAACAGATAGTGCGCCGGCTTGCCCGCAATGGACGGGTAATACGCTTCGGTTTGCGAACGCCCTTGCTCACCATGACAGGCCGCGCACGGCTCAAGGCGCTCGTCCATGCGCTCCAGCGCGTGCAGTGATGGACTGAGCATGACCAGCAGCACGGCGATGAACCGTATTGAAACCAGGGTGCGCACTCGATTGCCTTCGTTCTTCAAATGATCCACACCAGCATGCCGCAATGCGGCGTCGCGTGGTGTCATCAGCTCGGTTAGATTTTTGTGTAACAGATGATCGTCTGTAACAGGTTTTCCGGCACAAGCTGCATCTTCACCCGAGTCCGCGCGAGGCGCAGGCTGTAGGCTCCCTTATGCCAGAGACGCGCATGACATCGCCCCCACCACCATCCCAACGCCCCTCCCTGTGGGAAGTGACCCGCAGCGTTGCCGCCGCATTCTTCGGCGTGCAAAGCTCGCGCCAGCGCAAACGCGACTTCACCCACGGCAACCCTTTGCATTATCTGATCGTGGGCCTGCTGATGACCCTGCTGGTGTCGGGCCTGTTCTGGGCCGCAGTTAAGCTGGCCTTGCGCTACGCGGCCTGAGTGCCGGCCAGCTCCGCAGCTTGCTGGCCCAGCCATTTCAGCGCCCGATTGATCCGTCGGTCCTCGGGATGCCCATAGTTCAGCCGCAATGCATGTGAAAAATCTTCACGCGCACAGAAAATCGCACCCGGCGCAACGCTGATGTTGTGGGCCAGTGCGCGCTGGTGCAGCACCAGCGTATCGACCGTGCGTGGCAGCTCCAGCCAGGCAAAATAGCCGCCCTGAGGCACGGTAACCCGTGTGCCCTCGGGGAAAAAGTCACGCACCGCCTCAAGCAAGGCGTCACGACCGTCCTGCAAAGCCGCACGAAACGTTTTGAGATGACGGTCGTAATCCGCTTCGTCCAGGTAATCCTCCAACGCCACCTGCGGCGGCAACGCGGTGCTCAGCGTCGTACCCAGCTTGAGCTGCTGTACGACATCGGCGTAGCGGCCGGCGGCCGCCCAGCCGACCCGATATCCCGGCGCCAGACACTTGGAAAACGAACTGCAGTGCAGCACACCGCCCTCACGATCAAAGGCCTTGGCCGGGCGTGGACGATGGCCATCGAAATAAATTTCGCCGTACACATCGTCTTCGATCAAGGGCACGTTGTGCGCGGCCAGCAAACGCACCAGGGCCTGCTTGTTGGCATCGCTCATACACGCACCGGTGGGATTCTGAAAATTTGTCATCAGCCAGCAGGCCGCCGGTTGCTGACGTTGCAATACATTTTCCAGCGCCTGCAGATCCACCCCGCCGGCCGGGTCGGTGGCAACTTCCAGCGCACGCAAACCGAGGCGCTGTATGGTCTGCAGGGCGGCATAGAAGGTTGGCGATTCGATCACCACGCTATCCCCGGGCCGGGTAACCGCCTGCAGGCATAGATTCAGGCCTTCCAGCGCGCCGTCAGTCACGATCAGCTCCTGCGCATCCAGCGCAATGCCACTGATCTGGTAACGCAGGGCCAACTGCTGACGCAGGCGTGCGCTGCCCGGCGTCAGATCGGTCACCGCGCGCCATGGATCAAGACGCTTCATGGCCCGGTTCATGGAGCGCGCCAGGCGTGCCATCGGAAACAAGGTGGGGCTGGGAAACGCTGAGCCCAAAGGAATCACCTCGGGCGTTTTCGAGGCATACAGAATGTCGTGAATGAAGTCGCCCTTGTGCACGGGCGTGGCCCGTGCCACCGGCCGTGAGGGCTGCGGCTGCGGCAACGGTGCCGGCACGCGCTGAGCCACGAAGAATCCCGAACGTGGGCGGGCCACAATCAAGCCGCGGGCCTCCAGACGGTGATAAGCCTTGAGTACGGTTACCGGACTGAGCCCCCGCTGGGCACCCAATTCGCGCACCGATGGCAGGCGTTGACCCGGCGCCAGTTCGCCCCCATATATCAAACGCGCGATATCGTCGGCATATTCCTTGTACTTCACGCGAGCATCTACTTTTCGGTCTGCGGATCGGGTAGTGTCGCACCCCATTCAACACCCAACTGGGGTTCTGACTTTTTTGTGTCCCTTGCGGGCACCTCAGGAGCTTTGATCATGGCAGCAAGACCAGACATCGTCATTTCCAGCCTCGACGCTGACCGCCTGGAGGCTGTGCTGTATAGCAACAGTGGCAAAACCCTGCCCGGTCGCGACGATCTGCTGGCCGAGCTGGAGCGTGCCGAGATCGTCACCCCCGAGCAGATTCCGCCCAATGTGGTGACCATGAATTCCAAGGTGCGCTTCAAGGCCGACGCCACCGGGGCGACCTTCTGCTACACCCTGGTGTATCCGGACAAAGTCGACGACAGCGGTGAAACCTTGTCGATCCTGGCCCCCATCGGCAGCGCGCTGCTGGGGCTGGCCGAAGGCGAAAGCATTGAGTGGCCGAGCCCCGACGGGCGCACGCTG
Organism: Oceanococcus atlanticus; assembly: GCF_002088235.1. Taxonomy (NCBI): domain Bacteria; kingdom Pseudomonadati; phylum Pseudomonadota; class Gammaproteobacteria; order Chromatiales; family Oceanococcaceae; genus Oceanococcus; species Oceanococcus atlanticus. The sequence goes on from NZ_AQQV01000003.1 coordinate 649,185, forward strand.
AGCGTCACCATCGACGAAATTCTTTACCAGCCGGAACGCGCCGGCGATCTGCATCGCTAAGCCCGCTTAATCGCGCGCATCATCCGCATCGCGATAGGACGGCAAGCGCCAGGTCCAGCGCAAGGCGGCGACACGTAGGCCAAACACCAGGCTGCCGGCCAACAGGGCCGGCACCACGCCACTGAGGCCTTGATCGATCAGCACGATGTAGAACAGCGCCCCGGCCCATGCAGCCGTCGCATACAACGGCCCCTGGAAGACCAGGGGTTCTTCGTTGCACAGGATGTCGCGCAGAATGCCGCCCATCACGCCGGTCACCACCCCTAGAAAGGATGCTGTCAGCCAGGCGGCTTCCATGTTCAGGGCAACTCGCGTTCCCACCACCGTAAACAGTGCCAGCCCGAGCGCGTCGGAAATCAGGAACATGCGCAGGGGCATGCGCCAACGCCTGGCGATGAAAAACATCAGCAAGGCCGCACCCAGCGCTGTCAGCAGGTAGGTCTGGTCGCGCACCCAGAAAACCGGGCGATCGAGCAGCATGTCGCGCAGCGAACCACCGCCCAAGGCCGCGCTGACCGCCACCACCAGCATGCCGAACAGATCAAAGCGCTTGCGACCGGCTTCAATCACCGCGGCCGCCGCCATACTGGCCACCGCAGCCTGGCTCAGCCAGTACATCAGTTCGGACAAGATCGGCATGCGCGCACCATAGGCAGGAAAACCAACCCGGTATTATCCGCCTTTGAGACGCCGATGTTGAGGCCCTGGGCATTGCCCGGCATGCGATTCTGACGTACAAAGGCGATCCTGCACGCAGATCAAAACTATGCGACGACATGAGTCGTCCATGCGGCAGTTTTCCGGGAGACAACATGAACGACAGCAACACCGCACGCACCCGCGGCGGCCTGCGCTGGGGACCATTTACCCTGCGCATCCCCTTTGTCCATGCACGCTGGTACTGGTCCGAAGGCCTGCAGGGCACCATGGTGGCGGCCGCCACTGGTCTGGCGCTGGTGCCGGTGATGATGGGCTATTTCGGCTTGAGCTTTGAGCAGGCCGTGGCCGCCTCGTTCATTCACTCCATCCTGATTTCGTCCGCCGTGTTCGTATTTGGCGAACCCTATGCTCCAGGCTGGATTACCCCGGCGCTGCCATTGGTTTTGACCTTCGTCATCGGTGGCTTCGAAAGCCCGCATGATCGTTTTCAGGCGATGACCGCACTGTCCCTGGACTTCGCCCTGATCGTGGTTCTACTGGGCATCACCGGCCTGGGCACACGCTTCATGCAATGGTTACCCCCGGCATTGAAGGGCGGCATTATCCTCGGCGCGGCCATCGCTGCACTCAAGCGCGTGTTTGTTGATGATGCCGACAAATACCTGCTGGCCCAGCCGATCAGCACCACCCTGGCCTGCGCGGTGTGCCTGCTGCTGGCCTTCTCCCTGCCCCTGCAGCGGCTGCGCGAAACCAACAAAGCGGTTGGCCTGCTCGCGGCGCTGGGCCTGCTGCCAGGCTTTTTGCTCGCGGCCGTTATCGGACCGCTGGTCGGCGAGATCGACTACGACATCCAGTGGGGTTTTCTGCTGCCACCCGTCGGCGAGGTGTGGGCCATCGCCTCACCCTGGGCCATAGGCTGGCCCGATGCCGCGCTGATGCTCAAATGCCTGCCGCTGGCGTTGGTCGCCTACATCATCCTGTTCGGTGATCTCGTCACCGGCAACGAGGTGCTGCGTCAGGCGGCGGACAATCGGCCGGACGACCCACCGGACATCAACCCCAGCCGCTCACATCTGTCGGTTGGCATCCGCAACGCCCTGATGGCCATCAGCGCACCGTTTTTCCCCACCCAGGGCAGCCTGTGGACCGGGGTCCACGTCATCGTGGTACAGCGCTGGAAGCGCGGCGGCGAAGCCATGGACCATCTGTTCTCCGGGCTGGGCAGCTACTACGTCATGTGTCTGCCGTTCATGTTTTTCCTGTTGCCCATGCTGACCGGGCTGAAGCCGCTGATGGGCATTGCCCTGTCGCTGACCCTGGTATTAACCGGCTTTGCCTGTGCCTATGTGGCCATGGCGATTCCGCGCGATGCCACAGAGCGTGGCGTGGTCCTGCTCACCGGCATGGCTCTGGCTCTGTTTGAACCGTGGCAAGGTCTGTTGATCGGCGTCATCGCAACCCTGACCCTGGTCGGGCTAAACCCGCCGCTGGGCGATGCCGCCGCCGCAAAATCTGGCGACACCTCGTGAACTGACGGGCGAGTGCACGCCCGGCACAGCTTGCCATTAAATCGCCAATTGACCGATACTCATGCGGATATGAGCCAGCTGTATTCGCATAACCGGATAGCACCGCCGCGACGTCGTATGCACGTCGTGGCCTCGTTGTTGCTGCTGGTTCTGGCTCAGACCAGCGCGTTACTGCACGCAGAAGTCCATGCTTTCCACGATGCTGGCGAGCTGTGCACCATTTTCCACAATGTGGAAAAACAGCCGACACTGTTCTCAAGCAGTGGTGTCTGTGCCATCGCCTCGCCTCATACCTGTGAACCGCCGGCCCTTGGGGCCTCCCAGGTCAGTGCAGCAGCCGCTCATGCTTTTCAGGCCCGCGCGCCTCCTCAATTCTGGTTTCAAACACAGTCCTGATCCCTGATCGCTCGACCCTGACGGCCTGAGTTTCGTCTTGGTGTGGCTTCCTAAGCCCGTTCCTGCTCATTGGGATTATCCAAGTTTTGCAGCATCTGCGATGCCGCCGTGAACCGTCCATTTGTGGGCTTTCGGCGGTGTCCGCGAAGCTGTCGCATCTTACGAGTTTGACCATGAATTCCACGTCCAAAATCCTTTTTTCCTCCGTCGTTGTCGCACAGGCCCTTTTTATCAGTGCTTGCGATGACTCCAGCAGTTCCAGCTCGGGCGAGCCGAGCGTGATCGACCTGGGCATGCCTGACGAACTGCATTTGAGCCTGATCGACGCAAGCACTGGTGCGTACTACGGCTATGACACCAGCAGTCTGATCCTGACCGATCTCAATCAGGAAGCCGCCAGCAGCCAGGACAGCGGCGTCCAGAAGCTCGAGATCACCGACACCTCAACCATCGGTCAATTCCTGCACTGGCCCGATGTGTATGAAGACGAAGGCGAAGATCATCTGGACATGAAGTACCTGCTCATGCTCCCGGAATACGTCAGCGGCGATACGGTCGACGCCAGCGTGTTCAGCAAACTGGTGCATTTCCATGGCGATGATCTGGCCGCACACACCGCCGACGAGTTTGAAAACCCGGAAGCGGGTAGCAATGTCGAAGCTGCGTTTGCTCGACTCAACGACCATGTGGCTGATCAAAACGCCCTGTATAACGAAGTGGCCGAAGCCTTGCCTGCCGGCCAACAGTTGTGCCGCGCTTTTGTCGATCCCTATGTCGCGCTTGAACACGCACACGAGCACGACCACGCCAAGGCCGAAGAGGAACATGGCGAGCTTATGCATTTCGCACTGACCGACTCAGGCCGCGTTTACTTCTACCACGAAGAAACCGAAGGTCTCGAAGAAGCGCAGAACTTCGTCAAGCTGGACAACGTCAGCAGCATTCTGGACTGCGAGCGCACCACAGTGGCTCGCGCCAGCGACGACGGCATCCTGATTTTTGTGCCGGATACGCAAACCATTTACCTGGTTGATTCTCACGGCAGCGACTACCACCAGCACTCCGCTTGGGACATCGCCGCCCTGTTGCCGACTGGCGTGCGCGCGGACCTTGTGGCCATCCTCGGCGCCGGCGAGGCGCATGACCACGATCACGACGATCACGAGCATTAATAAAGCCTGACATCGCCCCGGACATCACTGCAGTCCGGGGCGATCGGAGCATTCCATGCGTCATATGATTCTCACGGCCGCGTGCTGCTTGGCGCTGCCGCTGGCCAGCGCTGCGCAAACCGAGCTGGCCCCGATTACCGTCACCCAGCCCCCGGCCGAGAACCAAAACAGTGACACCACGGATCTCGGCAAGGACGCTGCCAACGCCACGCTCGGCGGCTATCTGGACAACATGCCCAACGTCGATTCGGCCAGCTACGGCGAAGCGGTTGGCCGCCCGGTGGTGCGTGGTATGAGCGGTTACCGCATCAAAATCCTGCACAACGACAACGAGGTTTCCGACCTCTCCGCCATGAGCCAGGATCATGCGGTTGCGGTCGCACCGCGCGCGTCCGAACGCATTGAACTGCTCAAAGGCCCGGCCTCCCTGCTTTACGCGGCTCGGGCCGGTGGCGTGGTGCGCATTCGCGACGTGCTGGACAATCCATTTCTGGCCTCCGGATGGCGCGGTCAGGTGGCGGGCGATCTGCGTGCCTCACCCAGCAGCCACAATCTGGACACCCGGCTGACGTGGTCGGATGACACCTGGGCCTGGCATGTTGGCGGGCTGACACAGGATGCCCAGGCCTACGAATCCGGCCGTGGTGAACGCATTGCCGACTCCGACTTGAGCACCGATCAGATTCAACTGGCGGCAGGCTGGAGACCGGGCTCGCGCAGCGAATGGCTGCTCAGCACCACCCAACTGGAAAAAGACTACGGCATACCCAACGACACGCCGGAAGCTACGCGCATTAACATGCAGCGCGAAGATTACAGTCTCAAATTTCGCTACGACCCAGCCCCCATCTGGTTGGACAGAATCAATGTAGATGCTCACTACAGTGACTATCTGCATGACGAAACGGAAGGCGGCCGTAAGGACGGCCTGTTCGGCCAGCAGCAGCAGCAAGCAGCGCTGCAACTGAGCTGGTCTGCCGCGCTGTGGAGCGGTGAAACACGTTTAAGCGCGAGCAATAGCGAGCTGCGCGTGTGTCATGAGCACGGCGCCTGCAACGATTTCTCACGCGCTCCGCGCAGCGGTGCTCCGCTGGGCGAATCAATCCTGCAGTACATCGAAAGCACTGGCCTGCCCTACAGCCATGGTCACCCCATGCCAGACACGCAAAGCCTGTTGTGGCAGCTGTCCAATGTGGCGGACCGACCGCTGGGGGCGGACTACCGCATCAGCGTTGGCCTGCACACACAATGGCGCGAACTGAAACCGGATGCCAATAACATCCAGGAACAATGGGTCTATCCCGAGCAGCTGGATGCCGGCTACTACGACACGCGTCGCGAGGACGCCTGGAGCGTGTCGCTCGGACTGCGGCGCGAGCCATTGAACACCACACCACTGAGCTGGGAACTGAGCCTGAGCGCGTTGCAACGCCTGCCCAGTGTGGACGAGCTTTACTGGAACGGTTTTCACCACGCCACCGAAAGTTACATCTTCGGCACGCCACATCTGGACACCGAGCGTAGCCTCAATCTGGACGCCGACTTCAGCTGGTCAAAACCACGGCATCGCTGGCAACTCTCGGGCTTTTTCTACCGCTTCCAGGATTACATCTTTCAGGATCAGGGCTACACCGACGAAGGCGCGGCTTTGAGCGATCCGTTCCACCTCAGCGACGTGTGGTTTACGCGTCAAAGTGATGCCCGATTCATCGGTGGCTCAGTGCGCTACGAGCACCATTCGCAGGCTCAGGCTGAACATACCTGGATGCTCTGGCTGCAAGCCGACGCGCTGCATGCGGAACAATCTGACGGCCGTCACCTGCCACGTACGGCACCGGCCAATATGAGCGCAGGTTTACGCTACGAGCACTCGGACTGGCTCGCAACAGCGAGCCTGAAACATGTCTTTGAAGCCCGCCATCTGGCCCCCAACGAAAGCGCCACAGACGCCTACAACTGGGTCAGTCTGTACCTCGAACACCGGTTGCAGCTGGGCCAGCAAGCGCTGGATCTGTGGCTCAAAGCAGATAATTTGTTCGATGCCTACGCTCAGAACCATCTGTCGGTTCTGAAAGACACGGCGCCCCTGCCCGGCCGTCAGGTCAGCGCCGGCGCCAGGTGGAAGTTTTAGCCACGAACTGAACGCGGAATAATCAGGCGCCCAATAAAAAGGCCCCACCTCAATGAGGTGGGGCCTGATCGCTAGACGCTAAAACCTGAGGGGCTTAGCCCTGCTCGGCCTTACGCGCCTTGGTTTCTTCGATCACGGCATCAGCCACGTTCTTCGGACACGGCAGATAGTGCGAGAACTCCATCGAGAACTGGCCACGGCCCGAGGTCATGGTGCGCAGATCGCCGATGTAACCGAACATTTCGGACAGCGGCACGTCAGCCTTGATGCGCACACCCGTGGCACCTGCTTCCTGCGACTTGATCATGCCGCGACGACGATTCAGGTCACCGATGCAATCACCCACGTGATCTTCAGGCGTGAACACGTCGACCTTCATGATCGGCTCGATCAGCTGCGGCGAACACTTCGGAATGGTCTGACGGTAAGCGCTCTTGGCCGCGATCTCGAAGGCAATAGCCGAGGAGTCAACCGCGTGGAAAGCACCGTCCATGAGCGTGACTTTGAAGTCCATCAGCGGGAAGCCGGCCAGGACACCTTCGTCCATCATCAGCTTGAAGCCCTTCTCGACGGCAGGCCAGAATTCACGCGGCACGTTACCGCCGGTGACCTTGGATTCGAAGACGTAGCCACTGCCCGGCTCACCCGGCTCGATCACGTAGTCGATCTTACCGAACTGACCGGAACCACCCGACTGCTTCTTGTGGGTGTAGGAATCTTCAACCGCCTGGGTGATGGTTTCACGGTAAGCCACCTGCGGCTTGCCAACTACCACTTCGACCTTGTGGGTACGACGCAGGATGTCGATCTTGACGTCCAGGTGAAGCTCACCCATGCCGCCGAGAATCGTTTCGCCCGAATCTTCGTCAGAACTGACGTAGAACGACGGATCTTCCTGCACCATCTTGCCCAGGGCCAGAGCCAGCTTCTCAGCGCCAGCCTTGTCCTTGGGTGCGATCGCCATGGAAATCACAGCGGCCGGGAACACCATCGGTTCCAGAGTTGCCGGATCCTTGGGATCACACAGCGTGTGACCGGTCTGGGTGTTCTTCATGCCCAGCACGGCAACGATGTCACCGGCCTGCGCACTGTCATGCTCGATACGATCGTTAGCGTGCATCTCGACGATACGACCAATACGCTCGGTCTTGCCGGTGAACGTGTTGAGCACGGTCATGCCCTTCTCGATACGGCCCGAGTAGATACGCACAAAGGTCAGCGCACCAAAACGGTCATCCATGATCTTGAAGGCCAGCGCACGCAGCGGGCGATCCGGGTCAACGATGGCGAGTTCGCCGGTTTCGTTACCTTCCAGGTCGACTTCCGGCTGCGGCTTGACTTCGGTCGGGCTAGGCAGGAAATCAACCACGGCATCCAGCATCAGCTGCATACCCTTGTTCTTGAACGCCGAACCACAATAGGTCGGGAAGAAGGCCATGGAGTTGGTGCCCTTGCGGATGCACTTTTTGATGTCATCAACGCTGGGTTCATTGCCTTCCAGGTACGCTTCCAGCAGATCGTCGTCCTGCTCGACAGCGGTTTCAATCAGCTTTTCACGCCATTCTTCGACATCGTCAGCCATATCGGCCGGTACGTCTTCGATGGTGTATTTCAGCGGATCGCCCGACGCATCCCAGATCCATGCTTTACGGGTCAACAGATCAACAACGCCAGAGAACTCATCTTCACGCCCGATCGGCAGCACCATCACCAGAGGTGTTGCGCCCAGCACGGTTTCGATCTGCTTGACCACGCGCATGAAATCAGCGCCCATGCGGTCGAGCTTGTTTACGAAGATGATGCGGGAGACTTCGGATTCGTTGGCATAACGCCAGTTGGTTTCCGACTGGGGCTCCACACCGCCGGAACCGCAGAACACACCGACACCGCCATCCAGCACCTTAAGCGAACGATACACTTCAACCGTGAAGTCCACGTGCCCGGGTGTGTCAATGATGTTCAGGCGATGGCCATTCCATTCACAGCTGGTCGCTGCGGACTGAATGGTGATGCCGCGCTCACGCTCCTGCTCCATGAAGTCGGTGGTGGCTTCACCATCATGCGTTTCACCGGTTTTGTGAATTTTGCCGGTGAGACTGAGGATGCGTTCAGTCGTTGTGGTTTTACCCGCGTCTACGTGGGCGAAAATACCGATATTTCGGTATTTGCTGAGGTCTGTCATGAGCTGAGGCACTTCTGCGTTGGGGCGGAGCGTCTCGCTCCGCTGAACTTAAGGAAAAACTCGACCATTATGCCATTTTTTTGCACTACGCTGCAGCATCTGTGCAGCCTGCCTGCACAGAAAAATGCGCCCTGCTCAGGGCGCCTCACCGCAGGCGACTGCTAAGCAGCTAACCCGTCGCGCGCACCTCAGCCTGAACATAAGCACCGGGTTGCCTGGGGCTGTCTTTCTCGAAATGCGCGCCCAATGCGTAATACAGCGTTTGCAGCAGCGGGATCAGCAGCCAGTCGGGCTGCTCAAAGCGAACTGCGATGAACAGTCCCCAAATGCTCAGCACCGTTCCCAGATACTGCGGGTTGCGAAATACCGAGAATGGAAACTGGCGGCACCACGCCACCTCATGACCGAAACGCACCCCGTAAAAAATGCCGACACGCCCCAGACGCCAGAATGTCATCAGGTTGAGCATCTGACCAACCAATATCAGCACGATGCCACCCGACAAAAACGGCCATGCCGCCAGCTGCGGCCATTGCCCCGCGGAAAACATGAATATCCAGGCTGCAAAGACCAGTATCTGAATCACCTTGAACAGATAAAACAAGCGTTCCAGACCGGCCACAGGGTCGGCGGCAAGTCGCCAACGCCGACAGCGCGAAGCAAACGCCCGCGGCCTGCGCCAAACGTAGATATAGGTCAGACGCTCAAAGCTGAGCACCACGGCGGCGGCAAAAAACGCCAAAAACAGACTGAAAGACATCGCTCATGTGCTCCGGGGCCATCACCCGCGCGGGAACGCGCTGCGAGCCCGATTGAATCGCCCCTAAGCGTCGGCCTTTGTCACAGCGGGGCTGTACCAATCGCTCATGTCGTCGTACATCTCACCACGGAGCAGATGCATGGGCGCCTTGTGGTAAATCTTGATGTCGTGAAAGGGGTCGGTGAGGATTTTGCAAGCCCAGACCAAGCCAGACTGCACACCCATCAAAAAGAACAGGTGCAGGGTGCGGAAAATCACTGCACCGATTCCAACGATCAACCACAGAATCGACGTGTTGTAGAGCAGCCCCCGGGCGGTTTCCTCCGGGCTGAAGAAACCAAAAAAATCAGGGCGCAAAGCCAATACCACAGGAACCGCTCCCCATACGCTGAGCAAAACCACTTTGCGCTGCAGGTTGTAGCCCACTTTCACGCTTTCCTTGAACTCATGCGTGGCCTTGTTGACGTCATCATAAGTCTTGGGCTCAAAGAAAAAATGCCCGATCTGACGCAGCACCATGGCCAGCATCCAACCCACCATGACCGCCAGCACCGGATTGATGAAAAGCAAGGCGTAGCTGGTCAGAAAGCAGCAGGCGCTGACCAGATGCAGCGCTTGGTTGATCCGGCTGTGGTGGTAGTAGCGATGGTCATCCCATCGTTGCTTTTGCAGTTCTTCAAAAAAATTCATAGGAAAGCCTCAGAGAGCATCTGGAGTGGTCGAACTGTCGCTGAGCAAAGGTTCGCCCATACGAATCACTACACCTGGCTCACGCCCGGGCAGCAGTTCAAAATTTTTGGTCGCAAACAGCACGATGGTGGAGCCGTGCTGGAAATAGCCGATCTCATCGCCTTTGCTGTACTGCTCCGAAATTGCAATGCGATTGGGCCCGGCGTAACTCAAATCCAGGGGCTCATCGAGCCCGTGAAACTGCATACTGGCAACTAAAATGGCCGCCACCGGGACCAGACACACACTGCCTGCAGTTGCCGTATCGACCAGCGGCACCACGGCCCGCTCATTGCGGCAATAGAGCTTTTCTATACGTTTGAGCGCGGGCGGATTAACGTTCCAGGTGTCACCTGAGACGTATTCGATCTGCTGGATCGTGCAATCCACCGGCGCATGAAAGCGGTGATACATGCTCGACTTCAGGCGTAAGGTCACATACACCCCGTCCTGGTATTTCTGCTGGATTTGCGGATCGGGTATCAGCTCATCCAGTTCATAGGGATAGCCTTTGGCTTGGAACACCGTACGCCCGCGAATCTCACCGCACTCGCCAATCACCGCGTCGCACGGGCTGATCAGAATGTTCGGGCGCGTATCAACAGGCCGCGCTCCAGGGCGTAAACGACGGATGAAACAAGCGCGCAAACTGTTGAACTGCTGTTGCTCAGCTTCATCCAGGCGCAGATCGTCCGCAAATCGTTGCCACAATGCGATCGAGACACGGGCGAGCCAGCGATTTTCGATGCGACTAAACCAGCCCATGAACCGTGTCAGGGCATGGCGTGGCAGGCGATTGGTCAGCAGAAAATTGAGCTGCTCCCATTGATCCAGCTTGCGAACGGAGCTGTTCATACCTGTGCCGCCGGTTGCGCGACATCACCAGTCTCGGCAGCAAGGCCAAGCTGCTCGAGAAACCTCTGCATGATCGGCTCAGCGGCGTAGTCACGCACGCGCACGCGCGCCGCCTCCGCCATATCGGCGTGACGTTGGCGTTGCTCAAAGTGCTCCACGATGGCCTGGACCATCGCGGCCTGGGTATCGACCAGATAACCATTGCGCCCGTGCTGGATAATGTCCTTGGGGCCCTTGCAGTCATAGCTGACCACAGGCATCCCTTGGGTGAAAGCTTCCAGGATCACATTGCCAAAGGTGTCGAAACGCGACGGAAATACAAACAGATCCAGCCCGGCATAAAGCTGAGCAATACGTTGACGATCAACCCAGCCCAGAAACAGTGCATCAGGACAGGCTTGCTTCAAAGCATCTTCATCCGGCCCCACACCGGCAATCACCAGGCGCAGATCAGGCACGCGGGCACGCGCCTGACGGTAGATGTCCGGCAACTCTAAAATGCCCTTTTCGCGACTCAAGCGGCAGGCCACAAACAGCACAGGCGTGGCCTGGTCAGCATCATCAAACAGGCTCGACTTGAGGGTGAGATCCCGAGGCTGTTGCTGATGATCCTCCACATGATGTGCAGTCAAATGAACACGAGATTCGGGTAGACCCATGGCCGCACTGGTCAACCAGTTCTTGTGGTCGGAATTGAGCACAAACACACCGTCGAACTGGTGATACAGGGCGCGCAGCAAGCGGCGTACACGGTCCTGCTCGTGCGCGTTCAACGACGTGGTGTGGCGGATGAAATCCAGCCAATCGGTGTGCATGAAGAAATACACCGGCACGTTGAACATGATTTTGAGAAACAAGGCCACAGCAACCATCGGACCTTCGGTCGAACAGATCACACGGTCATACCCGCCGCGATAGAACAGGCGCGCAATTTCCAGCACGTCCGGCACCCGAATCGGCTGCTGCTGATATTGCGGTAGGGCAAAATTCACCAACGGGCGGACCACATGCAGATGACGATCCGGCTCGGCATTTTCATGACAGATCAGGAAATCCAGCGCGTGATCCTGACGCTGAATTTCAGCCAGCTTGCCCGACAAGGAATGTGACACTCCATTGCGGTCACGCAAAGTGTCTGTCAGATACAGCCCTCGCCTCTGATGCTGGTTGCGCCCCAGATGCTCGGCAAAGGCGTTGAGAAAAGGCCGGTTCTTGTACAGCGCGTTGGCGCTGGCCAATTGCGCCCCCGCCAGCACCAGCATCATCAAGGTTGGAAAAGACAGGCTGTCCAGTACCTCACCAACATTGACGCCGCTGATGTTCTTACCGCGTGGCGAGCGCCCATAGGCCAAAGCTGACAACTGCAAGGGCAGTTCGAAGCTGCGTGTCAGTTGCTCAGCGCTCAGCTCTTCGATACGCAGCTGCCCGCGTTTTTCGAAGCATTTGTTCAAGCGCTTGATCGACAGGCGTGAAAGCTGGTGGAACAAAACCGCAATAGCGTCATCCACCGTCTGCTCAAACTCAGCCGGCGTGGTTTGGCGAGCTTGTGCGATACGCTCAAGCTCACGCACGCAGAACTGGTAATCCTGGGAAACATTCCACTTGAGCAAACGGCCAGGGCGCTTGCCATGTAAAGCATCATGAACAAGCCCGACAAAGCGCTTGGTTTTCTTGTGGTGCTTGATTTCCAGCAACAGATTGCCGATGGCAAGACAGGCCAGCTTGTCACTGGCCTCGCCGCGATGAAGCACCAGACGCAACAGCCCCGGATCCTTCATATGCGTGGTGATCTGCACGAAGTAGTCGAGCAATGCGGTGCTCAAGCGCTCGTTTTCCGCCACGCTGCCATAAGGCGAGACCTGGCCTGTTCGCAGCGCTTCCAGCGCCAGCTGGGACAAGGGCTCCGTGGCCCGGCGCCGATCCAGATCGGCAACGTACAGGCGGCTGCCACACTGGCCGGCGGTCAGCCCCATGTGATCGTCGGAACCACCGGTCAGCACCTTGGGCTTTTCCGGATCAACCCCGAAATCGGCTGGGTCAAGACCATGTGCACGCCGCCAGTCATCAAGCTGCTCTGGCTGCAGTGATTGCACCCAGTTGAGCGTCAGCACGCTTTGCCACAAGTCGCGCTGCCCATTGAGCACTTCGAAGCGCTGAAACATCAGTGCCAGTTTCTGGAACAGCACCAGATCGATATGTTCGTTGCGCGTGTAGAAATACAACGGATGAGGCAACACCAGAGGGATGTTTTCCTGCGCCGCAAAGCGAACAAATTCATAAACGTTGCCGCGCTTGGCCTGAAACGCGACTTCCTGGGCCGGCGTAAACCCGTAAGCCAGCACGTGCAGATACAGGTCGTATTCGGGAAACAGGCAGGTGAACTCGGCCGCCGACAGCACATCTTCGCCGCGCTCCATCAATTCCCAGCAAGACCGTGCGTTATTGTGGTTGGTCACGGTCACCACATCACAGCCGCTGCGTCGGAGTTGACGCACCAGGGACTTGGTTTTCAGCCAGGTTTCGGGCAGGCCGAGCAAACGTCCCCATAGTTCGTCCGGCACATCACTGTTGCGATCGTGACAATGCAGGTCAATACGCAGGCAGTCCTTATCGGCAAAGCGCAACTGCTCCGCGCTCAGAAAATGATCGAATTCGGCGCGTAGCTGATCGCGAAAGGAGTAACCGCCCGCACCCGGCCGCTGCGCAGTCATGACAGATCCCCATTGACCTGCGCAACCTGCTCCGGCGGGCGCATAGCGCGCAAAGCAAACTTGCTCCGCAGCACATCAAGCGCGAAGCGTCGAACAATCCAGCGGTTACTGAGATGCGCCCCTGGCCACCACCAACCGTCCTGATTCATACGCGTGGCCGCCGCAATCAAGCGACGGCCAATCTCGGCGAATTCCTCGTCGCTGTAGGCCAGGCTCATAATCAAACGCCCGGTACCGGTCCAACCCAGCTCCAGTCCGGCTTCGCGCAGATAGAACTGGAACATCCAGTTGTAGCGCGATGGCTGGGTATAAAGCACCGTGATCACGCTGTGCATGTTGGCCAGCTTGATCGGCAGACGCTGCTCGGCCAGCTGCTCATTCAGCGCGCTCACCCGGGCTTGCCAGAGCGCATCAGCAGCGGCATAGCACTGCCCCGCCTCATCCGACTGCGCGTAAGCCAAGAACGTCCGCATGCTGCTCATGACATATGGATGGGCGTTGAAGGTGCCGCGCGCAAAGCACACATTGGCCGGTTGTTCGGGCCGAAAACGCGCCATCAATGCATGGCGCCCACACAGCACACCTATGGGCAACCCCCCGCCCAAGGTTTTGCCGTAAGTGACCATGTCGGCCTGCACACCGAAGTATTCCTGAGCACCACGCAAGCCCAGGCGAAATCCCGTGAAGACCTCATCGAAGATCAGAACAATGCCGCGGCGCGTGCAAATGTCACGAATTTTCTTCAACCACACGGTGTAGCGTTCACGCTCAAAATCAGTGCTTCGACGACTGCTCAGCAATGTCGAGTCACCCGGCGCATCTCTGTTTGGGTGCATCGCCTGCATCGGGTTGATCAGTACGCAGGCGATGTCCTTGCGCGTGGCCAACACCGCCAGGGTCTTGTCGCTGAGGTCGGCCAAGGTGTACACATCATTCACCTTGCGTGAGTTGCCCACCCCGGGTTGCACCCCATCCCACCAGCCGTGGTAGGAACCGCACAGACGAACAAGATGGCTGCGCCGCGTGTGATATCTGGCCAATCGCACCGCCTGCATGACGGCTTCGGTGCCCGACATATGAAACGACACCTCATCCAGGCCCGAAATGCGTCGCAAGGCGGCCACGTTGTACTGGATGTCCGGATGGTAAGGACCGAGCACCGGCCCCAGGTCTTTGGCGCGCTCAAACCCCGCCGCCAGGCATTGCTTGTAGAACCCATATCCGAATACGTTTACGCCGTACGAACCCGACAGGTCGTAACGCCACTGGCCATCCAGATCACAGATCTGATTGCCGCGCGTTTCCTGCGCCAGGCTGCCGTAGCGCAAGGCTGCGGGCAGGCCATCGCGATAAGGAAACGGCACCCGATAGCGTGCCGTGAAGGCAACATCAGACACTTGCGATTCAAGCTCGCGGCTGGCGCGTAAAACGTGCGCCGAGCGCTCTGAAGCCCCGGCCTGAAGACGTTCTAACGCGGCGCGACGCTGCTGCGCGATCTCTTCAGGGGCATCATCGGTTTGAAAGAATGCATCTGAGCTGTAACGAAAATCCGGAACCAGCCGTGCAATGCGTCGACTCATACGCGCATGACCGCGAACTGAGGGATGTTTCGCAGCCGACAGGCGTAAGCGGATGATCACCCGGGGGATCAATACGATGGCGCCTACAGCAAGGGCCATCAACGTTATGTTGGCAGAGATAGCGCAAGTTCCTGATGTATCGGTACAACTGACCGCACATCACTAGCCTGCAAAACTTGCATGGCGAATTTATGACGATGCGCCGCACACCGCCTGCCAACGCTGCCTGCATGCGCTATTCAGCGTGCCTTTGCCGATTCCGGGCCCTGTCGTCGCGCAAGCCCTACGAAGGCCTGCAGATAATCGAGCTGGGCATCTGCATCGCGATAGCCGAGGAAAATTTGCTTGTCCACGCCGTGCGGCCCCAAACGCACCGGGATCACGCCAAAACGCTCGGCGTTGTCTTCAACCAACCAGCGCGGAAGCGCAGCCACACCCCGCCCACTGGCCACCATTTGCAACATGATGTCTGTGGTTTCGATGGGTTTGTGGCGGCGAGGCGCGGCCCCGGCGGGGGTCAAAAACCGCGTGTAGATATCCAGCCGATCAGGGCTGACCGGGTAGGTAATCAGCGTTTCGGCCGACAAATCGTCAGGCAAGACGTGCTCAACCTGGCTCAACGCATGTGTGGACGAAACCACCAGAACCTGCTCGTAATCGAACACTGGCTCAAACTGCAAACCGGTTTTATAAAGCGGGTCAGGTGTGACCAGCATGTCGATGTCATAGCCAAACAATGCACCAATGCCGCCGAACTGAAATTTCTGTTTGACGTCGACATCCACGCCCGGCCAGGCCTGCAGATACGGCGCCACCACCTTGAGCAACCACTGGTAGCAGGGATGGCACTCCATCCCGAAACGTAAGGTGCCGCGCTCGCCTCGCGCAAACTGCAGCAAACGCTGCTCCAGGTGTTCAAGCTGGGGCAGCAAACGCGCCGATGCGGCCAGCAACAACTGGCCGGCCTGAGTCGGTTGCAGGCGACGACCTTCACGTCGCCAAATCGCCGTTCCCAGCTGGTCCTCGAGCTTGCGCACGCTATGGCTCAGGGCCGATTGGGTGAGATGCAGCTGATCCGCAGCCGCCGTCAGCGAGCCCAGCTCGTCAACCGCCGCGATGATCTCCAGATGTTTGCGCTCAAGTATGCTCATTTCATTTCATGAAAGAAATTCAACTATTGATTAGAAATTAACATTTTTATTCATGTCGCGTGCTGGCTAGCATGCTGCGCATTCTTACTTGCGAGCACGCTCAACATGGCATGGACACACAATCTTGGTTTTCCCCGCATCGGCGCCAGACGCGAACTCAAATTTGCTCAGGAAGCCTATTGGAAAGGTCAGACTTCATGCTATGAGCTGAAAAACGCTGGGGTTAAGCTGCGTCAGCGGCATTGGCAGGAACAGCAACAGCTGGACCTCGTCCCGGTCGGCGATTTTTCGTTTTACGATCAAATGCTCGACATGAGCTTTACCCTGGGCAACCTGCCCCGCCGGGTGCTGGCCCTGCCCGGCGACAGTCTGGACAATTATTTTCGTGTGGCGCGCGGGCGCAGCTCGCAAGACGCCGAAGAACAGGCCGGCTGCTGCGACGGCGTGGCGGCGGGCGAGATGACCAAGTGGTTCGATACCAACTACCACTACATCGTCCCGGAAGTCGACGCCGATACCCGCTTCAGCCTCGATGCGTCACGCTTGCTCGACCAGCTGGCTGAGGCACACGCGCTTGGGGTCAACGCAAAACCCGTGATCATTGGGCCGCTCACCTATCTGGCCCTGAGCAAAGCCCAGGATGGGTCCAATCCACTGGATTTGCTGCCGCGTCTTTTGCCGGTCTATGCACAGTTGCTGTCCACCCTGGCCAAAGCAGGCGCACAGTGGGTACAAATTGACGAGCCGATTCTGGTCAGCGAACTGGATGCGGATTGGCAACATGCCTTCAACACGTCCTATCACGAACTGAAGAGCTGCCCAATCAAGCTGCTTGTGGCGACCTACTTCGGCCAGCTCAAAGAGAACGCATACCTGGCGGCCAATCTACCTGTCGCTGGCCTGCACCTTGATGCGATCAATGGCAAAGATGATGTGCTTCCGGTTATCGGCATGCTGGCCGAGCACAAAGTGCTATCGCTGGGCGTAATCAACGGACGCAACATCTGGAAAACCGATCTGATTGGCTTGCTCGACTGGCTGGAGCCGCTGGCGCAGCGCCTCGGCGAGCGACTCTGGATCGCCCCGTCCTGCTCTTTGCTGCATGTACCGGTCGATCTGGGCAGCGAGACCAAGCTCGACCCGGAGATCAAAACATGGCTCGCCTTCGCGGTGCAGAAGCTGGAAGAACTCCGTGTGCTGGGCGTCGCCTTGAACCAGGGCCGCGAGGCAGTCACCGACGCATTGCAGGCCAACCAGCGCGCATTCGCCTCGCGCCGTGCATCGACACGCGTAACCAACCCCGCCGTGCGCGAGGCGCTGGCGCAGATTGACCCACGTCTTGAGCACCGCCACAGCACCTACGCCAAGCGCGCGGCCCGCCAGGCCGCCCACCTGAACCTGCCCTCCTACCCGACCACCACGATCGGCTCATTCCCGCAGACCGCCGAGATTCGCCAAGTGCGGCGACAGTTCAAGGCCGGAACTGTCGATGCCGACACCTATAAACAAGCGATGCGCGAAGAGATTGCACGCAGCGTTCGCGAGCAGGAAGCCCTGGGACTGGACGTGCTGGTCCATGGTGAGGCGGAACGCAACGACATGGTCGAATACTTCGGCGAACAACTGGAAGGCTACGCTTTCAGCCAGTTCGGTTGGGTTCAGTCTTACGGCTCACGTTGCGTCAAACCGCCAATCCTGTTTGGCGACATCAGCCGCCCTCAGGCGATGACAGTCGACTGGATTGGCTACGCCCAGTCGCTGACCAATAAACCCATGAAAGGCATGCTGACCGGGCCGGTGACCATCCTCAACTGGTCGTTCGTACGCGATGATCAACCGCGTTCCGAATCCTGCAAGCAACTGGCCCTGGCGATCCGTCAGGAGGTGCTCGACCTGGAACAGGCCGGTGTACGCGTGATTCAGATCGACGAGGCCGCTTTGCGCGAAGGTCTGCCGCTACGCCGTACGCAGTGGCAGGACTACCTCGACTGGGCGGTGGCCTGCTTCCGCATCGCCGCCAACGGCGTGTCGGATGAAACGCAGATTCACACCCATATGTGCTACTCGGAATTCAACGACATCATCCAATCCATCGCCGCCATGGATGCCGATGTCATCACGATCGAAACCTCGCGCTCCAACATGGAACTGCTTGATGCATTCGAGCACTTCGAGTACCCCAATGACATCGGCCCCGGCGTGTACGACATCCACTCACCGAACATTCCGGACACCGGCTGGATGGTCGAGTTGATGAGAAAAGCCGCCGAGCGAATTCCGGCAGAGCGCCTGTGGATCAACCCGGACTGCGGCCTTAAAACGCGCCAATGGGACGAGGTCCGTCCGGCGCTGAGCAACATGGTTGCCGCGGCCAAAACCCTGCGCGCCAGCGCCTCCTGAGGATCGTCCATGTTCATTCAACAACATCACACACTGGACCGCATTGACCCGGAGATCTTTGCCGCCGTTGAGGCCGAAAACCAACGCCAGCAAGAACACATCGAACTGATCGCGTCGGAGAACTATGCTTCGCCCGCGGTGATGCAGGCTCAGGGCACTCAACTCACCAACAAATACGCCGAAGGTTATCCAGGCAAACGCTACTACGGTGGCTGCGAGCATGTCGACGAGGTCGAGCAACTGGCCATCGCCCGACTGAAACAGCTGTTTGGCGCCAACTTCGCGAACGTACAGGCCAATTCCGGCTCGCAAGCCAACCAATCTGTTCTGCTGGCCCTGCTGCAACCCGGCGATACGATTCTGGGCATGAGCCTCGCAGAAGGCGGCCACCTGACCCACGGCATGGCCCTGAACATGAGCGGCAAATGGTTCAATGCGATCAGTTACGGCCTCGATAAGGATGAGCACCTTGACTACGACGCGATGGAACGCCTGGCCAGGAAACATAAGCCCAAACTGATCATCGCCGGCGCCTCGGCCTACTCGTTACACATCGATTTCCAGCGTTTCGCCGACGTGGCCAAGGCGGTGGGCGCGTGGTTCATGGTCGACATGGCACATTATGCCGGCCTGATTGCAGCGGGCCTCTACCCCAACCCGCTGCCACATGCCGACGTCGTAACATCCACCACGCACAAGAGTTTGCGAGGCCCGCGCGGAGGTGTGGTGTTGTGCAACGACGAAAACATCGCCAAGAAAATCAACAGTGCAATTTTTCCGGGGCTTCAGGGCGGCCCGCTGATGCATGTGATCGCGGCCAAAGCGGTCGCCTTCAAGGAAGCGTTGTCGGCAGATTTCGTGGACTATCAGCAAAACGTGCTGAACAACGCCCACGCGCTGGCCGAAAGCCTGACCGCGCGCGGTTTACGCATCGTCTCGGGTGGCACC
The DNA here is from genome assembly GCF_002088235.1 of Oceanococcus atlanticus. Taxonomy (NCBI): domain Bacteria; kingdom Pseudomonadati; phylum Pseudomonadota; class Gammaproteobacteria; order Chromatiales; family Oceanococcaceae; genus Oceanococcus; species Oceanococcus atlanticus. Next base: position 668,449 of record NZ_AQQV01000003.1, read on the forward strand.
CAAAGTCATCTCATGCTGGTCGACCTGCGCAGCAAGAACATCACTGGAAAAGACGCTGAGCGGGCGCTGGGGCATGCACACCTCACGGTCAACAAGAACGCCATCCCGCATGATCCACAAACCCCTTTTGTGACCTCAGGTATCCGCCTGGGCACCCCGGCCATGACCACACGCGGTTTCGGCATGCAGCAAGCCGCGCAGGTTGGCCATCTGGTCGCCGATGTACTCGATACGCCCGATGACGCCGACACTATTGAACGCGTACGCCACCAGGTGGCACTGCTAACGCAGTCTTTCCCGGTCTACCGCTAAGATCAATCCGCCGGCAGCTGGCCTGATCAGTCCAGCTGCCGACTGATGAACGGGGGCTGTTTGGTGGGCCTTAAGCTCGATCTTGAGGATTGGCCGTTTAAGCTGCCATGGAAGCGAAACATTGCTGTGCGATTCTTGCAGGTTGTCCGAATCGCAGTGAAGAATCCGCCCCATGGCCAAGAAGATGAACCGTCGCGATTTTGTTCGCACCGTTGCCCTGTCAACCGCAGCCTTCGGCGGTGCGGCCCTGCCCGCTGTCGTCCGGGCCCAGCAGGTACCGGCTTATTCGCGTCAATTGCCGGGCGGCGCCTGGCATTTTCCGGCACGTGAGGAACTACTCCCATTCGGCCATGGTGTGGCCTCTGGCGACCCGCTGGCCGATCGCGTCATCCTGTGGACGCGTATCACCATCCCGGATGCACGCGGCTGGGATGTGAATGAGGTTCCAGACCCGCAAGGCATTCGTAATGTGGACGTGGCCTGGGTCATTGCCACCGATCCCGCGCTCAGCAATGTGGTGAACAGCGGGCTGGTCAGCACGGATGCGTCTCGCGACTTCACCGTCAAGGTAGATGCCGATGGCCTGAATTCCGCACAAACCTATTGGTATGCCTTTACCGCTTTGGGCTATCGCTCGCCGATCGGGCGCACGCGCACGGCGCCGAAGGTTGGCGACGGCATCACCGAACTGACCATCGGCCATGTCGCCTGCACCTCCTGGTGGCAGGACTATTTCAATGGTTACGCGCGCATGGGTGAACGTGGCGATATTGACCTCATCACTCACGCTGGCGATCAGGTGTACGAAGTGTCCGGCAACCATATGTCGAGCCGGCAATACCCCGATGCGCAGGGTAATCCTCAGATCCGCGGTTATGAGGACATCGACAACCGGGCCTGGCACAACATCGGGGAATGTCGTCGACGCTATGCCCTGTACTACCAGGACGAAAACCTGCTGACCGCGCATCTGGGCGCACCATTCGCGGTGATGGCGGATCAGCACGACTACGACGACTACAGCGCTGACGATGGCGAGTCCATCAGCCGCGCCCAGGCCGGGGAGGTTTATCACGAATGGACACCGATGCGGCCGACCCTGGCCGATGGGTCCGGGCGCTGGCGCCCGTTCGCCGCGCCCAACACGCAAGTCGAAATCCCGCGCGGCAACGACGCCTTCTTCTCTCATCGGGTGCTCGATTACGGTGACGTTGCCTCGATCATCCTGATTGATGTGCGGCGCCACCGTGACGACAACGCCAGCAACAACAAGCTGCTGGGCGATGCGCAATGGGATTTTCTGACCCAGGCATTGCTTGCCAGCAAAGCCCGCGGCGCGCGTCACAATGTGATCGTCAACCAGGTCAACATGTCGCAGGTCGGCACGATAAATACGCCCGCCTACAGCCTTTATGCCGATGCCTTTCAGAACACGCTGGGCATTGATCCGCGCGGCCCTGAAATCTACACCACAGCTTGGGGCGGTTACCCCGAGGACCGCAAAACCTTTTACCGCTGGCTGCGCGACAACCAGATCCTCGACAACATTGTGCTCAGCGGCGACTCACATGGCTGGTTCGGCGCTGATCTGACTGAGGACCCGCAACTGCCCAACTACATCCCGCTGGCTGGCATCTCACCGCTCACGCCCGTCGGCGTGGAAATGGTTGGCACCTCAATGGGCCGACCCGGCGCGCAGGACGTGGTCGCCGACGAACTCTACTGGCAGCAGAACGGTGGACGCGATGCTGCGCCCTTCAACGATGCCGAAACCTACGATCAGTTCTATCGCCCGCTGGGGCTGGCGGCCGCCGTGGCCATCGAAACAGCGGCCAAGCTGGCCAACCCAAACCTGATCTACTTCAATTGGAAGGCCCAATACGGCCATACCATGGTGCATCTGCGCACCACCGAGGCCATTTTGGAAAACTGGGTTTCACCCCAGCGAGAATTCAGCACCAGCGCGGAATTGGTCGCACAGCACACCACCCCCTTGGGCAATCCTCATCTGGTACCCGTGCCGGCTCCACAGGCAGTGTTCGGTCAACGCAATGACAGCGTGCCTGACAGCCCACAAACCATCGCATCTGACCATGCGGGGGCTGGTGACAATCCGGGGTCGGACACATCCACGGGCAGTGGTGCGGTTGGCGGGTGGTTGCTCACTGCGGCCAGCCTGTGGCTGGCCCAACGCCTGCGTCAGCGCAAGGCGGCGCTCAGCAACAACCAAGATTAGCGTTGCGGTCTCAGCTGGAGGCGGAGAGACTCTTCAAACGCAGTCTTTCCACACCAACTTCGATCCCGCCGGAGGCCTCGCCCTGCGACAGCTGGCGCGAACGCATACCGATATAGATCGGTATGGCTTTGTCCTTGTCACCTTCTGCCCGCTCCTGCGCCTCACGCCAGGTGTCCGGATCAACATGTTTGGCCTTGAGCTCACGCATCACAACGCTGCGCATGCCACCTGGCCTGATCTCCAGTGGTGCAGCGGGCGGCATACCCACCGCCTCGCGCACAACCGGCTCGGCGCGCTCAGCAGCCACACCAACAAAGTAGCTCGGTAACGCCATCGGAATCGCCATCAAGCTGGCCTGCAGCAGCGGGTTCAGACTGTGGTCGAAAAAACTCAGCGCCGCACCGACCAGCGTTCCGAGAAAAACCATAGCTGCGATGGCAATCAGCCCCTGCACGGAGCGCAATGGCAAATGAAACACCAGGCGCGCCAGCGTACCCGCCAGCAGGACCACGGCGATGGCGCCACAGCCAAGCACCCAGTAGATTTCGCTTGGCCACAGCTGGAGACTGGGCACCAGCGTGTTACCAATCCATTCGCTCAGTGCATCCTTCATGGTTTTTGTCCGGACAGGTCGGGCAGCCATTGCAACGCGCGCCCAGGCAAACGTCGAGCCTGCGATGACTAAAGTCGGTCGCGGGCATCATGCCCCAGCGCGTGTCTTGTTATGGCATATCGGCCACCGTTGAGCCGGTTTGCTCCCACCAGCGCGGGCCCGCATGCGGAGCCAGGATGTCGACACGCTCGCCCATGAGCGGCGTGCTGAGCGGCACGTTGCCTTCAAGGGCCAGTGCACTGATGCGCTCGAAGGGCTGCTGCCACGGATGCAAAGCCAGATCAAACGTGCCGTTGTGGATCGGCAGCAACCAGCGCCCGCGCAAATCCAGATGCGCCTGCAGCGTTTGCTCCGGCTGCATATGCACATAAGCCCAACGCTCATCGTAGGCCCCGGTCTCCATCAACGTCAGATCAAATGGCCCATAAGCCTGGCCAATGGCCTTGAAGCCATCGAAATAACCGGTATCACCGCTGAAAAAGATGCGCGCACCCGGCCCTTTGATGACCCACGACGCCCACAGACTGTGATTGCCATCGCTCAGCCCACGGCCCGAAAAATGCTGCGCTGGCGTGGCCACAACTTCCACCCCGGCGAATTGTGCAGATTGCCACCAATCCAGCTGTTCGACCTTGTGCGCAGGCACCCCCCAACGGACAAGCTGATCACCTACGCCCAACGGCGCAAAAAACCTCGCCGTTTTCTCATTAAGCATGCGAATCGCGGCCCGATCCAGATGGTCGTAATGATTGTGCGAAAGAATGACCCCAGCGATGGGTGGCAGCTCTTCAGGGTCGATGGGCAGCTCATGAAAACGCGCAGGCCCGGCCCATTGAACCGGTGAGGCACGTTTGCTGAACACCGGGTCGGTCAACCAGAACTGGTTGTTAAGCTTGATCAGCACAGTGGAATGGCCAAGCCGGAACAAACTATGATCAGGCGCCTGTTCCAGTGTCGCCCTGTCCAACTCAAGCACGGGTATCGGGCCATCGGGCACAGTGCCTTTCGGTTTGGCGACAAAAAACGCCCAGCTCACTTCCACCATCTGCTTGAAACTCATGGCGGGTCGCGGTGCTCGATTGCGAAATTGTCCTTCAGCAAATTGCGGGGACTCGGTGTAGTTATGGTGCGACTGAGCCGCGCACGCAGTGAGGACTGACAAGATGAGAACTCCGCTCAAACAATTGGAAATCGGGAATGCCATGGGTCATCAAGCATAAGTACACTTTCAAGTGTAGTTTACGACCGCCATCAAGTAAACTGATAAGTGTAATAATGCAGGCTTCAGCAACACCCGTATCGCCATGGCCAGACCAACCCAACAGCAAGCTGAGCGCAAGCACGCTGCCATTTTGAAAGCCGCCGTTGCCGCCTTTCGTAAAAACGGTTACGCATCAACCAGCATGGATCAGATTGCCGCCGATGCGGGGGTGTCCAAGCGCACGGTCTACAACCATTTCCCCAGCAAGGACGGCTTGTTCGAGCATATCCTGGAAAAGCTTTGGGTCAGCGGCAACGCGTGTCTGGATGTGCCCTACCGGAATGATCAAGCGCTGGACACACAGCTCGCCGAGTTGGTGGACGCCTGTGTGCAGCTCTATTCCGATGCGAAATTTCTCGACCTTGCTCGCGTGGCCATCGCGGAACTCATACACACCCCACAACGCGCACGACCATTTCTTGAACGCATGGCGAATCAGGAAAGCGGATTAACGCGCTGGATACGTTCGGCACTTGAAGACGGACGCCTATCACCCAGCGACCCCGTTTACGCCAGCCAGCAGCTGCAGGCGCTGATCAAGGGCTTCGCCTTCTGGCCACAGGTGACGCTCGGCCACCCGCCATTATCCAGTGCGGAGCGCAATCACCTGGTCAGCACCACCACTCAAATGTTCCTCAGCCAGCACGCCTGCCCCACACCATCGTTGCAGCCATAGCACGCCTGCACAGCGCGTATGTCTCGAGATGAATACACGCCGTACTTTCAGCGCATCCGCTGTTCATCCCCGCATGTCCGCGCCGCCGCGAGCGTTTTTACGCGGGTCGATTCGCTCAAGCCTTGCCTGCTGCAATGCGCACTCGCAGGCCGATCGCTTAGGAATTTGCAGCGTGCCGAAGCGTTGCGCGCGCGCATCCCAAGTCATCAGTGTGCTCGTCTGATCTGCCGCGCCAAGTCGCACGTTTATTGCCGCGGTTGCTGCCAACCCGCCGATCACGGCCGGAACCGGCCCTGCAACACCAGCCCCTTCACAGTGATCCAGCTCATGGGGCCTGGTCGCGATCGCGCAGCGATCACAGGCCGCGCCAAGATCCATTCGATAACAGCTAATCTGACCATGCCAGCCAATGGCCGCTGCGCTTATCAGAGCAAGGCGCTGTCTAAGCGCAAAGGTGCTCACGAGTTTTCGAGCCACCGGATTGTCTGTTGCATCAATCACCAGGGACAGCGGCTCGCCTGATCTGGCTTCCCATTCACGTAGTCGCGTGGACGTCGCATCAACGGCATGAACGTGGACCTCGCAACAAGAATTCACGGCGCGGATGCGTGCAGCCGCACAATCGGCTTTCCACGCACCTATGTCGGATTCGCAATACAAGGTTTGTCGATGCAGGTTGCTGAGCTCTACCCGATCACCATCCCACAAGCTCAGCCTCTCGACCCCGGCTGCCGCCAATGAGATTGCGGCGGCACCACCAACACCCCCAAGACCAAAGATGACGACATGCGTCGTTTTCAGGCTCGCTTGTCCATCTTCACCCAGACCATCGAGTACGGTCTGCCGCGAGTAGCGTCGGTCTATCACGACAGCGCCCCACCTGCCCGGCGCCAATCACCCGATTTCCCACCGGTCTTCTCACACAAACCAAGACCTTCTATGGTCATGCCTTTGTCGACTGCTTTGAGCATGTCGTACACCGTTAGGCAGGCTACGCTCACGCCGGTTAGCGCTTCCATCTCAACACCCGTTTGAGCACAGGTCTTGGTCGTGACCTGCACACGCACTCCCGGCAGGCGGGCGTCCAGCGTCAGTACGGCTTGGACCTTGGTCAATGACAGAGGGTGACACAAAGGGATCAGTTCAGCTGTTCGCTTACAACCACCTATCGCCGCCATTTCAGCCGCGGCCAGCACAGCACCCTTGCCTGCTCGACCATCTCGCAACACCTCGAACGCCGTCTGTGACATACGCACAACCCCCTCGGCTATGGCGGTGCGCGAGGTGACGTTCTTGTCAGACACATCAACCATGCGCAAGCGGCCTTGAGCATCCAGATGGGTTATTAAATGGCTTGATGATTGGCTCATGAACGAATCTCGCAGGTTTATGAACATCACGAGGGATGGTCTGTTTCAATTCCGGTTTGGCTAGGATCTTGATGCGGCAGCAAGCGCGCTCCAGCGTGCACCCGAAATTCGGTCAGCCTCTGAAGGTTCAACCCAATGACAACCTCGCACAGTGCTCTCGCGCTTCCAGAACGGCGTGTCCTGCTTAAGCCGATCCAACAAATAATCCGCCGCTTCAAAAGCGGCACGCCGATGTGGCGCCGCAGTTGCAACGAAAACAATGGGGTCTGGCGCATTTACGCGCCCCACTCGGTGCACGACCCAAACACCGTCAAGCGCCCAGCGGGAAATAGCCTGAACGGCAAAGTCTTCGATGCACGCGCGCGTGATCACAGGATGATGGTCAAGATGCAATGAGTTCACGGCGACCTCACCCAGCGCGTCACGAACCAGGCCAGTGAACGAAACAATAGCGCCGCTGTGACCGACATGCGCCTGTATGAAAGCACGGTGATAAGACGACGGCTCCAACTGTTGCGTCGACAGCTCAATCAGCAAAGGCATACTCAGCCGCCCGAGATCACGGAGCCGATGACCACTTGACGAGCCCCCCGCAGATCCGCATCCGGACCTACGATCACATCATCAATGGCCAAAAAAATGCCCGGCCGACCCAAGGCCTCGGCAAGCACCGCATCACAACGGCCTAAACAATCGAGCAAGTCTTGCAGATTGGATACCGTCTCCGGCACATCAAAATGCCGTGAGTGTCCTGCAATATCGGCGATTTGGCCGTAGAACGCGATGTGCACACTAACCTCCCGTTGCCGACATGAACCGCACCACCGCGGGCTTCGCTCCGCGCTGTACATCGAACTCATGACGCTGCGGCTTGTGCGCTAATGCCTCATCAAGAACCCGATGGATGGCTTCATCCGTGGAATCGGCGCGTAATGGGGCTCTCAAATCTGCCCCATCCATGTGTCCCAGGCACAAATACAATCGGCCCTTCGCGCTGACCCGCACGCGGTTGCAATCGGCACAGAAATTCCGCGTGAGCGGCGAGATCAGGCCCAGTTGTCGCCCGGTTTCGGAGACCTGCCAATAGCGGGCAGGACCGCCCGTTTTGAGCGATGACGGGATCAGTGTGAAGTGCTGTTCAAGCTGTCGCCTGACAGCCGTCAAGGGCAGGAACTGATCGGCTCGATCGCGCCCTACATCACCGATTGGCATGACCTCGATCAGTGTCAGATCGCAAGCCAGAGCGTGCACACCGTGCAGCAACTCCGGCATTTCATCCGCATTGTCCTGGGCCAGTGCGACCGCGTTGATTTTGACCGCTATGCCTGTGCGCTGAGCGGCAGCAATCCCATCCAAGGCGCGCCGAAGGCTAGCACCTCGGGTCACACGCTGGTAAGTTTTTGGATTCAAAGAGTCCAGCGAAACATTGATGCGCCGCACACCTGCTGCAGCCAATGCGTCGGCATGGCGAACCAGTTGCGACCCATTGGTAGTCAAGGTGAGTTCATCCAGTGCACCTCGCCTGAGGTGGCGCCCCAAACTGGTGATCAGATCCACCACCCCAGCACGCACCAGCGGCTCTCCACCGGTCAAACGCAACTTACGCACACCTCTTTTAATAAAGGCGCTGGCCAGTCGATCCAGTTCGTCCAGACTCAACAGCTCGCGAGTCGGTGCGAATTGCATGGTTTCCGCCATGCAATAGGTGCAACGCATGTCGCAACGGTCGGTCACCGATAGGCGCAGGTATCGAATATCTCGGCCATGGCCATCGCGGAGCCGATTACTGGTCATAACATGCTCCCCGCAGCCGCGACCGCGCACATCCCGGATTCACCGCGGCCACCAGATCACCATCAATGGCTTTTGCCACATTCGGCCGCATCATCGGTGGCCTCATAATCCATATGATCGATCGAGTCTTCGGATTGCAGGAATCCAAGCGGATCTCGTCCGTGCCGCAGCAAATTCAGCCGCACTGCTGAGCGTGCGATCCAGCGTTTCCAGAACACCGTATGACGCTGTCCGATAAAGCCCGCGACGCGCATCAGCAGCCTGGCTTTGATCTCGGCCAATTTGGTGCTCATTGAAGTGCACCAATGCCGACGAAATCTCTGGGCGGTGCACATGCCGTGATACGGCACGGCACGCCCTTCATATGAGGAATGCCCTGCTCGCGGTCGAGATATTCCTGATCATCAGGAATCACCAGGCCATCATTGTGATCGTCCGCACCAAGGTCGTGCTCTTCAGGCAGCCACCAGCCATGCGGCACGCGAATTAGGCCGGGCGGCACGTCATCCCTGATCGTCACCATCATGAACAAGCGCCCGGCAACGGTCTCGATCTTCGCCCACTCGCCTTCAGTCAGACCATAGGAGGCAGCATCGACCGCATTTACGAACGTGCGGGGATAACGATTGCTTTTTCTCAAGCGCCGGTTGTGACGCTGGCCCGACTGGAAGAACTGCGGTTCGCGCAAACCGACAAACATCTTCAACGGGAACGCATCGCTGGTCTCGACATTGCGATAGTACGGCAGCGGATCACAACCGAAACCTTCCAGCACTTCTGAATAAAGCTCGACTTTGCCCGACGGCGTAGCAAAGCCGGTCGTCCTGTAATTGAAGTGCTTGTAGTGCCCCAATTGAATCTTGTACTTGGACAGATACTCATGCCAACGCAGACCGGTTCGGGAGACCCGGTGATCAAACAACTCTTCAACATTGCGCCACGGAAACCACTCCTGCATGCCCATCCGCACGGCGAGGTCGTGCCACAAGTCGTACACGTTTCTGCACTCCCCAGGCGGGTCATAGAGCTGCTCCGACGTCATCGTGATCGTCGCCCAATTGTAGGTGTCCATTAGGTTGGGCCGCTCCATCCAGCTGTCACCAGGTAGCACGTAATCACAAAGAGTGGCCGTCGGCGTCATGAACTGTTCGAAGCAGACATTCAATTCCTGGTTCAGCATCGCTTTCTTAACCAGAGCCTGGTTGCCATAGCCAAATAAGGCGTTGTTGGCGATGGCGAAAAACGCTTTCACCGGGTATGGCTCTGCGGTTGCCATCGCCCTAAAAGTCGTCGATGGCACGGCCATATGCGTGCCTTTCACAAGATTGGGGTAACGATGGCCAAAAACCCTTTCACTGTGCTCTGCGAAAATGTCCGCGGCTTTGAAGGTGAATGCCGGGTGCTCGTCATACCCTAGCTGTTTGCGCTTCTGCTCATCGCTGAGCATTTCCGTGAGCTCCAGCTCCGGCTCTGAGATCAGATCCTGATGAATCCCCATCAACATCTCACCACCAGGCGCGTCCAGATTGCCTGTAATGGCCCGCAGGATGCTGATGGCCCGAATCGCCGACGTACTGCTGACCTGCTGATCAGTAATCGGTGACCACGGAATGATCGCGCCCTTGGATGTGGCATAAAGGCGCGCGGACTCGCGAATCTCTGTCTCATTCAAACCGGTAACGTCGCACACGCGCTGCAGTGGATAGTCGTCGCGGATGCGCTTGGCCAGAGCATCGAAACCCACCGTCCAGTCCCGAACAAAAGCTTTGTCGTAAAGCTGCTCTTCGATAATCACGTTGATCCAGCCCAGGCACAGCATCACGTCCGTGCCCGGCTTCAGGGCCAGATGAAAAGCGGCACGTTCAGCCGTCGGGCTGCGTCGTGGGTCCATCACGATCAGTTTGGCGCCGCGCTGCTCAGCCAAGCGCAGCCGTACATATTCCCAAACCCAGTTCTGGGAGTTGGTGTTGTGGCCCATCAAAACGACGCAATTGGTGTTTTCGAAATCGGGCATCGGCATCCAGCCATAGGTGAATCGATTCACCGCGGCCGTATTACCCAGGCAAAGCGCCACAGGTGAAAGATAGTTCGGTGTTCCCAGAATGTTCATGAAGCGCCGCGTCATGCCCGACTCCGTCGAGCAGTTCCAGGGTCCGCTGGTGACCGCCAGAGACTCAGCACCATAGCGGTCCACAATGCCTTGCAGCTTCTCGGCGATTTCGTCCATCGCCTGTTCCCAGGAGATCTGTTGCCACTGACCTGCGCCGCGCTCCCCCACGCGTTTGAGCGGATGGAGCAAGCGATTGGGATGCTCAAACGTGGTTTGGGCAAGCTTGCCCTTGGCACAGATCGCACCGGGCCCCATGGGGTTGTCGTAGTCTCCACTCAGGGTGAAGTCCTTCTCCCCAGGCTTTCGAGTTGCCACCAGCTGACATGAGATGTCGCAGGTTGCACAGAGGACGTGTTTGGTTTCCATAGTGGGTCTCCTTATTGCCGCCGAACGCACAATGAGCCTCGGTGATCGAGCCGCAAATCTATCTTCGATCGCAAGCAGAGATTTACCTTATAGAGCCATTTATTTATCTTTTACGGTCAATCTTCATTCGCGATCACATCGCCGAAGCCCTTATGCCCGCTCTTCACTCCAGTCCCTTTGTCCTCAACAGCTTTCTGAGCGAGTTCTCGCCACTGCTGATTTCAAGAGGAGGAGAACTGCAAAGCGTTTGCGCGAGCGCCGGCCTGACACCGCATGAAGTCACGGGGGCCAATCAACTCATTCCATTCGATCGATTCATCGCGCTGCTTGAAGCCGCGTCTGCCTCGCTGGGTGCTGATGATTTCGCTCTGATGCTCGCGTCCCGACAGGACCTACGCGCCCTTGGTCCGGTCTCACTCATGCTGCGTGACTGCGAAACGGTCAGCCAAGCAATATCAGTCACGGTTTCACAGCTGACCCTGCTCGTATCCGGAATCTCGATGGCCGAGCGCCTGCACGCTGATGAATTTATCGTCGAGATCGACGTCCACTTGCCCGGCCTGAAATACAGAAGGCAATTTCGAGACTACCTGGTCGGATCCACACTGATGGTCGTGCGAAACCTGTCAGGTCTCACCAGACAGCTGCATCAATGCCAGCTCTATGGGCACCCCCAAACACCGACAGAACAAGCCGAGCTGACCGCGTTCCTGGGCTGCACGCCAGATTTCGGAGCACAAAGAATCGTCCTGCACTTTCCCGCATCACTGGGTCTGTCACCTCTGGCGCCATCAGCTATTCGAAATCCGCGTGTTGCTAGCGACATGGCCAGTGCCCGCCGGCACTTGGAAGCGTCAATTCAATCAGCTTTGACTTACCTGCTTGTAAGCGGGGCATCCAACGTACAGACGGTGGCTTCGCTACTGGGGTACTCAGAGCGCACGCTGCGCAGACGACTTACCCAACATGGCTTGTCGTACCAGGGCATTCTGGACGCCTTTCGTCTGGATCAAGCCAATAAATACCTGAGCAGCACACACTACCGCATGAGTGACATTGCAAGCTTGCTCGGATTTGCCAACCAGAGTGCCTTTTCGCGCTTTTACCTCAATGCAACCGGCTTAACGCCCAGCCGCTATCGTGCGGGGCTGCTCAGCAACACATCGCCTGAATAGTGCAAAAACGCTCGTGCAGGGCTAGTTTCAGCTTGAATCGGGCCAGACCAGAACAGCCCGTGGTCCAGTTTTTGTGATCAGCCTGTGTATTGACAGCTGAACTCTACACGCATCAAAATTACCGACTGATTAGTCGGTCTATCTCATGAGCAAGCGACAAGACATACTCGACACGGCTGTTGAACTGTTCGTGCGCCAGGGCGTGGACAACACACCCACATCCCAGATCAGCAAAGTTGCCGGCGTCGCAACGGGCACACTGTTCCACCATTTTCACAGCAAAGATGAAATCCTGTCAGCGCTGGTGCTCGATATCCGCGAAAGCGTTCATGCCGCGGTGATGGCCGCCTCAGGTCACATGGCTGACTACAACTACAAATGCCGATTCGAAGCCATGTGGCTGGCGTTTATTCGTTGGGCTATGAAGCACCCCAATCAATTTCACTTTCGCACCCAAATTGAGTCACGCGTCAACCTCGACGAAGAGACACAGAGACAGGTTGACAGGTTGCAGGGCGAGTTCGATGAAATCGCGCGCCAAGGCGTCGAAATGGGGCTGCTCAAACCCCTACCGATCGAATTCTTAACCGGATTCGCCCATCACCAGGGCACCTACATCACCGCCTACTTCATCGAAAACCCCAAACACTTCGCTGACGACGCCTTCCGCAAGCGCTGCTTTTCCTGCACTTGGGACTCGATTGCAATCCCTGAAAACGCCAGCAAGCAGACCAACTAGTCGGTTTTAAAACAGTATGAAACGATTTCTGAACTGTGCGCAGCTCGCCTGCGCCCTGTTGATCTTGCACGCTCACACAGCACAGGGAGCGGCCCCGGCAAAACCGGTCAAACTTTTAACACTGAGTGATCACGCCATGACGGTGGAGCGCCAGTTCTATGGCCAGGTTGTCGCGCGCGAAACGGTCAATTTCGCTTTTCAGGTCGCCGGCCAGATCGTCCGCATGCCAATCGCCGAAGGCGCCGTATTAGAGGCTGGCAGCCTGATCGCAGAACTGGATCTGGAGCCATTTGTACTCGCCCGTGATCGGGCACGCGTTCAATTCCAGCAGGCAACAAGCAATTACAAGCGCTTTTCAGCTGCGGGTTTAAGCAATGTGTCGCAAGCTGATATAGACGAAGCGCAATCCACGCTAGCCCTGGCAAACGTGGCGCTCAAGCAGGCGGAATATTCGCTCAAACGCGCAAGCTTGCACTCGCCGTTCAAAGCACTTGTAGCAAAGCGTCTCACGCCAAACTTCAGCACGGTAAGTGCCGGCACGGCGGTAGCCCGGCTGCATGACATGTCTGAAATCCATATCGAAATCGAGATGCCGGAATTGTTGTTCCATCGTGCTCAACAACGCGGGCCTGTTGCACTGTTCGCAACGCTGGTCGACGACGCCGAACGCTATCCACTCGAGATTTACGAGTACGCCACTCAGACGTCACCCGTCGGGCAGACTTACACGCTTACACTGAAGATGCTGGCCACGCCGTCACAGCTGCTTTTACCCGGCGCTTCGGTCACTGTACTGGCTCGTCAACAGACCGAAAAAACGCAGATTATTTTGCCGCCCACTGCATTGGTGGTGGCGCCGGACGGAACCACATCAGTCATGGTGTTTGAAGCCACTGACTCCACTGACACCGGCCTCGTGCGAAAGCATATCGTTGACATTGAGGTTGGAGCACAGGGTCAGTTCATCATGCTCAAGGGGCCCGAGGCAGGTCGCGAGATTGTGCTAACCGGCGCCAGCAGCCTACTCGACGGACAAGCCGTAAGGCGCTTCAGAACTGCGGATTACTGACATGTCCATTGCACAAGGCGCTATCGAGAAGCCGGTACTGACGTGGATGCTGATCCTGATCCTGCTACTAGGTGGGATCTGGGGTTTTAGTGATCTTGGTCGCTTGGAAGATCCAGCTTTCACACTCAAACAGGCGCTGGTCGTCACGCAGTACCCCGGCGCCACTGCGCAACAGGTTGCAGAAGAGGTTTCCGAGCCCTTGGAATCGGCGATCCAGAAGATGGCCGAAGTGGACTTCATCACATCACGCAACCAACCAGGCCGCTCGACCATCACGATCGACATCAAGCCCACCTATGATGGCAACGAACTGCCAGCCATCTGGAAGGAACTGCGCAATCGGGTTGCGGATGCAGCGCTGGAGCTTCCCAATGGCGTAGCTGCCCCTCTCGTGAATGATGACTTCGGCGATGTTTTTGGGCTTTTCTACGCCGTCACCGCGCCTGGCTACAGTGACGCAGAGCGTCACGACATTGCCGATTTCCTGCGCCGAGAGCTGCTCACGGTGGCCAATGTGGCTGACGTTGAACTGGCCGGTCTACCTGAAGAGGCAATTTTCGTTGAGCCATCAATGCCTATTGCGCTCAACACCAGCGTGGCACCTGATCAGTTTGTCGGCGCCATCGCGAATGCCAACTCGGTGGTTCAATCCGGTTACATCGACACCAGCGGTGGGCGCCAAGTGGACATACTGTCGCCCCTGGGCTCTCAAACCGTCGAAGATATCGCCGGTCTGTCGATCGGCATCGGATCTGGCGAGATACTTAACCTGCGCGACGTGGCCCGCGTACATCGCAGCCGCAAACCCAATCCCGAGCAAATCATACGCTTCAACGGAGACGAGGCTTTCACCTTGGGCATTGCCGGCCTGTCGACCGCGAACATTGTTGAAGTGGGTCACAGCGTGGATCGCCGGCTCGCGTCCTTGCAAGACAAGATTCCGGCCGGCGTTGACGTGCTCCCCATCTATCAACAGCACCGCATTGTCGAGAAAGCCAGCAATGACTTTCTTATCAACCTGATCCTGTCGGTCACCATCGTGGTTGTCGTACTGGCCCTGTTTATGGGCTGGCGCGCCGCCGTAGTGGTCGGAGGCACCCTGCTACTGACCATCGTTGGCACGCTGTTCTTTATGGCCATCTTCAGTATCGAGATGGAGCGGATTTCGCTCGGCGCCCTGATCATCGCGATGGGCATGCTGGTGGACAACGCCATCGTAGTGGCTGAAGGTATGCAGGAAGCCATGCGCCAAGGTCAACGCTCGACTCGGGCCGCGCGTGAAATCGGCACAAAAACACAAACACCCCTGCTCGGTGCAACGATCATCGGGATCATGGCCTTTGCCGGCATCGGGCTCAGCCCGGACGCCACCGGTGAGTTCCTGTTCTCACTGTTTGCCGTGATTGGCATTTCCCTTTTGTTGAGTTGGGTCCTGGCCATTACAGCAACACCATTGCTCGGACACTATCTTTTCAGTCATGCCGATCAGCACGTTGCGACGGATTCTTATGATGGCGCGCTGTTTCGAGCCTACGGGCGCATGCTGCGCCGCGCTTTGCACGCGCGCTGGGCGGTCTTATTGGTGCTGGCCGCCATCACCCTGGCCTGTTTCGCAGCCTTTGGTCAGATTAAGCAGCAATTCTTCCCTGACTCGAACACACCGATGCTGTTCGCTCACTATCAGATGCCACAGGGCAGCACGGTAGAACAGACCGCCCGTAACCTTGAGCAGGTGGAGGGCTGGCTTCTTGAACGCCAAGAAGTCACGTCGGTAGCCACGTTCGCCGGCCGCGGCGCAACTCGCTTCATGTTGACCTATCCGCAGGAACTGCCCGACCCGGCCTATGGCCACTTGATCATCCAGACACATCGTTTGGACCAAATCGCTCCTCTGCGCGCCGCGTTGGATGGCTACGCTGCCGAGCATCTTGTAGAGGGTGAATTTCGCACAGCTCGACTGGTATTCGGGCCTGGCGGTGGCGCCCCCATCGAGGCGCGCATTAGCGGACCCGACCCTGTAGTGCTGCGCGAACTGGCCGAGGCGGTCAGCACGCGTATGGCCGAAAGCTCCGACCAGCTTCTTCACATTCGCACCAATTGGCGTGAACAAGAGCTGTCGATACGACCGACCTACGCCACCAACCGTGCGCAGCACGCTGGCGTCACACGCGAAAACATCGCCGAGTCGCTCAAGTTTTCTACCGAAGGTATGGCTGCCGGCTTCTATCGCGAAGGTGATCGCCAGATACCCATCATCGTTCGCAAGCAGCGGGATGACCCAGGCCAGTTGATCGACCAGGTGGTTTACTCGTCGGTAGCCCAGGATTTCATCCCGATTGAGCAATTGATCGACAACTTTGTCTATCAGCCACTCAATACCATGATTCACCGCCGCGATCGCGTGCCCACAATTACGATCAGCGCCGACATCCCCGCAGAACTCACAGCCGCCAGCGTTTTCAGCCAGATTCGTGCGCCGATTGAAAACATGTCTCTGCCCCTCGGCTACAGCTTGGCTTGGGGAGGTGAGTTCGAGAACGCGAGCAAGGCTCAGGCCAGCCTGGGCGCTCAGCTACCACTCAGCTTTCTGATCATGGTGGTGATATCCGTCCTGCTGTTCAATGGACTGAAACAACCCCTGGTGATCTGGCTCTTGGTCCCCATGGCCGTCAATGGCGTAACTCTGGGTTTGCTCGGCACCGGCTTGCCGTTCACCTTCACGGCCCTGCTCGGCTTGCTCAGTCTGTCAGGAATGTTGATCAAGAACGGTATCGTGCTGGTCGAAGAAATTGATCATGTACGCCGCCAAGGCGTTGAACTGACCCAAGCCATTGTCCGCGCTTGCACCTCTCGCGTTCGACCAGTGCTGCTCGCCGCGATCACCACCATACTGGGGATGGCCCCATTGCTCACCGATGCCTTTTTCAAAAGTATGGCCATCACGATCATGGGCGGGCTGGCGTTTGCGACGATATTAACCCTCGTCGCTGCCCCCGTGCTTTACCACCTGCTGCTGGCACCAAAGCAAGGATATGCGTCACCCGCGCCTGTTCAATCTAGCGGCACAACCGGCACAATGCTGACCTGCCTCCGAAAACACTGATAACGGAATATCAGCCCATGCGCACCCGATCGCGATCGCCCAAGCCGGCCTTTCTTGCCCTGCTCTGTTCAACATTGTGCCTGCTATGGTTTGGCGGTAACGCACTGGCCAGCCCACTAAGCCAGCGCAATCTGCCCGAAGGTCAGTTGCTATATACCGATGGCACTAACGCCTACTACGGCGTCTATCTGACCGACCAGTTTGAGGCTGCCCCCAACCCACAGGCCCGCAATGTCGAATTCAGGGTCATCGCGTTTCGCAAGCCCGCAGCCGATGGCACCTTGATCAAATTTGTGCCCCGGACGTTCAAAAGCTATGCCGGCAAGCCCATGGACGGTGTTGGCTACGACGAAGACGAAATCGACCTGATCAACAAGCACATCATGCAGGCGGTGGACGAGCGGTTTCCCCAGCGCCGTAACAAAAACTACCTGCGGCTGCTGATCTATGAAAAGGATGCGTTCTATGCCGGCAGCCCCGTTTCCGCCAGCAACCCGGACCTGGAAGCGCCAGAGAAGTGGGTCACGGTGCTGAATTTTGAGCGGGCCGGGCCGGGCGCACCTATGCGCCCCGCTTATGAAGCTCGCGGAAATACGGGATTGCCCAAAGGGCGTTTTGCCACCAGCGCCAAGGGCAGGAAGCCACTGCCACCAGGGATCGCGGCCCAACGAAGTGCCCGTCAGCGCTCGGTGGCAACCACCGAGCCTGCAACCAACTCCACGCCCCCGCAGCAGGTCGTCAAACCACAGGAATTTTGGGACCGGCTTCAGTTCACGGGAACCGTCAAGGCCGTATTTGAAGGCGATTTCAGCAACACCGCGTCAAAAACCTTCAAGATGTATTTTTCAGCGTTGCAGTGGGCCTATTCAGACCGCTGTAAATCTGATCTTCCGGCCAATGCGGTTAAACGCGGCTATATCACGCAACGGGTTTACGACGATGGCTTTCGTGATGATCCGGTTGAACGAAGCGCGCTGATTGCGCCAGAGTTTGTGGTGTTCTACGACGCCTACCAAGATGATGTCTCTTCGGCCATGCAGCAGTACAGGCGATCGGTACAAAATCAGGCGAACACCTCGATTTCACGAGGCGGAAACTGGCTCGCCATTTTGGGCAATGCCGCCAACAACCATCCCATGCAGCAGCTAGACCGCTTTGTGGTGGCTTCCGGTGGCTGCGCATCCGCCACCCTCTATCAGCTGCGCCAAAACTTCCTGCGCGCGGCCAGAGGCGCACCTTCACTGCAGGACGCCGGCATTGTGCTGAAAAAAGCCGCACAGGAGAGCGCCGCAGCGACTCCATCGCTTTATGGGGCTTGCCTAGACCGACACCCCAAAGACAAAAGCTATTGCCTGTGTTTCGAAAACGAGGCGCTGGGGGTGCTCAGTGCCAGCGAAAAAAAACGCTTTGAAGCCGACTTTGACCAGTACTACCAGGCGATGCGCAAAATTGACGACCGCCCCAGACCGCCGGCCTCTGACAGGGCCTGGGTACTGAACAGCATCCGCGCCAAATGTAACTAAAGCGCAGACATCAGGCCACAGCTTGACCCTCTCCCCGTCCCCGCTGCGTAACTTTTAATTGCAGCAAGCTTGGGTTGCAGTACTTTCCTGCACAACAAAAAACGGGCTAGCTGAAAATCAGCTAACCCGTTGTTTTCGTTGGTAGGCGCGATTGGATTCGAACCAACGACCCCCACCATGTCAAGGTGGTGCTCTAACCAACTGAGCTACGCGCCTGCGAAGGGCGCGAACAATACCCTAATGCGCTGTCAGCGGCAAGCCATTGCGGTTCATTTGACCAGACGATGGCGCAGCAGGCGCACAGCGATGGGGAAAAACCCAACGCTCAGCAGCAGCAAATACCCGACTGACCAAAGGTGCGACATGTCGAACGCGCCGACCGCAAACCCGCGGGCCAAATGCACACCAGGCGTCAATGGCGCTAACCAGGCCAGCGGCTGCAGCCAAGCCGGCAGAACCTCGATGGGGAAAAACGACCCACTGAAGAAGAACAACGGCGTGGCCAGGACCGTGAACACCAACGTGAGGGTCGACAGTGTGGGTGAAGCGGCGGCGAAGCACAGTCCGATGGCGCCAAACTGCAGACCGACTATGGCCGAAATCAGTACCACGCCAGGCAACGCAGCCAGCGGCAACCAACCCAGAATCAGGGCGAAACTGCCAACTGCCAGGGTGGAAATGATGGCCCGCGTGCCACCCCACAACACTTCGCCCGCAGCCAGTTCGGTCACGCTTACGGGCGCCGTCAGCATGGTCTCCAGCGTACTTTGCTGGATGCGGTTAAAACATCCCCAGGCGCACTCAAATAACGCATGGAACATGGCCATGCCGACAATCATGCCGGGAGTTACAAACTCGGCATAACTGCCATGACCGGGCAACTCATCGATAAGACGCCCAACACCGGCTCCCATGGCGATCAGCACAAAGGCTGGCTCGATCAGAAACCAGGTCAGCGCCACCTTCCAGGTACGCAACAGACACACAGCGTGGCGACGCCAGACACCGGCCATGCTGCGCCAACGGATCGATGCCTCAATCATTGTCCAGCTCCTTGCCGGTCAGGCGCAGGAACACGTCTTCCAAATTGGCGCTCCGGCGTTCAATGCGAAGTCCTGGCACATTCTGCAGCGCCGAAAGATCAGGATCCGCATCAAGCACACGAAACATGGCGCCGAGCTCACGCCAAGCAATACCAGCTGCGGTCAAGGCATCGCGCACCCTCTGCCGGTCTTTGACGTCGAGTCGAATTTCGACCACATCGTCCCCCGCGTAGCGCTCGATGAGTTCATGCGGCGGTGCCAGGGCCAATATCCGCCCACGGTCCATGATGGCAATGCGATCACACAGGATCGCGGCCTCATCCATGTAGTGCGTCGACATCAATACAGTGACCCCGTCGGATTTGAGCTGGGCGAGTTTTTCCCACACCTGGGCCCGGCTGTGCGGATCAAGCCCGGTTGTCGGCTCGTCAAGTACGATCACCTGCGGCTCAATCATCAGTGCTCTGGCAATGGCCAGGCGACGCTTCATGCCGCCGGATAAGTCATCCACTTCGTCATCGGCGCGCGCCGTCAGGCTGAAAAATGCGAGGACTTCATCCGCCCTGGCATGCGCACGCTGGCGCGAAACGCCCGACAAATAAGCAAACAATTCGAGGTTCTGCCGCACCGTGACTTCGCCATCGAGACCGTCGTGTTGTGTCACCACGCCCATGATCTGACGGATATTCCGACCTTGAGTGGCAGCGTCGAGATCGCACACACGCACGCGCCCCTCGTCCCACGGCGAAAGTCCGGCCAGAACCCGCATGGTGCTGGTCTTGCCCGCGCCATTGGGACCAAGCAGCCCGACTGTCTCGCCGCTGCGCACCTCGAAGCTGATGCCGTCGATGGCGCGAAAGTCCGCATAACTTTTAACCAGGCCTTCGACCTGAATTACCGATTCAACGCGTGTCACTCAAACTCCTGTGCTGTGCCGCTTCGAACCCTGTCAAAAGGCCATGTATCGGGTTGTGGCATGGCAAAAACTTCACGCCGTACCCGCCATATTCACATAATCAATCCAGGGAC
Source organism: Oceanococcus atlanticus (assembly GCF_002088235.1). NCBI lineage: Bacteria > Pseudomonadati > Pseudomonadota > Gammaproteobacteria > Chromatiales > Oceanococcaceae > Oceanococcus > Oceanococcus atlanticus. The sequence goes on from NZ_AQQV01000003.1 coordinate 688,868, forward strand.
AATGCACTATGGCAGCAGGCGGCAAGGACACATCCAGCGATGATGACCTGAGCTGGCGTCAACGCTATTACAACGAACTGGAAGCGCTCGAAAATCAGCTTCAAGGCAGCCTCGGGGCTCAGGATGCCCTGCGCAGACTCAGCGGCCGACTGTGCATTGCCGCACAAGGCCAGTCGCAGACGCTCGACCAGATACTGGATGACACACTGCTAGCTCTGCGCGATCAAGAGCCGCCGGAAAGCTTGGATGTCCTGGTGCGCGCGCTGACCAAGGCCATCGAGACACTCGATACACCTGGGCAAACTCAGCCTGTTGAAGCGCCTGAAGAAACGCCATCTGATGCGCTGCACAGCGCGCGCCGCAGCGTCATCGAGCTGATCGATCATCTGGATTTTGACGGCGAGGACAAAACCCGTGCCGGCCGCCTCCGGGTCCAGCTGCATGAGGTCAGCGATGCTGCTCAGCTTCAACAGCTGATTGAAAGCTTGTCGACACTGATCCGTCATCGTCATCAGCGCATGTCCGAATTGGCCGGCAATCTGCGCGCCCTGATTCGTCGCATCAGCACCCGGCTCACCGATGTCACCGATCACCTTGCACGCGAGGACAAAGCCCGTCATGACAGCGAGGCCAACAGCGACTCATTAAATGCCAGCATCCAGGATCAGCTACGTGACTTAACCCGCCGCTCGCGCGAAGCCGCAGACCTCAACAGCTTGCAACGCGCCGTCGAGCAACAGATTTCACGCGTGGATCAGCATCTGCTGACCTTCCGCGAACGCGAACGTGAACTGGCCGCGGCCTATCGGGAACGCGCAGACAACCTCAAGGAACGCATTGGCGAGCTGGAAACCGCCATGCGTCAAGAGCGTGAGCGCGCCTTGACCGACGTCCTCACCGGCATACCCAACCGTGCGGCTTATCAACAGGCGGCGCCGGTATTCATTAAAGGCAGCCGTCGCGCTGGACGCCCGCTGTGCCTGGTCGTGTGGGACATCGATCATTTCAAATCCATCAATGATGTCCATGGCCACCAGACCGGGGACCGCGCCATCACACTGGTTGCACGCTATATCTATAAATCACTCGGCGAAAAAACCTTCACGGCGCGCATCGGCGGCGAGGAATTTCTGTCCCTTCTGCCCGACATCACGGCGCGCGACCTACAGGACAAGCTGGAACCTGTGCGGGCCGGCGTCAGCGCACTCAAGCTCGAAGCCGGTGCCGCTTTAGTTTCTCTGAGCGTCTCTTGTGGCGGCGTCGAGCTACGTGCCGATGACGATCTAGACGCCGCCTACCAGCGCGCCGACACCGCGCTGTATGAGGCCAAGCGTGCCGGGCGCAACTGCGTCCGGGTTGTCGACTAGTACCGCACGGCAAGCCATTGCAGTGGCGATACAAGAGATCCAACTTTAAAATCTGACCATGCTCCGACATCTCTTGTGGGCGACCGCCTTGGTCGCCACGCCCAGCTTGAGCTGGTCTCAAAATCAAACCGCCGATCCTGAAGCCGCCGAAACCGCACTGCCGGAAATCACCGTGACAGCGGACCCTTTCGCCCAGCGCAATCCGGTAGAAGCCACTCAGCCCACAGCGGTTCTCAGCGGCGAGGACCTTGAGCGCTCACGGGCTGCCACCTTGGGTGAAACACTGGCCGAACAGCCCGGTGTGCACAGCGCAGATTTTGCCAGCGGCGCCAGTCGCCCGGTCATTCGCGGCCTGGGTGGTCCGCGCGTGCGTATTCTTGACGGCGGCAGCCGCGTCGCCGATGCCTCAACCCTGAGTCCGGATCACAATGTCGCGGCCGAACCCTTTCGCGCCCGGCAGATTGAAGTGCTCAAGGGCCCGGCCTCACTCATGTATGGCTCCGGCGCGATCGGTGGCGTCATAAATCTGGTCAGTGATCTGGTCCCCAATACGCCGGAAAACGAACGCCACGGTGCACTCGGAGCGGGCGCCAATTCGGTTAACGGCAGCCGCAGCGGCTGGGGGCATGTTGGCGGGGGCAATGGTCGCATCGCTTTTCACCTGGACGGCCTGGTTCGCGACAGCGATGACTACGACATTCCAGGCCTTGCAGACGCGGACGAGGCCGCCGAGCACAGCACTCCAGGACGTGTTGAAAACAGCGCCAGCCAGACACATAGCGTGGGCGGCGGCCTGTCATTAACCCGCGAGCAAGGCTACTTGGGGCTTGGCGTAAGCGTCTACGACACACTGTACGGCGTACCTGGCCACAGCCATGGCGAGGACGAGCATGCCGAACACGCTGAATCACACAACGAAGCGGACGCAGAATCCGAGCAGGTTCGCATCGATATGCAGCAACAGCGCTACGAGCTGCGCGGCGGCTGGAAGTGGTCAAATGGCCCGTTCGAGCGGATCCGCGGCAGCCTGGTGCACAGCACCTACGAACATCAGGAACTGGAAGGCCAGGAAACCGGCACTCTGTTCGACAACGAACTGAGCGAACTGCGTGTGGAACTCACCCACCGCGAGCGTGCCGGCTGGCGTGGTGTTGCCGGCGTACAAGCCAGCCAACAGGATTTCTCAGCCTTGGGGGATGAGGCCGTCGTACCCCCAGTACAAACCCAAAGCACCGGCATTTTCCTTGTAGAGGAGCGTCATTTCAGCGCCCACCGCCTGAGTCTGGGCGCGCGTATCGAACACCTCGAACACGACCCCGGCGCGCTGAATCGCGGCGCCTACAATCTACTCAGCCTGTCCTCAGCCTTGCATCTTGAACTGGGGCCACAGCAACACCTGCGTGTGGGGCTCAGCCGCTCGGAACGCGCACCAGACGTTCAGGAGCTCTATTCCTTCGGCCCGCATCTGGCAACCAGCAGTTTTGACCGCGGCGACGGCAGCCTGGACAAAGAATCTGCGCTCAACCTGGATCTGGGTTGGCACGCAGAGATCCAGCAAGTCAGCCTGGCGATCGATCTGTTCTACACACGCTATTCCGACTTCATATTCAGCGGCGAAGTGGATGAAGATGGCGATGGTGAGGCCGACCGCTACGACGAAGAGCACTCCGGTGATAGTGAACCCGAACATGATGAGCACGCAGAAGAATCCTTACTGATCGTGCAGTACCAGCAAGACGATGCCCGCTTCTGGGGCGGTGAACTGGATGCTCGCTACAACCTAAACCGCAACCACAGCGTAGGCCTGTTCGGCGATGTAGTGCGGGCGCGTCGAAATGACGGCGGACGTCTGCCGCGTATCCCTGCCGATCGCATTGGCCTGCGTTACGACGGCTACCACAATGCCTTGAGTTTCGGTGCCCGGCTCACACGGGTACTGCCGCAATCACGCGCCACCGCGCTCGAAGGGAATACCGCGGGCTATACCCTGCTGGCCGCTGATCTGGCGTGGTCATTGGTCACCGCGACGGGTGAACTGAAGCTCAGCCTGCGCGGGCGCAACCTGCTGGATGAGGAGGCGCGCAACCACGTCTCTTTCCTCAAACAACTGGCGCCATTGCCCGGGCGCAACTTCGGGTTGGGGCTGGAGTACAGCTTCTAAATGCCCAGCCCACGCTGCCCGGCATAATCACGGGCAAACTGCCAGGCCACTCGCCCGCTTCGTGAACCGCGCATCAAAGCCCAGCGCAAGGCCGCTTCACGCCACTCAAGCGTCGCGACATCAACATTCAGCCGACCAAGACAGGATTCCACAATGCTCAGATACTGCGCCTGGTCGAATGGATGGAAGGACAGCCACAAGCCAAAACGCTCAGACAGCGAAATTTTCTCCTCAACCGCCTCTGCTTGATGAATTTCACCATCAACGGCACGTGCCTGCTGGTTTTCGCTTTGATATTCCGGCAGCAAATGCCTTCGGTTACTGGTCGCGTAGATCAACACGTTGTCGGGTGGCGCCGCCAATGAGCCTTCGATTGTGGCTTTGAGCGCTTTGTAGCTGGCATCGTCAGCTTCAAATGACAGATCGTCGGCGTAGACAATGAAGCGCTCGGCCCGCCCGTGCAGCGGCGAAACAATGTCCGGCAAATCAACCAGATCGGCGCGGTCGACCTCGATAACGCGCAGCCCCTCGGCGCCATAGCGCCCCAGTAACGCACGAACAAGCGATGACTTGCCGGTACCTCGGGCACCCCACAACAACGCGTTGTTGGCGGGCAGCCCGGCCAGAAACTGGCGCGTATTGCGCTCCAGTTCACGCTTCTGTCGCTCGATGCCCAACAGCTCATCCAAATCCTGCAACTGCGGATGGCCCACCGGGCGCAGCTGCGCTTGGCTAGCATCGCGGGTCCAGCGATACGCCCAGGCCGACCAGTCCTGAGGCGCCGGCTCCGGGTTGATCCAGCTCTCGACCGTATCCGCCAATCGCTCCAGACGGCCGATCAGCTGCTCTTCACGCAATGTCATATCAGGCCTTGAGGCGGTATCCAGTCTTGAAAATCCACCACAGAATCGCTGTACAAACGGCCAAAAACCCGAGTGAAATGGCCACGCTCCACCACAGGCTGACGTCAGCCATGCCGTAGAAACTCCAGCGGAATCCGCTGATCAGGTAGACCACCGGATTAAACAATGTGACGGTGCGCCACAGCGGCGACAGCATGTCCAGGGAGTAAAACACGCCGCCCAGAAAGGTCAGCGGCGTAATGATCAATAAAGGCACAAACTGCAGTTCTTCAAAGCTGCGCGCCCAGATGCCAAGTATGAAACCAAGCAAGCTGAAGCTGATCGCCGTCAGCAGCAAGAATCCGATCATCCAAACGGGATGCAATATCGTGATGGGCACAAAGCAGGCGCCCGTCGCCAGTATCACCAGGCCGAGAATCACGGACTTGGTCGCCGCAGCGCCGACATAAGCGATCACCGCTTCCAGCGGTGAAATCGGCGCTGACAGAATCTCGTAAATGGTGCCCGAGAACTTCGGAAAATAAATGCCGAACGAGGCATTGGACACGCTTTGCGTAAACAGTGACAGCATGATCAAACCGGGCACCAGGAAAGCACCGTACGGCACACCCTCCACATCACTGAGACGGCCGCCCATCGCAGCACCGAAAACCACAAAATACAGCGAGGTGGTAATCACGGGCGCAACCAAGGACTGCCACAGGGTGCGCTTGGCACGGGCCATTTCGAAGGTGTAGATCGCCCACACACCATGATGATTGAAACTCATGCGCTGGCTCCTTCGCGCTGATGTACGAGGTTGACGAAAATCTCCTCAAGTGAGCTTTCCCGCGTGTTGAGATCACGAAAACCGATATCCAACTCGCTCAACTTACGAAGCAGGCGCGAAATTTCGTTGCGATCCGCCTGCGCGTCGAAGGCATACACCATTTCCTGGCCGCCGGCCTGCAATTGCACCTGCCAAGGGGCCAGTGCGTCGGGCAGCGATTCCAGCGGCTCCAGCAAACTCAGGGTCAATTGCTTCTGTCCCAGCTGTTGCATCAAAGCCTGCTTCTCATCGGCAATGACCAGTTCGCCGCGGTTGATGATGCCGATGCGGTCAGCCATTTCCTCTGCTTCCTCAATGTAATGAGTGGTCAGAATGATCGTCACACCGGATTCGCGCAGCTCACGCACCATTTGCCACATGTCACGGCGCAGTTCGACATCAACACCGGCACTGGGCTCATCCAGAAAAAGAATGTCCGGCTCATGCGAAAGCGCCTTGGCAATCATGACCCGGCGCTTCATGCCGCCGGACAAGGTCATGATTTGATTTTTGCGTTTGTCCCACAAAGACAGCTGCTTGAGCACCTTTTCGATGTGTGCCGGATTGGGCGCACAGCCAAACAAGCCGCGACTGAAACTGACCGTATCCCAGACGGTTTCGAACGCATCTGTGGTCAGTTCCTGCGGCACCAGGCCGATGCGACTGCGCGCCTCACGCCACTGACTAACGATGTCGAAGCCATCCGCCAGCACACGCCCAGCGGTCGGCGTCACGATGCCGCAGACAATGCTGATCAGGGTGGTTTTGCCGGCGCCATTGGGCCCCAGCAGAGCAAAAATCTCACCGCGCTGGATGTCCAGACTGACCCCTTTGAGCGCTTTAAAGCCAGATTGATAAGACTTGGTGAGATCCTGAATCGAGATGATCGGAGGCATGGCCGTGATCGTGGGAAAAGAACGCATATTGTACTCTGCATAGCTGTCATTCCCGTGACGCGAATCGCGGTGTAGACTCAAACGTCTGGGACCCTGATGAAGACAACACCTATGAAACAGCTCGCTCTCGCCGCCCTTGCCTCCTGCACTCTGGCCCTGGTGGCCTGCAGTACAACCGATGCGGTCAGCCTGCCCTTTGATTTGGCCTCGACCACCGGTGATGGCGCGACATCCACCTCCAGCAGCTCCGAGGGCGACGGTGGCAGCACCCAGGCGCGCATGAAACAGGAACGTTATGTGGCCACGCAGATCGATTGGATTCGTCGCGATGCGGCACGGGGCGAAGGTGAAAGTCTGGCGGCCCTGGCCGAACTACTGAACGAGAACGACAGCGCTGAGTTCAGCCGCTGGACGCAGCAAAACTACGCCCTGCTGTTCGCCAATCTGGAACAGCCCACCGACCTGCTGCAGCGCATCCACAGCTTGCGTAACTGATCGGCATGCATCACATCAACGCCCGCCCAGTCTCATCCGGCGGGCTTTTTCTTGCCCTCGCCCTGCTGGGCCTGAGCGCCTGCAATCAAGGGGGGCGCATCGACGCACATGCGCAACTGGCCGAGGCCTGTGCTGCGGATGACAGCTTCGGCTTCGAGGCCAAGGGCATCGTCAACCCGGGTGACGAGAAGCAATACCACCTGATTGCGATTGATGTGCCGCCCGGTGCCAATGGCATCGAATTCGGCTATGGCTGGAGCGACCGGCTCGACCCGTTGAGCACACCGCTTACCCAGACCGTCCTGGATCTCGGCGCCTGGGATGCCGACGGCTATCGCAACCCGGCTGGCTTTCGCGGCTGGTCGGGCAGCCGTCAGGGCAAACTGCATGAGGGTCAAGCGCCCATCTTCATAACCGCCGGTGGCGCCGACCGCGGCTATCTCCCCGGCCCTATTGAGCCGGGCACTTGGCACATTGAGCTCGGATTCGCCGCTGTTGGTCCGGGCGGCGCCGACTGGTATGTCGAAGGGCGTATCCACTGTGATGCGATTTCGATACCGCGCCCCCCGCCAGACCCGGTGGATCCTGAACATGTCGCCAATCCATCACCCGGCTGGTACCGCGGCGACTTTCACATGCATGGCTTTCACTCCAACCCCAATGGCCCGGCACCGGCGGAGGTGGTTGGACAGGCGCGCGACGCGGGCCTGGATTTCCTCATGATCACCGAGTACGTCACCGGACGACACTGGCAGGAATGGGGTCAGACTCAGCGTGACAATCCCGATCTACTGATCTGGCCCGGGCGTGAAATCATCACCTATTTCGGCCACGCCAACGCGCTGGGCGAAACGCCCAGCGTCCTGGAATACCGTCACGGCTTTGAAGATGTGAGGCTGGCCGACATCCAGCGCATGAGCAAAGCCGACGGCGCCCTGTTTCAAGTCAACCATCCCACCACGTTCCCCGGCCCACTGTTCGAAAATTTTTGCCGCGGCTGTGAGTTCACATTGGGTGACGAAATCGACTGGTCACTGGTCGACACCATGGAGGTCGTCAGTGGCCCGATCATAACCACCGCCGGCGATCTGGGCTTGCCACTGCCCGGCCAGATTCAGAACCCGTTCACCCGCCCTGCGCTCAACTTGTGGGATGACCTGTTGTTGCGTGGCTACCGCATCTCAGCGGTCAGCGGCTCCGACTTCAAAGGCGTTGAACAGGACCCGTCCGAGCGCCTGCGCAGCGGGTACGGCTCTTCGGCCACCGTGGTCTACGCCAGCGAGCTGTCACGCGCCGCTATCACTGAGGCCTTGCGACAGGGCCGAAGCTACATTCAGACCCGCGGCATGCACGACAGCCCTGAGCTGGAATTTAGCGCCGTTGACGCGCATGGCCAAGAAGTGATGTTTGGCGGCACCCTGAACAGCAGCAGCGCGACACTGCGCACCCGGGTTATCAATGGCCAGGGCCAGACCCTGCGCTATCTGGTCGACGGCCGTCTGTCGTCCACCGTGCGCATCACCAGCAATGACTTTACCCACGAGTTGGAGGTCAGCCAGGCACCGACACAAGGGCCGCTGGGCACCTACTGGCGCGTCGAAACACGGGATTTCCAATCGCTAACCACCATTGGCAGCCCAATTTTCTTAAAAACCGTCGATTAGCGGAGATCAATGATAGTCATATAAAAATAAAATGACTAATTACATTGCTTTAGACTAATTACTGCGCGAGTATATGAGAACGCTTCTCATCTACTCGCAGCCATGAACAAGACCATCAGCTTCGCCATCGTTCACTTCACCGTGGCTTTCTCACTGGTCTACCTGATGACCGGCAGCATCATGACCGGCGGCCTCGTTGCCCTGATCGAGCCCTGCGTGAACACCGTTGCCTTTCATTTCCATGAGAAATTGTGGCAGCGACGGACACCGAGGCAGCAGGCCGAAGCCTTGTTCGCGATGCCCGCCACGGCCGCGTAGGGCATAAAAAAACCCGCCAGCTTCGCAGCGGGCGGGTTTTTTCAAGAGTTGCGACTTATTCGTCGTCAGCCGGCGCCGGATCGGCAGCGGCTTCAGGCGCTTCAACCAGTGCTTTGATGCTCAGGCGAATACGGCCTTGACGATCAACTTCCAACACCTTGACGCGTACTTCCTGACCTTCGCTCAGCACCGATGCCACATTATCAACGCGCTCATGCGAGATCTGTGAAATGTGCACCAAGCCGTCCTTGCCAGGCAGGATGGTCACGAACGCGCCGAAGTCCATGATGCGGACAACCTTGCCGTCGTAGATCGCACCGACTTCAACGTCCTTGGTCAGCTCGTCGATACGCTTGATGGCTGCATCAGCCTGCGCCTTATCAACGGCCGCGATCTTGATCGTGCCATCATCATCGATATCGATGGTGGTGCCGGTTTCTTCGGTAATGCTGCGAATCGTTGCGCCACCCTTGCCGATCACGTCACGGATACGATCCGGGTTGATCTTGATGGTGGTGATACGCGGCGCCCACTCAGACATCTGCTGACGCGGCTCGGCGATCACTTCGTTCATCTGCTTGAGGATGTGCAGACGCGCTTCGTTAGCCTGGCCCAGTGCCTGTTCCATGATCTCCTTGGTGATGCCGGTGATCTTGATATCCATCTGCAGCGCAGTCACGCCATCATTGGTACCGGCAACCTTGAAGTCCATGTCGCCCAGATGATCTTCATCACCCAGGATATCGGTCAGCACGGCGAACCGACTGTCGTCCTTGATCAGCCCCATGGCCACGCCGGCAACCGGTGCTTTGATCGGCACGCCGGCATCCATCAGTGCCAGCGAGGAGCCGCACACGCTGGCCATCGAGCTGGAACCGTTGGATTCGGTGATTTCCGAAACCACGCGCACAACGTAGGGGAATTCATTTTCCAGATCCGGCATAACCGCAGCGACACCACGCTTGGCCAGACGGCCATGGCCGATTTCGCGACGCTTGGGACCACCCATGAAGCCCGCTTCACCAACACTGTACGGTGGGAAGTTGTAATGCAGCATGAAGGATTCTTTGTATTCGCCTTCAATCGCATCAATGATCTGGCTGTCACGACCGGTACCCAAGGTGGTGGTCACCAGGGCCTGGGTTTCACCACGCGTGAACAGGGCCGAACCGTGGGTGCGCGGCAACACGCCAACCTGGATATCCAAACCACGTACGGTGCGGGTATCACGCCCGTCGATACGCGGCATGCCATCAAGGATGCGATTGCGCACGATGGATTTCTCCAGACGTGCAAACTCACCCTTGACGTCGCCTTCGTCGGCGCCGTCTTCAGCGGCACACAGCTGGGCCACAACCTGATCGCGCACGTCGCCCACGCGGTTTTGACGTTCCAGCTTGTCCGCCACCGTGTAGGCTTCGGTCAGACCGGCTTCAGCCGCAGCCTTAACCTGCTCACGCAGGCTCAGATTCTCTTCCGGCGCACTCCACTCCCACTTCGGCTTGCCCGCTTCGGCGGTCAGCTCGTTGATCGTGGCGATGGTCGACTGCATCTGCTCGTGGCCGAACAGCACGGCGCCCAGCATGACCTCTTCGGACAGCTCCTGGGCTTCCGATTCAACCATCAAGATGGCGTCAGCGGTGCCGGCCACAACCAGATCCAGAGCCGAGGTCTTGAGATCGGCAGCGGTCGGGTTAAGCAGATACTGACCGTCACGGTAACCAACGCGCGCGGCGCCAATCGGGCCGGCAAACGGTGCGCCGGACAGCGCCAATGCGGCCGAGGCGCCGATCATGGCCGGAATGTCCGGATCAATCTGAGGATCGATGGACATCACCGTGGCGATGACCTGAACCTCATTGAGGAAACCCTTGGGAAACAGCGGGCGGATCGGACGATCGATCAGACGCGAGGTCAATGTTTCCTTTTCGGTCGGACGTCCTTCACGCTTGAAGAAACCGCCGGGAATACGACCGCCAGCGTAGAAGCGCTCCTGGTAATTCACCGTGAGCGGGAAGAACCCCTGACCGGGATTGGCTTCCTTGCGCGCCACGGCGGTGACCAGCACCACGGTGTCGCCAATGCTGACTTTGACCGCACCAGATGCCTGACGAGCAATCTGTGAGGTCTCCAATACGACCGTTTGGTCGCCGAACTGAAACTCTTTTCTTACGGGTGTCACTATCTTCTTTTCCATTCCTACAAATACAAAGCCCCCGCATATGCGGGGGCTGATCGGTCCGCTTAGCGGCGCAGACCGAGCCGGGCAATCAAATCCTGATACCTGGCGGCATCTTTACGCTTGAGATAATCAAGCAACTTGCGGCGCTGATTGACCATGCGCAACAGACCGCGGCGTGAATGATGATCACCTTTGTTGCTTTCAAAGTGTGCACTCAGACCGTTGATACGGGTGGTCAAAAGCGCAACCTGCACTTCAGGCGAACCGGTATCAGATCCAGCACGCTGATATTCTTTGATGACGTCGCTCTTCTGAGCGTTCGACAAAGCCATGTGGCAAAACTCCTGATATAAAAAACCGCGTGCCGAAGGCATGCGGGCCAAAAAAGATTCGGTAGTTTAGAGAGCTTGAGGGCTGAACTCAAGCAAACGCTTGGGTGCGACACGCCCATCGTCGTCAATTCGGGCCAATCCAAGCAGTGTACGCTCCGGCCCGTAAGCCGCCACCAAGCCCTGGGTGGGCGCACCGCGCACCTGGATGGGCTGACCGCGGCGGAAGTAAAACACGCTGTTCGCATCCAGGCTGACCTCTGGCCAGCCGGCCAGCGCGGTTTCGCATGGCAGCAGCAACGCATCCAGCGCTTCGGGCCCGCCGTCCTCGCGGCGTGCGTCAAGTTCATCCAGGGTGATCATAGCCTGATCAAAAGGCCCGACCTGCACACGGCGCAGACTGGCCACGTGCGCACAGGTGTTCATGGCTGCGGCAATATCTTCGACCAGCGTACGGATGTAGGTGCCCTTGGAGCAGTGCACGCGCAAATCCGCAGTGTCGGCCGTGCAACCCAGCAGTTCCAGGCCATGAATGGTCACCGGCCGCGGCGGGCGCTCAACTTCCTGGCCCTGACGTGCCAGTTCATAGAGACGTTTGCCGTCGTACTTGAGCGCCGAGTACATCGGCGGAATCTGTTCGATATCGCCACGAAACCGGTTCAGGACTTCGCCCAGCAGCTCGGCGTTGACGTGACCGAACTCGGCCCGACGAATGACCTCACCATCGGCATCGGCGGTGTCCGTGGCAACGCCCAACTGCATACGTACGATGTAGGTCTTGTCGGCGTCCAGCAACTGCGCGGACAACTTGGTGGCCTCACCCAAACAGATGGGCAGCATGCCGGTGGCCAGCGGGTCCAGACTGCCGGTGTGGCCCGCTTTGGCCGCCCCGAACAACCAGCGCACACGCTGCAGAACCTGATTGGACGAGCCGCCTGTGGGCTTGTCGAGAAGCAGGATGCCGTGAACTGCGCGACCCTTGCGGCGCCGCCCCATCAGCTCTCGTCGTCGCCGCGACGATGAGCCGCAGCTTTATCCTGTTCGCGCGCCGCGCGAATCGTCGCATCCATGTCGACGGCCTTGCGGCTGGTCTCGTCGGCCATGAAACGCAGATTGGGCAACACCCGAAAGCGAATCTGTCGCCCCAGCTCGTGGCGCAACATGCCGGCCGCGCGATTGAGCACTTCGACACTGGTCTTGGTATCCGAACCAGCCAACTCCAGCACGCTGACATAAATGCGTGCATGGGCCAGATCGCGGGTCACTTCAACATCGGTGATGCTGACCATGCCGATGCGCGGGTCCGACAACTGCTGGATCAGCTCGGCGAGAACCTTGCGGATCTCGCCGGCCACACGGTGGGTACGGGAAAATTCCAAGCTGCGCTCCGCGCCCTAGTCCGCTGCTTCCAAGGTACGCTGGACTTCCACGCGTTCGTAGACCTCAATGCGGTCGTTCTCACGCACGTCGTCGTAGTTCTTGACCGCGATACCACACTCGGTACCGGCCTCGACCTTGTTCACGTCGTCCTTGTGGCGACGCAAGGATTCCAGCTCGCCCTCGTAGATCACCACGTTGTCACGCAGCACGCGGATCGGCAAACCACGGCGCACCGTGCCTTCCTCGACCAGACAGCCTGCAACCGCACCGAAGGCCGACGAACGGAACACGCTGCGCACCGCAGCAACACCCACGATCTTCTCGGCCGTATCGGTACCGAGCAGGCCCGACGCTGCATCACGTACGTCATTGATCACATCATAGATGACGCTGTAATAACGCAGTTCCAGCCCGGCTTCCTGCGCCTTGCGACGAGCCACGCCGTCAGCACGCGTGTTGAAACCGATGATCATGGCTTTGGATGCGGTCGCCAGGTCCACGTCGGACTCGGAGATGCCGCCCACGCCATTGGCCACGACCTTGATCTCGACCTCATCGTTGGACATTTTGACCAACGCATCGGCCAGGGCCTCAGCACTGCCACGCACGTCACATTTGAGCAGCACCGGCAGTTCGCGTTTGTCGTCGCCCATGCTGCTGGCCCAGTCACCGAGGCGACGGTCACGCGCCTTGGCACGTGCATCACGGGCCTTGGCTTCACGCACCGAAGCCAGTTCCTTGGCCTTGCGCTCGTCGGTCACGGCGATGGCGTCATCACCGGCTTCCGGCGTACCGCTCAGGCCCAGGACCTGAACCGGGCAACTCGGCCCCGCTTCTTTCACCGGCTTGCCATCTTCATCAAACATGGCGCGGACACGACCGAAATGCTGACCGGCCAGAACCACATCACCTTTGTGCAGCGTACCGGTGCGCACCAGCACCGTGGCAACCGGACCGCGTCCGCGTTCCAGGCTGGACTCGATGACCACACCAGCGGCCGGCCCGGTTTTCGGCGCCTTCAGCTCAAGAATCTCGGACTGCAGGACCAGTGCTTCAAGCAGCTCATCCACACCCTGCCCGGTCATACCGGAGACCGGTATGAACTGCGTGTCACCGCCCCAGTCTTCGGGGATCAGTTCCAACTTGGCCAGTTCGTTCTTGACCCGATCCGGATCCGCGTTTTCCTTGTCCGACTTGGTGATCGCAACCACGATCGGCACATTGCCGGCACGCGCATGCTGCACCGCCTCTTCGGTCTGCGGCATGACACCGTCATCCGCGGCCACAACCAGAATCACGATATCGGTAACCGCGGCACCACGTGCACGCATCGCCGTAAAGGCGGCGTGACCCGGGGTATCCAGGAAGGTCACCAGACCGGAATCCGCCTGCACCTGATAGGCGCCAATGTGCTGGGTAATGCCGCCAGCCTCACCCGCGGCCACACGGGCTTTACGGATGTAGTCGAGCAAGGTGGTCTTACCATGGTCAACGTGACCCATGATCGTCACCACAGGCGGACGCGATTCGCTGTCCAGGGCGTCCACATCGACTTCGCGGACTTCCTTGAGCAGGTTTTCCTCTTCGTCCTTGGCGCCGACCGGAATGGCTTTGTGACCCATTTCCTCGACCACCAACTGGGCGGTGTCCTGATCCAGGCTTTCATTGATGGTGGACATCATGCCCATGCCCATCAGAATCTTGATCAGTTCGGAAGCCTTGACGGCCATGCGCTGGGCCAGATCACCCACGGTGATCGAGTCCGGAATTTCCACGTCACGGATGACCGGCGCCGTAGGCCGCTCAAACCCGTGCTGGGTGTCCACCTTGACCGCGCCGCGACCACCGGTCGCACCTTTCTTGCGCCGTTTGCCGCGCTTGTTCTCGGCCACGTGCAGCTGTTCGGTCTTGCCTTTGCGCCGAGTCTTCTTGCGTGCTTCCTTCTCGCGGGCTTCACGCTCGGCCTTCTCACGCTCTTCACGCGAACGGGCCAGATCGCCTTCCTGCTCCTGCGCACGGCGCAGGTTTTCCAGCACGCGGCGACGCAGATCGGAAATTTCCGTGCGCAGATGCTCCGGTTCAGCGCTGTCGCGCTCACCACTGGCGGCTGCGGCCGGCTCGGGTTTTGACGGCGCTTCAGCCGCAGGGGCTTCAGCCACCGGCGCTTCAACAGGCTCAGGCTCTGCTTTCGGCTCGGGCTCAGCTGCCGGCTCGGGTTCAGGCTCCGGTTCCGGCTCGGGCGCAACCTCAACCTCAGGCTCTAGTTCCGGCTCAGGTGCAACCTCAACCTCAGGCTCCGGCTCAACCTCGGCTGCAGGCGGGGCCTCGGCCACCACCTCTTCAACCGTGTCCGCTTTTGCTTCCGGCTCAGGCGCAGCCTCAGCAACCGGCTCTGCAGCCGTCACTTCAACCACATCCTCCTCTGTTTCCACGCTCTCGATCACTTCTTCGAGCGGCTCATCAGCTTCCGGACGAACAATGGTGCGCTTCTTGCGCACTTCGACGTTGATTGTCTTGGCCCGCGCACCGCGCGCACCGGCAACTTTCAACTCGGTCTGCTCTTTGCGTTTGAGCGAGATTTTCTTGCTGCCACCCAGCCCAAGCGAACCCTTCTTAGGCTTGCCTTGCAGGTGTTCCAACCACTGCTTCTTCTCATCCGCACTGATCGGCGCATCCGCATCGGCCACATTCACGCCTGCATCACCCAACTGGGCAAGCAAACGCTCGACCGGCATCTTGGTCTGTTCTGCGAGTTCTCGAACGGTCGTTACCGCCATTACGATGACTCTCCCGTATCTGTGTCTTCGGCCTCGGCGAACCAGTGGGCTCGCGCTGCCATGATGAGTTTGCCGGCCTGTTCTTCGTCCAGACCGCCCAGGCCGACAATCTCGTCGGTCCCCATTTCCGCCAGATCTTCACGCGTCGGCGCACCGTTGCGGGCCAGTTCATCAGCCAGCTCGGGCGTCATGCCGTCCAGCGACAGCAAATCTTCGGAAGGTTCCGGTGCACCGCCTCGATCGGCGCTGACGATGGCCTTGGTTAACAGGGCATCGCGTGCACGATTGCGCAGCTCTTCGACAATATCTTCGTCAAATTCTTCAATCTGCAACAGCTCTTCGGTCGGCACGTAAGCCACTTCGTCGAGCGTGGTGAAGCCTTCCTGGACCAGGATGGAGGCCACCTCTTCATCGACATCAAGCTGCTCCATGAAGACTTCCAGCACCTTGCCGGACTCTTCTTCCTGGCGTTGGTTGATCTCGTCCGAAGTCATCACATTGAGCGTCCAGCCGGTCAGCTCGGACGCCAGGCGCACGTTCTGACCGCCACGCCCAATAGCTTGGGCCAACTTTTCCTCGGCCACCGCAATGTCCATGCTGCCGGTGTCTTCATCGACGATGATCGATTCAACATCAGCCGGCGCCATGGCATTGATTACGAACTGAGCCGGATTTTCATCCCACAGCACGATGTCGACGCGTTCACCAGCCAGTTCGTTGGACACGCTCTGTACCCGCGAGCCCCGCATTCCGACACAAGCACCAACCGGATCAATGCGTTTGTCCTTGGCCTGGACCGCAATCTTGGCGCGCGAACCCGGATCACGTGCCGCGCCCTTGAGCTCGATCAAGCCCTGGCCGATTTCCGGCACTTCCAGCTTGAACAATTCAATCAGCATTTCCGGCGCGCTGCGCGACAGGAACAGCTGCGGGCCACGCGCTTCGGGACGCACTTCCTTAAGGTAGCCGCGGATACGATCACCCGGCCGCAGAGGCTGGCGCGGAATCTGCCATTCACGCGGAATGATCGCCTCGGCGTTGCCACCCAGATCCAGAATCACGTTGCCGCGCTCAACCCGCTTGACGATACCGGAGAGCAGCTCGCCCATACGCCCTTCATAGGCTTCAACAACCTGGGCACGCTCGGCTTCACGCACTTTCTGCACGATCACCTGTTTGGCCGCCTGGGCTGAAATACGGCCGTACTCGACCGATTCCACCGGCTCTTCGATCACCGAGCCCACTTCCAGGGCAGCGTCCTTCTCCTGCGCATCCGTCAGAAAGATATGACGCTCTTCGGATTCGAACTCTTCGTCGTCGTCGGCCAGCACGGTCCAGCGGCGGAAACTCTCGTATTCACCGGTCTTGCGATCGATGGCCACGCGGATATCCCAATCCTCGCCATACTTCTTGCGGGCCGCCGAGGCCAGAGCCGCTTCAAGCGCCCCGAAAATGATCTCGGGCTCAACGCCTTTCTCGTTAGAAACAGCGTCCACCACGAGCAAAATGTTCTTACTCATGCATCCGGCTCCACAATGTCAGTCAAACACCGGAACGAGCCGCGCTCGTTCAATGTCAGCAAATGGCACATCAAATCGTTCTTGGTCGACCTCGATCGCAACGGTTTCGCCGTCGCACTCAAGGAGCTTGCCGCGAAAGTTACGCCGCCCTTCAAAAGGTATACGCAACTTCAACTTGGCCTCGCGGCCGAGGAATTCCACAAAATGCTGAGTTTTTACGAGCGGACGATCGAGCCCTGGAGAGGAGACCTCCAGCCGATAAGCACTCTCAATGGGATCATCGACATCCAACAAAGCGCTGACTTCGCGACTGACTTTGGCGCAATCTTCCACGCCAATGCCCTGTGCTGAATCGATGTAAATACGCAGCACGGCATCGGTGCCGGTTCCTTGTAGCTCGACACACAAAAGATCATAGCCAAGCCCAGCCACCGCCGGCTCTAACATCTGTTGCAAATTGTCGATTAAACCGCGCATTTTCCGCCTTGCTTAGCTACAAGAAAACTCCTTGAAAACCAACTACATGACGCACATTTTTGAGATGTGGCCTGAAGCTGATCCGCGTACTCCAGCAATAAAAAAGCCCCAAAACTGGGGCCGCAAAATTCCTCCAAATGTTTGGTAGCGGGGGCAGGATTCGAACCTGCGACCTTCGGGTTATGAGCCCGACGAGCTGCCTGGCTGCTCCACCCCGCACCAGAGCCAAAGAAGTATAGGCATGAGCCTAACCAAGCGCAAGAGGCATTATAAAAATGCTTTTCAATCATGCACTTATGGAACACCTAAAAATACCGCTCGCGCAAACGCTGCTTTGTGACGGGCAAAATCGCCTTGTCGGCCAGCCACGAGGTCACCCTGACCCGCAACTTTCCATTCGAATCCGGCATTGACATTGCCTTGATCAGCAAACGCTGAGCGCAGCAGGCATCTGGCTGTTCGCAGGACGCGTTTACGCCGCCTGCTGGGGTACTTTCGGCAGCAGTGGTGAATGACGCTGCTTAAGCGTTTCAACCGTCAGGCGCAGCCCCTCTGCGAGATCAACCCTGGGCTGCCAATCGAGCTCACGCTTGGCCTTTTCGATGCTGTAGTAGTGATGCGTAACCATGTAGCGAATGGCGAAACGCGTCATGCCGTCTTCTGCATTCAGGGTTCCACCTTTGAGGGTATCGATGCCCTCCGCCAGCGCAGCAACGCCGTAGGCCAGCCAGAAAGGCACCTTGCCCTTGATGGTTGGGTAGCCAGCCTCCATCAGAAGCATGTCGACAAAGTCAAAAAAGGCTTTCGGCTCCCCGTTGGTGATGAAGTAAATCTGACCGCAGGCCACACCACCGGGCTTAACACGCTGTTCAGCCGCGAGCACCGCGTCGGTCAGGTTGCTGATATAAGTGAAGTCCGAAAGTTTGTCGCGATTGCCGACACAGCGCGTCAGCTTGCCCTGCTGAGCCTTGCTCAGTATCGCCGGCACAAAACGGTTGTCGCCGGCACCAAAAACCACATGGGGTCGAATGGCGCAACACTGAGTAATACCCTCACCGCTGAACGCGATGACTTTTTTCTCCGCCGCAATTTTGCTGTCCGCGTAGGGCGCTTGAGAAATCTGTGAATACCCCAGAGTTTCGTCACCGTTCTCGATATCTTCGCCCTCGTACACCGCACTGGCCGAACTGATATAGACAAAACGCTCGATAGCATGCGCCGTACAAGCCGCGAGCAGGTTTTCGGTACCTGTCAGATTGACCGCCCAGACATCTTCAACCCGATTGTTCTTGGTGTGCACCAACGAGGCGTTGTGAATGATGCTATCCAACCCTTCACAGGCATGAAGTACGGCCTGCGCATCGCGGATATCGAGCTTGATGAAACACACATCCTCACGGAAGGGCTGGTCAACGATGTCAGCACAGATGACCTCGTGCCCCGCGTCGGCGAACTCGTCCACCAGAGCCTTACCGACAAAGCCCTGGCCCCCAGTGATCAGTATCTTGCGCTTGTCCATGTTGGTCTCCTCTGATTATTTGGACGTACCGAACGCCTGATCCCAGAACGGAAATATCGAGGCGTAGTTGTAACGAAACTTGTCGTGATGGACGTCGTGCTTTTCCACCCAGAAATTGAACAGTCGAAATGCGGGATGCGGAAAAACCAGATTGGAATGCACGATCACGTTGATCGACGAATAGAGAAAGAACATGCACAGGAAAGAGGCTTCACTGATCGGCCCGAGCAGCAGCACCGCACCCAGCAGCAGAACAAATGCCCCCATCTGCTCGAATGGGTTCAGAAATACACTTTCACTGGCCACCGGGAAGCGAACCTTGTGGTGCATGCCATGCACGTACTTCATCAACCGCGGGTGGTGCATGCCCCGATGGAAGAAGTAGTAGGCCAAGTCGTAAAGCAAGAGTACGGCGAAGGTCTCACCAAAGAAGTGCGCCACGCCGGGCCACTGCGGATAAAGAATGCGCTCGCCAAAGTGGTACAGAAACGCCGCAAGAATGCTCAGCGCGAGGATGTTGTTGAGAAACACGTTCAACCATTTGTTCTGCGGTCCCAAATAGCTTGCGCCGGGCGTACGCAGGCGGTATCTGCTGTAACGGCTAGAGACCACCGCCCAGTCCAGCCAATATTGCAGGCCTCCGATAACGGCAAACATGACGGCAAGCGCGATCCAGAACGTCGTGCTCATGAGCGCGCCCCGAGCAACGACACTTTGAGCAACCTCAGCAAGGCCCTAAATCTGACACCCGGACCACGACCAAACATCAACTCTATCGATGCATCCGCCTTGGCAAAGCCAGCGATGCTGACCGGGTACAGCTTAGGCGGAATGCGCAGCGGCAAACGGTCGCTCAGCACGGCTTTGGGATTGGTATATGCGCGCAAGCCATCACGCCCGTTCATGCGCCCAAAACCGGAATACTTCACACCGCCGAACGGCAAATCCTGGTTGAGATAACACAGACCAAAATCATTGATGCAGCTGGCCCCGGCTTCGAGCTGCGCGGCAATGCGCTCGGCCCGCGCCGTACTGCCGCTGAGCACCGAGGACTGCAAGCCAAAATCTGTGCTGTTGGCCAGCGCCACTGCCTCTTCGTCGTTGGCCACCTTCATGATCAGCATGACCGGTCCAAACACTTCCTCGTTGGCAATGCGCATGTCGGCGGTGACATCAACCAGCAGCGTTGGCGGGTAATACTGGCCAGTGCCCTGCGGTTTAACGCCACCAACCAAAGCGCGCGCGCCCTGGGCCAGCGCATCCCGGACCAGGTCGTCAATCACCGCCATTTGCTGCGCAGTGTTGATGGCACCAACCTCTACAGCCCCAGGCTGAGCCGGTGGACCCTGGCGTAGTGCAGCAACCTGTGTGTGCATCGCGCTGACGAAGCGATCGTAGATGCCAGCCTCAACGATGATGCGTTCCGATGCGATGCAGTTCTGACCGAGATTGATGAAGCAGCCCCCCAAGGCCGAATGCACAGCATGCTCCAGGTGCGCATCATCACAAACAATCATCGGATCCTTGCCGCCCAGCTCCATCACCACCGGCGTCAGATGTTGCGCACTCCCCTCAATGATGCGTCGGCCGTTGCCTACGGAACCGATAAACAGGATTTTCTGCACCCGGGCACGAACCAGGGCTGCCCCGGTTTCACCATAGCCGTTGAGGATCTGCACGGTGTCGGTCGCGATGCCTTCCTGGGTCAACACCTGGTCGATCAACTGCTGGAAGTAGCGGGTTGACCAGGCCACCGCCTCGGATGCCTTGATCACCACGGCATTGCCCGCCATCAAAGGCGCGACAAACGATGCAAAGATGTTTTGGAAGGGGTAATTCCACGGCACAATGCACGCCACTACACCCAGCGGCCGGTATTCAATGCGGCCCTTCTTATGCATCAGCATGCCGGATGGCACCCGCTCGGTCTTGAGGTGCTTCTCGCCATGCTTGATCAGCCAGCGAATCTTGTTGCACACCGGCATCACCTCGCCCAGCAAGGCGTTTTCAAAGGTTTTTCCACTGTCTTCGACCACCGCTTTGCAGATCGCATCACGCTGCATCACGATGGTCTCAAGCAAACGCCTCAACACCGCACGACGCTTGGCGAAACTGGTGTCAGCCCAAGCGCGCTGGGCCACGCGCGCACGCTCCACCGCATGGCGCACGTCCTCAACCGTGGCCACGGGCACCTGCCCCAGGGTGGCCCCCGTTGCCGGGTTGATACACTCAATCACGCCGGCCGCTTTGGCGTGCTCGGGCAAGGGCGTTACGACGCTCATGCAACTTCTCCAAGGTGAGCTTTGGCGGCGCCGCGGTTGCTTTGCCGCAAGATCAAATCAGCCGCGCAATAGCCAATCACCATGCTTGGCGCATTCAGGGCTGAAACGGGTATTTCCGGTATCACCGACGCATCGGCAATACGCAGGTTTTCGAGCCCTTTCACACGCAGCTCAGGATCAACCGGACTGAGCGCATCGGTGCCCATGCGGCAACTGCCGCAAAAATGGAAGGTTGTCATCGCTGCCTTGTGAATCCAGGCCCAAAGCGGCTTACCGTCAATCGGCTTGGCGCCCGCTGACAGCGGCTTCACTCCAAGCGCCTGCAACGCCGGCTGCGCGGCAATGCTGCGAGCTTTTCTGATCCCCGCCTCCATTCGCAGACGATCGCGGGGCGCGGTGAAATACCCCAGGTCGATGTCCGCCGGCGCGTCCGGATCGGCGCTGCGCAATGTAATCCGCCCACGCGCCTCGGGCTTGCCCAGAATGACCACGATGCCAAACACACCGGACATAAACGACCTCATGGGCGGCAACAGAAAGATCAGCCGAATCAAGGCCCGCAGCAGCAGGCGCAATGGTCGAACGGCATGCAAGCGCCCCGGCAAAGCCAGTATGGGTGCCATTCGCAAGGTCGAATGCATCATCGATGGCGGCGCGGCGTAGCACACAAAACAGGTATCCGGTGCTTCGCCACGGGGTTGCGATGGTTCTCGCAAGGCGGCATCAAAGCCGTACAACTGCGGATATTTGAAATCGACCAGCGCTTTGGCACGGTAGAACAGGCACACATTTGGATGGTCTTGCAGGTGCTGCCCGACACCCGGCGCATCCAAAACACAATCAATACCGTGACGGGCAAGCTGTGCACGTGGACCAACGCCAGAAAGCATCAGCAAGCGCGGGGTTTCCAGCGCCCCGGCGCAGAGCACGATTTCAGCACCTGCCCGGGCATGTTGATTGCGCCCGTTCTGGCGGTACTCAACGCTCACTGCACGTCGTTGCCGGAAGCCTATTTTGCGCACCGTGGCGTGGTACGCGATGTCCAGACCCGGGGGCTTGTGATCATGCAAATAGGCGCTGTAGGAACTGCGCCGCGACGAGCCGGCAAAGTTCATGTCGTTGCACCCGACGACCCCCGCCAGATCGCCATCGTTCATACCGTCTTTACGCTCAAACCCAGCCGCAACTGCTGCATCTAAAAAACGTTGCGCGAACGGTGTGGGCTTGCGACTTCGAATGCCCAGCCTGGCCTCAACCGCAGTAAAGCTGTCCTGCAGATCCTGCCACTGCCAGCCTGTCGGCCAGGCCCGGTAATCGCGCACATCGCCACGCGTGTAGACCATGCCGTTGACCGCCCCACTGCCACCGATGACACGACCACTCCCGGCGAACAGCGCGCGCCCGCCACAACCCGCCTGGGGCGTGCTCATGCGGTGCCACATGGCGCCCTCATTGGCGAAGGCATCTTTGAAACCGTCATCACGCAGGGTTTCCGGGTATTGCCGTGCGGGGCCACCGGCTTCCAGCAGCAGCACCGTATGACCACCTTCAGCCAGACGCGCTGCCACGATGCAACCGGCGGATCCACCACCCACAACAATATAGTCGTAGCTCGAATGCATCCCCTCTCCCCACCAACCCGTAATTAATATTCGGTTTGAGTAATTGATATTTTTCTATTGGAAAGATACATTCCTCGAATGTCAAGCGCCGTTCGCATCAGCAGGAACAATCCATGAGCACTTCCGCCAACAGCAAAGCACCCTCAGGAAATGCCGCCAACGGGCGCCGGCGCGGCGCCGACAGCCTGCGTGCCGCCAAGGACGCGCTGGTGCGTCAGCACGTGATGGATGCATCAGAAAAGGTGTTTGCCGAGCACGGTTTCAATCAAACCAAGATGCAGACCATTGCCAAGCAGGCCGGGGTCTCTCTGGCAACGCTCTACCAGTTCTATTCGAGCAAACAGGCGTTGTATCGGGCGGTTTTGGTCGCTCGTGACCGGGAAATGATGAGCGCGGTGTTGCAACATCCGGTTTTCCAGTCAGGCCAGCCCTTTACGGCCATCAGTCTGCTCAGCCTGATGCAGGGACATTTGCGTTTCCAGCTGTCGCATCCGGACTACCTGAAGTTGATACTGCAGGAAGGACACGCTTGGTATCACACCGCCGCCCAACCCACGGCAGACGAACAGGCACTTTGGGAGCAAGGGCTCAAACTGATGACCACCGCACTGGAGCACGGCATGCAAGCCGGAGAACTGATTCCTGCGGACCCCACTGACCAAGCACGTCTGCTGATGGCCATACAGCAGGCGCGGCTGGCCAGCTGGGCGGCTGACGGCATGCAGGATGATCACGAAACAGTCATTACACGCATACAGGCGGATTTCGTACGCCAGTTCTGTCGCCCTGCGCTGGCGCGCACGCTGCTGAGCGAGGATGGCAGCACCCTGTGCCCGCAGGCGCTGCAGAAGATTCAGGCCGAGTAAAACCCGCCTCACACGGACAAGCCCTCGCCTGTTGCTGAAGCTTCAGATACTGCGTTGATTGACGCGGCGTGAAACTTCTTCAGCGCTTTCGACCCTTTCTGAATAGCGACTGGTCAGGTAGCCGGCACGCTCGCGGTTCATCCAGGTGAACTTCATCAGCTCTTCGCACACATCGACGATGCGCAGATACAAGGGCGAAAGGCGCATCCGCCCGGCCTCATCGAACTCATTAAAGGCTTTGGGCACCGACGATTGATTGGGTATGGTCAGCATGCGCATCCAGCGCCCCAGCACACGCATCTGATTGACCGCGTTGAAACTCTGACTGCCACCGGAAACCTGCATCAGAGCCAGTGTCTTGCCCTGAGTGGGACGGATACCGCCCATCGACAGCGGCAACCAGTCGATCTGCGCTTTCATCACCGCGGTGAGATTGCCGTGGCGTTCCGGACTGACCCACACCATGCCTTCGGCCCAAATCGCCAGATCACGCAGCTCCTGCACTTTGTGATGGCTTTCGTCCTCGGCGTCCGGCAGTGGCAAGCCATGAGCAGAAAAGTGCCGCACCTCGGCCCCCATGGCGCTCAGCAGGCGCCCCGCCTCTTCCGCCACAAAACGCGAATACGAACGCGAGCGCAGCGACCCATGCAGCACCAGAATGCGAAGCGGCTCACGCGACACCCCCGCGCCAACCAGTTGATCCACGTCGATATCCTGCCAATGTTTTGCGTCAATGTTGGGCAAGTCGGGAAGTGGCGTCACGGCAAATCGCTCCTGGCGCAGGCCGGCATCCAGATGCGGGCCTACATTTCGATAAAAGTGAAAGGAAACATTTTAAGGCTTTAGCCGTGTTCACGGGACACCCCGGCAGTACAGCGTCCGGGATACCGCACGATCACACTTTCATCGGACCTGAGTATGACGACAAAGATGCCCTTGCTGGCCGCCGGCACGTTGCTGCTAAGCGCAGGCCTGGCGCAAGCCGCCACAACACCCGCCCAGCTGCTCGAACAGTTGCAGGCCAACACCCGCGATGCCCTGCAACTGCAACAGGACCGCTCAACCGCTTACCAGTTGCTGCGCGCCACATCCAAAGCGCCGCTGCTGGCCGATCAGAGCAACGCACCGGCTCTGGATCGCGCCTTCGGCTTTCTGACCCAGTTCGGGCCGCTTCTCGACATCAGCGCACCGCTTGAACAGTTCAAACTGCTGCGTGTCAGCGAAGACCGCGCGGGCAATCAGCATGTGCATCTTGAGCAGCAGCACGCCGGCCTGCCGGTGTTCGGCTCGCGCCTGGTTGTGCACATGAATCCGCAAGGCATCTATGGCGTGTCCGGCACGGTGATACCAGATCTGCTCAGCCTGCCTTCTCAGCCGAAAGTTTCAGCCGCGGTGCAGCGTGCGGCGGCGCTGCGCCAGGTTGCCAAATCGGCGCCTGACGCTGATCTTGCAATCGAGAGCGAGCGCCTCATGGTCTATCGCTCCGGCGTGCTCAAACGCGTCGAAGGTCAGAACTATCTGGCTCGTGAAATCATTGTGCGCAGCGCCCGTGGCGACGTGCGCGAGCGCTTGATCTTCGACGCCGTGAATGGCGGCCTGATCAATCGCATCAACGAAATTCACAGCGTCAAGAACCGCGAAATTTACACCCCTAACCAGGACGTGCCGCCCATCATTACCGAGGGCAGCGCGCTGGCGCCGGCAGATGTTCCGCTGACGGGCGATACCGCCAGTGATCCGGCCAGCCGGGCACCGCGCCTGCCGCAAGACAACCTGTATATCTTTGCCGGCGGTACTTACGACCTGTACACCAACCTGTTCGGCTTTGAAGGCTACGACTTCGGCGTGACCTCACCGGAAGAGCAGGTTCAGAAAAGTGTTTACCTGATCAATGATCAGTGCCCCAACGCTTACTGGAATGGTGACTCGACCAACTACTGCCCGGGCTTCGACGCCGACGATGTGGTCAGCCACGAGTGGAGCCATGCCTACACCGAATACACCCACGGCCTGATTTACCAGTACCAGTCGGGTGCACTGAACGAATCGTATTCGGATATTTTTGGCGAGGTCTACGATCTGGTGAATGGCCTGGAAGGCCCGCTAGGCGTAACGCTGACCGAGGGTGAGTACTTCGAGAATGGCGGCAGCCGCTGGGTTGTCGGTGAAGATCTGAGCGAAACGGCCGCCGCTGTCCTGCTCCGCGACATGTGGGACCCGGACAATTTTGGCGTCAACGTGCCGTTGCTCGGCATTCAGGTTCTGAACACCGGCTCGCCAGGCAGCGTCATCACCTCCGAGAACTACTATTGCGAATCCGGTGATGGCGGTGGTGTGCACACCAACTCTGCGGTCCCCAATCACGCCTTCGCCATGCTGGTTGATGGCAAGAGTTTCAATGGTGTTGATATCCCGGCCATCGGCATGACGCGGGCCGCGCACATTTATTTCCATGCCGCCCTGCACTACCAAACGCCGACCACCAATTTCGCACAGCATGCTGATGCACTGGCGCAGTCCTGCGCCGATCTGATCGGCACGCCGCTGAATGACGTACTCGGCCAACCCTCGCCGGACGTCATCGACGCGAGCACCTGCGCCGCGGTAGAAGCCGCCATGTTGTCGGTCGAGATGCGTCAGAACCCTGCCGAAAAATGCGACTACCAGCCTTTGCTTCAGCCGGATGACGCCACGCCCGACCTGTGCCCGGCAGGATCAGGCCCGGTCGCCGATTTCGTTGAAACCTGGGAAGGTGTGAGCGAGCTGCCCAGCGGCTGGGAGTTCACCGAAAACCTGACCGGCGATACCTCGGAAGGGGTTGAGTGGGAAGTGATCGGTGATCTGCCTCTGGCGCGTGGCGGGCAGGCCGTTTTTGTGGCCAACACTTTCGGCGGCAGCTGCACCCCGGGCGGCGACATCTCCGGCAGCTTCCAGCTCGACAGCCCGCAGATCACTGTCAGTGCCAACGACTCAAAGCTGTCCATGAGCCACTTGATGCAATCGGAATTCGGGTATGACGGCGGCAACATCAAAGCCAGCATCAATGGTGGGGACTTCACCCTGATTCCGGCCGAAGCCATCGTCTGGAATAGCTACAACACCGATCTGGAACCGGCAGCGGCAACCCCGGTGCCCGACCCCACCGGTCTGACCGGTGGCGGCAACACCAACCCGATGGGTGGCGAAGGCGCATGGTCCGGTTCAGACGAAGGCGAATCCTTCAGCCGCTGGGGCGTCAGTCACATCGATCTGGCGGCACTGGGTGTGAGTGCGGGCGACACCCTGCGCATCCGCTTCGAGTTTGGCCAGGATGGCTGCAATGGCAACCTCGGCTGGTACGTGGATGATGTCAGCGTCAGCCATTGCGTCGCCGGCCAAACCAACGGCAATGGTGTGCCGCAAACTGCCGGTGCCGGTTCGACCCCGGGCACCCCCAGCACACCGGGCGTGCCAGGCACGCCGGCCAGCGACGAGCCGCGCGGCGGTGCCAACGGTCTTGTCATGCTGATGCTGCTGATGCTGGGGCTGGCACGACGCCGCCGCTGATCGCAAGCAAAACAAAAAGCCCCGCCACGTGCGGGGCTTTTTTTATGATGTGCTCGTGATCGTGGTGCTCACAATCCCAAGCGCGACAAGTTGTCGCTGTAGGCCCGACACGCGGCAAAGATGTCCGCGGGATTGTCACCCGCACTTTCGACAATGTCACGCTGGCAATATGCGCTGCGCGGTGCGTAATCACCCATGACCTCAGCCGGTGGTGTGCCCTGAGGCACGTTCTGTATCGCCTCCGAAAAATCCGTCTGCGGCAGCATGTGTCGATAGATCAACAACGCATCAACATAAGGCCCCCAGGGCAGCCAATCGATTGCATTTTCTGCGACGGCATTGGCCGGGCGGTCGGCGGTGTCTGAAACCATAACCGTGAAATAACCCTGTTCATCAAGGTGCGCCTGATAATCGGCCACACAACCCACATAGCGCTGGGTGGGCAGATCGTTCTGGCACACCGACCAGTAACGCACCTGTTCAGCATCGAAATTCAGACCGGGCTGGTCGCGGTAGCTCGGCGCCTTGGCACGGATCATCACCACATTGCCATAGCTGCGACTGAACAGATTGGTGGTGTAGGCGTTGTGGATATTCGACAAAAAACCACCGCCGGCGGGCAGCGGGAGCTGAAACTCAACACCATCGGGTATTGGCAAACCGAGAAAGTCTCGCAGGATGTTAAACACCGTGCTAGGCAAACCGTAGAACACCCGTGTACTGGCTTCTGGCTGCCCCAGCGGCAGCGCACCCGGCTGCGCCAGGAACGGATCATCGATCACATCCACATCCTGCAGCAGATCATTGAGGCCAAGACTGGGCAAGGCGTCGCCCAAGGTTGGCAGTAGCGGCTCGACACAGTTCGCGGTGGGCAACAGTTCGGTCTCACCATCGGCTGTTTCCAGCGTCAGCAGGGGAAGCCCAACACCACCGTCAAATTCCTTGCCCTCGCCGGGCACGTAGACACGGTAGAACAGCGCTGTCAGCGCATACTGCGGGACGGCTACAGAGCCCAGATCCATTTCACCGGCATAGATCGTGTTTTGCTGGGGCGTTTCGGGTCGTGGCGAAAACTCCACATACGCGGTGTAGGCATCACCATAGGCTGCGCTTTCGTCGGCGAAGCTGTTGCCGCCACCTGCGTCGGGTGCAATCTCGACATCCGCAAGCGCATCCGTCGGACGCAAAATGGCGTCATAAACGTTGTATGAGAAGTAGCGCGCATCCGGGTAATAACCGTCAATGCGCAAGCGTGTCTGCGGCAGCATCGGCACCAACGCCACCCAGTACTTGGCCGACTCGTCTGGAAAAGCGATGTTCATGGTGTCGATATTGCTGGCGATTTCCCAGCCACAGGCGACACCGAACGGGTAGCTATCGCGATCCTGGCTGGTGTGTCCTGGCTCGCTATCACGACCGGGAGATTGCGCCGTCTCTTCGCTTTGCTGACCGCCACATGCGGCCAGACCTGCCCCAAGCAGCAACGCGCCGGCTACGCCTCGCAAAGCACGGGATCCTTGCTTGATACTCATTGAATGGTCTCCTGATTTGTATTATTGAGTCGCGCTGAGCCCAGCCGCGACGTAGTCGATAAAACCTTGGGCCAGCTGCTCTTGGCTCACCTCGAAGTGTGTTTGTCCAGGCTCGGTTGCCGGCAGCTGCCACAGCAGTCCTTGATCCACCATGCCGTTCACGATGTTGTTGATGGCAAGGAAACTGTGCAGGCGTAAGCTTGCAGCGGGTTTGTCCGGCATCAGCTCGGCCAACTCGCCTTCAAAACGCCAGATCACATGTCCGAATCGACGAATCAACATGTCCTGGCCGACTTCACCCTCTTCACGGATGAGGCGTGCTACCAACTGGACGCCGGCCGCGTGTTGTTGCCAGTAGGTGTAAAACGCCACCACCAGCGCGGTCACCACCGCTTTAACGCTCAGTACACGGCGTTCTTTCAACCCCGCCAGTTCCAGCCACGCTTCATCCACGATCGGATCGAACTCACCCACGATATGGACAAGGCATGCATCCAGCAGGCCGATGCGATTTTTGAAGTAATAGCGCACAGCGGCTTCGTTGAGCACACCGGCTTTGCGCTGAATTTCACGACCAGAAACAGCCTGAGTCCCTCGCGCCCCAAATTCTGCAATCGCGGTACTGATCAACCGCTGGGGTACGTCGATGTCAGGACTGGGGGCCGCGTCAGCGGTTTCACTTAAAGGCATGTTGGGGCCTGCAATGCGTTGTTGAGGGTGATCATGCGCGCTTAACCCATTTGGGTCAACCCATATGAGTTAAACCAAGAGACATGCTTCAGATCACCACGAACGGGTGCACAAGTTCATCCATCTGGTCCTATCGCAGCATGTTCTGGCCGCAGCTCAGGTCTAGGCTGCCTATCAAACCATCCACCAGACCGCTGCCATGAGCTCGAACACAGATCCGATTCTTCCCACACAGGCGCCCGTCACACTGTCCGATCCCGACGCCTGCGAGTGGGATCAGCACTGCGATGTACTGGTGGTGGGTCTGGGCGCAGCCGGCGCCAGCACGGCCATCAGTGCTTGTGAGAATGGCGCCAACGTGCTGGTCCTGGACCGCTTTGGCAATGGCGGCGCGACGGCCAAAAGCGGCGGTATCGTTTACGCCGGTGGTGGCACACCACCGCAGCAGCGTGCGGGCATCGAAGACAGCCCGCAGAACATGTTCAACTACCTCAAACTTGAGGTCGACGATGCGGTCAGTGACGAGACTTTGCAGCAGTTCTGCAACGACAGTCCAGGGCTGATCAGCTGGCTGGAATCCATGGGCGCACGATTTGATTCACAGGCCCCCTTCCCCAAGACCTCCTATCCGCGCAACGGCGTATTCCTCTACTACTCAGGCAACGAGGCCCTGGCGGAATCGGCCGCGGTGGCCACACCTGCCCCACGAGGGCACCGTACGGCCGACGATGGGCTGTCCGGGCCACGTTTGTTTGCCGTGCTGGAGCAGCGTGTTCGTCAACTCGAGATACCGGTGCTCAAGCAATGTGCGGTGCATCGGCTGATTCAGGACGAAACCGGTCGGGTTATCGGCGTCGAGTACGTCATGCTGCCTGCCACAAGCCGCGCTGCCCAGCAGCATGCCAAGCTGATCAAGAAAGCCGACAAAGTGCATGAGGCCCTGCCCGGCTGGGCTGACAAGCTGCGCCTCAAGGCCCGCGCCCTGGAGCGCGAGCACGGCATCATTCAACGCGCCAGGGCCAGACATGGCGTGGTGCTGTGTACCGGCGGTTTTGTCTTCAACACCGGCATGGTCCGTGAGCACGCACCCAAATTCGCCAACAACATGCGGCTCGGTTCGACCGGCTGCGATGGCAGCGGCATTCGCCTGGGCCGCAGTGTCGGGGCCGAGCTGGGGCGTATGGACAAAGCCTCGGCCTGGCGTTTTATCAATCCACCGCAGGCGCTGATCAAGGGGGTAGCCGTCAACGCTGCGGGGCAACGCTTTTGTGTCGAGTCCGCCTATGGTGCGCGCATCGGTGTGCGCATGTGCGAAACCGCAGAGGGCCAAGCCTGGCTGATACTCGACAAGGCAACGCGTAGCCAAGCCTGGAAACAGATTTTCCGGGACGGCTTGTGGTTCTTCCAATCGATACCCGCCCTGTTTCTTATTTTGCTGGCCAAACGTGCCCCCGATCTGGCCACGCTGGAGCGGAAAGCCGGCATCCCGGCGGGGAATCTTCAAGCCACGGTGGCGCGCTACAACCAGGGTGCCAGTGGCGAACAGCCTGACGCATTCAACAAGTTGCCGGAGGCCATGCAGCCTTTGAGCCAGCCACCCTTTTCCGCCTTGAACATTTCTGCCAACAACCCACTTTTCCCCTTACCCACGATTACGCTGGGTGGCCTGCGGGTTAACGAAAAAACCGGCGCCGTGCGCAACACGCAAGGCCAGGACATTGCAGGCCTGTACGCGGCTGGCCGCAGCGCTATCGGGGTCGCCTCCAACAACTATGTCTCAGGCTTGTCCATTGCTGACTGCCTGTGGTCTGGACGACGCACCGGTCGCACGTTGGCCGCGCTCGCAACCGGCCGGAGCTGACGCATGGCTGCCAGCCGCTTGTTCGCAAAATTTCGCAGCGTGACCGAATCAGCCTTCGCCCGCTGGGGTGAAATCTGTCACGACCACCCCCTACGCATCCTGGCCGTTGTGCTGGCCGCACTGGCTGGCCTGTCGATCGCGCTGCCCAGCCTCCAGACCGACATGTCGAATGAGGGTTATCTGCGCGAGGATGACCCGGCCCGCCTCAACCTGAAATGGTTTCAGACCGCCTTCGGACGCGACGACCGCATTGTGGTGGTGTTGCGCAGCGATGCTGATGTGATCAAGCCCGGCGTTCTGAATACGGTTCGTCAGCTGCATCAGGCGCTGGAGGAACTGCCCCAGGTCAACAAGGTCGAGAGTCTGATCAATGCCCGCCTGACCCTGGGCCGCGACGATGAACTGATCGTCAGAGACCTGATGGAAGACTGGCCCGAAAGCGCGGACGATTACGCCGCACTCGGCACACTGATCGAAAACCGCAGCCTGATCCGCGAGAACTTCATCAGCCGCGATGGCCACGGCACCCTGATCATTGTCACCCCGGATGCCTATACCGCGTCGGTCAGTGGCGCTCACGATGAACCCGCTGCACTGGATGCCTTCGATTTTGATGCCGGCTTCGAGGACATGGGCCTGCCCGGCGAGACGGACGCTGCGAGCCGCCCGGCCGAGCTGATCAGCGACCAGGAAATGTTCGACCTGGTGCTGCGCATCCAGGCGCTGGGCAAAACCTACGAACGTGAGGACCTGCGCGTGAGTTTCGCCGGCGCCTCGTATCTGACCGAACGGCTGACCCACGTGCTGGTGCGCGACATGTCGGTGTTTTCCGGGCTCAGTATCGGCATCACCGCACTGTTGCTGTTACTGGTCTTCCGCCGCTGGATCATGGTCATACTGCCGATCAGTGTGGCCTTGCTGTCGGTCTACGCCACCTTCGCCATCATGGCCACACTGGGCATGACCCTGACCACCGCCAGCCAGATTCTGCCGTCGCTGCTGTTGGCTGTCGGGGTGGGCAACTCGGTGCACATTTTCACGGTGTTCTTTCAGGCCCTGGACCGCGGTGACAGCAAGCGCGAAGCGCTGAGCTATGCGCTGGGCCACTCCGGGCTGGCCGTGGTACTGACAGGACTGACCACCGCTGGCGGTCTGGCGTCGTTCATCACCGCCGATATGCAGACCGTGGCCCAGATCGGCGTCATCGCGCCGATCGGCATCCTCTGCGCGCTGGTGTTTTCACTCAGCCTGCTGCCGGCGCTGATCGCCCTCACCCGCTTTCGTAACAAAGGCCTGCGCAGCGATGCCAGCGGCCCGCTGCAAGGCTTTCTGTCGCTATGCGCCGAGCTTTCGACCCGTTATCCCGGCCGCGTGGCTGGCAGCTGGTTCGTGGTGCTGGGTCTATGCATGCTCGCCATCACCCAGCTACGCCCCAGCCACAACCCGCTGCACTGGTTTCCGCTGGGCAGCGAAGTGCGTGATTCCATGGATCTGGTCAATGAGCAGTTTGGCGGCGCCACCTACGTGGAAATCGTGGTCGACAGCGGCCAGACCAATGGCCTGCATGATCCGTCCCTGCTGCACAACGTGGATCGCGCCATGCAGCGCGCCGCGCACGTCGAATTACAAGGCGGGCGCATGGGACCAAGCACCTCGCTGCTCGACATTAACAAGGAGCTGCATCAGGCCCTGAACGGCAATGACCCGGCGTTTTATCGCATTCCGGACAATCGCGAACTGATCGCGCAGGAGCTTTTGCTGTTCGAAAACTCCGGCAATGAAGATCTCAAGGATCTGGTCGACAGCCCATTCCAGATGATGCGCATCACCGCCAAGGTGCCGTTTGTTGACTCCCTGCACTACGCGCCTTACCTAGCATCGCTGGACCAGATCTTCGAGGAGGAACTGGGCACCGACGTGAACGTAACTCTGACCGGGATGACACCGCTGTTTGCCACCACGGTGGGCTACATCATCACCGACACCCTGCGCGCCTACACCGTTGCCTTCGCCATCATCGCCCCATTGATGATGCTGCTGGTCGGCTCCGTCCGGGTCGGACTGCTGAGCATGATCCCCAACCTGGCCCCGATCATCATCACCCTGGCCTTCATGTACCTGCTCGGCCTGCCGCTGGACATGTTCAGCACTCTGGTCGGCTGCATCGCACTGGGCCTGGCGGTGGATGACACCATTCATTTCATGCACAACTACCAGCGCTATCGGGCCAAGCTGGGTGATGCCGCCGCGGCGGTGCGGGAAACCCTGCGCACCACCGGCAAGGCCCTGATGGTGACCTCCATCGTTCTGGTTGCGGCCTTCATGGTCAACGCGGCAGGGACCATGATCAACGTCCGCAACTTCGGCCTGATCACCTCGTTCTGTATTGCCCTGGCCTTCCTGGCCGACGTGCTGCTTGCTCCCGCACTGGTGGTGCTGCTCGACCGCTGGAAAACTCGCGGCACGCTGCGCGCTGGCTGAAGCACTTAAGCGCACCGGAGCGCCGCATGTGAACGATGCGCCGGCGAAAGAAATCGCCGGCGCACCTCGCTCAATCTAGAAGGATTCGTCGATCGGTGCCGCATCCGGCTTGCGCCCTCCGCGCGGCGGCGCCAGCTCTTCGGCGCTGAGCTGGCCATCGCCATCGCGATCCCGCTGCATGATGCGTGCGGCCATCTGGGCGGAAAATTCATCCACGTCGACGTTGCCGTCAGCGTTGCTGTCAGCGCGCTCAAGCCGATGTTGAATATGCCGGGCCTTGCGCCGTTCCTGCATGGCCTCAAGCTCGTCGAGACTGATCAGCCCGTCGCCATTGCTGTCGATGGCCTGCGCTTTGTTGGCCACGAGCTGCATCACCTCCGCCTCGCTAATCGCGCCATCGGCGTTCAAATCCATAGCGTCCATATGCGGTCCGCGCGCCATGGCCGCACCACTGCTCAAAACAAGGTTGGCGAAGATCGCGGCTACCAGTTTGCTGTTCATGGGGTACTCCTGGGGAAAGATAGTCGAGCCCACCACATGTGGACTCATACACTGAAACGCCCATCCCGCTTCATTCCGTCGCTGCAACCCAAACGCCCGCTGGCCATAGTCCGGATGCGTGGTGTGCCGGCCCCAGCCGCGCTCTAACGTGTGCGTATAGCCACGCCGACAAAGCCATGAGCCCAAGCAATCTGCTGACCGCGCAGCACGACAAGGTGTTGACCATCACCTTCAATCGCGAAGACAAAATGAACGCGCTGAGTGCAAGTTTCCTGCGCGACCTGAAAGACGCACTGGATGCGGTCAAACACGACGACAGCGTCTCGGTGGTGGTCCTCAAGGCCCACGGAAAGGCTTTCACCACGGGCTACGACCTGGATGGCAGCGACTGGGTCCTGTCGCAGAACCCGATCGCGCTGCACGGCAAACTCAACCTGGACCGCGACCGCGAAGACATCAAGGGTCTGCTGGAATACTGGTGGACGATGTGGAAATTCCCCAAACCCATCATTGCCCAAGTCCAGGGCCTGTGCCTGTCCGGCGGTGGTGAACTGATCGCGATGTGCGATCTGGTGGTGGCGGCCGAAACCGCCAAGTTCGGCCATCCGGCCGGGCGTGATCTGGGCATCCCTCCAACGGTGTTTCTGTGGCCCTTGCTGATCGGCATGAAAAAGACCCGCGAGTTTCTCTACACCTCGCGGCTTTTCAGCGCCACCGAGGCTGAACGCCTGGGTCTGGTCAACCGCGTGGTGGCACTGTCCGAACTGGACAAAACCGTGGATGAGCTGGCCGCCGATGTGGCCCGCACCCCGGTCAACAATCTGGCCATACTCAAACAAGCGACCAGCCGCTTCTACGAAAACATGGGCCTGTTCGCCTCCGGCGACCAGGCGGCCGAGCTCGATGCGGTGTTTCACCAGAGCGACAGCTTCGTCAATTTCTTCGCCAAAGTGGCCGAGGATGGCGTCCAGGCCGCACTGGCCCAACGCCGCAAGCAGTTCGGCTAAAACCCCAACCGGAATCGTTCATGCACATCGTTTTGCGCTCTTTGATGCTGTTCGGCCTGCTGCTTGCGAGCAGCGCACAGGCCGACATCGACAACGCCGCACTCAGCCACACCGAGGACGGACGCAACTGGGCCGCCTGGGGCCGCACCTTTGATGAACAGCGCTACAGTCCGCTGGATGAGATCAACCGCGACAGCGTGTCGCGCCTGGGCCTGGCCTGGACCTACGAGCTGGACAAGGTGTGGAGCGTGTCATCCCAGCCCTTGGCGGTGGACGGGGTCATCTACATCGCCGTCGGCTACAGCGAGGTCCACGCCATCGACGCCAGCAGTGGCCAGACCTTGTGGAGCTACGACCCGCAGGTCGATCCGATCAAGATGCGCATGGCCTGGGGCATCCGCGGTCTGGCCTACTGGAAAGGGCGTGTGTATGTGGGCGTGCAGGATGGTCGCCTGATCGCGCTAGACGCCAAAAGCGGCGAGCTGGCCTGGTCGGTGCTGACCACCGAAGCTGGCGACAACCGCTACATCACCGGTGCACCGCGGGTCTTCAACGACAGCGTCATCATTGGCCATGGTGGTGCCGACTTCGGCTATGTTCGCGGCTACGTAACCGCCTACGACACCGCCACCGGGGAGCAACGCTGGCGCTGGCATGTGGTTCCGGGCAACCCGGCCGACGGCTTTGAAAATGCGGCCATGGAGATGGCGGCCAAAACCTGGAGCGGTGAATGGTGGACCTCCGGCGGGGGCGGCACGGTGTGGAACGCCATGACCTATGATCCGGAGTTCAATCGCATCTATCTGGGTACTGGCAACGGCTCACCCTGGAATCACAAACTGCGCTCGCCCGGCGGCGGTGACAATCTGTTCCTGTGCTCGGTGGTCGCCCTGGATGCCGACACCGGAGAGTATGTCTGGCACTACCAGACCACCCCGGGTGAAAGCTGGGACTTCAACTCGACCATGGACATGGTCCTGGCCGATGTTCAGATCGACGGCGCTCCACGCAAGGTGCTGATGCACGCTCCCAAGAATGGGTTTTTCTATGTCCTGGACCGCGAGGACGGTGCGCTGATCTCGGCGGAAAAACTCGGCAAGGTGACCTGGGCAGAACGCATTGACCTGCACAGCGGGCGCCCGGTCGAGGTTCCCGGCGCCCGCTACGAGAACGGCGAAGCGCTGATCTGGCCCGGCTCTGCCGGGATGCACAACTGGCACCCCATGGCCTACTCGCCAGACACCGGCCTGATGTACATCCCGACCCGCGAAATGGCCGGCTACTACAACGACGAAGGGCGCGATCCACGCCAGTGGAAGATGAGCGCCGACGACCCCATGGGACTCAAGGGCTTTTTCGACGACATCCCGACCACCGCCGGCGGCAGCGCGGTGCTGGCCTGGAACCCGCTCACCCAGCGCAAAGCCTGGGAGGTCGAAACGCCGGGCTTCAGCAATGGCGGGCTGATCACCACACGCGGTGGCTTGGTGTTTCAGGGCCGGGCCGACGGCCGCTTTGTTGCCATGGACGACCGCACTGGCGAGGAACTGTGGACCCATCAGATGGGGGTCGGCACCCAGGCTGCGCCGATGAGCTTCAGCGTCAATGGCCAGCAGCACCTGGCCATCCTGGCCGGCTGGGGCGGCAGTCAGATGCTTATGGGTTCGCTGACCGCACAGCATGGCTGGGTCGGACGCAATCATCCGCGCCGCCTGCTGGTTTACCGCCTGGATGCTGATGCCGCGCTGCCCGCCGCACCAAAGCCCTCACGCCCCAGCGCCATTGATGACACAGACTTCGTGATCGATCCCGCTCAGGCTGAGGCCGGCAAAGCGTTGTACTTCCGCCACTGCGCGATCTGCCACGGATCCGGTGTGGTTGCCGGTGGCTATGCGCCGGACCTACGCGCCTCCGGCATTCCTCTGACGCAGGCCGGTTTTACCGCAATCGTGCGCGATGGAGGGCTGGTCTCACGCGGTATGCCGGTTTTCCCGGAATACAGCGATGAGCAGCTGCAGGCCCTGCGCCACTACATCCGCCAGCAGGCCCGCCATCAAGCTTCGGCCTGGGACGATCTCAAGGCCGCCTGGAACTTCATCGTGCTGCTGATCAAGATGAAGTGGGCCAGCCTGACCGGCTGAGCCCTCAGCGCGAACGCGCGTTCAGGAATGCGTTGACCGCGTCATGGTGCTCCTGGCTGCCGAAGCACTCACGCAAGGTGTCGGATTCACGCTGCCAGACCTTGTCGATATCGGTCTCGGCGAAGTTCTGTCGCAACAGGCGTTTGGTCATGCGAACCATGCGGGTAGGCGCCCGGGCCAGTTGTTCGGCCATGGCCAAGGCTTCGCTGCGTAGCGCATCAGCAGCGACCACCCGATTAACCAAGCCGCTGCGTTCCGCTTCATCGGCCTTGACCTTGCGCCCGCTGAGCGTCCACTCGCTGGCCCGCCCAAGGCCCACGCGGGCGGCCAGAAAATGGCTGGAACAGTATTCCGGCACGATCCCGACCTGGGCAAACGGAAACGCAAACACCGCGTTGTCTGCCGCGTAAATCACATCAAACGGCAATAGCATGGTGATGCCACCACCGATAGCCGCGCCGTGCACGGCGGCAACCAGTGGTTTGGACGCTTCGGTCAGCTTGATCCAGTCTCCCACCACGCCCAGCCCACCAAGGCGCTGATCCTCATCCAGATAGGCCTTCTCACCACGCACAAACGGCAGAAACCAGTCTTCCAGATCGGCACCGGCGCAAAAGGCCTTGCCCGCCCCGGTCACCAGAATCGCGCCCACCTGATCGTCCGCATTGGCTTTTTCGATCGCCGCCTGCCAATCGTTGATCAGCTCCGGGGTCAACGCATTCAGCACCTGGGGACGATTCAGGGTGATCACCGCTACCGCGCCTTCGACGGCATATTGAATCTGATCGCTCTTCGACATGAGGGCCTACACAATGATTGAAATCGCCACAGCATAGTGGGCGCAGCGGGTCGGCAACTCATGCTTTCGGACCACGCTGCAGCACAGCGTGCGGCACGCAAGGGAACCAATTCGCCGTAGCAATCGTGATCATGGGCAGAACGCGGACTCCGGCCAGCCAGAGATCCGCGCACGAGGAACACAACCGTTGATTTGCGCATAACCACAACCAGGCGCAAAGCTTTCTGGGGGAGACACTTATGTACGGTGCACAGGAGACCGCCGGGTGGCGGCGTGGGCTGTCAGGACTGGTACTGGGACTGGGCCTTTCCCAGGCCGCAGCCCAGTCTGGCGATGACGATCTGGATGCGTTGTTCGGCGCGCCTGACAACCAGCCGCGCGCCACCGCCAGCCCGACACCGCCGCCGCAGCGTGAAGCGGCCGCCATCACCCTGGAGGAAGAACCCACGCCCAGCGCACGTCCGGCGCAGCGCGGCCGGGTGCTGGAGGAAATCATCGTCACCGCGCAAAAGCGCGAGCAAAGTCTGACCGACGTGCCCATCTCGGTCAGCGCGCTGAGTGGCGAGAAGCTTCGCGATGCCGGCATTGAGAACCTCAGCGATCTGTCCGAGTACGCCCCCAACTTCAAGCTGGTCGAAGGCGGCCTGGTCCCGTTGATCTACATGCGCGGTGTCGGCTCGGGCTCCAATCAGGGCTTTGAAATGTCCGTCGGCCTGTACAACGACGGCATTCACCTCGGGCGCCCTCACCTGACCCTGGCAGCGTTTCTGGATGTCGAGCGCATCGAGGTTCTCAAGGGCCCGCAAAGTATTCTGTTTGGCAAGAACGCGATTGCCGGCGCCATGAATGTGACCTCCGGCCAGCCGCGCGACAGCTTCGATGCCAGCCTCAGCGCGAGCTGGTTCGAACCCTTTGAAGATCGTGAGCTCAGCGGTTTCGCCACCGGCCCGTTGAGCGACACCCTCAACGGCCGCGTCGCGCTGCGCTGGCGCGATGAAGGCGGATATGTCTACAACCGCGGGCAGCAGCGTGACGATCCACAGTTGGAGGAGCTGGCCGGGCGTGGCACGCTGCAGTGGACTCCGTCGGATGAGGCGCAGTTCACCCTCAAATTCGAACACAGTGGACGCGACTCCACCGGGCGCACCTATCAGATTGTCGACAACGGCATTCTCACCGAGTCGGAAAACAATCAGGCCGGCCTGGATGATATGCGCGAAACCAACGAAGACGAGTTCATGGAACTGGTCAATGACAGCATCACCCTCAATGGGCGCATCGACATCGGCGAGCACACTCTGGAGCTGGTCAGTGGTTTCACCACCTACGATCAGATTGATGCGTTTGATGCCGACTCCAGCGGGGTCGACACCATCTTCCTGATTGGTCAGGAGGATTATTCCCAGTTCAGTCAGGAGATTCGCTGGGTCTCGCCTCCCGGTGAGCACTTCGACTTCATTGCCGGTGCTTTTTATCAGCAGGCTGAACAGGAATTCAATGAGTTCGGCGATCTCAAAGTGCGCACCGGCACGCTGGAATTCGCCGCTCTGCCGGGTGAGTTGATCGACATCGTGGCCCAGGCAGGCCC
Source organism: Oceanococcus atlanticus (assembly GCF_002088235.1). Lineage (NCBI taxonomy): Bacteria > Pseudomonadati > Pseudomonadota > Gammaproteobacteria > Chromatiales > Oceanococcaceae > Oceanococcus > Oceanococcus atlanticus. The sequence continues at coordinate 728,540 of NZ_AQQV01000003.1, forward strand.
GGCCAACACGGTGGTTGTGATCAGCGCCGATCTGGCCCGCTTGTTCACCGTGGATTCGCGCTCGTCCTCACTGTTCGCCCAGGGCACCTGGCATTTCGCCCAGGACTGGCGACTCACGGCCGGTGCACGCTACGTGCACGAAACCAAGGATGGTTACCGCAATCTGGAGGCCTACCAACCCGGCACCGAACAGGATGTTGACCCGGTCACCGCAGCGGCCCTGGCACAGCTCAAAATCGAAGCACACACCTTGTCCGGCAAGCGCGAATCCAACACGCTGCTGCCTTCGATCAATCTGCAGCACGACCTCAACGACGCCGTCATGCTCTACTGTGCGCCGTCAGCAACTGTGTAACACCTGAGGGGTTTCGCTAAAGGAGGA